>VXSG01000074.1 GCA_009838075.1 Boseongicola sp. SB0665_bin_10 | reverse complement strand
ACCTCCGTCGCGTGCGAGGTCGTCCGGTTCGACACCCAGGCGCTGGAGAACCCGGGGATCGCGGGCGCGGAGTATCAGCAGGGGACCCTCGCCGGCTGCGAGGTCAGGGAATGCCTCCTTGAGAAGTGGGGACGGAAGTGCGCCTATTGCGGCGCCACGAACGTGCCGCTGCAGGTCGACCACGTGCGCCCGAAGGCTGCGGGCGGTTCCGACCGGGTGTCCAACCTGGCGCCGGCCTGCGGACCGTGCAACCAGGCCAAGGGCGCGCAGCCCGTGGAAGCGTTCCTGGCCAGGCGTCCGGAGCGTCTCCGGAAGGTGCTGGCGCAGGCGAAGGCGCCGCTCTCCGCCGCCGCCGCGGTCAACGCCACGCGCCGCGTCCTGTTCGAGGCATTGAGGCGGACGGGGCTTCCCGTCACCGGCGCCTCGGGCGGGCGGACGAAGTTCAACCGCACGCGGCTGGGGATCCCGAAGTCGCATGCCCTCGACGCCGCCTGCGTCGGCGAGACGCCGGCGCTGAAGGGCTGGAGGCAGCCCGTGCTCGCGATCAGGGCCATGGGCCGGGGCGCGTATGCGCGGACCCGCGTGAACCGGTCCGGCTTTCCCGTCGGCCACCTGATGGCGGCGAAGTCCGTCAAGGGCTTCCGGACGGGGGACATCGTGCGCGCGGCCGTGCCCTCGGGGAAGAGGAGGGGCGTCCACGTGGGCCGTGTCGCGGTGCGCCGGACAGGCTCCTTCAACGTCCGGACGGCGCAGGGGACGGTGCAGGGGATCTCGCACCGGCACTGCCGCGTCGTCCAGCGCGCCGACGGCTACGGATATCACATCGACACGTCACGGATGAAGGAGACGGCAACGATGCACGGAACACGGGAGACCGCATTCCTCCCCGCCCTGAAGGACGGGGTTTCCTGCGGGATGACTTGATGATGGCAGGCCGGGTCGAAGCAGGTCCGTTGGCGCCTCGTTTCGTCGCGCCGCAACTGCACCGCATGTGTCGTGCGGCATTCGCGGCTTTTGCGGTCGTCGCGGTTTCCGGGCCTGGCACACTGCTGGACAGCGCTCCGGCACAGGAGATTGCAGAAAGTTGGCGCGGACTGGCGGTCAGACCGGAATTTCGCTGCACGCCCTACCATCGTCGGGACTATCCCTATCCGAGGTCGGTGGAGGCAGCCGTCATCGCATCAATGGGTGGCCGCGTTTACGGACCCTATACCGGTCGTTACTTTGCGAGTGGAAGTGAGACCGATGTGGAACACATCGTCGCCACTTCCGAAGCGCATGACAGCGGACTTTGCGCAGCAGAACCGGCAACCCGCCGACGCTTTTCCGAGGACCTGCTGAACCTGACGCTTGCCGCTCCGGAGGTGAACCGCTGTGGACGCGGTGGCAAGTGCGGCTACGACGCCGGAGAGTGGCTGCCGCCAGGGAACGGTTGCTGGTTTGCCGACCGGGTCGTTGCCGTCAAGCGCAAGTACGGCCTTACGGTCGACGAGAAGGAGGCGGCAACGCTTGAGCAAGTGCTCTCGGGTTGCTCGTCCACCGAAATGGTGTTTGCGGATGGAGAAAGTGTCGCAATGGACAGGAAGCCCGCCGCGCAACAGAAAGGGAATCCCGGTGGCGGATCCAGCGTGCTCGACTTGTATGATGACAACCGAAACGGGCACATCACCTGCGCGGAGGCAAGGCGACACGGCATCGCGCCCGTGCCGCGGGGCCATCCCGCCTACCGCTTCATGACGGACGGAGACGGCGACGGGGTTGTCTGCGAGACGCGCGGAGAGGCGGTACCTGCGCCCAGGAAACCTGCCGCGCAACAGGGCGGGAATTCCGGTGGCACTGTCGATGCGCTCGGCCTGTACGACGACAATCGGAACGGGCACATCACCTGCGCGGAGGCAAGGCGACACGGCATCGCGCCCGTGCCGCGCGGGCATCCCGCCTACCGCTTTATGACGGACGGAGACGGCGACGGAATCGTCTGCGAGTAGGCCGTCCTTCAGCCGCGTCAGGCCGCTTGAACATTCGATCGATTCGCTGATCTGAAGATGGCGGAGGACGCGTCCGATGATGCAGAACGCGGGCAGGTCGGCTGCAATCCGGAGGCTTCTCCGCTCACGCGTGCGCAGGCATTGAGCGAATCCGTTCGGTCACGGTCCGGATTCAGCCAGAAGCGCGGCATTTCCGCCGCTGGCCGTCGTGTCGATGCAAATGCTGCGTTCGTTGCAAAACGCGATCGGATCGCCCAGTTCGGCGACGAGCGGAATTATGGGACCGTCACGTGCCGCAAGTGCCTTTCGCAACTCGAATCTGGTGTCTTCCGGCATTGAGGCAGCGGCAATGGCGTCAATCGGCAGGGAGGTCAGGAACGAAAGATCCACGACGCTGCCCTCAAGAATCCGAATAGGCAGGCCCGAGCCGGAAAGGCGTATCAGTGCTTCGAGTCCGGTCTCGGAAACAGCCACGACCCGGTTTCCGGCCGCGAGTGCCTGCACTGCCTGGGCAAGGATTGCCCCCGGACACGGGCCGAGGCACAGAATCGTCCCCTTCGGCCGAAGTTCCAGTTGGTTGGATTCCCCGGTTGGTCCCGGCAGGTCGAGAGGGCCGGCATCGATGGCTGCCGTCGCGGACACGCTGGTCCTTGAGCCTTCTCGCAGCGCCGCGCGAATGAGAGCCATGCGCTCGACGGGTTTCGGGACGGGCTCGGATGCGAGTTGCTCGGTCGCTTCCCTGATCTTTCCCGATCCAACGGGCCTGCCAGGACGGCCCACCTCGTCGGGAGGCCGCGGTCCGATGCGCAATCGCGACAGATAGTTCGGTCCGCCCGCCTTGGGGCCGGTTCCCGAGAGCCCGTGCCCCCCGAAGGGCTGCGAACCGACCACGGCACCTACCTGGTCCCTGTTCACGTACACGTTGCCGACGTTGATGCGATCCAGAATGCGTTGAACGCGGCGGTCGATCCGCGAATGCAGCCCGAAGGTGAGTCCGAAGCCCTTGGCGTTAATCTTCTTGACCACTTGGTCAATCAGGGCGCCTTCAAAGGGCGCGACATGCAGGATGGGACCGAACACCTCTCGCTCGACATCCTCGACTCCGTCAACGCGTATCAAGGTTGGCGGAACAAAGAACCCGCTTGCCGGCACGGGCAGCCGCTTGATGACCCGCCCCGCAGCAGCCTGTGCATCGATGTAGGCGTTGATGCTGTCGTGGGCGTCGGCGTCGATGACCGGTCCGATGTCGGTCTCGATCCACCTTGGATCGCCAATCACCAACGTGTCGATCGCGCCTTCGAGCATCTGGACGAGCTCGGCCTCGATGTCCGCCTGCACGTAGAGCGCCCGGAGCGATGAACAGCGTTGCCCGGATGACTGAAATGCGCTGCGGACGATGTCGCGCGTGGCCTGCTCGAGCAGCGCGGTGGAATCCACGATCATCGCGTTCATGCCGCCCGTTTCGGCGATCAGCAGGGCGTCGGGCGCCGTCTCGGCCAGCTGGCGGTTGATGACCTGCGCGGTTTCGGTCGAGCCCGTGAAGCAGACGCCGTCGATCCGGGAATCTGCGGTCAGGCAGGCGCCAATGCCGGAACCCTCGCCAGGCAGGAACTGGATCACGCTGTCCGGCACGCCGGCCTCGCGCATCCAGGCTGCCGCGCGCGCCGCGATCAGCGGCGTCTGCTCCGCGGGCTTCGCTATGACCGCATTGCCGGCGGCAAGCGCCGCCGCGATCTGCCCGGTGAAGATGGCAAGCGGGAAGTTCCACGGGCTGATGCAAACGATGACGCCGCGCGCCGCGCGGCTGTCGCCCGCGCGTTCGGCCTCGTCCGCATAGTACCGCAGGAAGTCCACCGCCTCACGAGTTTCGGCCACCGCATCGATGAGCGTCTTCCCGGCCTCGCGAGCCAGAAGGGCGAATGCCTCGGCGGCATTCGCTTCATAAAGGGCGGCGATTCGGCGCAGAACCTCCGCGCGCTTGCGTGCTCCCAGGGATTCCCAGGCCGGTTGCGCCTTGATTGCAACCGTTACGGATTCGTCGGCATGGTCGGCATGCGTTTCAACAACTCTTCCGACCACGTCATTCGGTTCGGCTGGATTGATGATGTCGCGTGTCTGGCCGTCATGCGTGAACGGCGAAGCCGGCTCCGCGCGCCATTGGAAGGGAGCCTGAAACGGCTTTCGCCCTGCGTCGATCATGGCGAGATCAAGCGGATCCGTTATGTCCCAGCCGTTGCTGTTCAGGCGAGGCGCGTAGATGTCCGACGGGCGAGGTATGGCCGGGTTCGGGGCGAAACGGGTCGTTGCGGCCGCGGTGACCGGATCGCGGGCGATTTCTTCGGCAGTGACCGAGGCATCGACGATCTGATGGACGAACGAGGAATTCGCCCCGTTCTCCAGAAGCCGCCGGACCAGGTAGGCCAGAAGATCCTTGTGCGTGCCGACCGGCGCATAGATGCGGCAACGCGTGCCCTCGGAACGTCGTATCGCCTCGTGAAGCGCGTCGCCCATGCCGTGAAGTCTCTGGAACTCGAACGAAGATCGATCTCCGTTGGCCATGTGCAGGATTGCGGCGACGGAATGGGCATTGTGGGTCGCAAACTGCGGATATATCCGGTCTTTCATGGCAAGGAGCCTTCGCGCACATGCCAGGAAGCTGATGTCGGTATGCGCCTTCCGGGTGTAAACCGGATAGTCCTTTAGCCCGAGCACCTGGGCACGCTTGATTTCGGTATCCCAATAGGCGCCCTTTACGAGGCGCACCATCATTCGCCGACCCAGCCTGGCCGAAAGGTCGTGGAGCCAGTCGATGGTTGGCATTGCACGTCGCCCGTAGGCCTGCACGACCACGCCGAATCCGTCCCAATCCGCAAGCGCAGGAGTGGCAAGCACGCGCTCGGTGACGTCCAGCGAAAGGTCCAGCCGATCTGCCTCCTCCGCGTCGATGTTGAGCCCGATCCCAGCTTCCGCTGCCGAGAGCGCCAGCGGCAGCAGGCGTTCGGCCATCTCGGGCAACATCGTCTTTGCCTGACTGCGCTCATATCTTGGATGCAGCGCCGACAGCTTGACGGATATGCCTGGATTGCTGCGGACTTCGCCGTCCCTGGCTTCATGTGCGATCGCGGAGATTGCTGCCTGGTAGGCCGCGCGGTAGCGCTCGGCGTCGCGTTCCGTGCGGGCAGCTTCGCCAAGCATGTCGAAGGAACAGGTGCAGCCTTGCCCTGACACCATCGCGCCGCGTTCGATGGCTCCCTCGATGGTCTCGCCAAGAACGAACTGCGTGCCCATTTCCGCCATGGCGTGCCCGACCGCGGTTCGAACCACGGGTTCGCCCAACCGGCGTACGAGGCCGTGGAGCGTGCCGGCAACGCCTTCGCCGTCATCATCGTCAAGAACCCGGCCCGTCAGCATCAGGGCCCATGTCGAGGCATTGACAAGTATGGAACCGGAATCGCCGATATGTGCCGCCCAGTCATGGGGCGTGATCTTGTCGCGGATCAGTTCGTCGACCGTCCTTGCGTCCGGCACCCGAAGCATTGCTTCGGCAAGGCACATGAGTGCGACGCCCTCTTTGGTCGAGAGCCCGTATTCGGCCAGAAAGGCCTCCATCCTGCCCGCCTTGCCGCTGGCGCGTACCTCGTCGACGAGGCGCGCCGCGTGCCTGCCGATGGCGGCCCGGTCGTTGGCGTCGAGGGCGGTCGCCTCGACCATGCTGCGCACCAGCGCCGACTCCTCGGTCAGGCAGGATGTTCTGATCTTGTGGCGGCTCACGTCAATTCTCCGACCGGGCTGGTCCGGCATCTGCCAGATGCCAAAACGGCCCTGTTCGTGTCGGCAAGGCCGCCTTCGGTGGCATTGCCAAAGAGTACAGCAGGCCATTGGTCATCGCAAAGGCCAATGGCCATGCGGGAGGTTGACGTTCGCTCGCCGGGCCGATGACTCCATTCCGGAGCCTGTCAGCTCCGCAGCAAGCCTCGCAAGGGCTTCTGTTGAACCCAAGAGGATTCAGGCGCGATGGCCCCGGTTGCTGAACTTGCCGCCTTTGGCGGCGTCCCTGTTGCGGCGGCAGGCGGGACCGGTCGAGACCGGACTTCACGCATGCGCGAGATTGCATGAGCCTGTTGCCGATGCCCATGAGCGCGTCCCGTTGCAAGGGCGGGGCAATCCTCACCAACCGTGACGTCCGGGCATCAGCGACGCGCCTGGCCGATTGCGCTTACGCCGATGGCGGCGAGGATGACCAGCCCCGTGGTCAGGTCACGGAAGAATGGATCCGCATTCAGGATGTTGAAGCCGTTGTTGATGAGCGCAAGCAGGAAGACTCCGGCCAGCGAACGCCAGACGGCGCCCTGTCCGCCATAGATGCTGGTGCCACCGAGGATCACTGCGGCAATTGCCTGCAATTCCATCCCCTGACCTGCGGAGGCCTGGCCCAAGGCCACCCGGCTCGTCGTGATGATCGAGGCGAGACCCGCGGCAAGTCCCGCAAGCGCAAAGGTGGCGATCTTGATCCGATGGGTGCGAATGCCCGAAAGGATGGCGGCCTCTTCGTTGCCGCCCACAGAGAAAATGCGGCGACCAAAGGTGGTGCGGGTCAGGAGGAAGGTGAGGACAAGTGCGAAGGTTACCATGATCCATATCGAGTTGAACACGCCAAGGAACTTCCCTCGACCGAGCCAAATGTACGAGTCGATGCGAACCGAGATCAGGCGGCCGTCGGAGATGACGATGGCGACTCCCTTGAAGATCAGGCTGGTTGCGATGGTGGCGAGGAAGGAGTGAACGTTGAGCCGGGTAATCACCATGCCGTTCACCACGCCGAGGACCAGTCCGATCAGCGGTGCGAGAAGAAGCCCAAGATAGGGATCGATATGGAGCGCGATCCATGCGGACGTGACTGAACCCACGGCAAAGATCGCGCCAACCGAAAGGTCGAAGCCGCCCACGATTATCACCAATGTCATGGCTGACGCCATGATGGCCAGCGGGGCGTTCTGGTTCAGGATGTTGAGGAGGTTGCGCAGGGTCAGGAAGCTGTCGGACAGGACCGAAAGCGTGACCATGAGCGCGACGATCAGGATGAGAACCGCGTAGGTCTGAAAGAACCTGAGCATCTGCGCGCGGGTCATGTCGAGACTCCCTCAAGGCTCTGATGCCGGAAGAGTGCGGCCAGGATTTCGTTCTCGGACACGGCATCCGGGTCGATTTCCTGCACAAGGCGACCGCGATCAACCAGCCAGGCGCGGTGCGCGAGGCCGAGGACCTCCTCGATTTCCGACGAGATCAACAGGACCGCACTGCCGCTTGCCGCAAGTTCGCAGATGGCGGCGTGGATCGTCTCGCGTGCGCCGACGTCGACACCACGCGAGGGCTCGTCAAGGATCACCAGTTTTGGATCGCCTTCCAGCCACTTGGCCAGCAGCACCTTCTGCTGATTGCCGCCCGAGTAGCGTGAAACATCGCCATCGACAATCGCGGGACGCACGCTGAACCTGTCAATCAATTCGCGCGCGCGCCGCCGCTCACGCCGCGTCGCCATGACGCCGAACCGGGCGAATCGCCGCAGATGAGGCAGGATGATGTTGGCGCGCACCGGCATGCTCATTACCAGCCCCTGCCTCCGCCTGTCCTCCGGAACCATGACGATCCCGGCCTCGGTCGCGGCGCGGATCGTGTGGTCCAGCCTGCGGCCCAGAAACGAGATTTCCCCCGTCGCCCGGTCCGCCCCGATGATTGCGCGCGCGATCTCGGAACGGCCGGAGCCCACGAGCCCGATCAGTCCCATGATCTCGCCGGCGCGAATGTCGAGCGCCTCCACGTCGACCCCGTTGCCCTTGAGGTTGCGCACCGAGAGCGCAAGCTCCGAAACCGCCTTGCGCTTCGGCGGGTAGAGCGTTTCGGTCCTTTGTATGCCCAGCATTGCGCTGACCAGGTCCTGCTTGGTCAGTCCCGCGCTTCTCTCGGTCAAGACATGTCGGCCGTCACGCAGCACCGTAATGCGGTCGCAGACCTCGAGCACGTGGTCGAGAAAGTGACTCACGTAAATGACTGTGCGCCCTTCATCGCGCAGTCGCGCCATTATCCGGTGCAGTTGCTCGATTTCCTCGCTGGAGAGCGACGAAGTCGGCTCGTCCATGATGATCACCTGCGCCTCGCGTGCCAGTGCACGCAGGATCTCGATCTTCTGCTGGTCGGCAATCGGCAGTTCGACCGTGAGCGCGTGCGGATCCAGCCTGAGGCCGCTGGACTGCATCACGTCCTCGAGTCGCTCGGCCTCGTTGCGGCGCAGGACGCCCCAGCGGTGCTCTTCCAGTCCCATGAAGACGTTCTCGGCCACCGTAAGGTGGGGCACCAGCTGCAGTTCCTGGTGCATGATCGCGACTCCATGGCCAAGTGCTGTCGGCGGGTCCCAGCGACCGATTCCTTGGCCGAAGACGGCCAGCGACCCGCTGCTGGCCTGGTAGTACCCGCCCAGCACCTTGCCAAGTGTCGACTTCCCAGCACCGTTCTCGCCGATGAGCCCGTGAATTGAACCGGCGGCAATTTCGACGTCGATGCCCGAAAGCACTTCGACGTCGCCGAAGCGTACCGTGATCCCTCGCGCTGTCAGGGCGGCCTGCGTCATCGCGGCAACGATGCTGCCTCATCCACGGTTCCGTCCGCCTCGACCGCGACCCCGTAGTCACGCAACGCCGCCTTCGGGGTCAGGAACCCTTTCTTCACATCCCGTGCCACCTCATCATGCGGGCGCTGCATCGGGTCGCCGTTGCCACCGCCACCGCCGGTCTTCGTCTCCACGACCGTGCCGGCACCCAGGCCGCGTGCCGCCATCTTCAGGAGCGACTCCCGCTTGCCGTCGGGTTGGGTGATCGTCACCTCCGGGCCCGCTCCGTCGCCACCGCCATTCAAGCCCCAGGCCGGCGTGTGCGAACGTTCGAACCAGATCGCGCCGAAGCAGTCCTCAAGCGCGCGATAGCGGCGCACGACGCCACAGCCGCCACGCCAGCGCCCGGGCCCGCCACTGTCGGGGCGAATGGAGAACTCTTCGAGGCGAATCGGAAACTTGGTTTCCATCACCTCGGCGGGAATATTGCGGAATCCACCGTTCACAAGGTTGATCAACGCGCTTTCCCCGTCGCCGTCGGCGCGGCCACCCCAGCCACCGGCGGTCGGTTCGATCGACATCCATTGGCCGCGCCGCTCGTCCACGGAGAAAAATCCCGCCACCATCGAGTCGCCGTAATGTGCCGCGGTCGAGCGTGCGGGCATGGCCTCGCTGAGGCAGGAGATGAAGAGGTCGGCCAGGAGCCCGAGACCGGTGAAATACCACTCGCAGGCCGCGGGCTCCCTGGCGTTGAACATGCAGTCCTCGGGCAGAACGACTTTCATTGTCTCGAAGGAGCCGCCGGTGATGGCCCGGTCGGGGTTGATCATCGTCTTGTAGGCCAGTCTCAGGAGGCTCTCCGTCTGGCTGGCCCCGCAATTGACCGAGCCTGGCACGGGACCGGAGGTTCCGGTGAGGTCGACGATCACTTCCTCGCCCCTCACCGTGAGCGTCAGCGCAACCTTGATCGGCTCCTTGCCGACTCCGTCGTCGTCGAGATAGCCCTCGCGCGACCAGGTTCCGTCCGCGATCGCGGAAATCGCCGCGCGATCAAGCTGGCGCGCCTGTTCGAAAATGTCATGACAGGCGGCGCGATAGGTTTGGGCCCCGATCCGGTCGAGCAGCTGGGCGAGCCGCCGCTCGCCGGTGCGGATCGCCGCGATCTGGGCGCCGAGATCACCGATCGTGGCATCCTTGAACCGCGTGTTCAGCCGAAAGTGGTCGTACCATTCACGGATCGGTTCGCCTCGCGACACGATCCTCGTCGGCCCGAGCCTCAGCCCTTCCTGGAATATGTTCATCGAACCCATGACCGAGCCCGGATCCATCGCGCCGATATCGTTCCAGTGCGCCCGGGCTGCACCGAAGCCGACAAGCTCTCCATGGAAGAAGATCGGTCCGATGGCGGTGATGTCGTGCAGGTGCGTGCCCTGCATGTAGCTGTCGTTCATCACGAAGATGTCGCCCTCGCAAATGTCATCGCCGTAATAGTCTTTGACGTGGTTCACGCAGACGTCGATGGCACCGATGAAGAGGGGCACGCCGGTTGACTGGCCGAGCATGTTGCCTTGCTCGTCCATCAGCGCCACTGCCGAATCCTTGCCCTCGTATATCACCGCAGAATGGGCCGAGCGCCAGAGCGAGGCATTCATGTCCTCGGCACAGGAAATCACGAAATTGCGCACCACTTCGGTGGTCACCGGATCGGCCTTCCTCATGACGTGCCTCCCTTTGTCAGGACCAGATGTCCGCCTTCGGACAGGCGAGCCTGCCAGGCGGGAGGCAACAACGTGGTGGCCGTAGCTTCCTCGATGATCGCGGGACCGCGAACGATGCGGTCCGTGGTGATCGCATTGCGGTCGAGTATTTGCGTCGGCTGCGCCGCGCCGTCAAAATAGACGTCCCGCGCCCGTGCGGCCTTGGCCGCGAGCGGCGCCGGCGGAGCACTCTCGGGTCGCGGGAGATGCCCGAGAGCGGCGAGCCGGACATTGGCCATTTCCACCCGGTTTTCCGGGCTGTTGTGGCCATATTGCCGTGCATAGGCGGCGTCAAAGCCGTTGCGCACGCAATCCATGTCGATAGGACCGTCTGCCAGGGGAATCGTCAGCACGTATTCCTGCCCATGGTAGCGAAAGTCGATCGCACGTTCAAAGTTGATGTCCTCGGGCGCGATGCCCTCCGCGACCAGGTGATCGCGGCCCCGCGTCGCCAGGGCCTCGAAGGCATCCTCGAGGCGCGACAGCTCCATGCGATCCCAGAAACCGTAGAGCGTTTCCTTGAAGTCGTGTCGAACATCCGTCTGTAGCATGCCCCAAGCCGAGAAGGCGCCGGGGTGGACCGGGATGATCACTTCGCCGACTCGAAGCTCCTCGGCCAGGGCCGTCGCCTGGGCAGGTCCGGCACCACCGAATGCCACCAGCGAGAAGTCACGAGGATCGATGCCGCGCCGCACGGTGATCGTGCGGATCGCGTCCGCCATCTTGGAATTGACGATGTCGACCACGCCCTGTGCCATGTCTTCGGCACTCATGCCGAAGCGATCCCCCATGGCCGCGAGCGCTCCCCGTGCTGCCCTGCGGTCCAGCGCCATGCTTCCGCCTGCGAAATTCGAACCGTCGAGCCGGCCCAGCACGAGGTTCGCATCAGACACCGTCGGCTCGGTTCCGCCGAGGCCATAGCAGACCGGGCCGGGTTTCGATCCCGCCGATTGCGGCCCGACGCGCATTGCCGCGGCTTCTTCCCAGGCGATCGACCCGCCGCCCGCGCCGATCACGTGGATGTCGACCACGGACATCTGCACGGGCAGCCCTTCGAGCTTGGTCTCGTTCGAGGTCGACGGCTGCCCGTCGACGATCAGGCTCGCATCAAAGGAAGTGCCGCCCATATCGACGCAAATCAGGTTCGCCCGCCCGGTCGCCGCCGCAAGCGCCCTGCCGCCAATGGCACCGCCGACAGGCCCGGAGAGCAGCGTTTGCAAGGGTGTTTCGCACGCCGCACCGGCGCTCATAACCCCGCCGTTCGATTCCATCACGTGCAGCCCGCCACCTGGCAGGCGACCGGCCAGCGCCTCGATCAGTGTTTCGAGATATTGCCGCACAACCGGAGCGAGATAGGCGTCCATCACCGTGGTCGAGATGCGCTCGAATTCGCGCCATTCCGGACTGATGCGGTGCGACAGCGCAATCGGGATCCCCGGCAGGCGACTTTGGAGATACCTGGCCGCTTCCAGTTCGTGCTCCGGGTTCTTGAAGCTGAACAGCAAGGCGACCGCAATCGCCTCGTAGCCTTCCGTCACGGCGACGTCGACGAGCCGGTCAAGATCCGGCAGGTGCAGCGGATCGACCTCCCTGCCTTCGGCCGACATGCGACCAGACAGCGTATAGGTGTGCTCCACGGGAGCAAGAGGTGCGGGCTTGTTCCAGCGGATCGAGAAGATCTCGCCCCGATCGTTGCCCTGGATCGTGTAAATGTCGCGAAAGTTCTCGTTGGTGACAAGCGCGACCCTTGCGCCACTGCGTGTAAGCAACGCGTTCAGCCCAACCGTCGTTCCGTGCACGAAGAAGCCGATCGAGTCGGAGTCGCCGACGACCTCGCTGATCCCGGTCAGGACTGCGAGGGCCGGGTTTTCCGGCGTGGAAATTACCTTGGTCGCGCCGCAGGTGCCGGTCTCGCTGTCCTGGTAGACAATGTCCGTGAACGTCCCGCCGATATCGGCGGCAACGCGGTAGTTCTTTCCCATGCGCCTTGTCCTCCCGACGGATCCGGCCGGGACGGCTGACCCCGGCCGGATTCACTTTGCGGACTACTGTTCCCACTCTGCAACGAAGTCGGGATGCGCGGCGAGTATCTCGGAGGTGATCATTGCCTCGATCGGCCCTGCAGTATCCATGTTGATCACACCGGTCACTGGCTTGCCCTCGATGGCATTGATGACCTGCTCGGCTGCAAGCGCGCCCATCGTCTTCGGGAAATAGGCCAGCGTTGCGTCCCAGCGTCCCTCGCGAATCGCATCGATGGCGATCTGTGCCGCACCGCCTCCGGTGAGATAGAGATCGGCGGGATTGTAGCCCGCCGCCTCGAGCGCGATCTCCACGCCCACGAGGTGCTGGTCCGCGTTCGAGAGAACGGCATGCACGTCCGAATTGGCCTGCAGAATGTCGGTCATCGCCTGCAGGCTCGGATCCGGCGCGTACCAGCCCTCGCCAACCGCGACGACGTTGACGTTTGCATGACCCGCCAGCACCTTTTCGAAAGTTTCAAGCCGCAGGTTGTCGAACGGGAAGATCTTCGCGCCGATGATTATGACCACGTTGCAGGGGTCCTTGTCGGCGCAATGCGCAGCCACCAGTTCGGCCTGATGGGTGGCGCCAGGTACCGGCGGAGAAGCCGCGGTGACCGTGATGCCCTCGACCTGCGGCTCCAGCACGTTCAACTCCGGCCCTACGGGAAAGAGTACCGTGCCGATCGGAACGCCGGCGGCAATCACCTGTTCGAACGCGCCCGCAATGCCAACGCTGTCATTTGGCGCCACGATCATCCCGTCGAACTGCCCGCCAGCCAGAACGTCTTCGATCTGGCTGTACTGAAGGGCGGCGTCGAACTGGCCGTCGAATATCTCGCTCTCGTAGCCCAGTCTTGCCGTTGCTTCCTGCACACCTTCATAGGTTGCCTGATTGAAGCCGTTCTGCGAGGCCGCGGCAAAGAAGGCGATTTTCCCCTCGGCAAGAACCGCACCGGCAAATGCGCCGAGGCTCGCCGCCGTTGCCAAGAGCAAAGCTGCACGTCTCATCATGATGACTCTCCCTTTCTGCGTGGTTGCTGACGTCGATCAAACCCGTTATGCAAACATTATGCAACATGGAATTGACTTGCCGCAGCTTTCGGAGACCCAGAAAGTTCTCGATACGGAAGAGAGTCCCGTGACCGAGCAGCGGCGTCGGGGTGCACTTCTGGTCTACGAAGCGTTGCGGGACGACATTCTTTGGCTCAGGATCGAGCCAGGCCAGGCGATCGACGAAGTTGCCCTTGCAAGACGGTTCAAGACGTCAAGGACCCCGATTCGAGAGGCGCTCCTTCTTCTGCACGGCGATTGGCTGGTGCAGTTCCTGCCGAACCGCACGAGCATTGTTGCGCCGCTGACACTTAACAATGCGGGGGAGTATTTCGACAGCCATCTCGTGCTTGCGCGCATGGCGGTGCGTGCTGCAGCGCTCACCGGGCGCGCCGATCGCGGGTCCATGCTGTCGCTGCACCGGAAATTCGAGAAGGCGATGTCCGATGGTGCCTGGGAGCAAGCCTTCCGGACTTCGCTCAAGCTGCAACGCACGCTTGCCGGACTGACTGGAAACATCTTCCTGAATCGCTATTTCACGCACAGTCTGGATGCCGGCATGCGCACCAAGATCCTGTTCTACTTCCCCAAGCTGGATGCCGGGGAACGCACACGGGCGTGCCTGCTTCTGGAAGCCCTGATCGAGGCGGTGATCTCGGGCGATGCCGATGCTGGCGACGACGCGATGACGGCGCTGGTCGGGCACGAAATCCGGGTCATTCTCAGGTCACTTTACCCCGCATTCGGCGACAGGATGGATCTGGCGGTCGGGGGGTTCTCGACTTGACGGATTTCTCCAGGCGCCGGGCACGCGCCGCCCTGCTCGCCCGAGAGGCAGGGTTCAGTGCGTTCGCCTTCGTGCCGGGCCCGAATTTCCTTTACCTGACCGGGCTCGAGTTTCATCTGATGGAGCGACCGACCGTTCTCCTGCTCACCACCGAGGGCAGGGTTCGCGCGATCATGCCGGAGCTCGAGCGATCAAGGTGGCGCAACGCCTTCCCGGAGGCCAGGACATTCTTCTGGCGGGATTGCGAGGGCTATGCGGACGCGTTTCGCAAGCTTTCTGCGACACTCGCCGGTCCGGTCGGGGTCGAGGGCATGCGGATGCGCATGTTCGAGTTTGAGGCGCTCCGCTCGCACCTGCCGCATGGCGCGGTCGTCGATGCTGAGCCGGCTTTGGCCAAGCTCCGAATTTGCAAGGAGAGTGAGGAAGTCGTTGCCCTCCGCCGGGCAGTCTCGATCAGCGAGGCCGCGCTGGACGAGCAATTGGAGACGGCACGAGCGGGCGATAGCGAAGTCGAGATTGTCGCGCGTCTGAAGCAGGCGATGCTCGCGCGGGGGGCAGAGGGCTTCGCATTTGATCCAATCGTCCTTTCCGGCCCGAAGAGCGCAGACCCGCACGGAACTCCAGGCAACAGGACCGTCGCGCCGGGCGAGCCGCTCCTTGTTGATTTCGGTGCATCGTGGGGCGGCATGAACGCCGACATCACCCGAACCTTTTTCTGCAAGCACGTACCGGAGAGTTCGCGTGCCATTTACGATACCGTGCTTGCAGCCAATGCCCGCGGAAGGGAGGTCGTCGGTCCGGGCATAGCTTGCGACAGTGTCGACAGGGAGACAACGGCGGTGCTGTCCGAATCGCCTTTCGCGGAAATGATCAGGCACAAGACCGGACACGGCCTGGGGCTCGATGTACATGAGGCGCCGCACGTGATGGTGGGAAACGAGATGCCGCTGGCAGCGGGCATGGTGGTGACCATCGAGCCAGGTCTCTACAGGTCGGGCGATCTCGGCGTCCGGATCGAGGACAACGTCTTGATCACCGAAGAGGGTGCGGAATGCCTGACCCGATTCCCGCGTGAGGCACAGTGCTTTGGATGACCTGCTGGACAAGCTCGACGCGCTGCGCACGGCGACGCCGGACGACCTCTTCCGACGCGTGGAAGAAATGTGCGAGGCACTGGTCGGCGTCAAGCTCTTTACCTGCTCCCGATTCGATTTGGTCGCACGTACGGCCGAGCGGGTCTATACGAGCGACGAGGAGGCCTATCCCCGGACCGGCCTGAAGGAAATCGTTCCAAACCGATGGACGGACATGGTCCTGGACCGGCGCGAACCTTTTCTCGCGGCCAGCATCGATGAACTGCGCGATGTCTTTCCCGATCACGAAAAGATCGAAGCGCTGGGTCTTGGCGCCGTGATCAACCAACCGGTCCATGACCGCAACCGGTTCCTCGGGACGATCAACCTCCTGCACGTGAACGGGCATTACACGGAGGAGAGTCTCCCGCCATTGCGGCGCGTCCGTCGACCTGCCGCGCTTGCATTCCTGAGCCAGGTCCGGCCTGCAGGGTGAACTCGGGAATTCACTGCGCCAGATTGGTTCAGGCCTCCGACAAGGAGAGGATCTCGTCCTGCCGCGCGCCGCACCTCAGCTTACCGGCGGTGCTCCGCCCTCGGCCGTGCGCATGGCGATGAATTCCTGCATCTCCTCGATGCGCTCGCCTGAAACCTCGGGGGCGCTGAATTCCGCGAGAACCCGTTTCCAGACCCTGGTCGCACGGGCCGTGGCATCCTGTCCGCCACGCTCGTTCCACGTTCCGAAGTTCGCGTAGTCGTGGACCAGGGGTTCGTAGAATTCGGTGCGGTATCGAGCCATCGTCTGGGCTGCCGAGAAAAAATGGCCGCTCGGGCCAACCTCCGCGAGCGCATCGAAGCCGATCTCGTCCGTTCCGGCACGACCGCCGGCGCAGAGTTCCGCGATCATGTTCAGGACTTCGACGTCTGTCACGAGCTTTTCGTAGGACACGGTCAGGCCGCCTTCCAGCCAGCCCGCGGCGTGAATGATGACCGTGGCACCCGCCAGCAGGCACCCCCAGAGGCCCAACTGGTTTTCGTTCGCGGCCTGAACGTCGTTGAGATTGGCCGCAGAACCTGCAGCCGAGCGCCAGGGCAGGCCCGTCAATCTCGCGAGTTGCCCCGCCGCCAGCGACGCCTGGAAATGCGCCGGCGTTCCGAAGGCGGGCGACCCGGATCTCATGTCGACATTCGACGTGAAGGTGCCGTAGCAAACTGGCGCACCCGGTCGCGCAAGCTGGGTCAGCGTGATCGCGGCCAGCGCCTCGGCATGGGACAGCGTGATCGCACCCGCAACGGTGATCGGCGCCATCGCGCCCATCAACGTGAATGGCGTGACAATCGAGATCTGTCCGTGCCGCGCGAAGTCGATCAATCCCTGCGCCATCGGGATGTCCAAGGTGCGGGGACTGTTGGTGTTGACGATGGTGTAGCAGTGCGGCTCTGCCTGAAAGGCGCCGTCCGAAATGCCCCGGAATCCCGCCAGCATCTCGAAGCTGTCCAGGGCCTGCGGCGTGCCGCGCGAAAAGACGAAGGGGAACTTGTCGGACAGCGTGAGCTGCGCCTCAAGCGTGAAGTAGTGCCGAACATGCGTCTCCACGTCCTGCGGCTCGACCAGCGGTGGCAGCATCTGGAGCACGTCGTAATGATGCGTGAGCTGGATCAGTTCGCGAAAGTCTCGCGCCGTCCCCGGGCGACGGCCACGTTCACGGTCGGTGGCATGAGGCGCTCCGGCGCCCGGCTGAAACACGAGCCGTCCTTGTTCAAGGACGACGTCCCGATCGCGCGAGCCGGCCCGGCAGGTGATGGACCGGGGCGCGGAGGCCAGCGCCGCCTCGACCATCTCGCGGCCAATATGCACCATCTCGTTCTCGACGCGCGCGCCACCGGTCCGGTAGATGTCCCTTGCCTCGGGCAGGAGCACCCTGATCCCGAGATCCTCCAGGACGCGAAGGGCCGTGGCATGCATGTCAGCGATCTCTTCGGCCTTGAAGAGGTCCATGACCGGGAAGGGGTTGCGCAGGTCCCTGTAGTTCACGTCGCGCCTTGGCCGGGCTCCGGCCGTGGGCGAAGACCGGCCCGTTCGTCGCGCCATCAGCCGCGCATCGCCTTGCCGGCCGGGTCGTAGGGCGATTGCGGGATCACCGTTGCCGGACGCTCCGCGCCGACCACGTGAACCGCGAGCCTGGATCCTTCCATCGCAACTTCACGGTTGACCATGGCCATGGCAAGCGACTTTCCGACCGTGTGGCCATAGCCGCCCGACGTGACAAATCCGACCAGGTTCCCGTCCTGCCAGACCGGTTCGTAACCGCTTGCATCGGAGTCCGTCGCATCGACTTCCAGTGTGACGACCTTCCGGTTCGGGCCGTTTCCGTCGCGCTCGGCGACGGCAGCTTCGCGCCCGATGAACTCGCCCTTGTCCCAGGCAATCCAGCGGTCCATGCCGGTTTCGCCAGGCGTGTAGTCCTGCCGGAACTCCGTGGACCAGATGCCGAACGACTTCTCGAGCCGGAGCGACAGCATCGCGTTGAACCCGTATTCCTGGAGCCCGTGCGCCTTGCCTGCCTCGAGCAGCATGCGCCGAAGCATCACGTGATCGCCAAATCGGCAGTTGATTTCATACCCGAGTTCGCCGGCCACCGAAATTCTCGCTACCCGCGTGCTGGCCAGGCCGGCGTCGAGCCTTGCGCATCCCATGAAGGGAATGTCGCCGATGTCGTCGTGCACGACCTCTTGCAGCACCTTTCGCGAATTCGGCCCCGAAAGGGCGAAGCCTGCAACCTCCTCGCCGAGGTCGCGGACGCGGACTCCGTCGGTCAGGTGATCCTTGAACCACCGCATGTGCCATGTGCGGAGGTAGTAGGATCCCATGATCCACCAGGTCCCGTCACCCCAGTTCAGCAAGGTCAGGTCGCCCTTGAGGCGACCGGTTCGGGACAGCATGGGCGCAAGCCGGGCCTGTCCCGGGCCGGGAAGGCTGGACGCCAAGAGGCTGTCGAGCCATGTCTCGGCGTTCGGCCCCGCAATCTCGTAGCGCGAGAATCCCGTGATGTCGACCATGCCGACATTCGTGCGCACGTTCCTGCATTCGGCTGCCACGATGTCGTGCGCGTTCGAGCGCTTGAGCGTCAGGTTTTCGACAAAATCCTCGGACGGCGCGAAGTAGAGCGGCGCTTCCAGGTCCCAGCTCACGCCCCAGCGGCAGCCTGCCTGCGTCATCGCGTCATGCGCAGGTGCCATCTTGAGCGGCCGGCCGGCCGGCAGCTGTTCGTTGGGATAGGACATGACGAAACGGCGCGAATAGAACTGGCCGGTGGTCTGGCGGATGTATTCGCGGTTCTCGGCAAATGCGCCGTAGCGCGCGACGTCCATCGACCAGGCATCGGCCTCAGGCTCGCCGTGGATCATCCATTCGGCCAGGGTCTTGCCGACGCCGCCGCCTTGCAGGAAGCCTGCCATGACCGCGCAGGCGCACCAGTAGCCGGGCTTGTCGGCCACGGGACCAACGAGCGGATTGCCGTCCGGGCTGAACGTGAATGCGCCGTTGACCCAGGTCTTGATGCCGACATCCTGGATGGCTGGATACCGCTCGAAGCCGAGCGTCACCTCGTTCTCGATCCGGTCAAGCTGTTCCTGGAAGAGCTCCATGCCGTAGTCCCATGGCGCGCCATCCATGGCCCAGTGCTCGTGGTCGATCTCGTAAATGCCCACCAGGACGCCATTCTGGTCCTGACGCATGTAGGTGAAGCCCTCGAGGTCGACCGTCATCGGCATCTCGAATTCGGACGCGGCGACTTCAGGGATCGTGTCAGTGACGAGGTAATGGTGCTTGAGCGGCGAAACCGGCAGTTCGATCCCTGCCATGCGGCCGACCTGCTTGGCCCAGAGGCCCGCGGCGTTGACCACGTGCTCGCAGGCGATCGCGCCCTTGTCGGTCACGACCCGCCAGCCATCGGCGGTCGGGACCAGTTCCTCGACCTTCGTGTGCTCGATGACCTCGGCACCGCGCTTGCGGGCCGCCCCTGCATAGGCATGCACGGTGCCTGTCGTGTCGAGATAGCCCTCGCGGTCGGCCCACATGGCCCCGAGGACGCCGTTCGTCGACATGATCGGGCAGCGCTTCCGGGCCTCTTCCGGCGTGATCAGCTCGCAATCGTGGATGCCGATCGACTGGAAGACGCGATAGGTCGCTTGCAGCCATTCCCAGCGTTCGGGCGTTCCGGCAAGGGTCAGGCCGCCGGTCATGTGCATGCCGATGTCCTGTCCCGACTCCTTCTCGATCTCTGACAGCAGGTCGATCGTGTAGGCTTGGAGCGCGGCCATGTTCGGATCGGCGTTCAGGGCGTGGAACCCGCCCGCCGCGTGCCAGGAAGACCCGGCTGTCAGCACCGAGCGCTCAAGGAGGCAGATGTCGGTCCAGCCGAATTTCGCGAGGTGGTAGAGAACCGAGGAGCCGACGACGCCGCCTCCGATCACGACGACCCGATAGTGAGATCTCATTTCAAGCCTCCAATGAACCTGTCGGCGCGAAATCACCACTCCTGAACCTGCCTGTCCAGAGCTTTTGGGAATTCTTATGCGTAAGTGACCATCAGGCCGCTCTCGCACCGGTTTCACGGGTCGACGGGGTCGGCAACCCGAACGCCCCTCGCCGTGCAGACGCGCCAATCCCGGACGCCGCGTGTTCCGGGGCGCGGCCACGCGCCACGCACCGGATGTTCCTTGCCGCGTTGAT
>VXSG01000110.1 GCA_009838075.1 Boseongicola sp. SB0665_bin_10 | reverse complement strand
TTGCCGGGTCGCCAAACGCCCTCGTCAAGGCCCGCAGAGAAAAAATCAGCCGTGATGGATGAAGCCGCCGCACTTGCCGAAATTCGTTGCGCCGCGCTACGATGCACGGTCGAACGACGTGGTCATGGATCGGACCAGGATTCTTCCCAGCAGCATGAATGGAGTGCGCCATTGATCGAACTCCAGAGTGCATTGCCGGTTCAGCTATACGAGGTGGTAGACGCGCTTCGCGCCCAAGGACCGTCTTGACGGCACTTCCAAGATGTCCTATTTGACTAACATATAAGTTAGGCAAATTGGGCACGTGTCGATGATTACACAAGAAAGGCGGCGACCTCTCGAAGAGAACGAGGCTCGGAACTGGGCATCCATGCTTCATGTCCTGTTCATCGACGGCCTGTCAATGTCCGCCGAGTTATCGCTAGATCGTATCGCATTTCATGGTGGAACCAATCTGCACCTGTCCTGGGGATCGCCAAGGTATTCGGAGGATCTGGACTTTCTTGTCTCGCGGGACTTCGCAGGACGAATCCGCAAGATCATGGCGAAGATCGAGACACGGATGCAGCGGGTAGCCGCCGCGCATGATCCCGACCTGCGAATCGAGATCCGTGACAAGACAAAGGATAGGAACGCTCTTCTCAACTACCGCGTTGCAATGTCCCGGCCCGGCATCATCGGGCAAGCGATGGTGAAGGCGGAGTTCTGGCAGGTTGAGGCGGACTATTTCAAGAAATACAATTCGAAATTCGTAACGCAGAAGGCTGGCGTCGCCACATTCGACAAGCCGTTGATCACGCTGACGCCTCCGATGCCGGCAGCCAGCCTTGAAGCCGCCTTCGCAGACAAGATAGTGGCCCTGAGCCTACGACCTCACCTGAAGTGGAGGGACCTGTTCGACCTCTGGTGGATCGACAAGCAGATAGGGGCCAATGTCGTCGAGCACGTCGATGCCGTAAAGCATCACGCCTCCGGATACTCCGGAGCTTCCCTGCAGGACGGAATTGAACGCTTTTTGGCCCGGGATCCAGACGACGTCCTGTCAACAGCGGATCCCGACCTGAAACGTTGGCTGCCCAAACCGCTCTGGGACGGACTCTGGCCAGACGAAGTCCGGAGCATGGTGGCTCATGCCCGAAACTTGGCGGAGGAATTGGGCGCCATTCTGGACAAGACTCCAGAAGGCGGCAGCTTGGACGAAACTACGAGAGAAGACGATGGCGCGGATTTCTGCCTTTGATCGGCTGAAAGGCCTGCCCGAGGTTTTTACCACGCGCAGCCTGCCCGGTCTCCTTGGAACTGACAGAAAGGCGGCATCGGTCTATCTCAATAGATGGCGTGAACGGGGGCTAGTCTCATCGCTGGGGCCACAGATCGGCGTGCACTTCAATCTCCTGCGCAACCCTAAAGCCGGACAGGAGCGCCGCATGGACGTACTGGCCTACTTTTTCCCCGGAGCGGTGGTCGCCGGCGTAAGCGCCCTGCATGCGGAAGGCTGGACGACTCAGTTTCCTCGACAGACGGAGATCATGGTGCCGGCAAGAAAGTCGCTGCCAAGGGTCCACGGAGCGACATTGCATTCCCGCCCGAATCGCTGGTTCAGCATGGCCAAGGCACATGTCGCGCGCCCGGGGCCGGTGCTGATGGTTTCTCCAGCATTCGCCCTTGCCGATTGCTGGCAGACCGGCCACTGGCACCCGGACCCAGACGACATCGAGTGGGATCTCGTTTCCGAGGCAGATCTCACCGCCGCGTTTTGCCTGTTTGAAACGGATGTTCCGGACATCTGGAAGTCATTCCTGGACCAAGGAAGCACGGAACCCGAAAGCACGCTGGAAGGACCCTGAGGGCGATCAGCCCTTGTCTATTTCCGGGCGGGTGTCGGCTGCTGGCGTGATCGGCCCGACGGAGATTGAATCGGCGTGCAGTGCGCCCTTGTGCATTTCGCCCGTGACGATGCAGAACCCCTGCGCGGGGAGATTGTCCTTCCCGACCGGGAAATTCACCTTTACCGGGATCCGGGAGTTGTCGGCGATGGTTACGATACCCTCGTCCGGATGGTCGGGGATTGCCTGGAAGACACCCTCCACCCGCGCGAACTTGCCCAGAAGACCGGTGAGGCCGTTCTCGACCTGGTCGCGCAGCCCGGCGATGATGCTCTTCACCTCTTCCACGGTGGTCATCCGGCAGTTGCGAACATCGTTGCCGTTCATCGCGTTGACGAAGTCGATGCTGGCATGATTGCCAGAGATCTTCAGGCTTGTCGGGTCGTAATATCCGATCATCCTGGTTCTCCGAAAAATGGACCCCTGCCGTGATCAACACTTATTTCGTGCCAGGGGCAAAAATCAAGGCTCTCCTGCGCTCGGTCTTTGGCAGTTCGAAACCACTTTGACCAGATTTGCTCGCGATTGCAGCAGCAATTTGACCCAAACCCCGTTCCTTCGCTATCATTTCGAACATGGACGAAGACGCCGCACTCGCCGAGATCCAACGCGCCGCCCAAGCAACGCTGGATGCCTGGCCGGAGGCCCGGGCTGCTGTCCTGTTCGGCTCCCGCGCCCGCGGCAACCACCGCCCCGACAGCGATTGGGACGTGGCCTTCATTGTCAAGGGCGACGGAGACTGGAAGGGAAGCGTGCCCGACGGCGTGACGTTCCGCCACCGGGATGTCCGCCAATACGTGAACGAGATCGCGATCTCGGAGCGACTCGTCGAGCGCAAGGCGCTGTCCATAGGTCATGTAGGTCGAGGCATCGCCACTGACGGGAAGATACTTGCTGGGGAGTGGACAAGGCCAAAGACGGAGGGAAAGCCGTTCATGGAGACGGAAAGGTACAAGCAATCACTTGGAACCGCACTCGACATGGTAGACGCCACGGTCGAAGCGTTGGCCAAGCTGGGACGACGGGACAGTTGGGAACTGAGTCTCAGGAAGGCAGACAGGTACGTTGCCTGCACCGCCGACGCGGCGGAGCACCTGGCGAAGGCGATCATGGGACGGCTTGGCCTCGATGCCTATCCCAGCCACGAGATGGACATACTTTCACGCCAGGCGCGGGAAGCAGGCCACGAGACATTGGCTGACGAGTTCCTCCGTATGAACGGTGCCACGCGGGAGGATCACGTCGCCAGGTACAAGGGTGCCGACGCGGAAAGCCTGACTCACGCGATGGCCCGACTGCCCGTGGTTCTGGACCTCATGCGGAAGGAACTGGAGGGCTTGCCTGCAGACTACCTTGAACCGAAAGAAATCGCTTCGCTGGTTAGCGGTGCCGTTGATGTCTTTCGGGATGGTGCCGCCAACCTCCGGGCGGCGATCGAGCGAGACGGGCCCGACTTGCAGCCGCCCCCGCCGTATGACTGGATCGCACCCCTCATCAAGTCGCGTGAAGCGTTGGCGGCAACCCTTGATGCGACGTCAGACGCGCTCCGCACTGGCTTGAGCGGTTCCGGCAACGAGGACTGGCAGCCACCGGAGCCGTCCCCGTTCGGCGAGAATCCCTTTCCCTGACAGCCGCCAGCGAAGGCAGGTCACGACCCTCGTTTACGCCCCTTGTTCAGCTTGTCGATGAAGGCCGAACAAGCCTTCATGTCGCGCTCTACATTCTCCGGAATGTCCGCCCCATGCCGTTCTGCCAAGGAACGTGCGAAAGCGAGTTGCTTCCCGGAAGGCGGGCGCGGCGGCGCCTTTTTCATCGCACCGTCAATCCAAGCCGAAAGTGCCGACGCGGATCCGAGCGCGTCGGAAGGCACTTCCGATCCCATGCGTTCCGCCAGGCTCGCAGCGAGGCTTTTCTGCGCCTCGGAGGGTGCCCGGGCGCCTGGCTCCTCATTGTCAGTGTCGTCCCTGGCACCCATCTGCTCATCGAGAAAGGCCCGGCAGGCATCAAAGTCCGACACGACACCCTTCGGCAGCTTGATGCCCTTCCTCTTCGCGACGGATCTGGCCGCCGCCGCCATCTTCGGTGTCGGTTTGGAACCCTTGGCAGATGGAAGCCTTGCATCTGACGTCCGTATGCGCTCGATCTCCCTCTGGGTTGTCGCGTTGATCTTCAGGACGGCATCCTCCGCCGTGATCCTGCCGGCTTCCACCGCATCAAAGAGAAACTCCCAGACAGCGGTCCGGCCTGGATCGACCACTGCGGGACAGGTTGCCAACAAGGTTTCCCAGAGACGCATTCCTGCCTCGGACGGCCTCAAGGTCTTGCCGGACCTCGTCAGTTGACCCTGCTTCAGCAAGCCGGACAATATGTCGCCACGCGTTGCGGCCGTGCCGATGCCGGTAGCCTCTTTCAATCTGGCCCTGTGCCCGGGATCGTCGACGAGGCGCCAGACTTCCTTCATGACCTTGATCAGCGATCCTTCGGTGTAGCGTGCCGGCGGCTTCGTCGTCCTTGAGACGGCATCGGCGGAGGCAACCTGCCCAGTCTCGCCGTCCGTCAGGGGAGGAAAATCGGGATGCTCGGAGCTGCTGCCGCCCAAGATGGCTTTCCAGCCCGGAACGAGAGAAACGCGTCCCGAGTTGGCGAAGCGCCAGTCTGCTCCATTCCAGGGGAACGTCATGCCGACATCGGTCTGTCGGAACTCGTGATCGGGGGCGAGCGCGGCCAGCCAGGTTCTCGCGACCAGCATGAAGAGCCTGCTCTGGTCTTCGGACATCCTGGACACGACCTTCGCGAACGGTTCCGGCGCGTTGACGTTGGGAATGACGGCGTAGTGCGAGAAGCCCTCAAGCGCGGCATCGCAGAATGTCCCGGACTTTCCCGTCCGGATCTGCGGCTTCCCGATCACCGGTTCATGCCTGTCCAGGCCCGACACATCGAGCAGAGCCCCGAGGAGAGCCGGCACGTTCTCGATCTCCGTCTCCGGAAGGTGCCGGGCCTCGCCACGAGGGTAGGTCAGGACATGGAATGGCGAAGCATAAAGGGACTGTGCGACATCAAGGGTCTTCTGCCCTGTCCAGCCGAAGCGGGCGGAACAGGCAGCCTGCATCGCTGACAGGTCCATGAGCTTCGGCGGTGCCCGCCTGCGTTTGGCAAATCTGACGGAGAGCGGCCCATTGTGTCCCGTCACTGCCGCCGCAAGGGCCTGGGCTTCGCTCCGGTCGCAAATACGGCCTTCGATCCCGTCCTTCGATGCCAAAGCCTCGTCGCCGTCTTCAATCCCATCGTCCTCGGCGTCGGTCCGCTCGTCCGTCTCCGGCATGCGCTTGCAGGCAAGGACAAGAGACCCTCGCGCCACGGTGACATGCGCGTGGACTTCGAAATACTCCTCTGGCCGGAAGTTCTCGATCTCCTTCTCTCGTCGGCAGACGATTCCGAGAACGGGCGTTTTCACGCGTCCGATCCCGATGACGTCGCGGCTTCCATGGGCGCGCAGGACGCAAGTGGCGGTTCGTGTCAGGGACAGGTTGGTGACCTGGTCAGCCTGTTCACGCGCTTGTCCGGCCATGTAGCGGCCGCGCCACTTCGCATTGTCGTCAAGCTTGGCAAACGCCGCCTGCAGCGACTTTGGATCTTGGGCTGTGAACAGTGCGCGGAGCACACGGCCGTCGAACCGGATGAATTCGAGGATCTCGTCGCCGATAAGCTGACCTTCTCGATCGCAATCTGTCGCAATGATTGCCTGGTTCGCGCCGCGCGCCGCCTTCCGGATGGCTTCGAGAAGCCGCTCTGTGCCGCGCACAGGTGTCTTCGGGTAGAATCGGCCCGGCCACAGCAGTCCGGGCGACCAGTCCTTCCAGTCATCGCGAATGTCCTGGGGTTCCGCCAAGGTAAGGATGTGACCGCGCGCGGGAAGGATCGGGCCGTATCGGTTGCCCAGAGCCTTCTCAAGATCGCGGGCCTGGCTGGCCTTCTCGCAAAGAACGAAACCGTTCATCAAGGCATGGCGCCTGAATTGAGCTGCTCAAACACCGGCATCA
This sequence comes from Boseongicola sp. SB0665_bin_10, assembly GCA_009838075.1. Classification (GTDB taxonomy): domain Bacteria; phylum Pseudomonadota; class Alphaproteobacteria; order Rhodobacterales; family Rhodobacteraceae; genus JAJEFO01. The sequence goes on along the minus strand of VXSG01000110.1, from coordinate 14,200 downwards.
TCACGGACATCAGTGACAAAAGGGTGAATGTCACGAGAACAAGCAGGACGCCATTGAGGACCGCCATGCGCACCCGGACCATTTCCTCTATCTGAGCAAGACGCCGTTCCAGGAAGTCTCCAGCCTTGTCGATCCCGCCTTCCCGGTTCCAGAGCAGCCGGACGATCACGGAAAGCGTGTCATCGGGAAATCCCTGGTTGGCCTCGATGCCGGCCTCCCCAAGGTTCCCGGTCTCGTCCAGGATCGGGATAAGCGCCTGGATCCTGCTGGCTTCGTAGGGCGGCGTGATCTTGGTCATGCGTACCAGGAGTTCCGGAGTGACCGCCACGCCGACACGCCCGTATTCCGTCACGGCGAACAGGAAACCGGTGCCAGCCTGCAGACGCTGGATCGAGAACGGTGGAAACCGGTCTGCGGTCACCCGCCCCACCCCTGTCCAGAAGCGCATCAGCAGGGCAAGGACGACGACGCAAGCCCCGATGACAATGAACAGGAGAGACGGGTTGCGCGAAATGCCAATGGTTACGTCGACCACAACGGACTGGAACATTGGCAGCTTGTCCCGGTCGATTATGTCCAGCAGCGCCGGCAGGAGTTCGTAGCCAAAGAACAGGACCAGGCCCAGAAGCGAAAATGCCAGCACGATCGGCATCGCGATCGCATCGTTGAACGCCTTGCGAATGGCAAGCCTGTTCTTCAGGAGCCTGGCGGCGGAGCCGAACACTGCATGGGCCTCCTGCGTTCCCAAACCCTCCAGGATCAGGCGTTCAGGCGGAGTTATGTAGCGCGACATGCGATCCGGCACCTCGCCATCGAATGCCGCCGCGCGCATTTCCGCCAGGACCTTGGCCTTCTCCTCGTTGCCGTTGAGCTGGAAGCCCTCGATCATCGAATCCATCGCCTCGTCAAATGCTACGCCGGACGCGACGACGTCGGACAGCATCTGCCAGACGTCCAGCCGGGCCTTCATGCCGAAGTTCAAACGTCGCAGCAGCAGGGCCGGGCCGCGTGCCGGGGTGCCGGAAAGGGTCTTGAGCCGCTTTCTTCTGCCAGATGGTTTCGCCATCTTTCGGCGCATTCGCGTCACCGCATGGCGCACCGCCAGACCGTCCCTTTCGATATCGGTGTCAGCCATTCGTCACCTCGAGAATGTCGTTCGTGTAATGCTCGTAGTCCGTCACGCCCTGTGCGATCAGCCGGGCAACCCTTGTCGGCACCGAAATGCCGCCCATGCCACCGTCGGATTTCGGGGTGAGCCAGTACTCCTTGGCCTCCAACTGCCGATGATCGTTGACGAGCTTCCGGTACTCGTCGTCCAGGTCGATCAGCTCGGCTGTTGCACGTCGTCCGGTGTAGCCTGCCCAGGCGTTCTTCGCCGTTTCGGCCGCCGCCCCCGGCAGAGCCTTGTACGGCGCCCGGCAGACATCGCAGCCTGTCCTGTTTCGTCGCAAGGGCCTGGCCGTGACATCCCCTGCATATGTCGCGTACAGCGGGACCTCGTCGAGCCAGGCCATCACCTTGTCGCGGGCGGCGCCTTCGAGGGGTTCGGCGCAGGACGAGCAAAGCACCGGGACAAGTTTCTGCCTCATGACCATGTTGACAACGTCAGGGCCAGACAGTTCCGCGGGGCGGACACCCAGCGAAATCAGGCGAAACAGGACCGCGTTTGCGCTCGACGCGTGAACCGTTGTGTAAATCTTGTGTCCGCTCGTGACGAAATGCAGCACTTCGTTGACGTCATCCACGGACCTGATTTCGGAAATCATCCCGATGTCCGGATTCGTCCGCACAAACGTCATCAGCATCTTCGAGTAGTTGGCCTTCCTTTCCTCGGGCGTATTCCCGCCCTGGACCGAAAACTGCACGACACCGCCTCCCTGGGTCGGATACTCGATCGGATCCTCGATGGTGTACAGGGAAACCTCGCCATTTCGCTCCTGGTAGAGCCTTTCCAGATTCCTGACCAACGTGGTGGATTTTCCATCCCCGGTGGATCCCCCGATGATGACCAGCCCGCTTTCCGAGCGGCGTTCACGGCCCAGTGCCTCAAGAATGTCGTCTTCGAGGCCTAGGCCAGCGACATTGCCGTAGTCCTCGCTCCTGGGAGCGTAGAGGAAACGCAGGTTGAGGAAATAGTTGATGTCGCCCGGCCAGGCGATCTGACCGCGAAACGCGTCCACGTTTTCCGGCATATGCTTAAGCCGATCGGCCTGACCTATCGAGAATTGGGCAGGCTTGCCTTCGACAAGCGTCGGCTGCCCGTCCCCACCGTCACGGTGACCGTGGATCCAGTGAACGGCTTCCTTGACTTCGATGAACTTCCATTGCGGCCCGTGATTGAATTCGCCGGCACCCACCTTGATGCGCAGTTCCCCATGACTGCTCCGCTGCACGAGCTTGATGTCCGAGGCGCCGAGCGCGGCGGCTTCCGCGATTGCCTTGATGAGCCTCAGCTGGCCTGAGGTCTCCTCGTGCGTCACACGCGCTTCGGACACATAGCCGTAGTACTCGCGCATCTGGGCCAGCGTGACGCTCTTCCGGCCCGTCTCCGGCGGCAACCGCCATTCCTGCCGCAGCCTGGCCAGCTCGACGGAAATCTCCGCCGTATTGTAGGTTCTCACGACACATACGGTGCCGTCATCGAGCACCGCGCAGGCTTGGCGGAAGTTATCCGACCCGATGTCGTAGGCGCCATTCCGTGTCAGCTTCGGCGTTTCCTTCCGAAAGATCTCGACAGCTTGACGAACAGCAGAGAGGGCCGAAATTCGCGCCTTCCAGCCAGGCTTCGGTACGACGGGCGCATCGAAGTCCTCGGGGAGTTCGCGTTCGTTCGTGTCCTTCATGGTCGTTTCCTTCATTAAGCCTGTTGTCGATCTTCGGAGATCATGCCGATGTTTCGGCTCTTCCGGACAAGTGTCTTCAGTGTCTTTCGGAAATTGACCGCCCGTGCCTCCGACGTGTTCCCGTCCTCGACGGGAAATTCTTCATGATCGTGATCAGCTTCTTCCGGTCCGCCGCCTCGTTCTGCACTCCAGTCTCCGCCCCAGCTGCTGCGCTTGCCTGTGCGCAGAGGGTATCAACTCTCATTGTCCCCCAAAACCGGCGTGATGATCGTGAAATTCCATTCGCTGATCCCCGGGGATGCGTCGGCGGGGGCAGGAAACGGCAGAAAGTCAAGACTTGAGGTGTCCTTGGCGCGCTCCATGTCCTCCAGAACGGCCAGCACTTCGTTCCATGGCCCCGGACTGCCGGCCTGGGCCAGAGCACGTGCAACATCGAGCGACATCGGCGGCATTCCTGCCACCGAGCCCAGCGCGGCCTTGAAGCCCTCCAGATGCTGCCGTCGAAGCGCCTGTTCCTCTGGCGTACCGCCAAGCTCGTCCAGATCCGCTTCCAGAATCCTGGTGACATCCTGCATCAGCGGAACCGGGACCTCTTCTGATACGACGCCGTCCACGCTAGCGCCGTCGTCCATCACGGCTTCGTGCAAGGAAACCTCGCCAAGGATGTCCAAGTCCGACGTCAGTGCGCCCGCGAGATCCGCCAGCCCTGTCGGCTCTCCCTCGCGTGTCCCGCTGTCCGTGCGCGGTCGAAGCAGCCAGATGCCGCTGTCGTCGATCCGCACGAGGCGACGTCCGTCCGGCAGCCTGTCGCCGACCATCAAGGTCAGTGAAACGCCCGGCTCGACCACGGTCCTGGGCTCAGCCTCCCCCGCTTCACTTACCGCGGCGTTCCAGGTCCAGCGGGTCTCCGACTCGATCCGTACCTGCCATGGACGACCCGCCGCCCGCACGGCCGCGAGCGGTTTCCAGCGACGCTCTTCCGTCGGCCTGGTCATCGCCGTGGCCGCGCCTAGCGGAACCCCTACATCCTCTTCTGCAGGCTCTGTCGCGAGGGCCGCCGCCAAAAGGTCCTGCATTGCCTTTGCCGCGTTGACGGCGGGCAGCGTCTCAGCTTCGCTTGTAATTGCCGGCTTTCCGGTCGTAGCGGCGGCGTCCTCAGCAGCCTTGACGAATGCGGAGTCAAGCCGCCTCTGGATGTCGTCCATTCGGGCCGTGACCGCATTGTCCGGGTTCGGGTTTGCACGGTCGAGTCCCGGAACGCCCGCGTTGTCGGCCAGATCCACGTCCTGATCCAGCGCAACTTCAGCTTCGGCCGACGCCAAGATGTCTCGCTCCCCTTCCAGCCTTGTCAGCTCATCCCTGGTTTCCTGCGCCGAACGTTTCAACTGGGCCAGCTCGCTCTCGTTGTCGGCCATGCTCGGCCCTTCGCCGCTTTCGAGGACCCGAATTCGCTCGTCCATGTCGCGGAGATTGTCCCGCAGTTCGGCAATCCGCTCTTGACTTATGGCCTCGTCTCTCTTGATGCGACCCAAGTCCGGAGAGTTCATCCGGTCCAGCGAAACGTTGAGCTCGATCTGTGCGTTGATGAACTCGTTGATGACGCGCGCCCGTTCCGTGCAGAGCTTCAGGACTTCCTGCTCGACTGCAGCGGCTTCGCTGCCTTCCAGGGTGCCCCAGATTCGCCGCAAGATCGTGGTCGGACAGGGGCCGAGCGTATCGCGGGCCTCCTCCGGATCAAAGTCGAATGGGGCTTGCGAGGTACCTTCGTGGGGAACCATGGCAAGAGCCAGGCCGACCGCCAGGCCTGCGCGGGAAACGGTTATCATTGATTGTCCTCCTTGATCGCGCCTGCGCTCGACGCGCCACCCGATGCACTCGGCATCGCCTCATTGTAGTCGGAAACCAGGACATTGGCGCGACGTGCAACTGTCAAAACCAGGAACCTTTCACCTTCCCTGTCGGAAGAAGCGCTCCGGAACTCTAGCGGCGACAGGCCCTGGATCGGCAGGATGCGCCTTGAGACAGCTTCGAGATCTGTGCCCTTCATTTCGATGCGCAAGGTGCCGGTGACGTCCGTGGGGCCAATGCGCCCGATGCCCGTGGGCCATGCACGAAGCAGTTCACCACGCATGGCCTGCAGCGTCGGGAACGCCTCCGCCGGCGCCTCGGCCAAGGGAAAGCCGGTCGCCGTCCAGAGAAGCAGGCGATCGGTGTCCGTTACCACGCTGTTCGGCCACGCATCCGTCATGTCACTCGTGACGGCTTCCAGGAGCACCCGGTTCACGGCCTTCGACGGCACGTATTCCCGCCATACCACCATCTGCCGCCAGGCCGGCGACGGGACATCCGGCAGGGTAACACCGTCCGGCAGTCGTTCGGTGTCCATGATGCATCCGCTGGACCTCTCCATCCAGCCTGTACCCTTGGGCCACCAGCCCGCCAACGTGCTCGCGCAGGCCGTGAAGAAGCTGGCAGCCGGCACGACCACCTCCATCCTCGCCGGCGGTGGTGGCGGCGGCGGCTCCAGCGCCTTCCGGACAGCCAAGCCAGCCCATGTCAAGCCTGCGACAACAGCAAGCGCCGCCAGGCTCCATAGCATCTTCCTGACCGGGATGATCCTCGGTCGCTGGAAGACGGGCAGCCGGGGAGAGATTCGCGGGGCGGTCTCGAGATCCAGGTCATGGAGCGGCAACTCCTGGGCCTTGGAGGCCAGCATCTCGATCAGGGGCCCGTATTGCGGTTCCTTGACAGGTGCCCACCAGACGGCGATTCCCGAAAGCTCGGTGATGGACATGTAGTCGGAAAGCGTCTGCATCGCGTCCTCGACGGACCTGTCGATCACCTCTGGTTCAGGGCGCGGAATCATCCTCTTCCGGCGCTTCCCGTTCTGCCCCGCACCATTCGTGTCGCCGTCCGCCTTCCTGTACATGTCGGCGAGCCCGAACATGAAGACCGAGCGATCGTCCCAAGGCAGCTCGGCGACGAACAGCCAGGGACCGACGGTGTCGTTCACCCGGAGGGCCAGGTCCGCCGCCATCGAAAGCAGGAGGGACTCGCTTTCCAGGACGTTCGCCGCGTCCACGGCATCGGCGTCAAGGGGTACGCCCTTGCAGAAATGCATGCGCAGGTAAGGAGGATGATCCTGCTTCAGCGTCGGCCATTCCCGCTCGTTGTCGGCGGCGACGAGCCAGTCGAGGCCAAACACGTAGGACGCACCGGATGCCGTGCGATGAATGCCGCTCAGGAGGATGCTCATCCGTCACCCGCGACCGGCAATCACTGTCGGGCGGATCATGAGAACCATCCTGACCCGGCTGGTCGCCGCCTTGTTCTCTCCCCCGATGCCGAAGACGCGCAGAAGACCAAAGCCCTTCTCGGTCTGGCTCCCGCTCTCGCGCTCGTATCCCGACAACACCAGCGTTTCACCAGGAGACAGGACGGCCTGGTTCTCGAGTCGCCTTGTCTCGGTCTTCGGGGACTGGATGACGGTCTGCTCGGTGTCCACCAGCTTGTCCATTGTGATAAGCGTCTGCTCGTCGAAGGTCAGCGACAGGTGTATGCGCCTGTCCTTGATCAGTCGCGGCATGACTGTCATGGAGAGCCCGGTAATCAACTCCTGAACGTCATAAGTGTTCGTCTGTGTAACCTTGCCGTCTTCCTCCTCAACTTCGGTCGACGAGTTGAAGATGTAGTTCTGGCGCTGCGTCAGCGAGATCGGCGTGATCGTGCCGGACTGCACGACCGACGACGCCAGTTGATAATCGACCACGGCACGGTCTTCCGCCAACGCTTCGAATGAAATGTCATTCCCGTCGTTGGAAATGATGATCCCCTGGCCGGACGAGTCCGCGCTGAAGACCGTTCCTGGCATGCGAAAGGCCCCTTCGACCGTGTTGAACGAACCGTCCACATTGAAGCCGATTCCGAAGCTGTCGGACATTGTCGCGTCCACGAAGTACACCGCGATGTCGAGTCCGATGCGTTGGCTTGCCGCCTTCATCGTTTCGTCAAGCACCCGCTCAACGGAACGCTGGACTGAAGGCGGGCCGAACACGTCCACCCGTCCTGCTTCTCGTGAGATCGTCACCAACCCCGGTGGCGGAGCGAGGGGCAGAAGCCGGGCTTCGAGCTCTGCCCAAGGGTCAATCTCGAAAGATCGTCCGACTTTGGGCCCAAGCCGCGATTCCCGTTCCTCGCTTGTGAAGGTGGTCGTGCCGAGCGGGAGCGCGACATCCCAGCTGCGACGCACCATGCGGTCGATGGTGACGATCTTGCCGTCATAAGTCCACGCGACATCCATTCTCGACGCCACCAGGTCAAGGAAGGCGGACAATGGCCCCTCGTAGTCGACCTTCATGCGCGTGCCGATCGGCACGTCGACTATTCCGCGATCAGTGACGTATCGCGTACGGATGTTGATGGGAATTCCGGACGCATCGGTTATGGCGCTCGCAACCTGGAACACGTCGGATGTCTCTGGCAATAGCAACCCCACGCCGCGGGCGCCCTCCACCGCCTTCGGCAAGGGCTTGCCAGAGACCGAGCCCGTCTTGGGCTGGACTGCGGCACCGTAGTAGGGACGCTCTTCCTTGTGAACCCGACCGTCCATCTGGGAACGGAGCAACTCGCGCTGCCGTGCGTTCAGGTTCCGTCCGTTTTCGATCTCTTTGCCGGATTCGTCGCGGATCGCCCGATCGCAGCCGGAACCGGACAGGATGACGATCATTGCGAGAAAGATCGTGGCAGCTGCTCGTCGTGATCGTCTTGCCGTCATGGCGGGGCGTCCTTGTCTTCAATCTGCGGCGGAAGCGCGTTCAAAGCGGTCCGCCAAGGCGCAGGACAGCGTTCGGGTAGAGCCTCACCCGGGGCGGCGACCCGTCATGTCCAAGCCCGTAGACCAGTTCGTCGACGGCCGCCTCGAAACTGCCACGGATCCTGATGTCGACTCCAAGCTTCCAGGCATCGCTGGTGTCGATGAGCACGGTGTAACCCGCGGTCGATCCCCAACGCTTCAGGACGTCGGACAGGAATTCGCCGCTCGTCGCATTCCACTCGGGCAAGAGAGGCGTCGTCAGTTCTCGGACCGAACCAGACGCCGTGACCGAACCGGATCCGGTGCGCTCCCTGTCGGCGATCAGGCGCTTGTCATCAGCGTCATCTGACGTGCTCCCTTCGGCTGAAGGAGTCGATGCCCGCGACCGCCGCGGCGCCGGCCTTTCCGATGCATGGGGCGATGATCCTTCTCCGGCATCCTCCCGGACAGTTTTCGATTCGGAGGCTTGGAGATTGGGTCGGACACGTGTCGCTGCAGCTGCCGGCGGGCTGGTGTTGGCCGCAGACCCCGCTCCGTAGGGGGTGAAGGCCAGCTCCCGGACAGTCTCGTCATACGAGGGGGCTTTGGGATCTCCTGATTCGGACGAGGGGAGGTTCGCAGCCGGCTTCCCGGCACGTAGCCGGAAGCGATCCTTGTCCTGGCCGTCGGCAGGCGTGGCCGGGACTAGGGTGGCCGTCAGGCCCTGCCAGTCCGGGCAGCGAATGATTCCTTCAGGCTCCGTCTTCCCGGCAAAGGCGCCGGCCGCGGAAAGCAAAAGAACGGGGAGAGCGAGAACAAGAGACTTCATCGATCAATCATCGCCGACAGATGGGGCGTCCTCCGCGAAAGGGTTTCCTGGAAAATGGGAAGCCTTCAGGGTGGCACCGCCCCATCGCAACCTGGCGGCCGCCTTGTCAGGCCAGCTCCATCCCTTCGTCGGCCGCCTGCAGCAACGCGTCGAGATCGTCCGCATCGTCGAGATCTCCCGGCCCCGGTTCCTCTTCAGCCTTCATCGCCTTGGACTCGTCCGCCTTGACTTCGGTTTCCTTGGATCGGGTCGCTTCCGGGGCATTGTCCAGGAAACTGTCGATCGCGTCCGACATCTCGGTGAAATAGGCCTTTCGAACGTCCGCAAATGCCTTGACCGGTGGGTAAGGCACTGTCGTCCGGGTCTGGAAGCTCTTCACGGCCAGGTCGGGAGGCCGGTTCGCATCCTCTGAAAGGCCCAGCAGGAGAAGAGTCTCCGTCGACCATCCGGTGCCGTTCTCGCGCCCGTGCCGTTTCAGGATCACGTCGCCGGCTGCCATGAAGCGCTTGACGGTGTCGTCCGCCAGTCCGGCCCAGCCTCGCGAGGTGAATGCATCGACCTGGTCCTTCGCAAGGCCAGACGAGTCGGCGAACTCCATGAAGCGGGACGTCAAGGCGTCTTCCTTTTCCTGGGACATGTCGCCGCGGCCGCGAGCGCCGCCCACTGCCGCCGCGAGCCTTGCCCCCATGCCGGCAACGTTCCAGCTGCGTGGGTCGACGGTGGCGATCATCGCGTTGGTTCCGGACTCGCGAGCCTCACGGAGCGCCGTCTCGGCGTTTTCCGCCGTCTCGCTGCCAACGCGGAAGGAATCCGCCGGCACCACTGACATGCCGGTATTCGACAGGATGTCCTCAAGGTCGGCGGTGCCGTTCTCGCCCTGTTCGACCGCGTCCATGATCTCCTTGACCCGCTCCTGCGGATCCATCGGAGCCCAGGCGCCGTCCACCAGCTTCCCGGTGATGTGAGTGCTGAGATCAAGGGGCTCCCCGTTGGACTTCTGGCCGAAGATCAGGATGTTGTGCCGTTCTTCGAACGCCCTGACCATCGCCGCCTGCAGGTCGTCGAGCGACGTGACATGCTCTTCCTTGTCGAGTTGCAGCACATTGATGAAGACCCGCGGGCGCTTCTGGTCGTCCTCGCCGCGCCTCTCGTAGGAGCAGAGCGCGTCGGTCTCAAGCCGCTGCGCCTTGGTCGGTGCGCCGTTGAAGGTCTTCATCCAGCGACAGGAGTATGGCGCGTCGGGATCCTTGCCGGGCTTCAGCCTCTCGATGCGCAGCGTACCGCCGTTCTCGACGTCCACGAATGACTTGCCATTCTTCTTGGTGTAGTCCTTGTGGTCCAGGCGACCACCGTAGCTGACCGTGATTTCGGTGCCAGCACCGGGCCCCGTGAGAACTTTGCCTTTCACGCCCTTTTCCCCGAATTCCGTAGCCTGGAGAATGATGTTTCCCCTGATGCCGGAACGGGCAGATGACTTTGATTTGCTGAATGCAGTCTTCAGATCCATGACGATTTCCTTTTTCACATTGGATGTCCATTTCCCGGACTCTCCGGGCGACAGAGCGAATCCTGCGCGGTTGGGATGAAAACGCAAAATCCTATCGAAACTGACAATGGTCGACCGGTCGGGGAGTCAGGACCTTTCGCAAGGCGGACGCCGCCCGCGACTCGAAGTTTCTTCGTGCCCACAGGCTCGCCCGACCAGATTCATGCTTTCGCCATCAGGGTTCAGGCGTGTTATCCGGCAGGAAGGGAGGTCGTTGGTCTGCCGCAGGATTCCAATCGGTCACTGAGCGGATCCGCTTCGGATTCATGTGCGAAAGGCCTTTCAGATGGCAGTGGGTCACGCCGTCACGCAGCAACAGTGTCTCGAAGGGTCCGTGCGGTCCATGCCCGGATCGACGTCTTCCTGCACGTAGACGACGATCGCATGCAGAAGCCTTCAATCGCAGGCAGCCATGAAGGCAAAGATCCCGCGCTTGCCGGCCCGTTCGGGCTTGCGACGTCGATGAAGACCAGTTTCTCCGCTGCACTCTCACGGTTCGCTGCCTGGCGACTCAGTGTCTGGGGTTCGACGAAGTTCCCAGATCAAGGCTCCAAGGTTTCGGACACGTCTGACACGATGTCCGCTTGATCCTGACCGAGGTCGTCTGGTTGCAGAAGCGAAAGAGCCTTGGTGTATCGCTTGAGCAAACTGCTCGGGATGCCGCCGCGTTCAAGGTGGTCCTCGATGTCGGCGACTTTCACCTCCCGCGCGAGCGCATCCGTTCCGGCTCGTTCGACGTAACTGAAATACGTCTCGCCCTTCCGCCGGGTCAACGCATCGACAGCTGCAGCGATCTTCGCGCCGAAAGCCGCCCTGATCTCTTTGAGCGTAACGTCGGTATCCTCGACCATGTCGTGCAGCCATGCGACGGTTTTCGCTTCGACGCTCTCGACCCTGCATGAGACCCGCTCCGAATGCTCGAAAAGGCTGTCGCCGTACGGCCCGGTGCGATCATCAAAGGCCATGATTGCCATAGCCCTTGCCGATTCCATCCTGGCGGCCAGAGAACCGTCCGTCTTGCCGGCTGCAACTGGTTTCACGATCGTTTCTCCTGAGCTGCAGGCCGTCGAACTCGGCATGAGGGTTCTTCTTGAACCAACGTGCCAGATCAGACGCCTTCGTTCATGGCGAGGGATGCACGTTTCATGACCTGGCGCACGGACGCTTCGGTATAGGTTGACGGAATGTCCACGATGGGGATCCCGGCATCGACCAACGCCTCGCGCCGGACCTGGTTCGACTTTATGGCAGCATCGAGTGTGGATTGGCTCATCGGCTCGCGTTCGGCACGCTGGTCCACATGGCGAATGACCGCGACAGGCATGTATGACCGATCCACGATCGTCGCCAGGAGATGATCCGGATCCCCTATGTCAGCCCCCTTGTCATCCTGTTTCAGGACGTGCCGTATGGAAAGCCTGGGCATCACGGTCAGGTCGCGCTCAAGGACAGACTCGATCAGCGCCAGGAGATCCCGCTCGCCGATCGTCAAGGCCGGACGGGCGATGTATGGCGACGACGCCAAGGCCTCATCGAGGCTCTTGGCCCGCGACTGAATGCGACGGGATGACAGCCGGCGCAGGAGCCACCTGAGGACAACCACGACCGCCAGCGCCACAAGGACGCCTTTCCATTGCATCGGTGCAATGGAAAGGCCCAGCCGGTCCAAATCAAGAATGGCTGGTGCGTTCTGGAGGAGAGTCGTTAGGCTGTCCATGTTGTCCACTTATCCCCGAACAAGGTATGCAGACTCCAGACCACCCATGCAACACGTTGGCTGAGGACGACCGATGGCGGGAATCCTGAAGAGGGACAAGGCCCGCGCCCGGAAGTCGGCCCTGTCGCGCCTCCGGTTTGTTGCGCTGGCCCTTGCGCTCATGCTTTTGGCTTTGGTCGCCAGCGCGGCCGCGATGGTGATTCTTGGCATCTGGGTGCCTGGACGCGCCTGGCTGACCTGAAATGAGTGCTGCAAGGTGATTCATCAGGGCGAGCCCGGCCTTCATGTCATGCTGCAGGTTGCCGGCGCGGCACTTTCGGCGGTTCTGACTGGTCCGCTCGGCAATATCGACATCCCGGACGCCAGCATCGACGCCGTCGCGGCCCAGCATCCATTTGAGGCCGTGGAGGTACTCCAGGAGACGGAAGCTGGCAAGCGGCGTCTGGGATGGATCTCAAGTGACACGGTCGGACGGCTGAACCTCCCGGATCATTTCATCGACGCCCTTATCGCGACGGAGGACATCCGCCTTGGCCTTCATCCCGGCGTCGACCCCGTGGCGCTGGTCTCGGCGGCGTGGGACACGGCAATGGGCCGCACGCGCGGTGGCAGTGGGGTCGCACAGCAACTCGTGAAGAACGCGATCACCGGGCCTGCCCTCACACTGGAGCGCAAGGTCATCGAGGCAATCCTGGCGCTGCGATTGACGGCAGCGGCGCCCGCCGAAGCGATACTTGAAAGCTACCTCACCCATGCCTGGTTCGGCCGTGGTGTGCGCGGGGCCTCAATGGCCGCTCCCGCGTGGTTCGGCAAACCATGGCATGAGATCATGCCGCACGAATCCGCCTTTCTGGCCGGGCTCTTGAAATCGCCGGCAGCACACGACCCCGACGGGCATCCAGATCGCGCCAAGCACAGGCGCGACCTTGTCCTGCGCCGGATGCATCAGGCTGGGGCGATTTCGGGTACGGACTTGGCGGCAGGGTTGGTGCAGCCAGTCGGGACCATTCCCTACAGACCGTTGCCCCCGCCACGCTGGATTGCCTCGGCACTGGCCCGAATGCCGCCGAAAGGCGATGACGACCAGATTCGCGTCACGATACGCCCAGCCTGGCAGGCGATTGCGTCAGAAGCGCTTCGGGACCACCTAAACTCCCTTGGCAATCCGGAGCCCGCAGGCAGCGTGGCCGTCGCGCTTCGAGCGGATCCGGATGGAAGCCTCGGGCTGCTCAGGCCAGCGGCTGCGCGCCACTTGGGACTGTCACCTGGAACTGGGCGGATGATTGTCACCTCGATCGAAGGTGAACTGATCCGCGGCCTGCTTGATCGGGGCTCCGGCTCAATGATTCACACGGAATCCGCCTGGACAGACGCTCCGCTGGCCGTCGGCGACGTCTTGGTGGCAGTGGATGGCGGGGAAGTCCGAGGCGTTCCCGGCATGCAGGGAGCAGTGTTGATCATGGCTCACGACGGCAAAATCCTGGCCTATGTCGGCGGGTCGGAACCGGACCTGCTGCCGCTGGACCGCGCCCGTGCGAAACGGTCACCGGGATCGGCACTGAAACCCTTTCTTTGGGCGGCCGCTATGCGCGACGGGCTGCTTCCGAACGATCTCGTGCCCAACGTGGTGACCGCCTACAGGCTGGCGGACGGCTCCGTATGGCGTCCGGAAAACTTCGATCTCTCGGAAACGGCACCGGTCCCGGCCTGGCAAGCCCTTGAAATCAGCTCGAACCTCGCCGCTGCGCGAATCGCCCATGCCACGGGCATCGATTCCCTGAAAGAAGTCACCGAAAGCCTTGGCATCTACCAAGACATCCCCCTGCATCCTGCCACGTCTCTCGGAACCCACGAAACGGACCTTCTGCGCCTCACGGCAGGCTACGCGGCCCTCGCCAATGGCGGATATCGTGTGCGCCCCAGCGTGATTGACGAGGAGAAACAAGACACTCCCGTTCCGGTCTTGGACCCATGGATTGCCCGTGAACTCGGCGCAATGCTTCACGGCGTGACCCGACGCGGAACCGCTGCGCGAGCCTTCGCCGATTTCGAGGTTGCCGTCGCAGGCAAGACAGGCACGTCAGGTGACCATCGTGATGCCTGGTTCGTGGGTTACGTGCCCGGAGTCGTCATCGGCGTCTGGATCGGACGCGATGACGCCAAGCCACTTCCTGGAGGCATGACCGGTGGTCGGGTCGCGGCGCCCTTGGCGCGTCGGATCCTGCAGGAGGCGCTGGCGCGAGACCTGTTCAAGGCGGTTCCGGGGATCGTGCCGCCGCTGCATCCGATGTAAATTCAGGGATTGCCGCCCGACGCCGGTTCGCAACCGCACGTGCGGACAGATCAAATCGAGGATGAGCAGTGAATTGCTCTTCAGGAACGATTGCAGGTGCCGACATGCAAATGACTTGACGCCATGTTCCTGACTTCGACGGTATTTTTGTGTAACGCATTGATTGCGAACGATTCACAT
>VXSG01000002.1 GCA_009838075.1 Boseongicola sp. SB0665_bin_10 | reverse complement strand
CCTTCCGGCATCGCGTGATCGCGATGGAGGACCTGAACATGGAGGCGCTGAAGCGTTCGTTTCTCGCCAGGTCGATACACGACGCCGCGTGGACGCAGTTGCGGGACATGCTGACTTGCAAGGCTGCAGGCGCCGGTGGGTCCGTGGTCCTTGTCGACCCGCGCGGCACCTCCCGGCAATGCAGCGGATGCGGGGCGGAGCCGGACAGGCCGAAGACGCTTGGCGAAAGGGTGCACGGCTGCGACGGCTGCGGTCCCGTCCTCGACCGTGACGTCAACGCCGCCCGCAACGTGCAGCAGCTTGTCCAGGGGCCGGGAACCGGCCTTCGGCCGCGAAGCGTGCGGGTTGCCGCGTAGCTTGGCCGAGAAGCCGTCGTTTTCGGGCGACGGTGTGTTCACCGATCCTGCCAGGAGTCCGCGCGGGTTCCCTTGCCTGGACGCCTCATTGCTCTCAAAGCGAGATTTCTGCAAGATCGTGGCCGACCGTCATCTTGCCGTTCCAGGTTTGCCGCACGAGCGCCTCGAATTCCGCAGGTCCGGCCAGGTCATCGTCTCCAGGGGTGAAGTGCTGTACCACGAGATGCCCAACGCCCGCCGCCGTCGCGATCTGCCCAACGTCGTCTCCGAACGTGTGCCCTGCAATCATGTGTTCCATCAGGTTCGGCTTGATGGATTTCAGGCGCTCGCACATCCTTTCCGTGCCGGCGCGATGCATGACTTCATGGACCAGAATGTCGGCGCCCTTCGCGAACTCCGCCAACGGCGGGAAATAGCTCGTGTCCGATGAGAAGACGACCGTGCCCTTCCGTCCCCTGACCTTCAGGGCGAACGTTTCGGTCAGTGGCGGATGCACCACGCGCAGCGCGTCAACTTCGACCAGATCGTCCTTGAAGACGCGGCCTTCCGTATACTCTGTCACGTCGAACATGTCGTGCGGGTCCTGCTGGCGTTCGTCGGCCATGCGCACCGCGATGTCGCAGGACATGGCGGCAAGGAAATCATCGATCAACTTCCTGACGCCTTGCGGGCCGTAGACCTTGATCTGGCGCTTCGGCGACGACACCCACGTGGTGTGCAGGAACGGCCCAAGCTCAAGGCAATGGTCCGAATGCAGATGCGTGATCAGGATCGTGTCCACGTCCGCCAGCGAAAATCCTGCTTCCACGAACTGCCGCGTCACGCCCATCCCGCAGTCAATGACATACGGGCGTCCTGAAATCTCGATGACGGAAGACGACGGCCAGCTTGATCCCGTCGTCAGGCGCGGGCCGCCCTTGGTGCCGAGCAGGATGATGCGATCAGCCACGGTGGAACTCCGCGGAGGTCCGGTTTAGGAATCCGCCATGATCATTGGCATGCATCACGTGGGCGTGGTCACCAAGGACGCTGACCGATTGGCCGGGTTCTACAGCGACAAATTCCTCGCGGAGCGCCTTGGAGAATTCCGGTGGGGGCCGGGTGACACGGCGCTGACCACGCGGTTGGCGGCTGCCGGCAGTTCCGGGCGGATTGTCATGCTGGGCTTCGCGACGGGGCGGTTGGAGCTCTTTCAGTTCGAGGACTTTCCTGAACGCCTGCCCTGCCGCCGACTTGCCGTGGCGAAGCCGGGCTTCAATCACGTCTGCTTCGAGGTCGATGACTGCGCTGCGGAATACGCGCGGCTGAAGGCGTTGGGCATGTCCTTTCCTGCCGAACCGTTGACGATGCCCGCGGGCGGAGTCTTCGCCTATGGTCGCGACGTGGACGGAAACGTCGTGGAAATCCTTCAGCCGCCTCAATTGACTGCCTCGTAGTCAACGGGAGTTCCGTGCCACCCGGCCCAGCGCTTCTCCCAGTAGAGGTTGTGAATGCGTGTCGAGACAGGCCCCGACCCTTGGCAAATCGGTCGGCCGTTTACGGTGGAGATCGGGAGGATGCCGCCAGCGCTGGAAGTCAGGAACGCTTCATCCGCCGTCAGGAGATCGTCTACGGTCACAGTGCCCACTTCGACGTTGAGCCCGATCTCGCCACATAGCTCCAGAGCCGTGAGCCGCGTAATTCCCTCAAGACAGCCAAGCTCCGGGGTCATGATCCTGTCCTCTCGAACCACGAAGATGTTCGAGCCTGGCGCCTCGGTCAGGACGTTGTTCCCGTCGGTCAGAACGCTCCACTCGGCACCGGCCGCGCCCGCTTCCATCAGCGACATGTTCAGGTCGAGCGAACAGAAGTTCTTCGCGCGCGGGTCGATGGCGTTGGCGGGGATGCGGATATAGTCGTTCGAGACATGCAGATGAATGCCTGCCTGCCGGACCGCATCGTCCTTGATGAACACGTACGGGATCACGAATGCATAGAACCGGTTCTGGAACCGCTCCGCATGCAGCCGGTCGCCGGGGAGCGGCGGGTTCGCGCCCCTGGTGACCGCCCACCAGACATATGCGTCCTTGAGACCGGTACGCGCAACGAGCTCGTTCAGCAAAGCGGCCTCTGCGGCTTGAACGAATGGACTTGAGAGCTTCATGCGTTCGCGGGAGCGCGCAAACCGGGCCTGATGGTCTTCAAGGCGGAAGAACTGGCCGCGGCTGACGGAAACGACGTCATAGACCGCATCGGCGCGAACAAGCCCAAGGTCGGTGATCGGCACGGCCGCCTCGCCCAGGGGCACGAACCGGTCGATGACGTATGCCGCACCCGCCGTCCACTCCTGCGCGCGTGCCACCGGCCCGTGGGCTGGGTCGCTGGCCATGATTTCCTGCACTGACAGGGGCGAAAGGCCGTTCATGCTGCAGCCTCGGGTTGCAATGTGTCGCAAAACTCCAGCGTGATGCCGCTGTCCCCTGGATAGAGACTGTCGACCCGCACGCCGGAAAAGACCTCCCAGTGAATAAGGTCGTTTTCGTCACGCACGGTCATGTCAAACACGATGTCGCCGATGTCCTTGCGATTGTATTCGAGGATCCGGGCATGGGAAGGGAATTCATCGACGTAGCGCAGTGACCGATCATCCTCGTCCATTCCGATGTCGTCACGGCCGTGGGGCATCGCGATGGAGTGGATCACCAGCGCCGTGTCGCTGTCTTCCAGCCGGTGCGCGTCGCCCATGGCCCAGGTGCGCTCCATGACGTCGGCATCCTTCAACGCGGATGACCAGACCTGCTCGACCGACATCGCGTCCCTGTCAACGCGGTACTCGACGCCACGCGAGAAGCTCTCGTGGAAGGGGACTCGTTCCTGTCCGGGGCGCGCCCTGTAGATGCCGTTGTCGAAGAGCATGATCGTACCTTCCGAGGTGACCCGGGGGTTGTGCATGTGCCATGGCCACCTGAAGTTCTCGCCAATCGGGGCCAGTAGCTTTCCCTGCAGCCGGACAGGCCAGCCATCGTGATTGCCAAGGATCCAGACTATCTCGCCCGACTCTCGGTCAATCTTCAGTATGCAGTCCTGCAGACGCAGCGAAACCAGGACGGAATCATCGCTTTCGTCGTAGGCAACGCCGTTTCCGTGGGTCCAGTCAGCCGCGCCCGGAAATCCGCGGACATGCCAATAGGCATCCAGCGCATCATATCCGATGCGGTAGGGATCAAGGTGGTCGAAGCTGTCCCAGCTCCAGACCACCTCGCCCTCAGGCGTGAACTCAACCACCATGTCCCCGACGATTTCGCGATCGGCCTTGTGCTTGTCGGGCTCGTGGACCGAAGCTGGCCAGTCCTTCACGTGCCGTGCGTGTGCCGAGAGTGCAAGGAAGTTGCCGTTCGGCATTTGGTGGGGCTGATGATGCAGGCTGCGAACGTCGACGGGAATGCCGCCTTCCTCCGGCTCCTGCGGTCGCCCCGTTGCGTACCAGGCTCGAATGACGTCTCCGGCAACGTCGATCTCTTTCGAACAGGACTCGGTGTCGTGGACAAACAGGTTGCCGCTTGCCAATTGCTCGATGCCCGCGGTGCGTCGGTCGAGCTTGCGCATCCAGCGCATCCGACCCTGATTGTCGACCGCGACGAGCATGCCCCAATGGGTGAGCCATTTCCGCTGTGCGACCGTCATGTCCGTGATGCGCCCCATGGCGCGGCGGCGGACGGTCAGGAAAGTGAAACGGCCCGCCATGCGATGCGGCTGGGAGACTCGTGTCTGCAGCGGCGGCATTTCGAGCGGTGAGGTCGGGACGTCATTCAGCCGGTGAGCGATCGCCTTCGGCCATGTCACGGCACAGCCTTGCCCGACGATCTGCACCGTTGCTTTCGCGACGCCTTCAGGATGGAACCCAAGCAGCAGGTAGCAGCCGTCCGCGACCGGGAAGGTGATCGTCCAGACGTCGCCGCCCTGCTCGATCCTGACACGAATCTCGTCCGCACCCGATGCTTCCACGCGCAGCCGGGCGACAAGTGGCGCGTGCGCCGGGCCATGTTCGATGGTCGGTTCTGCAAGGAACTGCGGTGGCGTCATTGACGATCTCCCCGATGACACAATGCAAAGGACGTTGCGCGCAAAAAAGACGGGAATGCTTCTATCTGGTAGAAGAATTGCTACTCTCGGCGGATGTCCATTCCGGCGGTTTCCAGGCCACGTTGCCGGTCTTGATCAGGTCGTCGGCGATCTCGACGATGAGTGTTCGGACATTGCGCTGGGCTTCCGTCATTTTCTCGACCCGCGGCCCGGCCAGGTGGACCGTGCGATCGAAGCTGGGCAAGTCTATGCTGCGATGGGCAGCGAGACCGGCGGCGATTTCATCGTTGAACTGGGCGATGGGTGCCACGCAAAACCGACGTCCTCGCACGAGATACTCCCGGCGGATCTCGATCGACGAGCACTCGATCAGGTCGGCCCACTTCGAGGCTGTCTTCTTGAACCTGCGCTCGAGCTGTTCACGGGACCAGATCGCGCGCACGTCAAGCACGACCGGAAGTCCTGCCACCGCCGAAACGGGCACGGGGTCCGGCAACGGCGCGCAAAGGTCTGGTGGGCCGATCAGGCACAGGCGCTCATTGTAGACCGGAAGACTCTCTGATTCGTCCGTTTCGACATCCCTGTCAAAGAATGCAAGGTCGCATCCCCCGGCCGCCCACATGCTTTCCAGGTCCGCCGGAAACCCCTGGTTGAAGAGAAGCGTTATGCCTGGATGCCTGTCGAAGCCCAATTCCATCAGACGTGGCACCAGCACTCGGCTCAGGGACGGCGTGACGCCGACCCGGACTGTCCCCTCGCTGGTGTTTCGATGTCGGGACAGCTCACGACGCGTGCTTTCGACCGCGCCAAGAATGTCCTCCGCGCGCTGGAACAGGACCTTGCCAACGGAGGTCGGCCGCATGCCGCGTGAATGACGGGTCAGCAGCTTCAGGCCAAGCTCGGCTTCCAGTTTCCGTATCTGCTGGCCGATCGCAGGCTGCGTCACGTTCAGCGCCGCGCTCGCCGCAGTCAGGCTCTCGTGCTTGGCGACGGCGTGAAAGTACTTGAGCTGGCGGAAATCCATGGGCATGCCCCTTGCTCAAGGTTGGCTCGGGTGACATTAGTTGCGCTTTCCTCTCCTGTAAATCCGGGGCCATTGTCGCAGCTGACGCCGTCGGCATACCTTCGCGCGCGGGAAGAAGGCATGGCATGGCAGCGAGCACCTCCAACATTCAGCCCGACGACGATGTCCTGATCGAGATGAATCGACGGATGCTCCTGATCAGGAAGTCGGAGGAACAGCTCTTCCGCGACGTGAAGCTGGGGCGGACGTCGGGACAGGTGCACCTGTCCGATGGCCAGGAGGCGGACGCATGCGTGGAAGGCGCGGTGGCCTTCGGCGATGCTGGCGAAGTCCCGAGCGGCGAATGCGTCACGCCGCTCGGCGAGGCGCGCATCATGCGCGAAGGCAGCGATCTGTCGCTGATATCCATTGGATCGATGGCCCGGATGACATTGCAGGCCGCGAAGTTGCTGGAGACGGAACCGGGTGTGTCGGCGGAGGTTCCGGACCTGCAGTCACCGGTGCAGCTCGACACGGCGGAGATTCTTGCCAGCGTCGAAAGGACCGGCCGTGCGATCGTGGTGGACGAGAGCCGCGATGCCTGTTCGGTCGCCAGCCATGTCGCGGCAATCCTCGCTGACGGAGGCTTTGCCCGACTGAAGGCGCCCGTTCAGCGCATCACCGTGCCGGATACCGCGATGCCCTACGCGCCGTCGGCGGAACTGCCCTTGTTGCCAAATGCCGAGCAGATAGTCATTGCCGCAAGGGCGCTCTTTCCCGGGGCAGAGGAAATGAAAGCCGAGCTCAGGCTTGCCCGCATCGGGAAGAACATGGAAGAAGGAACCGTCACGAAGTGGAGTGTCGCGGCGGGTGACCGCTTCGAGACGGGAAATGTCCGCTGCGAGGTGGAGACGGAAAGCGTGTCCGACGAGATTGGGGCTCCCGGCGATGACCTGATGGTCGACGTCCTGGTTGGCGAGGACGCGGTCCATGCCGTGAGCCACGATGCCTGCATTGTCGAAAGCGCGTGAGGGGAACCGTGACCGATTCACAGGTGATCATCAATGGCGGAGGACCGGTTGGCCTGGGCCTTGCGATCGACCTCGCGCTGAAGGGAGTCGAGAGCATCGTGCTGGAACGCACGACCGAGCTTCACCGCATCCCCAAAGGGCAGAACCTGACGCAGCGCACGGGCGAGCACTTTCGCGCGTGGGGCATTGCGGACCAAGTGCGTGCAGCGACCCCGATCCCGCCTGAATTCGGCAATGCCGGTCTCGTGACCTACGGCCGTCTTCTGAGCGACTGTCATTATGACTGGTTTCAACGCTCGCGCGTGCGACCCTACTACTTCGCAGACAACGAGCGCTTGCCGCAGTGCAATCTGGAGGGAGTCTTGAGAGACCGCGTCGCCGGCCTTCCTCAAGTGGCGTTCGTTCAGGGCGCAGAAGTCACCGGCGTGACCCAGGATGGTGCCGGCGTCCGCGTTTCCTACGAGGCCAATGGCGCGAACCATGCGGTCGAGGCCGCCTATGCCGTGGGTTGCGACGGGGCGCGATCGGTGACGCGCGACGCCGGCGGAATCCGGAACGAGATCGACCATGAAGGGCCGCGCATGGCATTGCTCGTCTTCCGGTCCATGGAATTGCACGACCTGCTCGAACGCTTTCCCGGCAAGTCGATCTTCAACGTGATGCACCCCGCGATGGATGGCTACTGGCAGTTTCTGGGTCGTGTCGACCTGAACGGAGGCTGGTTCTTTCATGCACCGGTGCCGGACGGCGCCACGCGGGACAGCTTCGATTTCCGCGGCTTCCTTCACAAGATGGCCGGCGTGGAGTTTGCACTGGAGTTCGAGCATATCGGGTTCTGGGACCTGCGCATTTCACACGCCCGGACCTATCGCAACGATCGCGTGTTCATTGCCGGCGACGCCTGTCACAGCCACCCGCCTTACGGGGGCTATGGTGTCAATACCGGCCTTGAAGATGCCCGCAATCTCGGCTGGAAGCTTGATGCGACCCTGAAGGGTTGGGCCGGAGCCCGCTTGCTCGACAGCTATACCGCCGAGCGGCATCCCGTCTTTCGCTCGGTCAGCCGGGACTTCATCAGCCGGATGATCGAGGACTTTCGCGGGTTCACGCAGGAATTTTCCCCGGAGAGGGACAAGGCGTCCTTCGACAAGGCGTGGGCCGCGCGAGCCAATGCGGACGATTCGGACGTGACCGAGTTCCTGCCACATTATTCGGGCTCGCCCATTGTCCTTGGCGAGCCGGGAGGGCAGTCGGGGGCGAAGGGGAAGCACGGATTCGACGCCAAGCCGGGCCATCACCTTGCGCCACAGGCTCTGCCCGGCGCTGTTGACCTGTGGGATGCGCTCGGTCCGGGTTTCACGCTGATGGATCTCCGTGGCGACAACGTGCTTTCGACGGAATTTGCAAGCGCGGCTGAATCCCTTGGCGTCCCGTTCAAGGTGCTGACATTGCGATCCCGGGCGCTGCGGAAAGCCTATGGGTGCAACGCGATCCTCGTCAGACCTGATCAGTTCATAGCCTGGGTCGGCTCGTCAGCGGGGTCTGACACCAAGAGCATTCTCGCCCGTGCCATCGGGCAATAGACTTCGGAGGTTCCTGACATGCCATCCAGGGAAGGACACCACTATATCGGCGGTTCATGGGTTCCGGACGCGCCAAACGGCATGATCCCGGTCCAGAACCCCTCGAACGGGTCAGTCTTCGCCGAGGCGCCGAACGGGTCGGCCGCACTGGCGGGTCAGGCGGTGATGGCGGCCCGCGACGCCTTCGAGACCACGGATTGGGCATCCAGCCCGCGGCTTCGTGCGGCGGTCCTGCTCGAATTCGCCGACATCCTGGAATCTCGTGCGGACGAAATCGCGGATCTGATGGCCAGGGAAAACGGCAAGGTGCTTGGCCAGGCTCGGCACGAAATTGCCGCCGGCTATGGCGAAGCCCGCTATTACGCGGGCGTTGCACGAAACGTGTTTGGCCGAACCTTCGAGAGCGGGCCCGGCAAGATGAGCCTCATGACGCGAGAGGCTTCGGGCGTCGTCTCGGTCATCGTGCCCTGGAATGCGCCGGTCACGCTGCTGGTCCGGTCCGTTGCCCCGGCACTGGCTGCTGGTTGCACGGTGATCACCAAGCCGGCATCGCAGACCCCGTTGACCAATGCTGCCGTCATGGCCTGTTTCGAGTCGGTCGCATCGCTGCCAAAGGGCGTTGTCAACTCCGTCAACGAATACGGCACCGAGGTCGGCACCGTCCTGTCCACGCACGCGGAGGTCGACGTGATTTCATTCACGGGATCGTCGCGCACCGGCAGCATCATCATGGCCAATGCCGCGGACACGATCAAGCATGTCTCGCTGGAACTTGGCGGCAAGGCCCCTGCACTGGTCTTTGGTGACGCCGATTTCGACAAGGCGGTGACGGAGATCAAGCGCGGATCGTTGGCGCTCAACGGGCAAATGTGCACGTGCATCAGCCGAGTTCTGGTGCAGGACTCGATCTACGATGAGATGAAGATGCGCCTGCAGGCCGCATACGAGGCGACAAGGACGGGGGACGCACGCGCCGAGGGAGTTGAACTGGGGCCGGTCATAGACAGGCCGAGTCAGCAGCGGCTCCTTGGCGTCGTTGATCGTGCGGCTGCGGAGGCCAGCCTGCTGGTGCGTGGCAAGGCAGGCGGCGATGAGTTGTCGGACGGCTTCTTCGTAACGCCGTCGATGTTCGAGATTGACGACGTGACTCATGACCTCGTTCAGGACGAGCTGTTCGGCCCCATCGTCTCTCTTGAACGCTTCAGCGACGAGTCGGAGGCTGTCGCGAAGGCCAACGCCACCCGTTTCGGCCTTGCCGCCTCCGTGTACACCAATGACCTGAACGTCTCGATGCGCATGGCGCGCAAGCTGCGTTTTGGCACGGTCTGGGTCAATTCCCATAACCGGCTCCTTGCCGAGGTTGAAACAGGCGGTTACCGCGAAAGCGGAATCGGGCGCCTCCACGGTGTCGAGGCGATGAACGACTTCCTCGAGACCAAGCACATCTACTGCGAGGTGGAAGCCTGATGTCGCAGATCCAGTATCTTGCGCGCATCCAATTCGACTTTGGCGCCATTGCAAGCCTTGGAGATGAAATCGCGCGGCTTGGACTGAAACGTCCGTTGCTCGTGACCGACGCAGGCGTGGCGGAAGCGGGAATCCTGCAGCGAGTCCTTGAAGCGGCACGACCTTCGGAACCGGTGGTATATGACGGCACGACGGAGAACCCGACGGAACGATCGCTCCTCGACTGCATGGAGATCTGGAACGACAGGGGCTGTGACGGGGTGATCGCGCTCGGTGGGGGATCACCTATCGATCTGGCAAAGGCGGTTGCCTTGCTGTCGAGCCATGGCGGAAGCCTGGTGGATTACAACGTCAAGCGGGGCGGGTCGGAAAGGATCGGCAAGGTCTCCCGGCAGATCGCGATTCCGACTGCGGCAGGCACCGGAGCGGAGGTGGGCCGCGCATGCGTGATGTCCCTTCTTGACGGGTCGAAATGCGTAGCAGTGAACCTGAACATGGTCGCGGACGTTGTGATCTGTGACCCGGAGCTCACGCTCTCCTTGCCGCCCCGACTTACCGCCGCCACCGGGATCGACGCGTTGAGCCACGGGATCGAGACGTATTGCAGCCCCATGGAGAACCCGCCCGCTGCGGCCATTGCGCTTGATGCCGTCAGGCGCGCCGCGAGATGGCTGCCCGTCGCCGTCCAGGAGGGGAACAACCGGGAGGCGCGGCGGGAGATGATGATGGCAGCGTTGATGGGCGGCATGTGCCTGCAAAAGTCGCTCGGCGGCGCCCACGCCATGGCCACGCCGCTGGGCGAGTTGCATCTTCATCATGGCACGTTGATCGGGATATTGCTGCCCCATGTCCTGCGCTTCAACGCCGGTCATGCCGACCTCGCCTACGCTGACCTGCGCGGGGCGGCGAACCTTCCCGAGGACGCCGAGTTGCATGCTTGGCTGACGGATTTCGTGTCCGGCCTGGGTCTGCCGACGAGGTTGGCGGAATTGGGCGTTGCCGCCGGCGTTCTGCCCGGGATCGCCGACAAGGCATCCAAGGATCATCTTGCCAGGACAAACCCGAGGCCGGCCGGGCCGGAAGACTACCTGACGATGCTTCGTGACGCGCTCTGAGCGCCGCGAACGTGCTCTTCCACCGGCTGAACACGAGGCATTCGTGGATTCTCCTGATCAAGTGCTTCGCTGCGGCGTGATCGAGGAAGTTCAGGGCTCGAAGTGGCGCTCGAGGCGGACTTGGCGGAAGTCATCCATTCCTGCGAAGATCGGCGAGATCGGACGCAATTCTTGCGGCCAGGCGCGCATTGCTCAGCACGAGGGATTCGTTTGCCTTCGCGGAACGTCCTGCGGACAATTCGAAGATTCGCCTGAGGACAAATGGTGTGACCGAAGGCCCGGCAACCTGTTCACGTGCTTCGGAGACCGCCTGCTCAATCAGGGGGTTCATGATTGCTGCGGGGATTTCGTCTTCCGCCGGAACTGGATTGGCGATCAACTGGCCGCCTTGCAGGCCGAGATTTCGGCGCAAAAGGAATTCCCGGGCGACTTGACGGGTGCTGTTCGACACGGAAGGCGATGGAACGGAGGAGGCGCGTGACCAAAAGGCCGGGAAATCCGGGCTTCCGAAAGTGGTGACCGGCACGCCAAGCGTTTCCAGCACTTCAAGCGTCTTCGGGATGTCGAGAATCGCCTTCGCGCCTGCGCAGACCACCGCAACCGGCGTGATCGCGAGTTCCTGGAGGTCGGCGGAAATGTCAAAGCTCGCTTCCGCGCCCCTGTGAACACCGCCGATGCCGCCGGTGGCAAAGACCTCGATTCCGGCAAGATGTGCCGCGATCATCGTGGCAGCTACGGTCGTCGCCCCTGTTTCCCCGGAAGCGATGCAGGATGCCAGGTTGGCGCGCGAGAGCTTCCGGGCCGAGTGGCCGGCCTTGGCGAGGATTTCCAGATCCGGTTCCGCCACGCCGACGGTCAATCGGCCGGCGAGCACGGCGATGGTCGCGGGCACGGCTCCTTCCTCTCGCACGGCGTTGGCGGCAGAGCGCGCCGTCTCGATGTTCTGCGGATAGGGCATGCCGTGTGAAACGATCGTGGATTCCAGGGCGACCACGGGTCTGCCGCCTTCGAGCGCATCCCGGACCTGTTCATCGACCTTGAGGGGCAGCGTCACGAAGCCGTTCCTCCCGAGACATGGTCCGATGCCGCCCTGAGAGCCTCGTTCAGAGCTTCCTTCGGCGGGGCGCCGGCGATTTCGGCTGCAACATGTGCCGCAAGGAAGGTGTCGCCGGCTCCTGTCACGCGTGTCACGTTTGTTGCGGGAGGGTCCGCCAGGATGATGCCAGTGCGCGATCCATCTGCGACCGCATGCTCACCATTCGTGACCAAGGCTCGATTCGTGCCCATGTCCAGCAATGCCGTCGCGGCCTCCCGTGCGTTGCCGAAGCGCGAACCGCACAGGATCCCGGCCTCTTCGACATTTGCGTAAACGGTGGTGTTCGGCATGTCCAGCAGCGGCGCGAGCCTCTCTGCCTTTCCGGGGGAGGCTGGCGCGACGCGCAAGTCAGCCCTTTCGAAAAGCGGGCTTGTCGCGATTTCGGCCAAGAGGTCACCGGTGAGGTTTCCGTCCAGCGTTATCGGTCCGGAAAATGGTGCCTCCGTCGAACCGAGTCGACCGTCTGAGAGCGGACGGAGAATACTGTCGCCTGCGGCTTCCAGCGAATGGGCGTCGGCTATGGCGGCGATCAGTCCGTTGGATGCCTCAATGGCCATGTAGCTGTCTGTTGGCAGTTCTGCAGTTCTCCAGACGCATGTCGTGTCAATTCCGACTTCGGTTGCAAAGGAGATGAGCCTTTCGCCTTCGTCGTCCTCTCCAATGGCCGTTAGCAGCGTCGGCGTCATGCCGAACCGCACCAGCGAAATGGCTATGCGCAAGGCGACGCCGCCTGGATGCCAGGCTATGCGTCCCGGCACGTCAGAGCCTTCCGACATTACAGTCCCTGCACGGCCAATCACGTCCCAATGCGCCGATCCGATGCAGGGAATCCTCGTGGCTGTGGTCATGGGCATCCGTTGGAGCAAAGGACCTCGACCGTCGAAGTCGGCGACATCCGGACGTCCGCCAAGCTCCGCTCCGGCAGCGCAGGTTCGCCAGCGACATTCGGGAACGGGCGGCGCCGGGACTCGGTCAACGACGCCCTTTGGAGAAGCCGGTTGAACGGTTTCATTCCGGCACGGCCTTCGATGAGCCAGACTTGCTGCCTGATGGCGGATCGCGAGATGTTCGGCCCCTTTGCGGTGCCAGTGACGCCTTGATGTCTTGTTGCGGTGTCGAAGCTCCGCCGCCAGTTGAGCGACAGCGCCATGGCATTCCATCCCCATGGTTTGAGTCTGGCCTGAATCCAAGCCTCAAAATTGCCGCTTGTCCAGAGTTTCGCGCCAACGAATGCTGTGCGCACTGTTCCGGCACTTGGACTGTGTTGAATGAAACCCGCCCGTTCGGGAAGAATGGGTCCACGCGAACCGAAGGCAGCCACGGCAGGCGAATTCGAATGGACTCGAGAGTGGAAATCGGCTCGGGCTGCGAACCGCTTCAAGACCATTGTCCGTATCGGCGAATGATCGGCACGTGCCTCAAGACCTGGGTCGGGATCCTTGGAAGCGCGAGATTCCCCTCGCACACTGGAGGAAGCAATGACACCATGGGAATTCATGTAACCTGCCATTCCCTGCGCTGCGCCGGCAGGCCAATCCGACGGATGCCCCTGAAATGAACCCTGCCTCGGGCAACAACTTCCTGATCGTCATCGCGGACGAGCACCGCAAGGACGCGCTGGGCTGCGCCGGCCACCCCATTGTCAAGACGCCGAACCTGGACGGGCTCGCCGCCCGCGGGACGATTTTCGAGAATGCCTATACGCCGTCGCCCATCTGTGTTCCCGCGCGTGCTGCCATGGCGTGTGGCGATTACGTTCACAAGATTCGCTGCTGGGACAGTGCCACTCCCTATCGCGGCGTTCCTCGGAGCTGGATGCACCGATTGCGCGACGGCGGTCTCGAAGTGACCTCGATCGGGAAGCTGCACTTCCGTTCGAGCGATGACGACAACGGCTTCTCGCGGGAAATCTTGCCGATGCATGTCGCCGGCGGCGTCGGTTGGCCCGCCGGTCTCTTGCGCGAGGATCCGCCGGGCTTCGAGACCGCCCGGGAACTTGCTGAAAATGTCGGTGCGGGAACGAGTTCGTATACGGACTACGACCAGGCGATAACGGAGGCCGCGTGCGGCTGGCTGCTCGGTTGTGGAGAGTCGGAGACCCCGTGGGCGACATTCGTGTCCCTGGTCAGCCCGCACTATCCCCTTGTCGCGCCTCCGAAACACCACGACCTCTACGACCCGGAGGCTGTCGACCTTCCGATCGCCTATGAGCATGCACAGCGGCCCCGGCATCCCGAATTGGGGAACATTGCCCGATTCTTCGATTACGACCGGCACTTCGATCGACGAAAGGTGCGTGAGGCCAAGGCCGCATACTATGGCCTCGTTTCCTTTGTGGATGACTGCGTGGGACGAATCCTGTCCGCGCTGGACCGGTCCGGGCAGGCGGACAACACGTTGATCGTCTACGCATCGGATCACGGCGACATGATGGGCGATCACGGTCTCTGGACCAAGCAGGTCATGTACGAGGCATCGGCCGGAATCCCCATGATTGTCGCCGGCCCCGGCATACCCGAGGGGAAGCGGGTCGGCACCGGGACAAGCCTCGTGGACCTGGCGGCGACGGCAGTCGATGCAACCGGCCTCCAGAACCATACGGACGGGCCCTTCCCGGGCCGTTCGCTGCGCTCGATCGCGAGAGAGGCGGACGACACGAACCGTACCGTCTTCAGCGAGTATCATGACGGCGGCTCGACGACCGGATCCTTCATGGTGCGGTGGGGGAACTGGAAGTTCGTTTACTATGTCGGGCACGACGCCCAGCTCTTCGACCTGGCGCAAGACCCTCATGAACTGCACGATCTGGCCCGTGACGGGGTGAGCGACCCCGACGTTCAGGCGACCTTGCGGGAAGGCGAGAGGCGGCTGAGGACAATTTGCGATCCCGAAGAGGTCAACGCTCGATGCTTTGCCGATCAAGGTCGCAGGATTGAGGAACTCGGCGGTATCGAGGCTTGCAAGCGCGCGTACGTGTTCAATCACACGCCGACGCCAGACGAGCGGCGCGCTCTGGAAGAAGGTCCTGAATAGCGACTCCACGCTGGCACGCCAGTTGCGAACGGCTGGAGCGCGTGCGCATGGAATGCCGCCGCCAAGCTGACCGAACATGCGACAACTCCGTGCCGAACTCCGTTGACGGTGGCCTTGTTGCCGGCGACGCAAGGAATCAACGTGATCCCCGAGGACCTGTCCGCCAGCGGTGCACGACCTGGCGGCTTTCAATCAAGGCACCTGTCTGCGGCTTCGAACGGCACGGCAGTGGAGCATCGCTCCAAAGGGAGCGCTAGGTCGGCCCGGGCGCGACAGCAAGGCAGACGGACCGGCAACGCCGCATTCGGAAACGCATCGACAGGCTTGCCGTTCACGCCTGAGCCCTGATTGGCGACCTGAACCGGTGCATGGCCTGCCTTCGCGTTCGGGCACTCGACGTGATCTTCCTGCCGCCCTTCGAGACCAAGGCCGCGCCCGCCAGGGCGGTGCGCAAGATCAGGACGAGGTCCATGCGCTGATTGCCCTGCCCTGCGCACCGCCACTCTTGGGGGAAGCCGGCCTGGACGGGTCCGAAACACGTCGTGCGGTTCGCCACCGTCATCGCCGACACGGTCGGGATCACTCAATTATGTCGCATGGCAAGGCGATTTCGGTCTTCTCAGAGCGCACGCCTTCGATCTGGTCGATCAACAGCGAGGTCGCCGCCCGGACCATTTTCTCAAACGGCATGCCGACGGAATGGAGATGATACGCGTTCAGCCTCGCGAGCAGGGATTGCCCGAAACCGACAATCATGGGATCTTGGCTTGCCGGGCCGCCGTTAGGATTCACGGCATCCTGCGCCGCAACTGCCAGCAGGTCGCTTGAACAGAAGAACCCATCGGGCGGCTTGGGCAGGTTCATCAACTCCAGCGCTGCCGCGTGGCCACGGTCGTAGTCGTTGACGCCGGCGAGCCGGGTCATCGGTTGGTATCCGTAGAGTTCTTCTGTTCGTTGCACGAAGCCCGCCATGCGTTCCTTGGTCACCGTGGCATCGGCGTTGCCGCCGATGAAGGCCGGGCGCATGACGCCGTTTTCCTGCATGTAGTCCGCGACCTGCGCGGCGCCGGCGTGATTGTCGCAATGGACCGAGCTGTATTCTGGGCGCAGAGACCGGCGGCCGACGACCACTATTGGCTTGCCCTGGGCCTCGCATCTCTTCGCAAGCTGGTCCGGCAGGTGCGAGGCTGCCACCAGCAACCCGTCAACCTGAATCTGCAGGGCGGTGTCGACCGATGCAATCTCGTTGCGCTCGTGGCCGACATTCAACAGGATCGCGTGGTAGTTCCGCCGTTGTGCCTCGGAGGAAACGAAGCGGAAGAGGTCGAGATGTTCGGGGTCGTCAAAGTTGCTGACCAGCAAGCCGATCAGGTTCGACCGCCGCCCGGCCAGGACGCGAGCGGCCATGTTCGGACGATAGCCGAGTCGCCCGGCAACGCTCAGCACCCGTTCTCGCGTGGCCTCGTTCACCAGGCCGGCATCGGAGAAGCTGCGCGACACAGTGGTCAGCGACACGCCGGCACGGTCGGCGACGTCCTGGGCGGTGACGTTGCCGTGGTCCCGGCGGGATGTCCTTGCTCCGCTCACGGTCCGTCCTTTCGTTCATCGGCCGGACCCGCACCTGAACGCAAAACGAAATGCCCCTCGGCCACTTTCTCGAAATGAACCGGCTCGGGCACGTATCCAGCTGGGTGAATGGGCGAAGGCGGCGGTTTGGTGGCCAGTTCGCACCGTTCGGCGCGGTGGGCAAGGTCGAGCGTCGGGACTGCGGCAAGCAGCGTCTTCGTGTATTCGTGCTGTGGATTGGCAAAAACTTGTTCCCGCGTAGCGGTCTCGACGATCCGGCCCAAGTACATCACTGCGACCCGATGCGAAACACGCTCGACCACCGCCATGTCGTGGCCGATGAAGAGGTACGAGATCCCCATTTCGGCCTGCAGTTCCATCATCAGGTTCAGCACTTCGGCCTGGATCGACACATCCAGTGCCGAAACCGCCTCGTCGGCAATGATCAGCTTGGGATTGGGGGCCAGGGCACGGGCGATGGCGACGCGCTGGCGCTGCCCTCCTGATAGCTCGCTGGGATGGCGCCTGAGAAAGGTCCGCGGCAGGCGTACCCGGTCGAAGAGTTCCGCCGCGCGGTCCTCGAGCGCACTTCCAGCCTCCAGTTTGAAGTTCCTCAGCGGCTCGATGACCTGCTCTAGCAGCGACATGTGCGGGTTTAGCGAGCCGTAGGGATCCTGAAAGATCATCTGCATGTCGCGGCGGGCCAGTCGCATTTCCTCGTCGGAATGTGCCAGCAGATCCTGTCCGTCGAAGGTGATCTCGCCGCTGTCGGGGCGTTCCAGCCGCAAGATGCAGAGCCCGGTCACTGACTTGCCGCTGCCGCTTTCGCCGACCAGCGAGAGAGTCTCGTTCTCGAGAAGGTGAAACGTCACGTCCTCGACTGCGTGTGCGTTGGCCACGGTTCGGCTCAGCCAGCCACCGCGGATCGGGAAGCGCTTGGTCAGGTGCTTGACGTCGAGCAGCGCGCGGCTGCCCGGCTGCAGCGGCTTGTCGATGTGGCAATCGGTCGTGCCGACGGTTTCCATTGGCTCGGGCAGGGTCTTGCCGGCCATGTCGCCGAGTTTCGGAACTGCCGCCAGAAGGGCCTGGGTATAGGGGTCCTGCGGATCGGTCAGCACTTGCTCGACCGGCCCCGCCTCGGCCACGAGGCCATCGTGCATCACGACCACCCGGTCGGCCATCTGCGCCACGACGGCCATGTCATGGGTTATCAGGAGCACTGCCGCGCCGGTTTCGTCCCTCAGCTTGCGAATGAGCGCCAGAATCTCGGCCTGTACCGTGACGTCGAGCGCCGTGGTGGGTTCATCGGCAATCAGCAGACGCGGCTCGCAGGCCAGCGCCATGGCGATGACGATGCGCTGGCGCATGCCGCCGCTAAGCTCGTGCGGGAATTGCTTTAACCGCCGTCCGGGCTCGGGGATGCGCACCTGTTTCAGCAATTCGACCGAGCGGCCAGCGGCCTCTTCGCGACTCATGTCGCGGTGCTGCTGAAGGCTTTCGGCCAGTTGCCAGCCGATCGTATACGAGGGGTTCAGCGCCGTCATCGGTTCCTGAAAGATCATGCCGATCTCGTTGCCTCGGATCGTGCGCATCCGCGCCTCATCCGCCGCCCGCAGGTCGATCTCATTTCCGTCGCCGCATTCCAGTGTCAGCCGACCGTCCGCCACCCAGCCTCCGGAGAACTTGGTGAGCTGCATCAGTGTGTAGGCAGAGACAGACTTGCCGGAACCGGACTCGCCTACGATGCAGACGATTTCGCCCGGCTCGATGGTGAACGAGACGTCCCGGACTCCTGCAATCGCTCCGCGCTTGGACGGGAACTCGACGCGGAGGCCTTCGACATTGACGAGCGGCTTGTTCATCCTCCGCCTCCGCTTCCAATCGCGAACCAGCGCCAGCGCTGCGCCGGATCCGTGACCGCACGCACCCAGCTTGCGACGAGGTTGAGACAAAGCGCGGTGAGGAAGATTGCCAGCCCCGGAAAGGCCACAAGCCACCAGGCGGATCGGATATGCTCGCGTCCGTCAGCGATCATCAGGCCCCAGGACGGATCAGGCGGCTGAACGCCGAATCCGAGGAAGCTGAGGGAGGCCTCGCTCAGGATCAGGATCGCGATTTCGAGCGTGTATAGGACCAGGATCGGGGCGACCACGTTGGGCAGGATGTGACGGAACACTATCCGGCGGCCCGAGGCGCCCATGGCCTTGGCGGCGACCACGTAGGTCTTCGAACGCGCCGCCAGTGCCAGCCCGCGCGACATGCGTGCGAAGACCATCCAGTGCAGCACCGCGAAGACCAGGATCAGGTTGGCAAACCCGCCGCCTAGGATGAACAGCACGAAAAGCGCCACAAGAAGCGAGGGCAGCGACAGCATGCCGTCGACAAGACGCATGACCAGGTCCTCGTAGAGCCCGCCGTAATAGCCAGCCGTCAGTCCGGCGATGACACCGAAGAAGCAGGAGAGCGTCGCGCCCAGGAGACCCACCGAGACGGAGACCCGCGCGCCATAGATCAGCCGCGTGAACAGGTCCCGTCCCAGCTCGTCGGTTCCGAGGAGGTAGAACAGCCCTTTTTTTCCGGTCGAGAACGGCGGAAGCATGCGGTCGGCGAGGTTGAGCCCGGTGGGCTTGTGCGGGGCGAGGAATTCGGCACCTGCGGTGAATGCCAGGAGGGCCAGCAGGAACAGCGCCGCCGAAGCCGTGACCTTGTCGCGCCCGAGCGCGCGCAGGTAGTCGCGGAGGGTCTCGCGCTCGTCCCTGGGATCGATGGCGTCCTCAATGGCTGGATTGCTAGAACCGGCCATCACGTCACGCTTTCCGTCCAAGCTGGATCTGCGGATCGATGATGCGATAGGCGAAATCGACGAGCAGGTTGACGATGATCACCAGCGTGGCCACCACGGCGATCGAGACCTGAATGATCGGCAGGTCGCTGCGGCTGAGGCTGTCGATGATCAAGAGCCCGATGCCCGGCCAGGCAAAGATCTTCTCCACCAGTATCGCGCCGGTAAGCAGCGCGGACAGTTCGTCGCCAATCATGGTGATGATGGGGATCGCAGCGTTGCGCAGGGCGTGCAGCAAGATCACCCGCCACTCGGCGACGCCCTTGGCGCGGGCGGTGACAACGTAGGGTTTCGCCAACTCGTCCAGCATGGCGCTCCGCACGACTTGCGCGATGCGCCCGATGGGTCGAGC
Organism: Boseongicola sp. SB0665_bin_10; assembly: GCA_009838075.1. GTDB lineage: Bacteria > Pseudomonadota > Alphaproteobacteria > Rhodobacterales > Rhodobacteraceae > JAJEFO01. The sequence continues at coordinate 1,862 of VXSG01000002.1, read as the reverse complement.
CGCGAGCGTCAACGCCGGAAGGACTACATGCGCCGGTTCGCCGTAACCACCTGTCGGAAGCAAGCCAAGCTGGACCGCAAAAAGCACGATCAGCATCAGCCCGAGCCAGAATTGCACGATGGAGACACCAGCCAGCGACAGTACGGTGACCAGCCGGTCGGCAAGATGCCGCGGGTAGGCGGCCGCGATTACGCCCATGCCCAGTCCAAGCGGAACGGCGATGGCCATGGCGACGCCAGCCAGAAGGAAGGTGGCGGGCAGGCGCTCTGCCACCAGATCGACCACGGGTACGCCTATGTCCTTCAGGTCCGCCTCAGGGATCACCGAGAAGCCATAGCGGTAGCTTACGCCGAAATCGCCCTGCAGGAGCCCGCCCATGTAGCGCACCCACTGGAGCCAGAGCGGGTCGTTCAGGCCGGCCGCACGGCGCAGGTTTTCCAGCGCTATGTCGTTGGCGCCTGGGCCGAGCATGTTCAGCGCCGGGTCGCCGATCATGCGGCAGGCGAAGAAGACAAAGGAGACCGTGATCAGCAGCAGGAGTACGGAGTTGATCACCCGCTTCAAGAGGTAGGGCATGCGTCCGCTTATCCGTCAGGGGGACAGTTAGACGAGCCGGCGCGCCCGTGGAGCGCGCCGGTTCCCCAATAGAGAGCCTATTCAGCCGGCTTCAGATAGACCGCCTGAATCCTGTGGTCGGTGCCGAACGTGAACTCGGTCCCGGCCTTCACCAGGTAGCCGCGGTCGAGGAGCGCCAGCGGCACGATCAGGTGCCGGTCGTGGACGTATCGGACCAGTTCCTTCATCCGTTCGTTCCGGTCGTTGCCGAAGCTTGCCAGTGCCTCGAAGAGCCTGGCGTCGAAATCGGCATCACAATAGACCGACGACCGCGACGGCCCCTTTGGGTCATTGATGTCCGGGCACGCATAGTTCGAGTGCAGAAGCAGCCCATAGTCGCCCGAGGGGTTGCCCTTGACATGAACCTGCATCATCTGCCGGTCAGGCTCGTCGGCATAGCCAGCGATGCGGACACGCGGGTTGAATTCCTGCGGGGTCTGCACCTTGATCGTGGTCTCGACGCCGGAGATGTTAAGCATCGCACCGATGGCCTCGACGATTGGCTTGATCCGCGGGGTGGTGTCCCGGCCCACGACCTCGATGTTCAGCGCATCGACGTCGACGCCGTCTGCCTTGGCTTCTGCAAGAAGCGCCATGGCGCGCTCCGGGTCGTACGTGTATGGCTGCACGGCGTCGTTGAAGCCAATGGTGCCCTTGGGGCCAAGTTGTCCTTGTGGCACCGAAGCCATGCCTTGCAGATCGGCAATGCCGGCAATGTCGACGGACAAGAAGACCGCCTCGCGCACCCGCGGATCGGCAAGTACGGGGTGGGCATGCAGCGAATGATCGAGACGGCCGTAGAGATATGTCGTCGACGGGCCGGTCACGCAGTCGTAGTCGGCCGCATTCGCGGCACGTGCGCATTCGTCGGCCGAGGGGAACATGCCCAGTTGCGCTTCACCGGACTGAACCATCGCCACGCGGGTGGCGTCTTCTGCCCGGAACACGAACTTCAGGTCTGAATAGGCAGGCTTGGTTGTGCCATAGGCATCGTCAGCGCCCAGCCCCCACCAATCGGGGTTATAGGTCGCCGTCCAGTACTGGCCCTTGGCCCACTCGCCGAAGACATAGGGCCCGGTGCCGACGGGTGTGTCGAAATGCTCCTCAGGGCTGTTGTCGAGCTGCGCTGCCGACGAGATGCCGCCCAGCGTCATGCGGAATTCCAACAGCGGGTCGGCCTGGCTCGACACCAGCTCGACGGTAATTTCGTCGATGGCGGTGGCGGTGATTTCGCCGGGGCCGGCATA
>VXSG01000053.1 GCA_009838075.1 Boseongicola sp. SB0665_bin_10 | reverse complement strand
GGTCGGGGCAAGGGGCGTTCCGAGATCTGGAGCACGTCCGGCCCCCCGGGTTCGCGGACAGTCATGGCGCGCATGATCGATGGCAAGGGGCTTGTCACAGGCGCTCTCCCGGCATTCGTGATCTGCAATTCCCTATCACTTTCCGCGGCCTGTCAATGGCAAACGACAATGTCGAGCTCGATATCGTGAACTGGACATGACATGCCGAATCTCAACACCGTCGCTTGAATGACGCGCAGCGCGCTTGCGGGGGAGTCACACCTTTCAAATGGCCCGGCAATCTCACCGACATGGCTGGCATGGGACCGCTTCCCGTGATATATGTAATTCTTTCAACAAGTTACATACATAGGGATGGCGGGTGCACCGGCTTTCGGGCGACCGCAAACCGGCGGACAGTCGCGGGTGTCGCGGCTTCAGGTCTCTTGTTTCTTGATACACATTGTTGCGCGTTCGGGATCCCGCCGTTGCCTCCGCGATCATGCCGCCATCTTCCGGTGCCTTGGCAGCCCCTCCTCGATCATGGCCGGATCGGTTCTTGGCCGGAATGAATGACGCGGGTTGCCTAAGCGGCGCGATTCTCGAGTGTCTTGGCCTTCCTTCAATAGGGCAAAGGGACTTCGTTCTTGACCGAGCCGATGACGACGCTGGTCTCGATGCCAAGAACGCCCGGCAATTCTGACAGGACCGATCGCAGGAAACGGTTGTAGGCTTCCATGTCCTCGAAGCGCATTGTCAGGACATAGTCGTGCGGACCTGTGACCAGGGCACAGGCTGTCACTTCAGGCAGATGCAGGATCTTGTTCTCAAACGTCGCGATCGTCGTCTGGTCGCGACTTTGCAGCTTCATGAACACGTAGACGGTCAGCCCGTAGCCAGCCTGCTCCATGTCGACATCGACAGTGTAGCGGCGGATGATCCCGCCGGCCTCGAGGTTCTTGATCCGCCTGCGGGTCGGCGTGGTCGACAGTCCGATCTCTTCAGCCACGCTTTCAACGCTTCGGCGTGCGTCGCGCGAAAGGGCATGGAGGATTTTCTTGTCAATTTCGTCCATTATGGTCACTTCCGACTAAAGATTTCGAATTTCTCATCAATTTAGGTGAGATTTTGCGCGTTGACTAGTGCCATACTGCCTTCGCAAGCCAAGATAAGACAGAGGACAAGATGAAACGCAAGGATTTCCGGCGTCGGCGGCTCGAGGGACGCGACCTGCATCCCGCGACGCAGATGACCGCCTATGGGTACGATCCCTCGCTGTCAGAAGGCGCGGTCAAGCCACCGGTTTTCCTGACCTCGACCTTTGCGTTCGAGACAGCCGAGCAAGGGGCGAGGTTCTTTGATGTCGTCGCGGGCCGCAAGCCCGCGCCTGAAGGCATGGGGGCCGGGGGGCTTGTCTATTCTCGCTTCAACCATCCCAATACCGAAATCGTCGAGGATCGTCTGGCCCTGTACGACGGGGCGGGGACGGCGCTGCTGACCTCGTCCGGAATGGCTGCCATCTCGGCCGTGGCGCTGGCCTATCTGCGCCCCGGCGATGCGGTGGTGCACTACACGCCGCTCTATGGCGGGACCGAAACGATTCTGGGCAAGGTCTTCCCGCAATGGGGCATCAAGCCCATTCCCTTCACCGACGGCATGGACGAAGGCGCGCTGACCTATGCGCTTGAGAAGGCAGCCCGGCATGGGCCGGTCAAGATGATCTATCTGGAGACACCCGCGAACCCGACCAATGCGCTCATTGACCTTGCGATGGTGCGGCGCGTGGTGGACGCCTTGGCCGTCGCGACATCGGAAATCCCGCTCATGGTGGTGGACAACACCATGCTCGGGCCGGTGTTCCAAAGGCCCATCGAAATGGGTGCGGACATCTGCGTCTATTCGCTGACGAAATATGTCGGTGGCCATTCCGACCTAGTGGCGGGCGGGATCACCGGGTCAAAGGATGTTCTGAAGCCGATCCGCCAGACACGCTCGGCCTACGGGTTCCAGCTTGACCCGCATTCATCGTGGATGCTTTCCCGGTCGATGGAGACGTTGGCGCTGCGGATGGAACGGGCAGCGGAGAGCGGGCGGGCCGTCGCGAAATGGCTGGCGGAGAATGACGTCATCCCGGCCCGGGTCCTGCATCCCGAGATGCCGGAAACCGACCGCGCTGCAAGGGTTTACGCAACGCAATGCACCGGGCCGGGGTCGACCTTTTCATTCGTGGTGGAGGATGACCGCGCGCTCGCCTTCCGCATCATCAACAACATGCAGATCTTCAAGCTGGCGGTGTCCCTCGGCGGTTCGGAATCGCTCGTGTGCCACCCCGCCTCGACCACGCATTCAGGCGTGCCGGAATCCGCGCGCGACATCGCGGGCGTGACCGAAGGGCTGATCCGGCTGAGCGTCGGACTGGAGCATCCAGACGATCTGATCCGCGATCTGGACCAGGCTTTCCGCCGCGCTGCTGCTGGCGCCATGCAAGCGGCGGAGTGAGTGCATGACCGACATCGCCACGCTTCACGACATCGAGCGGCAGGTGCTTTGGACGGCGATGTGGACGATCCACAACGCCAATGCGTTGCGCGAAAGGGAAGACGGCGACGTCAAGGTTGGCGGCCATCAGGCCAGCAGTGCCTCGATGGTGTCGATCCTGACGGCGCTCTATTTCCGGACTTTGCGGCCCGAGGACCGCGTGGCGGTCAAACCTCACGCCGCGCCCGCCTTTCACGCCATCCAGTATCTTGCGGGGCAGCAGACGCAGGCGAAGCTGGAAGCCTTCCGCGGCTACGGCGGTGCACAGAGTTACCCGTCGCGGACCAAGGATATCGACGACGTGGATTTCTCCACCGGCTCGGTTGGTCTGGGCGTGGCGATCACGGCCTTTGCGTCCTTGATCCAGGACTACGTCGCCGCGAAAGGCTGGTCCGACCGTCCCAAAGGCCGGATGGTCGCCCTGATCGGCGATGCGGAGATGGACGAGGGCAACATCTCTGAATGCCTGCTGGAGGGCTGGAAGCACGATATCCGCAATTGCTGGTGGATCATCGACTATAACCGCCAGTCGCTGGACGGGATCGTGCACGAAGGTCTTTGGGCGCGGCTCGAGGCGATCTTTGCCTCTTTCGGCTGGAACATCGTGCGGCTGAAACACGGGGCGCGGCAGCGGGCCGCCTTCGAGGAACCGGGCGGTGACCGCCTGCGCGACTGGATCGACAATTGCCCGAACGCGGATTTCTCGGTCCTGACCTTCCAGGGCCGTGAGGCCTGGCGGGCGCGTCTCATGGATGACATCGGCGATCGGGGCGACGTGACGGCCTTGCTCGAACGGCGCAGCGACGAGGAACTGGCCGCGCTCATGACCGATCTGGGCGGGCATTGCCTTGAAAGCCTGACGGAGGCCTTCGGCGCGATCGACGACGACCGTCCGACGCTGTTCCTGGCCTACACGGTCAAGGGTTGGGGGACACCTCTGGCCGGGCACAAGGACAATCACGCGGGCATCATGACGGCAGCGCAGATCGCGGATCTCAAGGCAAGCCTTGGTGTCGCCGAGGGTGCGGAGTGGGCGGTCGATGCGGCCTTGCAGGATGCGCCGAAGGCCAAGGCAGCCATCGAGGCAGCACCGTTTTTCGCCAAGGGTCCACGCCGCCACACGTCGCCCGCGGTTCCGGCGCCCACGCTGGCGGCGCCCGCAGATCGGGCGATTTCGACCCAGATGGCTTTCGGCAAGATCCTCGACGGCATAGCGAAATCAGATGGTCCCTTGTCAGACCGGATCGTGACCACGGCTCCGGACGTGACGGTGTCCACCGGGCTGGGGCCATGGGTCAACCGGCGGGGCCTGTATTCCCGTGACACGCGTGGCGACACGTTCAGGGACGCGCAGGTCCCGTCGACGCAAAGGTGGGCTTTCTCCCCGGATGGTCAGCACCTTGAACTGGGTATCGCGGAGATGAACCTGTTCCTGGTGCTGGCCGCTGCCGGGTTGTCGCATTCGCTGTTCGGAGAGCGGCTGATCCCCATTGGCACGGTCTATGACCCCTTCGTGTGCCGCGGCCTCGACGCGCTGAACTATGCCTGCTTCCAGGATGCGCGCTTCATCATCGCGGGCACGCCCTCGGGCGTCACGCTTGCCCCCGAAGGCGGCGCGCACCAGTCCATCGGCACGCCTCTGATCGGCATCTCGCAAGACGGCCTAGCCAGTTTCGAGCCCGCCTACGCCGACGAGATCGCGCGGATCATGGAATGGTCCTTTGACTACCTCCAGCGCGATGGCGAAGGCGATCCGGACGAGCGCACCTGGCTGCGGGACGAAACCGGCGGCTCGGTCTACCTGCGTCTTTCGACCCGGCCCGTTGAGCAAGCGCTGCGCAGCCCCGATGCGGAGTTCGACCAAGGCGTGATCGACGGGGCCTATTGGCTTCGCCGCCCTGGCCCCAACCCGGACGTGATCCTCGCCTATCAGGGCGCGGTGGCCCCCGACGTTGTCGAGGCCGCGGGTCGCATCGGCCAGGACCGGCGCGACATTGGCGTGCTGGCGATCACTTCCGCCGACCGGCTGAACGCAGGCTGGACTGCCGCCAAGCGCGCCCGTCAACGGGGCCACATTGGCGCTCGCGCCTGGATCGAGCGCATGCTGGCACCAGTTCCACGCGACAGCACGATCGTGACCGTCATCGACGGCCACCCGCTGACACTTGGCTGGCTAGGGGCCGTGGCCGGGCACCGGACCGTGCCGCTGGGGGTCGAGCATTTTGGCCAGACCGGGCGCGTTTCCGACCTCTACCGCCACTACGGGATCGACGCAGACGGCATCGTTGCGGCGGTTGACGAAATGACGGCGGGTCGACCCGTGCGGCTCGTGGGCTAACTCAGGAGAAACACATAGGAACAAGGAGAGAGACATGTGCCATCCAGTCACCATGGAATACGTCAAGGGCAAGGCCCTGAACCGCCGGGACCTGTTTCGCGGGTCAGCCGCCGCTGGTGCCGCGATCGTTGCCGCGAGCGTTGTGCCGACCCGGCCGCTCATGGCCCAGACCCCCAGCCGGGTGATCGATGTGACCCACACGCGCACATACGACTTCCCGACCTATTTCGGCGAACAGCAGTACTTCGACGAACAGATCTTCAACTACGCGGAACACAGCTTCAACCTCAAGGAGATCCGCGTGAACGAGCATACCGGTACGCATATCGATGTGCCGCTGCACTTCACTGACGGGGGCACGTCGGTCGACGAGGTTCCGGTCCAGTCACTGGTCTGCCCCCTGGTCATCGTCGACATTCGCGAGAAGGCGGATGCCAACCCGGACGCCCAGGTGACGCCGGACGACCTGGCCGACTGGACTGCCGCAAACGGCCCGATCCCGGCAGGCGCCTGCGTTGCGCAGAATTCCGGGTGGCAGGCACGGCTCGGAACGCCGGGGTTCCGCAATGCCGACGACGAAGGCAGGATGCACTTTCCCGGCTTCCACGTTGAAGCTGTCCAGATGCTTCTGGACGACACCGAGGCGGGCGGCGTCGGCGTGGATACGCTGTCCATCGATTACGGGCCCTCCGCCGATTTCGCCGCTCACTACCGTTGGCTGCCCGCCAACCGCTGGGCGGTCGAGAACATGGCGAATCTCGATCAGCTGCCCGCGACCGGCGCAACCCTTGTCGTCGGTGCGCCCAAGCATCAAGGCGGAACGGGCGGACCCTGCCGCGTGATCGCGCTGGTCTGACGGGCACTGTTTCGCTGCTGGACGACGCCGCGCCCGCGCCTCGCGCGCGGGCCGCCTCCGATGATGTTCGCGCGACCCGGGGCACGGGCAGCATCAACATTTTCTGGCGCGCCTTGGCCCATGACCCGGACACCTTGGAGGCCGTCTGGACCAGGATGAGAGCTGTGATGGCACCTGGTGCGCGCGCCCCTTGCACCGTCGCGTGTTCATGTGCATCACGGACCGGCGGGAAGTTGCACATGCTCGACCTCAGGGACCTTGATTGCCTGCTGGCGCTGACGCGCCATCGCCACTTCGCGCGCGCCGCGAGCGATTGCGGTCTTTCCCAGCCGGCGTTCTCCATGCGCATTCGCCAGCTTGAAGATCGTCTGGGCATCCAGATCGTCAAGCGCGGCAACCGGTTCCAGGGGCTGACTGCGGAAGGCGAGACCGTGGTGGCGCATGCTCGTGCAATTCTGGACAGGGTTCGCACTCTGGAGGAGGAAGTCCGCGCGGCCAAGGGCGAGGTCACCGGGGCGCTCATGATCGGCACCATTCCGACGTCGTCGGCCTATGCCGCCTTGGCGGCCAACAGGCTCCGTGCTCGATTCCCGGGAATTCGCCCGCGAATCGAGACGACCAACTCCCTTGCCATCCAGCAAGGAGTGGACGACGGACGCTTCGATGCAGGACTGACGTATTCGGAAGGTGCGTCCACCGATCTTCTGCGCGTGGAACGATTGTACGACGAGCAATACATCCTCTTTGCACCCGAGCATCTGGCGTCTCCCGGCGCAGGGACCGTCACCTGGGCGGAGGCCGCGGAAATGCCGCTCATTCTTCTGGAACCCGAAATGCAGAACCGCCGGATTCTTGACCACGTGTTCGAGAGCGTAGGCGCACACCCCTCCATTGTCGCCGAAACAAGCGGCTTCATCGCCGCGATCGCCATGGCGCGAGAGGGAATGGGGGCAACCGTTCTTCCACAGGTTCTGGTCGACTCGCTCGGCACGCTGGGCGGCGCGGTCCTGTTGCCCATCATCGAGCCGGAGGTCTCGAAGCCAGTGGCCCTCGTGACTCCGAGACGCAGTCGGGGGATCCCCGTGGTCGAAGCGCTCCGGAGCATCGTCGCACCGACAGAGCAATAAGGAGTTCCTATCAAACAATTCGCTTTTTTGATTTGACGATATGTTCTCCTGAATGCAAGCTGCGCCGGGACGGGAGCGCGCATGGCACCACTGGACGATCAAAAGGGCGTTTGGAAACAAGGACGTACGGGGCGAAGCCGACATGCGCCCAAGGGTCGCCAGGTCGACGAGAAATCACTGGCCGAAATCCGTGCGCTTCTTGGTGACCGGCCGCGTCGCCGTGACCTGCTCATCGAGCATTTGCACCTCGTGCAGGACAGGTACGGCCATCTTTCGGCAGCCCATATTGCGGCGCTCGCCGAGGAGATGCGGCTTGCCCAGACGGAAGTGTACGAAGTCGCGACATTCTATGCCCATTTCGACGTTGTGAAGGAAGGCGAGACGCCGCCTCCCGAACTTACCGTGCGGGTCTGCGATTCACTGTCCTGCGAACTGGCCGGTTCGGCACAACTCAGGCTGGCCCTGGAAGAGGGCCTCGATGCATCCAGGGTTCGCGTGATCCGCGCGCCCTGCATGGGCCGGTGCGATGCCGCGCCCACGCTGGAACTGGGCCATTGCCATATCGACCACGCGACGCTGGAAAAGGTCCAGGGGGCAATCTCCGCCGGGCGGACACACGCCGAGATCCCGGAATACGAGGACTTCGAAACCTACAAGGAATCATGCGGTTACGAGACGCTCTTGAGATTGCGTGAGAGCGGCAGATGGGAGGACGTGCAGCAGGCGGTCCTTGACAGCGGGCTGCGCGGGCTCGGCGGTGCCGGCTTTCCGAGCGGCAGGAAATGGGGCTTTGTCAGGGCCAATCCCGGTCCGCGCTACCTCGCCGTGAACGGTGATGAAGGCGAGCCCGGCACCTTCAAGGACCGCTACTACCTCGAGCGCACGCCGCATCTCTTCCTTGAAGGCATGCTGGTGGCGGCCTGGGCCGTGGAGGCGGAAACCTGCTTCATCTACATGCGTGACGAATACCCCGCGATCCTGGAGATTCTCCGTCGCGAAATCGCAAGGCTCGAAGCCGAAGGCATCGTGGCCCCGGGCCACATCGATCTTCGGCGGGGTGCAGGCGCGTATATTTGCGGCGAGGAAAGCGCGATGATCGAATCGATCGAAGGCAAGCGCGGCCTTCCGCGCCATCGTCCGCCCTTCGTGGCTGAGGTGGGCGTCTTCGGGCGTCCGACGCTCGTGCACAACGTCGAGACCCTCCATTGGGTCGCAAGGGTATGCCGCGAGGGACCGGAATGCCTGAACGCGACCGAAAGGAACGGGCGCAAGGGCCTGCGCAGCTATTCCGTCTCGGGACGGGTTGCACATCCTGGCGTGTATCTTCTTCCGGCAGGATCCACCATTCTCGACGTCATCGAGGCTGCGGGCGGCATGGCGGAGGGGCACGGGTTCAAGGCATACCAGCCGGGGGGGCCGTCCGCCGGGTTGCTGCCGGCGTCGCTGGACGACGTTCCGCTGGACTTCGACGCGCTCCAGCCCCACGGCACCTTCATCGGATCCGCCGCCGTGGTCGTCCTTTCGGACCGGGACAGGGCCCGCGACGCCGCGCTGAACATGCTGAAGTTCTTCGAGGACGAGAGTTGCGGCCAGTGCACCCCGTGCCGCGTGGGGTGCGAGAAGGCCGTGAAACTCATGGAGCGCGATTCCTGGGACCAGGATCTCCTGGAAGATCTTTGCCAGGTCATGGCCGACGCCTCCATCTGCGGGCTCGGGCAGGCGGCGCCCAACCCGATCCGGCTGGTCATGAAGCATTTCGGAGACGAGATATGAGGACGGTGCGCACGATGCGAGGCGCGCACGGAGTTTCGCGACAGTCGCGAGGGACCGGACCGGGCATCGTGCATCCGCGCCGCAGGTCGTCGAGGCGCGGGCGGCCTGTCCCTCAAGCCGGTTCAGGAGCATTCGCATGACCGTCACGTTCACCATGGACGGGATGGAGGTCTCGGTCGCGGAGGGCACCACGATCTGGGAGGCGGCACATGGCCGCGGCCTCGCGATTCCGCATTTGTGCCACAAGCCTTCGCCGGGGTACCGCCCCGACGGCAACTGCCGCGCCTGCATGGTTGAGGTCGAGGGGGAGCGGACGCTCGTCGCGTCCTGCATAAGGCCCGTTGCCGAGGGGATGGTGGTCCGCACAGATTCGGGGCGTGCGGAAAAGTCCCGCAGGCTCGTGGTCGAACTGCTTGCGGCCGACCAGCCGGAGACGCCGCATGACAGGTCGTCGCATTTCCATGACATGGCGGATGCGACGGGCGTTGCGGAAAGCCGGTTTCCGCCCATTGAGAAGGGCCGGGTCCCTCTGATTGACGACAGCCACGTTGCCATGCGCGTCAACCTGGATGCATGCATCCACTGCAATCTTTGCGTGCGTGCCTGTCGCGAGGTCCAGGTCAATGACGTCATCGGGATGGCCGGTCGTGGCCATGATGCAAAGGTCGTCTTTGATCAGGACGACTTGATGGGCGGATCCACCTGCGTGGCGTGCGGCGAGTGCGTTCAGGCCTGTCCGACCGGCGCGCTTCTGCCCGCAACGGTTCAGGGAGACAGCAAGGACTACGACCGGGAGGTTGCAAGCGTCTGCCCGTATTGCGGGGTCGGTTGCCAGATTTCGTTCAAGGTCAAGGACGACAGGATTCTCCATGTCGAAGGCGCCGACGGTCCGGCGAACGAGAACCGTCTTTGCGTCAAGGGCCGCTTCGGCTTCGATTACGTTGACCATCCGCATCGCCTGACGAAGCCCTTGATCCGTCGCGACGACGCGCCGGCGAAAGGGCTTGACGTCGATCCCGGGAACGTCCTGACGCATTTTCGCGAGGTTGGTTGGGACGAGGCGCTGGACGTGGCGGCCGGCGGCATGGCCCGGCTTCGGGACGAGAGAAACACATACGTGGCCGGATTCGGGTCGGCCAAGTGCTCGAACGAGGAAGCCTATCTTTTCCAGAAGCTCATTCGGCAGGGCTTTGGCCACAACAACGTCGACCATTGCACGCGGCTTTGCCACGCGTCCTCGGTTGCGGCGCTGCTCGAAAACGTGGGCAGCGGAGCGGTGACCGCCACCTTCAACGAGATCGAGAACGCGGACGTGGCAATCGTCATCGGTGCCAATCCGACCGAAAACCATCCCGTCGCGGCGACCTACTTCAAGCAGTTCGCGAAGCGCGGCGGCAAGCTCATCGTGATGGACCCGCGGGGTCAGGGGCTGATGCGTCACGCGTCGCACATGCTTCAGTTCAAGCCGGGCGCGGACGTGTCGATGCTGAACGCGATCATGTCGACGATCGTGGAGGAGAATCTCTACGACAGGCAGTACATCGAGGCGTTCACGGAAGACTGGGAAGGGATGAAGGAGCACCTCAAGGCCTTCCCGCCCGAGAAGATGGCCGAGGCCTGCGGCATCGCGGCGGATGTCCTGCGCGATGTTGCCCGGACCTTTGCGACGGCGAAGGCGGGGATGATCTTCTGGGGCATGGGCATTTCCCAGCACATTCACGGCACGGACAATTCGCGATGCCTGATTTCGCTCGCGCTCATGTGCGGCCAGGTCGGCCGCCCGGGCACGGGGCTTCACCCGCTTCGGGGCCAGAACAACGTGCAGGGCGCTTCGGATGCGGGCCTGATCCCGATGTTCCTGCCGGACTACAAGAGCGTCACCGATGACGGCGTGCGTTCGGCCTTCACGTCGGTCTGGAGGTCCGGTGACTTCTCGAACGAAAAGGGGCTCACCGTCGTCGAGATAATGGACGCGGTTCATGATGGCGACATACGCGGCATGTATGTCCTCGGGGAAAACCCGGCGATGTCGGATCCGGATGTCGCGCATGCCCGCGATGCCCTGGCCAAGCTTGATCACCTCGTGGTGCAGGACATTTTCCTGACCGAGACGGCGAACTATGCAGACGTGATTCTGCCGAGTTCGGCATGGACCGAGAAGAACGGCACTGTCACCAACACCAACCGCCAGGTTCAGATGGGCCGCCAGGTGGTCGCCCCGCCGGGCGAGGCAAGGGAGGACTGGTGGATCGTGGTGGAGCTTGCCAGGCGTCTTGGCCTGGACTGGTCCTACGAACACCCCTCGGACGTCTTTGCGGAAATGAAGCTCAACATGGAGTCGCTCGACAACATCACGTGGGACCGGCTCGAAGAGGAAGACGCGGTCACGTATCCGTCCTTGTCGCCCCAGGATCCCGGGCAGGCCATCGTCTTCGGGGACGGCTTCCCGAGGCCGGACGGCCGCGCGAAGTTCACGCCTGCCAAGGTGGTTCCGCCGGACGAATTGCCGGATGACGACTATCCATTCGTCCTGATCACGGGCCGTCAGCTGGAGCACTGGCACACGGGCTCGATGACGCGGCGCGCGCAAGTGCTTGACGCAGTGGAACCGGAAGCCAATTGCTCGCTGCACCCGAGGACGTTGCGCGAACTGGGCGTCAGGGCTGGTGACCATGTACGGTTGACGACCCGACGCGGGTCGATATCGATCATGGCGCGTGCCGACCGGGCTGTTGCCGAAGGCAACGTCTTCGTGCCGTTTGCCTATGTCGAGGCCGCCGCGAACGTGTTGACGAATCCCTCGCTCGATCCTGTCGGAAAGATTCCCGAGTTCAAGTTCGCCGCGGTTCGAGTCGAGGCCCTCGAGGCTGTCGCGGCCGAATGAGGGGCGGAGGGCCGAGTTGGGCAGGGAGAGCATTCGGTGCGCAGGTCGCGCGCTGCCTTGGTTGCAGGGACGTCTTCCTGGTCAAGCCCGGCACGGCCGCGGCCGACATGCCGGTCCCGGCCGTATCCATCTGGCCGTTCGGGCCATCCCGACTTGAAATCCACAACAATTGACTCAGCAGGAAACCACAATGTCCGACATTGAAATCGCGCGTGCAGCAACGAAGAGACCCATACAGGAAATAGGGGACAGGCTGGGCATTCCGGCCGAGCACCTTCTCCCTTACGGCCATGACAAGGCCAAGGTTTCCCAGGAGTTCATCAACTCGGTCAAGGGACACAGGGACGGCAGGCTCATCCTTGTCACCGCCGTGAACCCGACGCCCGCCGGAGAGGGCAAGACCACGACGACCGTCGGCCTCGGCGACGGCCTGAATGCCATTGGAAAGAGGGCGATGATCTGCATTCGCGAGGCCTCGCTCGGGCCCAACTTCGGGATGAAGGGCGGAGCCGCCGGCGGCGGCCATGCGCAGGTCGTTCCGATGGAGGACATGAATCTTCATTTCACCGGAGATTTCCACGCCATCACTTCGGCGCACTCGCTTCTGTCCGCGATGATCGACAATCACATCTACTGGGGCAATGCGGAGGACATCGACGTTCGCCGTGTCGCCTGGCGCCGCGTCGTTGACATGAACGACCGTGCCCTGAGGCAGGTGACCCTGTCGCTTGGAGGCGTGGCCAACGGGTTCCCGCGGGAGGGCGGCTTTGACATCACGGTGGCGTCCGAGGTCATGGCGATCCTCTGCCTCGCCACGGATCTCGGGGACTTGCAAAGGCGCCTCGGCGACATGATCGTGGCCTATCGCCGTGATCGCTCGCCGGTGTTCTGCCGCGACATCAAGGCTGACGGCGCGATGACCGTGCTCCTGAAGGATGCGATGCAGCCAAACCTCGTGCAGACCCTGGAAAACAATCCGGCATTCGTTCACGGCGGGCCGTTCGCGAACATTGCCCACGGCTGCAACTCGGTCATTGCGACCACGACCGCACTCAAGCTTGCGGACTACGTCGTCACGGAAGCGGGGTTCGGCGCGGACCTGGGTGCCGAGAAGTTCCTCAACATCAAGTGCCGAAAGGCGGATCTCAAGCCTGCGGCCGTTGTCATCGTCGCTACCGTGCGCGCGCTGAAGATGAACGGTGGCGTGGAAAGGGGCGATCTCGGCAAGGAGAATGTCGGGGCCGTCAGCAAGGGATGCGCCAACCTGGGCAGGCACCTTGAGAACATCAAGCAGTTTGGCGTTCCTGCCGTTGTCGCGATCAATCATTTCGTCGCGGACACGGATGCCGAAGTGCAGGAGGTGGTCGACTACGTGAAAGGGCATGGCTCGGAGGCCGTGGTGTCCAGGCACTGGGCCGATGGTTCGAAGGGCTCGTCCGACCTGGCGCGGAAGGTTGTCGAGACAATTGATCATACGGAGTCGCAGTACGCGCCGCTGTATCCCGACGAAATGTCCCTGTTCGAGAAGATCGAAACCGTCGCAAAGCGCATCTATCGCGCAGACGAGGTCCTGGCCGATCAAAAGATCCGGGACCAGCTCAAGCTCTGGGAAGAGCAGGGCTATGGAAGCCTGCCGGTTTGCATGGCCAAGACCCAGTATTCCTTCACTACCGATCCCAGCCGACGCGGCGCTCCAACTGGTCACAGCCTTCCGGTTCGGGAAGTGCGCCTTTCGGCCGGGGCAGGGTTCATTGTCGTAATCTGCGGCGAAATCATGACAATGCCGGGCCTGCCGCGCGTCCCGGCGGCCGAGTCAATCTGTCTCAACGATGCGGGCGAGATCGAAGGTCTCTTCTAGAAGTCCGGAACCCTTGTGAAGCGCCGGTCGCAACGTATTGGGGCATCGGCAAGACTGGAAGACGTGGACGGATGTCCATTGCGAGGCATTGCCGCGCATGCTTGTGCAACAATGGGTCTCCCTGTGTTCACGTGATCTGGAAGGAAGGATCGTGATCCTTGATTGCGAGAGGCACTCGTGCCGGACCGGCTTTCCATGGCGTTCCAGGCTTCGATCATCGCCATGGGGGGTGCCGCCTGTACCGACCTGTCCTCAAGGCGCCCGCAACATTCCGCCTCCCTGAAAGCGTGCTCGTTGAATCGTTGGCCGTTGTCACGGTGGACGCTGAAAAGGGCGCTTGGACAAGGCTGCTTCCCGGCGACGGATTGCGAGATTCGGCATCAACCAGGGCCAACAGCAAATCCATGCAGGCGCCGTCGCGGTGCGGCCGAATCGCGCAACGTTACCGATCTCGGCCAGATCTGCCACCGGCACAGGACGCCGAGACCACGCGGCGCAACGCGGCTGAATTCGTGGCGGTCGGGGAAGAAAGGCGCGTGAGCGGCGAATTGCGGCAGGGTCTCTCGAATTCGAAGTCTCAAGTTTCGGCCTGTCGCCGAGGCTCGTTCTGGCCCGCGCCCGCTCGCGGCGTTCATCAGGACCAGGCTGCACCGGGATGTCCTATTCCACGAACGCGGCAGGCAAGTCCGAAACGGCTTCATGGAGTCGGCCCTCCAGACCTTCGAACGCCAGATCGTTCAAGAATTGCCGCCTCCAAAGCAGTCGCCGGTCAGCAACGTTCACGTTCGCCTCGTCGCAGGTCGATTTCCAATTGGCTGCGATCACCGAGATCTGTTGCTGCATGATGGCCAGGGCGCGCTCCTCCGAGATGAGAAACTTGTTCGCGGACGCGAGGCAAAGCGACAGTTGGCTGCGTCGCTCGGTGCCACGAATTTGCATTGCCTGGGAGGCCTCGCGGCCCGCCCTCGACTGCGGGCAAATGTCATAGGCTGGTGTCAGTGCGAGACTTTCCCCGTCCCAGAAAGCGGCATGATTGCGGGCATGGTCGTCCGAGTTGCCGACGAGGATGTTGAAAGTCATGCGCGCGAAGAGTTCCTCCAAGGTCTCCGAAGGAGCGGAAAAGCGTGCTCGGACAACATCGCTGAGCGCCTCGTAGGACGCGTGGGCGGCGAATCGCTCGTCGAGGCTGAGGAGCGTCAACGCGGAAACCATTGCGCGCCGCATCCATCCGTTCTTTGTCGGCTCACGATCGAAGCGACGGATCAGCAGGACATCCTTGTCCATTGCCCTGACGAGCTTCACAGGCGCAACGTTCAGTCCGGCAAAGCCCGCCAGTCGCATGGCAACGAACTCGGCCTTGACGACACTGAAGGTGTCCGTCGACGAGGGGAACTTGGCGACATACTTGTTGTCCCTGTCGCGAATGAGCGCCTTCGGCCTCGCCCCCCCAATTGCCGTGCCGTGTTGCAACGCCTCGGCCAGGTCGGGAGCCAGGGGCAAGCCCCTGTCCACCAGGTCAGCCGACTCCAGCAATCGTTCGAGCGTCTCGTTGTCGTCTGCGCGGGGCGTGTATTCCCTTGGCGATACTTGGAAGTCGAGAGCTCCCGTGCGGTCGGAACTGGAGCTGAGCATGAAGGTGAGTTCGTCAAGCTCTGCATCCGTGTTTGCCTGATTGTGGCCGCTGGCGAGACGATGGGAGATGACTCGACGGCCCCAGGCGTCCGGAGTGGCATCGCGCAAGGCATTGGCGATATCGAGTGGCGGTTCCGGGACAATGGCGCCGGCGCGAAGGGGAAGTTCGGGCACATAGACTGGGATCGCGTCGTCTCTCGCCAGGTAGGAACGGCCGTAGGTAAAGACGAAGTGTTCGCCTTCCGAGTGAATTCTGCCCGCGACCACAGGCGCGGTCTTGCCGGGCAGCCAAATCCAGACGAAGGCCTCGCGGAGCCGGCCAGTCTCAGAAGTCATCGTCGACCTCGTAACGGGGCTTTCGGATCGAACGCGGCATCAGGGCGAGCTTGTCGTCGGTCCGCTCTATCTCCGGGACGAGCGTCGTCGTCTCCGGCACGAACAGATCGACACCGGCAAGGGTGGCGGCTTCCAGGGCGAGGCCGATCGCGACGGAAGGACTGCCTTTCTCGATGAGCTGCAGCGTGCTTCTGGCAATTCCGACACGGGCGGCAAGATCGTGCTCGGACATGCGCCGCCGCTTTCGGGCGAGCTTGATCTGCTTGCCAAGCAGGAGCAGCGCCTCTTCGGTTAGGCGCGAATGGGTACGTGGTGTGCGCAGCATGACAATAATTTGACTGATTATCCGGTCATAATAATATTCATGCCTGAAATATCAGTCAATATGGAAATCGCGACGATGTCTCGATCTCCCATTTCGGAAACAGTTCGGGATGTGCTGGAACTTGACAAGCGGCGAAGCCGATCGCGATTGCCATGCTGCAGGTGCCTGGGGAGGCGGCAGTAGCCGGCCGATCGTCTTGGGGTTTCGCAAAGGGCCAATGTGCGGGAAGCAGGACGGTGCCAGAGATCATCGTTTCATGCACCACCCGCGAACTCGACATTGCGCACGCTGCGAGACGGAAACTCCTGAAGCGGAGGAAACCTTGCGCAAGTTTTCCCGACCGATCGGGGCCAAAAATTTACCAATTGATAAAATCTCTGAATGTGGCATTCTGTACCGCGTGAGACAAATCGCGACGGAGTCCGCCACATGGCCAACAATCCGTTCACGCCGGGCATTGCCGCCGGACGCCATTCGTCCGAAGTCCTGGACCGGAACTTTGCTGACCTGCATCCGCCGCTCGACAGGCATGAAGCGCTGGTTGCAGCCGACCGCTGCTACTTCTGTCACGACGCGCCTTGCGTGACCGCCTGTCCGACCACGATCGACATTCCTCTTTTCATCCGGCAGATCGCCACGGGCACGCCAGAAGCCGCTGCAAGGACGATATTCGACCAGAACATACTCGGCGGCATGTGCGCGCGTGCCTGTCCGACGGAATCGCTCTGCGAAGAGGCGTGCGTGCGGGAGGTGGCCGAGGGCCGTCCGGTGGAGATCGGGCGGCTTCAGCGATTCGCCACGGACACCATGATGGCCAGGGAGGGTCATCCCTACGGACGCGCCGAGAAGACCGGCAAGCGGGTTGCCGTGGTCGGCGCGGGTCCCGCGGGGCTGGCATGTGCCCATCGGTTGGCAATGCACGGCCATGAGGTCATTGTCTTCGATGCGCGGCAAAGGCCGGGCGGGCTGAACGAGTACGGCATCGCCAGCTACAAGACGGTCGACGGGTTTGCCCAGGCCGAGGTCGAATGGCTGCTCGGCATCGGGGGAATCAAGGTGGAGCAAGGTAAGCGTCATTTGGACGGGCCGGATCTCGATGCATTGATCAAGGACCATGACGCGGTATTCCTGGGCATAGGGCTTGCCGGAGTGAATGCGCTGCAGATCGAGGGAGTGGACCTGCAAGGCGTTGACGACGCGGTCGATTTCATCGCGGACCTGCGGCAGGCGGAAGACTTGTCCAACCTCGCCATTGGCCGCAACGTCGTTGTGGTCGGCGGGGGCATGACCGCGATCGACGCTGCCGTTCAGTCGAGACTGCTTGGCGCAGAGACCGTTACCATCGTCTACCGCCGTGGACGGGATCGAATGTCGGCAAGCCGCTTTGAGCAGGATCTCGCAACCTCGAAGGGAGTGCGCATCGTCACGAATGCGCGACCGGTGCGCGCGGTCGGTGACGGCGCGGTGCAGGAGGTGGAGTTCCAGTATACGCGCGACGTCGCGAACGGCCTGGTCGGCACTGGCGAGACCTTCCGTTTGGCGGCCGACCAGGTGTTCATGGCCATCGGACAGACGCTGGAAGGCGCGTCGCACACGCTTGAGATCGAAGGCGGCAAGATCAAGGTTGACGGATCCGGACGCACTTCCGTTCCGGGCGTCTGGGCCGGTGGCGACTGCGCCTCGGGGGGCGACGACCTGACGGTGACAGCGGTGGCCGAAGGTCGTGACGCGGCGGAAGACATCCACAAGACAATCCTTGCCGGCCGGGAAATGGTCAACGAGACGCCGCGCCCCGGGAATGAACCGGGCTGAGCCCGGAAAGGAGGAAAGCCATGGCCAACCTGGCATGTGAATTCGTCGGAATCAGGTCGCCCAACCCGTTCTGGCTGGCATCGGCGCCACCCACCGACAAGGAGTTCAACGTCCGCCGCGCCTTCGAGGCCGGTTGGGGAGGGGTGGTCTGGAAGACCCTCGGCGAAGCGGGGCCGCCCATCGTCAACGTCAACGGGCCTCGCTATGGCGCGGTCTGGGGCGCCGACCGGCGCCTGCTGGGTCTCAACAACATCGAACTCATCACCGATCGCCCGCTCGAAACCAACCTGCAGGAGATCAAGACGGTCAAGCGCGACTATCCGGACCGCGCGGTCGTCGTGTCGCTGATGGTGCCCTGCGTCGAGGATGCATGGAAGGCGATCCTGCCGCTGGTGGAGGACACGGGTGCCGACGGCATCGAGCTGAATTTCGGCTGTCCGCACGGAATGAGCGAGCGCGGCATGGGCAGCGCCGTCGGCCAGGTGCCCGACTACATCGAGATGGTGACGCGCTGGTGCAAGCAGAACACGCGCATGCCGGTCATCGTGAAGCTGACGCCCAACATCACCGACATCCGGTATCCGGCCCGGGCGTCCAAGGCGGGCGGAGCTGATGCCGTGTCGCTGATCAACACCGTGTCTTCGATCACTTCCGTTGATCTCGATACGTTCAGTCCCGAACCGTCCATCGACGGCAAGGGCACGCATGGCGGATTCTGCGGCCCGGCGGTCAAGCCCATTGCGCTCAACATGGTTGCGCAGATCGCAAGTGACGCCGAATCGGAGGGGCTGCCCATCTCCGGCATCGGCGGCGTGACGACGTGGCGCGACGCGGCGGAATTCCTGACGCTTGGTGCGGGCAACGTGCAGGTCTGCACGGCCGCCATGACCTATGGGTTCAAGATCGTGCAGGAAATGATCTCGGGTCTCGGCGACTGGATGGACGAGAAGGGCCTTGCATCGGTCGATGACGTCGTGGGTCGCGCGGTGCCAAACTTCACCGACTGGCAGTACCTGAACCTGAACTACGTCACCAAGGCCCGGATCGACCAGGATCTCTGCATTGGCTGCGGTCGGTGCTTCGCGGCCTGCGAGGACACGTCGCACCAGGCGATCGCGATGAATCCGGGGAGAAGGTTCGAGGTCATCGACGAGGAATGCGTGGCCTGCAACCTGTGTATCAATGTCTGTCCGGTGGAAGACTGCATCACAATGGAAGAGCTCGCACCGGGTGACGTTGACCTCCGCACCGGCCAGCACGTCGTTGCCGACTACGCCAACTGGACGACGCATCCCAACAATCCGGGCGCCTGCGCGGCCGAGTGACAGGACGCCGGTCGCCGGCGGGGCATGGGACGCCGGGTCTGGTCAGTCGGGAGTCAGGGCCGCGCTGTAAAGATGCGTGAGAAACCTTGCGGCATCGTCGAAATGCCGATCGCGCTCGGGCTGGAGAATGCCGCGCACCTGCGCGTCAAAATCCGCGTAGTGCTGCGTCGTGGCCCAGATCGAGAAGATCAGGTGATAGGGGTCCACCTCCGCAATTCTGCCCTCGGCCGACCATTTGCGGATCAACGACGCCTTTTCGTCGACCAGCGCCTTCAGCGGCCCCTCGATGATGTCGAAAATGTGCGGGGCGCCCTGGACGATCTCGTTCGCGAACAGGCGGCTCTCGCGCGGCAGTTCGCGGGCCATGTCGAGCTTCCGCATTACGTAGCGGACAATCTCGTCAACGGGCTCGCCGCCGGAATCCAGCGTGCGGAGCGGGGCCAGCCAGGTATCGAGAAGCTCGGACAGGAGCGCACGGTGAATGGCTTCCTTGGACTTGAAGTAGTAGAGCAGGTTTGGCTTCGACAGGCTGGCTGCACGCGCAATCTGGTCCAGCGTCGCGCCGCGGAACCCCGCTCCCGAAAAAACTTCCAGCGCCGCATCCAGGATGGCGCTGATGTTCTTTTCCTGTATCCGCGTCCGTGCGGATGTTTCTGGCATGGCCATTCTGTTTTCCGTGATGGGGAGCGAACCGAAATCCTTGACTGCGCGTCACTCCATGGTAGCGTGATCCTGACCAATTGGTCAAACTCTCCGGAAGTTGGGGAGGGTGTACAAGAGGGAGTGCGGCCATGGCGGCGCCGGGGGAAAACCTCAGGATAGACGGAGAGCGTCTCTGGGACGCGATCATGGAATTGGCCAGGATCGGCCCGGGCATTGCCGGCGGCAACAATCGCCAGACCCTGACAGATGAAGATGGCGTGGGACGCGCACTGTTCCAGCGCTGGTGCGAAGAGGCCGGCTGCTCGATGGGTGTCGACGAGATGGGCAACATGTTCGCCCGTCGCGAGGGCGCCGATCCGGACGCATTGCCCGTATATGTCGGAAGCCATCTCGACACGCAGCCTACGGGGGGCAAGTACGACGGCGTTCTGGGCGTTCTGGGCGGCCTTGAAATCGTCAGGACGTTGAACGACCTGGACGTCAGGACCCGCCATCCCATCGTCGTGACCAACTGGACAAACGAGGAGGGCACGCGCTTCGCCCCGGCCATGCTGGCCTCGGGAGTCTTCGCGGGCAAGCATGACCGCGACTGGGCCTATGACCGCGTGGATGCGGACGGCAAGCGATTCGGCGACGAGCTGGAGCGCATCGGTTGGAAGGGCGTCGAGCCGGTCGGCGACCGGAAGATGAAAGCCTTCTTCGAATTGCATATCGAGCAGGGACCCGTCCTGGAGGCCGAAGGGAAGGACATTGGAGTCGTCACCCACGGGCAGGGGCTTCGCTGGATCGAGTGCACGATCACCGGAAACGAGAGCCACACGGGCTCGACCCCGATGCACATGCGCAGGAATGCAGGCCGCGGGCTGGCCCTTGTGACCGAGCTCGTGCACGAGATCGCCATGGCGAACCAGCCGAACGCAGTCGGCGCGATCGGCCACATCGACGTGCATCCGAACAGCCGCAACATCATTCCGGGCAAGGTGGTGTTCACGGTGGACATGCGCACGCATCTCCTGGACAAGCTCAACGCCATGGTCGACGAGTTCATGGAGCGGGCGCCGAAACTCTGCGAGGGCATTGGAACCGGATTTGCATGCGAAATCGTCGGCCAATTCGACCCGCCGGCCTTCGACGAGAACTGCGTCAATGCAATTCGTGATGCCGCCGATCGACTTGGTTACAGTCACATGGACATCGTCAGCGGAGCCGGTCACGATGCCTGCTGGATCAACGACGTGGCCCCGACGGCGATGGTGATGTGTCCCTGCGTGGACGGGCTGAGCCACAACGAGGCGGAGGAGATTTCCCCTGAATGGGCGCGGGCGGGTGCTGACGTGCTGTTTCACGCCGTGGTCGACGTGGCGGAGATCGTGGAGTGAGGGGACTTCGATGGCCCGCCTCGGCGGGCGCAGGTGAGGGAGACCGCGAACGGCGCCCGACGGGAATGCCGGCAGAGGCGCGGGGCGGTTGTGAAGGCCGCGGACCGCAGCGACTTGCGCCGCGGCGAAGGGATTCGTTCAGTGACCGGGAGGGCCGGGCCGGAGCGTTTGGCCTTTCCTGGATCGCGGCCCCGCATCGTGACGAACGTGCCGAGCGCCTATCAACGGAGAGGACAAGATGACCACAGCAATCAAGAACGGCACTGTCGTTACCCATGACCTTGCCTACAAGGCGGACATCCTGATCGACGCCGGCCGAATCGTCGAGATCGGCGATGGACTGGACGGCGACGCGCAGCTCGATGCCACCGGATGCTTCGTGATGCCTGGAGGCATCGACCCGCACACGCATCTCGAAATGCCGTTCATGGGAACCTACAGTTCGGACGACTTCGAGTCCGGCACGCGCGCGGCGCTTTCCGGCGGCACCACGATGGTTGTCGACTTCGCCTTGCCGTCGCCCGGACAGGGTCTGCACGACGCATTGACCATGTGGCACAACAAGTCGACGCGGGCCAATTGCGACTATTCCTACCACATGGCGGTGACATGGTGGGGCGAACAGGTTTTCGACGAGATGGCCTCGGTGATCGAGAAGGAAGGCATTACGACCTTCAAGCATTTCATGGCCTACAAGGGCGCGCTGATGGTGAACGACGACGAGATGTACGCGTCGTTCAGGCGGCTTGCCGAGCTTGGCGGCATAGCGCTGGTGCATGCCGAAAACGGCGATGTCGTGGCGGAGCTGCAGGCCAGGCTGATGGCCGAGGGCAACACCGGGCCGGAGGCGCACGCCTATTCCCGCCCCGCGCAGGTCGAGGGCGAAGCGACGAACCGCGCCATCATGATCGCCGACATGGCGGGCGTGCCGCTCTATGTCGTGCACACCTCCTGCGAGGAGGCGCATGAGGCGATCCGGCGGGCACGGCAGCAGGGCAAGAGGGTCTGGGGCGAGCCGCTGATCCAGCACCTCACGCTGGACGAGTCGGAGTATTCCAACCCTGACTGGGATCACGCCGCGCGCCGGGTGATGTCGCCGCCATTCCGCAACAGGAAGCATCAGGATTCGCTGTGGGCCGGCCTGCAGAGCGGCTCGCTTTCGGTCGTTGCCACGGATCACTGCGCATTCACGACCGAGCAGAAGCGCTACGGTGTCGGCGACTTCACCAAGATTCCCAACGGCACCGGCGGGCTGGAAGACCGGATGCCGATGCTCTGGACGCACGGGGTCAACACGGGACGGCTGACGCCGAACGAATTCGTGGCCGTGACCTCGACGAACATCGCGAAGGTCCTGAACTGCTACCCGAGGAAGGGCGCGATTCTTGTCGGCGCGGATGCCGACATTGTCGTCTGGGATCCGCAAAGGGAAAAGACCATCAGCGCCGAAAGGCAGCAGTCTGCCATCGACTACAACGTGTTCGAGGGCAAGCACGTCAAGGGTTTGCCGCGCTTCACGCTGACGCGCGGGCATGTCGCGGTTCATGACGGCGAAGTCAGGACAAAGGAAGGCCATGGCGAATTCGTCCGCCGTGAACCCAACACGCCCGTGAACCGGGCGCTCTCGTCCTGGAAGGAACTGACTGCACCCCGTCCCGTCGAGCGGACGGGCATTCCCGCGAGCGGGGTCTGAGGCTCGGGACGGAGGACGGGGAGTGTCACAGGATGCCGCCATAGAGGCGAATGGTCTCGACCTGACGTTCGAGACCGGCGATGGCGCGATCCAGGCGTTGCGGGATGTCACGCTGGAGATCGGCAAGGGGGAGTTCGTGTCTTTCATCGGGCCGTCCGGATGCGGAAAGACGACGTTCCTGCGCGTGGTTGCGGGGCTTGAAAAACCGACGGGCGGCGAGGTCCGGGTCAATGGCACGAGTCCGGACGAGGCGCGCCGCGACCGTGCATACGGCTACGTGTTCCAGGAGGCGGGCCTGTATCCTTGGCGGACGATTGCCGGAAACGTGCGCCTGCCCCTCGAGATCATGGGCTATTCCAGGTCGGAGATGGCTGACCGCGTCAATCGCGTGCTCGAGCTGGTGGAGCTGTCGGGCTTCGAGAACAAGCATCCGTGGCAGCTCTCGGGCGGCATGCAGCAGCGGGCCTCGATTGCGCGGGCGCTGGCCTTTGACGCCGACATCCTCCTGATGGACGAGCCGTTCGGGGCGCTCGACGAAATCGTGCGGGATCACCTGAACGAGCAGCTCCTGGGGCTGTGGGAGCATACGGGAAAGACCATTGGCTTCGTGACCCACTCGATTCCGGAAGCCGTCTACCTTTCGACGAGGATCGTCGTCATGTCGCCCCGGCCCGGACGCATAACCGACGTCATCGACAATCCGCTGCCGAGGAAACGCCCGCTGGACATCCGCGACACGCCCGAATTCCTGGAGGTTGCGCAGCGGGTGCGCAAGGGCCTGAGGGCGGGGCAGTCCTATGAAGATTGAAGGATTCATGCATGGGCTCCGCGCGATGCGGCCCTCGTGTCCGCGCGGCAATGCCATTGGCGGGGAGGGCGGAGGATGAACCGGATCCTGCCGGTCCTGGCGGTGCTCGCCGCGATTCTCGCGCTTTGGTACGCGGCGGTGGTGCCGATGAACGCCGGCTGGACGGTCGCTCAGGCGGACCGCGCGGGCCAGGAACTGACATTGTCGGACATCGTCGCGGACACGATGAACCAGGACCGCCCGCGCCTGCCGGCGCCGCACCAGGTCGCCGCCGAACTGAAGAAGACCGTGCTCGACACCAGGGTCACGTCGAAACGTTCGCTGGTCTTCCACGGCTGGATCACGTTGCAGTCAACGCTTTGGGGATTCGCTCTTGGCACGGCCGTCGGAATCGGAATGGCGGTTTCGATCGTGTATTCGAGAACCGCGAACATGAGCCTGATGCCCTGGGCCATCATCAGTCAGACCATTCCGATCGTCGCGATCGCGCCGATGATCATCGTGGTGCTGGCGACATTGGGCGTCGAGGGCCGCACGGTGCCGAAGGCGATCATCTCGGCGTACCTTTGCTTCTTTCCCGTGCTGGTGAGCATGGTCAAGGGACTGAGGTCGCCCGGACCCATGCAGATCGACCTGATGAAGACCTATTCCGCGAGTGCCGGGCAGACATTCTGGAAGCTCCGGCTTCCTGCTTCGGTCCCCTATCTCTTTACGTCGCTCAAAGTCGGCATCGCGGCGGCGCTGGTTGGCACGATCGTGGGCGAATTGCCTACCGGCGCGATCCAGGGACTCGGCGCGCGCATCCTGATCGGCGACCAGTTCGGCAACCCGCTGATGATCTGGTCCGCGCTGATCGCGGCGGCCTGCCTCGCGGCCGCACTTGTGAGCATCGTCGCGGCGCTGCAGTCGCTGGCGCTTCTGCGCATGGGGTACGCAAGGTGAACCGCGCCCGGGAAACGAGACCTGGCCGGCCAGGCTTGCGGCCCGCGCCGCGGCGCATTCCGGCGAAATGCGCACCGGCCCTGGACGGCGCTGCGCCGTTGCCGGTCGGCGAGGCGTTGCCGACGACCGGGTGGCTGCCGCGCGCGGCGCGTGGCTCGGGAGGAGATGCCGTCCAGCGCGTCCTGGCGGGGGTCGGGTCATGACGCTTGTCTTGGCGGCAATCGTGCTCTGGATGGCTGCATGGTGGCTGAACATGCGCATCGCGGGCTCCGCGCTGGCTTCGTCGCATGTTGGCCGGGTCGCGGTGCCGCTCGTGTTCGGCCTGTCCGTGCTGGCGATCTGGGAACTCGTTGTGCGCGGCCTGGACGTGCCGCAGGTCATCCTGCCCGCGCCGACGGTCATTGCGGAGACTTTCGTGGCCGAGACCGGCACGCTCTGGACCGACTTTCGCCAGACCGCGCTAAAGGGCGCGATTTCCGGCTACGTGATCGGCTGCATCGCGGCCTTCGCCGTCGCGCTCGCAATTGACCGCTCAATGTTTCTGCGGCGCGGACTGCTCCCGGTCGGCAGTTTCGTGGCCGCGCTGCCGATCGTGGGAACCGCGCCGATCCTGGTCAACTGGTTCGGATTCGACTGGCAGTCCAAGGCCGCGGTGGTGGTCGTCATGGTGTTCTTTCCGGTTCTCGTGAACACCGTGCAGGGCCTTGCGGACACGGCGGCGATGCAGCGCGACCTGATGCGGACCTACTCGGCGAGCTACTGGCAGACGCTTCTGAAGCTGCGAGCGCCGGCGGCGATGCCGTTCGTGTTCAACGGGCTCAAGATCGCGACGACGCTTGCCCTGATCGGCGCCATCGTCGCCGAGTATTTTGGTTCGCCCACGCGGGGAATGGGATTTCGGATCTCCACGTCGGTTGGCACGCTTGAGCTGGCCATGGTCTGGTCCGAGATAGCGGTGGCGGCATTGGCCGGAACCCTGTTTTACGGAGCGGTCACGCTCGTGGAACGTTGGGTGACGTTCTGGCACCCATCGCAACGATGACCACAACGGCTGAAAGGAGAGAAGCCATGAAGAAACGAGTTTTTGCCGCCGCGGCGGCTTTGGCACTGGGCGGGACGCAAGCGTCCGCCCTCGACGACCTGACGCTGCAGCTCAAGTGGGTGACGCAAGCGCAGTTTGCGGGCTACTACGTGGCGCTTGAGAACGGCTACTACGAGGAAGAGGGCCTGAACGTCACCATCAAGCCCGGCGGGCCGGACATCGCGCCGACCCAGGTCATTGCCGGCGGTGGCGCGGACGTGACCGTCGAGTGGATGCCGGCGGCGCTTGCCGCACGCGAGAAGGGTCTTCCGCTCGTCAACATCGCGCAGCCTTTCAAGTCTTCCGGCATGATGCTGACCTGCCGCAAGGACGCGGGCGTGGCCACGACGGACGACTTCAAGGGCAAGACCCTGGGCGTCTGGTTCTTCGGGAACGAGTTTCCGTTCCTGAGCTGGATGAGCCAGCTTGGCATTCCGACCGAGGGCGGCTCGGACGGTGTCGAGGTCCTCAAGCAGGGCTTCAATGTCGACCCGATCCTTCAGGGTCAGGCGGCCTGCATCTCGACCATGACCTACAACGAATACTGGCAAGTCATCGATGCCGGGCTGGGCGCCGACGACCTCGTGGTCTTCAAGTACGAGGACCAGGGCGTGGCGACGCTGGAAGACGGTCTTTACGTCCTTGAGGACAAGCTGGGCGACGCGGGCGAGGTCGACAAGCTTGTCCGTTTCGTGCGCGCCTCGATGAAGGGCTGGAAATATGCCGAAGACAACCCGGAGGAGGCGGCCTTGATCGTGCTGGAGTATGACGAGACGGGCGCCCAGACGGAAAGGCATCAGAAGCGCATGATGGGCGAGATCGCCAAGCTGACGGCCGGCTCCAATGGCGCCCTCGTGCCCGCCGACTTCCAGCGCACGGTCGACACGCTTCTTGCGGGCGGTTCGGATCCGGTGATCACGGCCGATCCGGGTGACTCGGCCTGGACGCACGTGATCACGGATGCCGCGCTGAACTGACGCGTTTCGGTTCATCGCCATGAGTGAAGTGGCCTCCGCGACAGCGGAGGCCGCCTTCCCGAAGAGGCGGTGCCTTGGAGCGGTCCCGATCCAGGGTGGGTGCATTGACGGCTGCCCTTGATGTTCTGACATGTGCCTTGGGATCGTGCTCCGGCCTAGGAAGCAGGCGGGCGGAAACAGGCGGAAGGGGCCGCAGCGCGGCGGGACATGTCCTCCTGGCCGACGCCGTCGAGCCATTCGGGGGCGGAAAGCCCGGACTCATCCCGGTACCACGTCCTGCCGAGGACGCGCTCCCAAATTCACCGGGACAAATTCCTGATTCGGCGGAAACGGAAGCGGCTCGGGGCGGCGTCCAATGCCAGGCTCCCTGGTCTCGACCTGGCGCTTGAGTCCGCGCGGCAATGCGATGTCGTCGAGGGACGCGCTTGCTGTGCCAGGCCTGAATGCCGAGAATCCGTCCCCACCCGAGACATCGTTCCCAATCGTCGGAATCCGGACCAATTCCTGCGGTCATGACCCTGCCGAAGCGCCGAGCGGGCGGTCCCGGCGCGCGGCCGCTGACATGGCATGTCGTGAAGTCGCAGCAAGAGTGGGACAAGCAGATTCGACCAATTCTGATCCACCGCCAAGCCTCTTCTGTCATATTGGATTAACTTTGCTTGAAATTGGCGCAGATTTTGCCTACACTTCAGGGCAAAGCCATTCGGAATGAATGATTTGGTATAGATGTGGTTAGGCAGGCATTGAAGACATGACGTGACGATTCTCGCCAGGCACGAGGCTGACTCGGCTGACAAGTCAAAGAACCAGGAGGAAACAAGATGTTTGCCAAGATGTTCAAAGACGGTCTTACGCGCCGCAGGTTGCTGGGTTCAGGTGTAGCTATGGCGGGGTCCGCGGCGGCGGCGGCGGTTCTGCCGCGAACGGCGTTCGCGGCTGACAAGGTGGTCAAGATCGGGTTTCTCGCTCCGCTGACCGGCCCGGTGGCGGCGTGGGGCAAGCCTGGACTCGACGGATGCCTGATCTGGGGCGATTGGATAAACGCGGCCGGAGGCATCAACATCGGAGGCGAGGCCCACGCGGTTGAGTTCGTGGCTTACGACAACGAGTACGATCCGACCAAGGCGCGGACGGGCGCGACCAAGCTGATCCGCGAGGACGGGGTCAAGTTCATCATGATGCTGGGTGGCGACACCTGGCCTGGCGCGCAACCGGTGGCCGACAGGACCGGCATGCTGTTCTCGACCCTGCTACCATCGGATCTCTCACCCGACACGACGACCCTGATCGCGCCGTGCGAGGTGCACCCGATCTACAACGTGACCGGCGTCGAGTGGCTGGCGGACAACATGCCGGAACTCAAGACTGCCGTCATGTGTGCCCAGGACGACGCCCTCGGACTGCCCTCGGTCGCGACATATCTGGCTGCATTCGAGGCGGCTGGCATCGAGATGCAGGACGACCCCCTGCTCTTCGACCCGGCGACCACGGATTTCGCGCCGGTGGTGACGCGGTTGATTTCCGGCAATCCGGACATCGTGTGCCTCGATACCTGCTACGCGGACTACGTCCACCCGATCTGTGAGCAACTGTTCCAGCAGGGTTACGGTGGACAGGTAATTTCTTGCACCGCGGACTTCTACCAGCAGATCGTTGCCAAGACTTCCGAGGAGTTCATGGAAGGCTTCGTCTTCCAGTTCCCGGATTTCGACGATCCGGCGCTGAATGACGAGAACATCAACTTCCGGATGCCGAACGAGTTCTACGCGGAATACGCGTCTCGCTACGGTGCCGACCAGTGGGGAGCGGTGAGCTGGGAGTATGCCTCGATCATGGATCTCTGGAAGGCAGGCGCGGAAAGGGCAGGCTCGGCCGAACCGGACGCGGTTCTTGCAGCGATGAAGGAGGGAGGCACCGGTCTCCACGCCTTCGGCGAAGCGGACTGGTGGGGCAAGGATCTCTTCGGGATCGACAATGCCCTCGTCGGCAACTGGCCCATCGTCGTCATCGAGGGCGGCAAGGCGACGATCAAGGAATTCCGCTCGATTCCCGAGTGGTACGCCAAGCACGGTGAACTGCTGAAGAAGCACATGGCCGCCTACGGGCAGATGTGGGACCAGCGATCATAGGGCGGATTTCGCGCAACGTCGCTCTGCGATATCCCCACGGGTGGTGCGTTTCTCCCTGCGCACCGCCCGAAGCTCCGGACTGAACCTGTTGCAGGACGATGGTTGAACTTCTCGCGCAGACCGGGCTGAACGCCCTTTATGCCGCCAGCTACACAGCCCTCGTGGCTGTCGGCCTGGTTCTGATTTTTGGCGTCATGGGGGTGATCAACTTTGCCCATGGCGAACTCTTCATGCTTGGCGCATACGCGATCGTCGCGGTCTACGCGGACTGGAACCTCCCTTACCTGGTGGCTGTGGCGGTCGGGATGACATTCGTCGGCATCGTCGGTCTCGGCATGGAACGGGCGTTCTTTCGACCGCTCCGAGACAATCCGCTTGGCGGGCTCGTCGCCTCGATCGGATTCCTGATGATCCTGCAGGCGTTGGTGTCCATGGGGTTCGGCGTGCGCATGGAACATGTGCCGCCCGTGACCCAGGACGTCATTGTCATATCCGAGAAGGTCAGGCTTCCCGTCTTCAGGCTGGCCGTGATCCTCGCTGCAGTGGTGCTCCTCGCGAGTCTTTGGGCGTTCCTCAAGAGGACACGCTTCGGCTGGGCGCTGCGGGCCAGTGCCCAGGATCCGGAGGCGGCGGCACTGCAGGGAATCTCGATCAACCAGACCGCTCGAATCGCGATGTTCATCGGCGCGGCCCTCGCGGGCGTCGCGGGCGCCCTGACCGCACCCCTGATTTCGGTCAACCCGCACATGGGCCATTCCGTCATCGTCACCGCCTTCATCGTGATCATCGTCGGCGGGATCGGATCGCTCGAGGGCGCTGTCATCGTGGCCGTCGCCTATGCCTTCGTCCACACATTCGTCACAACCTTCTTTGACGGGGTCATCGCGGACATCGTCGGTCTGCTGCTGCTGCTGGTCGTGCTGATCGTCAAGCCTACCGGCCTGTTCGGATCAACGGATCGTGCATAGTTCAGTGACAAGTCTTGCGGCAATTCTCGGGCTCGGGGCGGTCTTGCTCGCGCTGCCCCATGCGCTGAGCTTCTCGCAGCAGGAAATCCTGGTCTTCCTGACCATCAACGTCCTGGTCGTCGCGTCCTACAGGCTTCTTACCCTCACCGGCGAGTGGTCGCTCGGCCACGTGGTGATCATGGGGGTAGGGGCCTATGCATCGGCGCTGCTGTCCAAGCGCCTCGGCGTCTACGTACCGGTCTCGATGCTCCTCGGGGCCGTCACGGCGGCGATGGTCGCGCTGGCCCTCAGCTTCCCGCTGTTCCGCATGAAGGGCTTCTACTTCCTGATCGGAAGCTTCGCCGCAGGCGAGATCATACGGTTGCTCTGGAAACGTTTCCGGGACCCTTTTGGCGGCCCCAAGGGAATAAAGAAGATCGATCCGATGCCGGATTTCGACATCGGCATCTATGCCTTCGATTTCTTCGAACCGGTCAGCTACTACTACCTTGCCCTCGCCGTGGTCGGGGTGTCGCTCTGGATCATGTGGAGGATCGAGCGCTCACCCGTCGGTCTCACCTTCCACGCGGTCCACTGGCAGGACAGGCTCGCTGAGGCGTCCGGCGTCAACGTACGGGCCTACCGCACGCTCGCCTTTGTTCTCGCCTCTGGTTTCGCGGGGTTGTCGGGCGCGCTCCTGGCGCACTACATCGGCACCATCAATCCCAACAGCTTTGACGTGGAGCAGATGGTGTTCGTTCTGACCTGGACGATCGTCGGCGGAACCGCAACCTTCTACGGGCCGATCCTCGGCTGCGTGGTTCTCACCATTCTCAACGAGATCGTCCTGCGCGAGGCGGGATTCGAGCAGATGCGGCCGCTCATATACGGGCTCATCCTGATCCTTTCGGTGCTGTTCATGCCCAAGGGTCTCGAAAGCCTCGTCCGTGGCGCGCTTTCCTGGCAAAACGCGAGGAAGAAGAAAGTCGGCGAAACCCAGGCAACAGAGTAGCGTGACAGATGGCCCCGCCCGTTCTCGAGATTGACAGCCTGACCATGCGCTTCGGGGGACTGACTGCGATCGACCGCCTTTCGTTCAAGGTCGAGCGCGGCGCGATTCACGGGTTGATCGGCCCGAACGGCGCAGGCAAGACGACCACCTTCAATGTCGTGTCGGGCTTCTATGAGCCGACCGGCGGCGCGGTCCGGCTCCGCGGCGAAACGATATCCGGGCTCAGGATGTACGAGGTCGCCCGGCGCGGCGTCGTTCGGACCTTTCAGCACTCGACGCTTTTCGCCGAACTCTCGGTCCTGGAAAACGCGCTGGTCGGCACCCACATGAGTTTCCCGCCAAACATCTTCGCGGCGATGGCAGGTGTGGACAAGGCAAACCGTCGCGCCGCCCGCGCCCGTGCAGAGGAGGCGCTTGACTTCTTCGGACTGTCCGGACTCGCCGACGAGTTGGCGGGCGAACTTCCCCATGGCCATCAGAGAGCGCTTGGCATGGCGGTCGCGCTGGCCGCGCGCCCCGACGTGGTGCTTCTCGATGAACCTTTCACGGGAATGAACCCGGAAGAGACCGGCCGGATGATGGAGCTGATGGTCAAGCTCAGGAACACCGGGGTCACGATTCTCCTCGTCGAGCACGACATGCACGCGATCATGGGGCTCTGCGATCGGATCACCTGCATGAGTTTCGGTCGGCTCCTTGCAGAAGGCAACCCGCAGGAAATCCGTCACCACCCGGACGTCATCGAGGCCTACCTCGGGGGTGCGCGCCATGTTGCTTGAACTGAGAACCGTGGCAGTTGCCTACGGCAAGGTATCGGCGATCCGCGACATTTCGCTCAACGTTCCGGACGGCCGGATCGTCACAATAATCGGAAGCAACGGCGCGGGGAAGACGACGACCCTGCGGGCGATTTCGGGCCTGGCAAGGCTCCGCGAAGGCGAGATCCATTTCGCCGGAGAACGGATCGATCAACTGGACCCCGACCAAATCGTCGCCCGGGGCATCGCCCACGTGCCGGAGGGACGTCGCATTTTCCCGGCCCTGACGGTCGAGGAAAACCTCCGGACCGGAGCGTTCCTGCGCCGGGAAAGCGAAGCGGTCGCGCGGGACCTCGATGCGGTCTACGACCGGTTTCCGCTGCTTCTCGAACGGCGCACGCAGCTGGCCAAGACCATGTCCGGAGGCGAACAGCAGATGCTGGTGATCGGCCGCGCCCTCATGGCCGGACCGAAGCTTCTCCTGATGGACGAGCCATCCATGGGTCTCGCTCCGAAGATCGTCGAGGAGATCGCGACGATCATCGGTGAAATCAACGCTCGGGGCGTGCCGGTCATCCTCGTCGAACAGAACGCGGAGCTGGCACTCGAGCTTGCGGATTACGCGTATGTCCTCGAAACGGGGTCACTCGTCCTGGAAGGCCCGGCAGACGAACTGCACGACAATGAACATGTTCGCTCGGCGTACCTCGGAATCTAAGGCTGGCAGTTCCGAATGGCGGGCGGCACTGGCCGCCGGCTGGCGGCGCTCGGACATCCTGTGGGAACGCTGGCAGGAGCGCGGCAATGCCGCCTGGGCGAGTGGCGATGTTTCGCTCGCGCGAAGACAGTTCCTGTTGGCATGGTATCTCGCAAGCTTCTTCTTCCATCGCGGCGACCCGCGCATGGCGACAAGCATTGCAAACGTCGGGTTCATTGCCAGGGAGGCAGGCCAGTTCGGTCGCGCCTCAAGGCACTACGCGCTTGCGCGCAGACTCTGGGCCGACGTGCCTGGGGTGCTGGACGGGCTCGAATTCCGGCCGCGCGTGCGCAGTTCGCTCTTCCACATGCGGATGGAAACCCGGCACAGGAAGACGTACGAGGCCAGCATGCGGGCGCGAATCGCCAATTTCGTCACCGAAGCGGGTCAGGCGCTCGAGGCGGCCGAGGCAGGAGCCCCTTCTCCTCACCGGCTCTACGAACGTTGGCGCGGCGAACGTCCGGCAGTCTTCGACGATTCCCGGAAACTGCTTGGTGCCGTGCTGCTCATCTGTGCTCGGCAACAGGAGAGTCCGGGCCCGGGTCGCAAGCCCGGTGGCTGAACGCGTGAAGCCAGGTCCGGACGCTTGTCGCCAAGTCCGGTTGCCGCGAGGCCGGACGGCGTTCTGCATTCATCCGGATTTCGCTGTGGCGACCCGGGCTTGCTGCAATAGATCGGGGAGGGCATGACCGCTTTCCAGGCAGCCCGGGGTTCGTGGGCGGCGGCCCGACAAAAGGGAGCGCGTCGACCTGATCATGGCGGGGCAGGTCACCGCTTGGCGGCGTAGTATGAAACCCTGCGCTCAAGATATGCCAGAATCTCCGAAATCGTGAATGCGAGCGCAAACAGGACGATCAGGACGGCCCAGAAATGCCCCATCAGGAAATTCGCCGCGTAGAGCTCGAACAGTGCGCCGAAGCCAACGATGGAAATCAGCAGTTGTCCGATGATGACCCCCTTGACGGCGCGTATGATGCCAATTCGTATGCCACCGAGAATCTCCGGAAGGGCGGCCCACAGGTACACCTTGAAGAACGCGTCTACCGGGGAGGCGCCGAAGCTTCGCGCCATGTCCACCAGTGACCGGTTGATCTGTTTCACGCCGGCACGGGCGTTGAGTATGATGATCCAGATGGCAAACAGCGTTGTCGTGATGATGATGGCCCTCATGCCGAAGCCGAACAGGACCATCAGCACCGGCACGAGCGCCGTCAGGGGCGCACTGAGGAACACGTTCACCCATGGCAGCAGCAATTCGTCTGCCAGGCGGTTCTTGCCCATCAGGATGCCTGTCGGGATTCCGATGCAGATGGCGGACAGGACGCCCACGCAGAACGCGTAGGCGGTTTCGGCGAGGGCCTTCTGGAAGGCATCGGTGCCAATGACGCTGAAAAGGGTCGCGACGACCTCCGAAAGCGGCGGGATGAAGAACGTCAGGCCGGACTGGCCGACGACTTCCCACAGAAGACCCCAGATGATCAGCGAAGACATGCCCGGCAAGCGGTATCCCAGGAGAGTCATCGGTCACTCCACATAGCGGCGAAGCGAGGCCCAGATCTCGTCGACGATGTCGAGATACTCGGAATCGCGGCGGATGTTGTCGACTCCCTTCCCGCGGAAGCTGGAGGGACGGATGATTTCGGAGACGCGGCTAGGCCTCGGCAGGAGAATTGCGACCTGGTCCGAGACATAGACCGCTTCCTCGATCGAATGGGTCACGAAGATGAACGTCTTTTTCTGGTCCTGCACGAGGCCGAGCAGGTCCTCCTGGAACTTTCGCCGGGTCTGTTCATCGACTGCCGAGAAAGGTTCGTCCATCAGCAGGACCTCGGCGTCGACCGCAAGGGCGCGTGCCAGCCCGACTCTCTGGCGCATGCCGCCGGAGAGCTCGTGAGGGTAGGCATGCTCGAAGCCAGCGAGGCCGACCTGCTTGATGTAGCTTTCGGCGACCGCTTCGCGTTCGGAGCGCGCCACGCCACGCAGTTCCAGTCCGAATGCCACGTTGCGGATGACGCTGGCCCAGGGCAGCAGGGCGAAGTCCTGGAACACGAACGCCCGATCCGGACCCGGGCCGGTGACCTTCTGGCCGTTTACCTCGACTTCCCCGGACGTGGGTTCAAGCAGGCCCGCGATGATCTTGAGAAGCGTGGTCTTGCCGCAGCCCGAGGGGCCAAGGAGCGAGGTCAGCTGACCGAGCGGAAACTCGAGCGAAAGGTCGTTCAACGCTTCCACGTCGCCGAAGTTCTTCGAGATGTTCCGTGTGGAGACGGCGATTTCGAAAGTCGTGTCCCCCTCGGCGACCGCACTCGTCTCGGCGGCGCTAGTCTGAGGCATAGCCACGTTGGTTCCCCTTGAAGAGCACGGCTTCGATCCTTTCCAGGAGATTCAGGAACAGGACAGCCAGAAGGATGATGGAGAAGATTGCCGCATACATGCTGGGATAGTCGGCAATGGACCGGCTGTAGGTGATGATGTCGCCGACACCCGTAGGCGTGATCTTGAGTTCGGCCAGTATGGCGCCGATGAAGCCGGCGGAAATGCCGAGGCGCAGTCCGGCGAATATCACGGGCGATGCGGCCGGAATGATGATCTTCAGGATGACGTCAAGGTCCGTTGCGAGATAGGAACGCCCCATTTCCTTGATCGAATCCGGCGTGTTGCGAACCGCTCCCGCCGTGTTGAGCACGATGACGGGCATCGCCATGATGCATACGACCAGCACCTTGGAGGTCAGGCCGATGCCGTAGGCGAGGACCAGAAGGGGAATGAGCGCCGCAAGCGGCGCGGCCTGCATGACAATGAAGATCGGCGAGAACAGCCAGTCGAAGAACCGGCTCAACCCCACCCAGATTCCAATGGCGATGCCCAGGAATGCCGAAATGGCGATGCCTACGGCCAAGGGCCTCAGGGTCTCGGCATAGGCGTCGAGCATCGTGCCGTCGCCGATCATGCGCATGAGCGCCCCCATGGATTCGAGAAAGGTCGGAAAGGCGAAGCTGACGGGGATGTGCCCCGCGATTTCCCAGGCGCCGAATAGGATCACTGCGGAAAGGATCTTGAGCGTGAGCGAGCGGTTCATCATGGGGCTGGCATCCTGTTAGGACGTTGGGTGCCGCCGCGCCACCCAAGCGGCGCGGCGACCTTGCTTGGCCTACTGCATCGCCGCGTCGAGCGGCTTGAGGTACCAGAAGTCCTCGATGTTGAGCGTGCTCGGATCGCCTTCAAGCTGACCGGCGGCAGTGTACCAATCCAGGTCCGCCATGGCCGCGGTGCGACCGCCGCCGTCGGGGTCGTAGAGGCCTGCCTCGACCGCATCGGCGTAGAAGCCGTCGAGTTCGGCGAGAATTTCCTCCGGAAGCTGGCCGATCGGCCCGTCGGGGTTGGTTTCGCGGCGAACCATGGTGGGATCTTCGTGCATGTCGCGGTAGACGCTGAGAAGCGCATTGACGAAGATCTGCACGTCGCCCTCGTTCTGCTGGATCCAGTCGAGATTGCCGAACAGGGCTTCGTCGCTGGCCTCGACGTCGAACATCTCGAGCACGTTGAAATTGGCACCAGCTTCGCTGCGCATCAGCTTGTTCTTGTTCGACAGGTCGATGATGGTTGCGTCGGCGCGTCCTCCAAGGAGCGCCGCCACGCGGTTCGCCGAGCCCGGCACGTAGGAACGGTCGCCGAACGTCATGCCAAGACGGCTTTCGATGACGTTGGCAATCGCGTCCGTGCCGCCTCCGCGCGAGTGCAACAGGATCGGCTCCCCGTCCAGGTCCTCAAGCTTGCTGTACTTCTTCGTCGTGACCGGGAAGAATTTCAGCTTTGGGAGCTGAAACACGATTCGCAGCGGGGCCTTCGATCGTTGCATGGCCGCATAGGGCGTGCCGAAGCCAATGTGCATCTGTCCGCTGAGCACCGCCTGGATGGCCAGTTCCTCGTCGGCAAACGCCGTCCATTCGTAGTCGAGGCCGTTCGCCCTGGCGCGGTCCAGCGCCACGAAGAACGCGGCCAGTTCGTCCGACGGCGTCTCTGCCAGCGCAATTCGGATCGTGTCGGCATTTGCCATCGACAATCCGAGTGCGAACGGCAAGGCCGTCACCGTGACCATGATTTTCTTCAGTATGTGTCTCATCGTGGTTCCTCCCTTGGATTGATGAGCGAGTCTGCTTGATGTTCCTGGTTCAGGCACGGGTTCCTTCGTGCCGCCAAGTGGTTCGCTGTCATTCCTCCCCAAACAGGCGTGTCGCGACAGAACTGAGATGCGTGCGCATCGCAGCATGGGCGGCGACCGGGTCCCGCGCCTCGATCGCGGCCGCGACCGCGTCATGCTCGAGGAAACTGGGATGGTCCCGCGCAGGTTGCGGCGACTGTCGAATGACCGTGCCCCACGCCACGGCGCGCCGGACCTGGTTCAGTTGATTGAACAGCGACAGCAGCAGCACGTTGTCCGTCGCCTCCGCGACTGTCCTGTGAAACGCATCGTCCCGTGCCTCGTAGGCTTCCCAGTTCGTTGCCTCCAGGCAGCGGCCGCAGGCCAGCTTCAAGCGGATCACGGCCGCGTTCGAGGCGTTGAACGCCGCTTCGCGAGCGATCGCCGGCTCCAGCGAAAGGCGCGCCCGCATCAGCTGGACGGGCGTCACCTGCCTGGTCAGTTCCGCCAGGCTGCCAGTGTCCGCGCTGTCGCCATGGGCCGCGACGAACGTGCCCTTGCCGACATGACGCCAGATCGCCCCATGGCGTTCCAGTGCGTCCAGCGCCCCGCGCAGCGTGTTCCGGCTCATGTTCAGCATGACCGTCAGCTCTCGCTCCGGCGGCAGCCTGTCGCCGGGCCGGAAGCTGCCCGTGGCGATGAATGTCCTGAGCGCGGTGACCGCGTCGTCTCGACCAATGAAGTCTGGCTTCGTCTGCATGCGCCCGCCAAATTGGTTGATCAATTTTCCGATATTGGTTCAAGCTTGCCTGATTCTCGTTGCCGGCGCAACGATCTTCGGCGAATTTGAGGTCCTTGGGGTGCCAGATTGGTTGAGATTGATTTGGCACGGTCGCTGCGCTAAAGCGTGTGCGACATGAAGAAGCGTGTGAGGATCCTGAATTCCAATGCCGCAGTTTGCAATCGAAGTTCCACCGGTCGTGGCCTTGCCGATAGCCACGAATTCCGCGCTCTTTCCGGTTCGCAGGGTCTACTGCATAGGCCGCAACTACGCCGCCCACGCGATCGAGATGGGGCACGACCCTGATCGCGAGCCGCCGTTCTTCTTTCAGAAGAATCCCAACAACCTGACGCCTTCCGGGACTTTCCCGTATCCGCCGCAGAGCGCCGATGTGCATCACGAGGTCGAAGTTGCGGTGATGCTGAAATCGGGCGGCACCGACATCGCGGTTGGCGATGCGCTGGATCACGTGTTCGGCTACGCGTTGTCGCTGGACATGACCCGGCGCGACCTGCAGGGCGTTCAGAAGAAAATGGGACGGCCCTGGGAGATCGGCAAGGCGTTTGAGCATTCGGCGCCGACAGGTCCGATTCATCCCGTCTCCGATGTCGGCCATCTCGACGAGGGTCGCATCGCGCTGACGGTGAACGACGAGATCCGGCAGGAAGGCGACATCAACCAGATGATCTGGAAGGTGCCGGAGATCATCGCCTGCCTGTCGGAGTATTTCGAGCTGGCGGCAGGAGACGTCATCCTTTCCGGAACGCCCGCCGGCGTCGGTCCGGTGGAAAGGGGTGACACCATGGTCGCGGAGGCCGAAGGCCTCGGCAGCATGACAGTGTCGGTGGCGTAGCGCGTCAAGCCAGTTCAGGCCCGCCTCCCGGTCGCGGACCGCTGGCGTCCTTTCGCCGCACCTGCCCCGGCCTGCACACGCTTACGTCACATGGCGGAACGACGTCTCCACCGCGTGAAGGAACGACCCTGCAGAGGAACTGGCGGACAGCAGCAGGAACGCGTCGTCTCCCGTGCGGATCGCCATCGCGCCAATGTGCTCCATGACGGTCCGGCCCGTGCCGCCGATCTCAAGGGACGGCAAGTCAAGAGGGCAGATCCGCTCCATCGCGGAGAGCGTGTCGGGGCCTGTCACCTCCAGGACAATCCATGAATCCGTCTGGTCCGTCGTGTAGCCGGTTCCCCCCAGCCGTTCCTGCACGACCGCTTCTGCATCGGGCGTCGCGTGCGGGAAGATCAGCATCATCTGGTCGGGCGACGTGCGTATCGCCCGGACCGTGCCATCGAGCGACGATCGTGTCGGTTCGGGGACGTCCAGGGACCAGCCGGTCCTGAGCGCTTCCGCAAGCGCTTCCCCACCGCCCAGCGGCGTCGCGATCGAGACGATCGCCAGGTCGCCGCGTTCCACGATGCGGTTGCCGGAGAGTTCCAGGCTCGTGCCGCCGAGAACTGGCGCCGCTTCCAGGGTGATCTCAGCCACGTTGGCGCACTCCGTCCGGGTCGACGTGGTGGGGCGAGCAGACCTCGACCAGGATGTCTTGATCGCGAACGGGCGAATAGGCCCGGACCGTCTCGCCGATTCGTTCCTTGCCCCGCTTCAGGAAGCCGAGTCCCACCGAAGTCCCGAGCTCGGGAGAGTACGCGACCGAAGTCATCCAGCCCTGGTCGTGGGCCATGTCCGCCGGATCGCCCGTATTCAGGAAATGTGCGCCAGCCGTCAGGATGACCGAACGGTCAACGGGCCGGAACCCGGCAAGACACATCCCGTCGTCCGCGTTCATTGCCTCGCGTCCCGACAGTTTCAGCCCGATCGCGTCCTTCGACCTGGAAAGCATGCCTCCGAGTCCAAGCATCCGTGCCGTGGTCTGGCCCGTGATTTCGTTGCCGGCCACGTGGCCCTTCTCGATGCGCAGGACGCCGAGCGCCTCGGTCCCGTACGGCACGGCATCGAACGCCTCGCCCGCCTTCATCAACGCCCGGATCATGCTGTCGCCGTAGCGCGCGGGCACCGCGATCTCGTAGGCAAGCTCGCCCGAGAAGGAAATCCGGAAGAGCCGGGCGGGCGTTCCGCCAAACACGGAGCATTCGGCGCATGCCATGAACGGGAAGGCGTCATTGGACAGGTCAAGATCATCGACCACCTTCGAGAGCAGGGCCCGGGAGTTCGGCCCGGCAACCGCGAACTGCGCCCAGCCGTCGGTTGTCGATATCAGGTGGACGTCCAGGTCGGGCCAGAGGCACTGGCGCGCGAACTCCAGGTTGCGGAACACCAGCACCGCGTTGGCGGTCGTGGTGGTCATCACGAAGCGGGTTTCCGCAAGCCGGGCCGTGGTCCCGTCGTCGTAGCAAATGCCGTCTTCGCGGAGCATCAGGCCGTAGCGAACCTTTCCCACGGGCAGCTTCAGGAACGCGTTGGCGTAGACCCGGTTCAGGAACTCGGCAGCGTCGCGGCCCTGGATGTCAATCTTTCCGAGCGTCGTCACGTCGCAGACGCCGACCGACCTCCGGACCTGGGATGCCTCGCGGTCCACGCTGTCGCGCCAGCCCTTCTCCCCGGGTTGCCTGAACCACTGCGCCCGCAGCCACATGCCCGCTTCCACGAAGTCGGCGCCGTTCTCTTCGGCCCATTTGTGACTGGGGGTCAGGCGAAACGGGCGGAAGTGCCTGCCGCGCGCGCGCCCGCCAAAGGCGCCGATGGCGACCGGCGTGTAGGGGGGGCGGAATATGGTGGTGCCCGTCTCTTCGATGCTCTTGCCGGCGGCTTCCGCCATCAGGGCGAGCCCCAGGACGTTGGCCGTCCTGCCCTGGTCCGTCGCCATCCCCAGCGTCGTGTAGCGCTTCAAGTGCTCGACCGAACGGAATCCCTCCTGGTGACTCTGCCGGACATCCTTGGTCGTGACATCGTTCTGGAGATCCACCCATGCCCGCTTGCGAAGACCCGTCACTTGCCAGAACGGAGAAGCGGCAAAGCCCTCGTCCACGGCCTTTGCCGGCGTGCCGGGAGACCCCTTGGCACCGAGATCCTCGGCCAGTCCGGCAGCCGCTTCGTGGCCTTCCCGGATTGTCGCGGCAAGCGTCATGGTGCCGTTGGCGGCACCCGCCACGCACATGCCCGGCGGCAGCTCGCCGCCCGGCACGAATCCGACGATTTCGGCATTCCAGGCCGGTCGGCCGCGATGATGGCAGGTCAGATGCACGTTGGGCGACCATCCGCCCGACACCGCCAGGCAATCGGCTTCCACGCGGCGGCCGTCGCCGAGGCGAATTGCACGGATCCCGCCGCGCCCGATCGTGTCCACAACGACATTGCCCCGGCGGGCGTCAA
The DNA here is from genome assembly GCA_009838075.1 of Boseongicola sp. SB0665_bin_10. Taxonomy (GTDB): domain Bacteria; phylum Pseudomonadota; class Alphaproteobacteria; order Rhodobacterales; family Rhodobacteraceae; genus JAJEFO01. The sequence continues at coordinate 72,527 of VXSG01000053.1, read as the reverse complement.
CGACCGCCGAGACTTCGATGCCCTTGCCGCCCAGGTCCTCGGCCGTGCGAAGTCCGTCATCGTTGTTGGTGAACACCGCGACGTTCCTGCCTGGCGCGACGCCGAACCGGTTCGCGTAGGCGCGTACGGCGCCTGCCAGCATGATTCCCGGACGGTCGTTGTTGCCAAAGGCGATCGAGCGTTCGGTGGCTCCCGCCGCGAGCAGCGCGCGCCGCGAGTAAATGCGCCAGAGCACCTGGCGCGGCCTGCCCTCGGCATCGGCGAGGTGATCGGTGCGGCGCTCGAGAGCGCCGTAAGTCCCGTGATCGAAGGCGCCGAACACGGTCGTGCGTGTCATCAGCCGCACTCGGTCGCTGGCCGTGAGTTCGGCAGTGGCCGCGGCCGCCCAATCGGCGCCGGCCTGTCCGTCGACTTCGTGGGTCTCGGCGTTGAGGCGCCCGCCCGGAACGAAGTCCTCGTCGGCCAGAATCACGCGAAGCCCTGTCCGCGAGGCTGCCAGCGCGGCGGAGAGACCGGCCGGTCCGGCGCCGACGACTAGGAGGTCGCAGTGCAGGAACCCGTGATCGTAGGCATCCGGGTCCGGTTGCATGGGAAGCCGGCCCAGGCCCGCGGAGGCACGGATGAGGGGTTCGTAGACCCTTTCCCAGAACGCCTTTGGCCACATGAAGGTCTTGTAGTAGAAGCCGGCCGAGAGGAAGGGAGACAGGAGGTCGTTGACTGCCATCAGGTCGAAGGCGAGCGGGCCTCGGTGGTTCTGGCTCGTGGCGATCAGGCCGTCGAAGAGCTCGACCGTCGTGGCGCGGGTGTTGGGCTCCTGCGCCGCGCCGTCGCGAAGCTGCACAAGCGCGCTGGGCTCCTCCGACCCGGACGAGAATATGCCCCGCGGGCGGTGATACTTGAACGAGCGGCCTACCAGGCGCTCGCCGTTGGCAAGAAGCGCCGATGCGAGCGTGTCGCCCTGATACCCGGTCATCCAGCGACCGTTCCAGCTGAAGGCAAGCGTCCGTTCCCGGTCGATCATGCCGCCCTCGATGCGCATCGCCTGGGTCATCGCGACCTGCCTCTGGCGCGGGCGACGTCCCGGGCAAGGTCCACCTTGATCACTTCGTGAGTCAGCGTGCTGCGCGTCACCACCAGCCATGAACGGTCGCCCTGCTCGTGATACCAGAGCTCGCGGTGTTCGCCTGCGGGGTTGTCCCTGACATAGGCGTAGTCATGCAATTCCTCGAAGGTGGCATTCATGCCGTCGGGGCGGTCGATCAGGCACGCATCTCCAAGCACGACGAATTCCGCCGAGTCTCGGGGGCCGAGCAAGGGATGGTTGATGATCATCGGCGGCGCCTTCCTCTGTGTCTTGGCCGTGGTCCTTGCCGTGTCGCCGGTCGCATGTCCGTCTCTCAGTGCAGGTTGGGCTGGGCGCCTACGCCCTTTTCGTCGATCATCGCTCCCAGTCGAAAGCGATCAAGGCGGAAGGAGCGGGCGGTCTCATGGGACTGGCCCGTCGCGAGAAGATGAGCGTAGCAGTAGCCGGAGGCCGGCGTGGCCTTGAAGCCGCCGTAGCACCATCCGGCATTCAGGTAGAGCCCCTCGACATGGGTCCTGTCGATGAACGGGGAGCCGTCCATGGACATGTCCATCACGCCGCCCCACATCCGGAGGAGGCGCGCCCGTCCGATCATCGGCATGATCGCCATGCCGCCCTCGCAGACGTCCTCGACGACCGGCAGGTTGCCGCGCTGCGCGTAGGTGTTGTAGCCGTCGATGTCGCCGCCGAAGACCAGCCCGCCCTTGTCTGACTGGCTGACATAGAAGTGCCCCGCACCAAAGGTGATGACCCCGGGCAGCACTGGCTTGAGCCCTTCGGAAACAAAGGCCTGGAGAACGTGGCTCTCGATGGGGAGGCGCATGCCGGCGAGAGCGGCCACGCGCGACGACGATCCCGCCACACACATGGCAACCTTCCTTGCCTTGATCGGCCCCTTGGCGGTCTCGACACCGAGGCAGCGGCCGTCCCTGATGTCGAATCCCGTCACCTCGCAGTTCTGGATGATGTCGACGCCACGCTGGTCCGCGCCCCGTGCATAGCCCCAGGCCACGGCGTCGTGGCGCACCGTGCCGCCCCTGGGCTGCCACAATGCGCCCGTGATCGGAAAGCGGGCGCTTTCGTGGTCGAGGTACGGGCACATCCTGCGGACCTCGTCGGGACCGAGTATGACGGAGTCGGCGCCTGACAGCCGCATGGCGTTGCCGCGCCGGACAAATGCGTCCCTTTGCGGATCGGAGTGACACAGGTTCAGGATGCCGCGCTGGCTGACCATCGCGTTGTAGTTGAAGTCCTGTTCCAGCCCTTCCCAGAGCTTGAGCGAGAACTCGTAGAAGGGCTGGTTGCCTTCGAGAAGGTAGTTCGAGCGGATGATGGTCGTGTTGCGGCCAACGTTGCCTGACCCGAGCCAGCCCTTTTCGAGCACGGCAACCTTGCGTTCCCCGAATTCCTTGGCGAGGTAGTATGCCGTCGAAAGCCCGTGGCCACCGCCGCCGATGATGACGATGTCGTATTCCGGCTTGGGCTCCGGCTCGCGCCAGGCTGGCTGCCATCCGCGGTTGCCTGTCAGTCCCTCTTTCAGGATTCTCAGAGCCGAGTATCGCATTGCGTTCTCGCCAGCTTGGTTCAGTAATGTGCAATAGTGGGAGATCTTGGCCTTTCATATGCTGGAACAGGACAGAAACTTGCGAATTCAGGACCTTCCAGGTTCAACGGAGATCAGCCCGTTCCGGGTCGGCATCCTGCCGGTTCCCGGCTTTGCCTTGTTGTCCTATGCATGCACTGTCGAACCGTTGCGCGCGGCAAACCTGCTTTCGGATTCGAAACTGTACGAGATCGTCCATTTTTCTGCGGACGGCCGGGTTCCAAGTTCCGGCGCGGCCTCGATCGAAAAGACGCGCCGACCCGGAGGCGCGGAGGACCTTGACTTGCTGCTTGTCGTTGCGGGCGGCGACCCGTTCGCGTTCGACGATGTGGCAATCCTTGAATGGTTGCGACGCCTCGACAGCCGGGGCGTCCGAATCGGCGGTGTTTCCGGCGGTTCCGTCATCCTTGCGATGGCGGGCCTTATGGAGGGCCGGCGCATGACCGTCCATTGGGAACATGCGGCGGCGCTTTCCGAGATTCATCCGGATTGCCTCATTGAGCGACGCCTCTACGTGATGGACCGCGACCGCGTGACATGCGGAGGCGGCACCGCGCCTCTCGATCTCATGCATGCCCTGATCTCCAGCCAGTGGGGCGCAGGGTTCGCCCGGCTTGTCAGCGACTGGTTCCTGCATACGGACGTGCGTGCCGCCGCCGACCCGCAGCGGGGCACTCTGGCTGAGCGCCTTGGCAGCAACTCTCCGCATCTGGTCGAAGCCGTGTCCGCAATGGAAGACCATATCGCCGATCCATTGTCCCTGTCCCAGCTTGCAATGGTGGCTGGAGTGACGCCCAGGCACTTGAATCGGCTGTTTGCCGAGCGGCTGGGACGGAGCACGATGGCATACTACCGGGAAATGCGCCTTGACGTCGCGCAACGGCTGATCAAGAACACGCCGATGTCCATCGCGGAAGTCTCGGAGGCCACCGGCTTTGCCACGTCGAGTCACTTTTCCGGCGCGTACAGACGGAACTTTGGCGCGAGTCCGCGCGGCGTCCGGCGGGCCGACGTGCAGGCCGACTAGGCACTGGAAGGGGGATCGATCATGAAGCTTCTTGTCTTGCAGCATGCGGAAGCCGAGCATCCTGGGATATTCCGGAAGTTTCTCAGCGAGGACGGCCACGACTATGACGCGGTCGAGCTTGATGCTGGCGAGGAACTGCCTTCCATCGACGGGTACGACGGGCTCTGGGTGCTGGGCGGGCCCATGGACGTCTGGCAGGAAGACACGCATCCGTGGCTGGTGGCGGAGAAAGCCTGCATCCGGGACGCGGTCGAGGGCAGGGGCCTTCCGTTCCTCGGACTCTGCCTTGGACATCAATTGCTCGCCGAAGCCCTTGGCGGCAGCGTCGGTCCGTCGCGGACACCGGAGATCGGCATCATGGACGTGCAGCTGACGGAAGATGGAGCGACCGGCGTGATCTTTGACGGGTTCCCTGAGGCATTCCCCTGCCTGCAGTGGCATTCGGCCGAAGTGACCAAGGTGCCGGCCGGGGCGGAGGTGCTGGCGACATCCCCGGACTGTGCCGTGCAGGCGCTCAAGTGGGGTCCAAGAGCATATTCGGCGCAGTTTCACATAGAGATCGAAGCGGACACGGTCACGAACTGGAACATGATCCCCGAGTATGCGGACGCGCTTGTCCAGGCCATGGGCCCAGACGGGCCTGCGCGACTGGAAAGGGATCTCGATGCCAATATCGAGGCGTTGAATTCCCTGGCCGAGAGGCTCTACATCAACTGGCTTCAGGCCGCAGCCCAAGCCTAGCAAGCCGTCCCGCAGCTGATGTCCCAGCTTGCCCGCCCGTCGCTGTGCCGGGATCTCCGACCGCATCGAGCGACGTGCGGGCGAGAATGCTTCGTCTGCAATCCGCGCCGCGCCTGCGGATGCCCGACTGGATGACGTGCAATGCAACAGGAAGCAAGCGCGGCCTCCTGCGGGGCACGCCCATCGTCGAAAACGCCGTCCATCCAGGCGCGAATACGCGGTCACGCGAGGCTGCGCTCAACTTCGCCGCGTGAAGGCGGAAACGCCTCGGAGAGCGTCCGGGCACCGAAGGGGCCGGCAAGCCGTTCCATGGCCCGCGCTCCGAGTTCTCTGTCCCGCCGGCCGGAGGTGTGGTCAGGAAGACCCGTCGGCCCCTTCCTCGATTTGGACGGACGTCGCGGAACATGGCGGGCTGACGAGCCAGGCCATCGTTTCCGCGATGGCTCTGCATCAGGTTTCCGCAGCGCGCGTGAGAGAGAGGCGTGCGGTTTCCAGATGCTCCTTCATTTTCGCCGCGGCGCGTTCCGGTTCGCGCGAGCGCAGCGCGTCCAGGATGTCGCGGTGCTGGACGTTGTACTGGTCAATCATGGCGGCATTGAGCGTCAGTTGCCTCATCCGCGTCCACTCGTCGAGCGAACGCACGGTGTTGATTTGCCTTATGAGCCAGATGAGCAGGTTGTTGCGCGTGGCCGAGGCCAGGGCCATGTGAAACGCAGTGTCGGCCTCCGAAAATTCCGTCGGGTCTGTCGTCGAGCCCTCCATGCGCCGGCACAGGTCCTCCATGGCGTCAAAGTCCTCCCGCCGCCCGTGAAGGACGCTGAGCCGGCAGATGTGCGGCTCAAGCGCGAAGCGGGCGTCAATGAGCTCGAGCGGCGCCGCCTCCTCGACCGCCCTTGGAATCGACTGGTCGCCGATGCCGGTCACGTAAGCGCCGCTCCCGGGCCGGATTTCGAGGAGACCTTCCCTTTCAAGCTGCTGCAGCGCGTCACGGAGCGTGTTTCGTGCGACCCCGAACGACTCTGCAAGTTGGCGCGACGCCGGCAGACGATCATGTCGACGGTAGGTTCCGTCCGTGACCGAACGCCGAATCTCCGCGGCGACGTTTGAAGAATTGCGCCAAGCCATTTGGGCCACCTTCTGATCCAATGCTATTCCAAAAATAGCAGATTCTGCGACACACGCAACAAATTGGATCAAAAAGGGGTTGATTTTGGTGCGCAGTCGCGCTCTAGGTGCTGTTCAGGGGTTCGATCTGCGAGACGGGAGCATCCTGCATGTCTGTACCGAATCACGTCGACTACGTGATAATTGGCGCGGGGATTCACGGCGTCTCGACCGCGTGGAAACTGGCCGAGCGGCTGATCGAGAGAGGCGAAGAGGTCGAGGGCCGGATTGTCATCCTGGACAAGTCGGGCATTGCGTCCGGTGCCAGCGGAATCGCCTGCGGGGTTGTGCGCAACAACTACTTTCAGCCGGCCATGCGCAGGCTCATGTCACATTCGGTCGACCTTTGGGAGACCGATCCCGAGGGACTTTCCTATCATCCCGTCGGCTACATGCAGATAAGCCCGGAATCGATGCGCGACGATGTCGGGTCGATCTTTGCACAGCAGCAGGAAATCGGCTACGACAGCGTCTTCATTGAGGGAGCGAATGCCAGCACGTCATACATGCGCGGCATTTTCGGCGACTGGCAGGCAGAGAACATCACGAGCGTCCTGCATGAGAAGCGGGGAGGTTTCTCCAATCAGACCAAGACCATGTATGCCCTGGCCGACAAGGTGGAGCGACTGGGCGTTCGCATAATTGCGGGAGTCGAGGTCAAGGGGTTCAATTCAATGAACGGCTCGGGCGCGATCGGATCGGTCGAGACGAGCAAGGGCACGATCTCCTGCGAACGCGTCATTGTCGGGGCAGGTCCATGGGTTCGCGATTTCTGGAACATGCTGGACCTGCCGAACGAGATCCAGATCAAGGGCATGAACGGCGAGACGCACGAAGACGTGCCCATGTGGCGATTCTGGCAGCTGGAAGAGGGCGTGTTGCTCATCGACCCGAACGAGGGGCGTGCGGATGACGGTTCGCTGCCGCCGGTCATCCATGTCGATACCGACGCCGAACTGAGATCGACCGTGGATGACTCTGTCATCACCGACGAGATGTGGGGCATCTACTACAAGCCCGACTTTCACTTCGGCGGCATTCAAGGGGGCGCCTCGCCCTACAAGGTCGACACGCCGGCCGACGAGGTGCAGATCGACCCGTACGGACCCTCAAGCCCGGAATTCGTTGCCAGCGACGAATTCGCGCACATGTGGGTCAGCGCGCTTGCCCATTGCCAGGGGCGCTACGAAGGCAAGATGCCCAAGTACCATCGAGAACCCTCGGGAGGGATCGGCTGCTTCACGGCCGACAGCTTCCCGGTCTTTGATCACTTTCGCGAGAACGTCGCGGTCATCGCCGACAGCAATCACGGCTGGAAGATGATAGGCGTCGGGCACCTGATCGCGGACGAGGTGCTTGGGGAGAGACAGGAACTTCTGGAGCCGTTCCGCTTCGGCCGCTTCGCCAAGGGTGAACTGCATCCAGTTTCCAGCAGCCCCTACCCATGGAGCTGATGAACCCGCCCGCCCGGAACGCAGGCGGGCAATTTGACCGACCGGGAGAACGATCGTGGCAATGGAAATAGAAAAGTTCGTCGAGGCGAAGGGTCGAGACGAGAGGATCAAGGAAGTACGCAAGAAGATCGACGAGCTGGGCATCGAGTACCTTTACCTTCAGTTCGTGTCGGTCACCGGCAAGATTATGGGCAAGGGCATTCCTGCCGATCACTGGGAGAGCGTGGCCAAGAAGGGTTTTCAGCTCGTCTACGGCGCCACGGTCAATCTCTTCACCGATCGGGCCGGCAACTACCTGGGATACGGTCCGGAAGCTGCCGAACTGGTCGGGATTCCCGAGCCCGAGACGTTCATGCAATTGCCGTGGGCGCCGGAGATCGGACGCTTCTACTGCACGCTCTTCCGCAATCGCGAGGAAAGGCAGGATCCGGGAACCTATCTCACCGCCGACTGCCGCGGCAATCTTCGCCGGCTGCATGACGACTTCCAGAAAAAGCACAAGCTGCAGCTTCGGATGGGAACCGAGCCCGAGATGATGTGGCTGAAGTTCGACGAGAACGGCAAGCCCAGCGATGGATTCTCCAAGCCGTACTGCTACCACATCGACCAGTTCGAGTCGCTTCGGCCCGTTTCCCTGCAAGTCATACGCTACGCCCGCAAGATGGGTCTCGACATGATCCAGGGCGATCACGAGGACGCGCCCGGCCAGCTGGAGCTCAACTGGACCTTCGATGACGTGCTGCGCAATGCCGACCGGCTGACCACCTATCGCCAGATCTGTGCCCAGGTCGCGCGCGAGCACGGAATCTTCGCCTGTTTCATGACGAAGCCGTTCATGGGTGTCTCGGCGTCGGGATGCCACCACAACATGTCGCTCTGGACCAGGGGCAAGGACGGCTTCAAGCCGACGGGCAACGATCCGAAGAAGTTGCCGGGACTGAAGGACAACTACATGTACGTTTCGGGTGGCAAGAACACGTTCATGCCCGACACGAAGGATCCCCAATTGCCGGGCAAGACCGGTCTGAAGGCGATTGGCGGGGTGGTGAAGCACCTCCAGGCCCTGACCGCGATCGGATGTTCCACGGTGAATTCCTACCGGCGGCTGTGGGACACGGGTTTCTGGGCGCCGGTGTTCTCCGATTGGGGGTTCCAGAACAGGACCACGGGCCTTCGCGTCTCGGCGCCAGGCCGGTTCGAGTATCGCTCGGTCGATTCGATGGTGAACCCCTATCTCATGGGGTCGGCGCTTCTGGCGGCGATGGACGATGGCCTCGAAAACGATCTCGATCCGGGCAAGCCCGAAGAGCGCAACATCTACGAAGCGATGGCGGAGGGCAAGAAGGTTCGCAAGCTGCCGATGTCCCTCGGCGAGGCCCTGGATCATCTTGCGAAGAACAAGGTCGTCCAGCGCGGCCTCCCTGGCGAGATGTACAGGCTCTACGAAGAGTACAAGCGCGACGAGTTCGCGCGTTTCATGTCCACCGTCACCGAATGGGACAACGAGATGTACATGGAGTGCCTGCCATGAGCGGAGGCGTCTGGAGCCTGGTGCCTCGGCGGCACCCGTTGTCCGGAGAAAGACAGAGGAGGCATGCCTGAATGTGCGGAATTGCAGGAATAATTCACAAGGGCCATCGCGCGAATGTCGGCGCGGAAATGACGTCGATGTTGCAGGCGCTGAAGCATCGCGGGCCGGATTCGACCGGATATGCGGTCTACGGAGATCCTGTCGAGGGCGCGTATGTCATGCGCCTGAAGATCGCCGAAGCCGAGGACATGGAACTCGGACGCAGCATCCATGACCGGCTGGAAGAGCGCATCGAGGCGGTCGACGCGATTCTCGCCAGCCACGGGGCCGAGGTCAATGTCAAGGAACGGGTTCGGCCCTACGCGCTGCGTTACGTGCTGAACCATGACGGCGACACGGGCGACATGGCCGAGCATATCGAGGAAACGGAAGGCGTCGAAATCCTCTCGCTCGGAAACGGCCTGGAACTGATCAAGGATCTCGGCGACGCCGGCAGCGTGGCCGAGGCGTACGGCCTCGGCGACTTCGAGGGGACCCACGGAATTGGCCATACGCGAATGGCAACGGAGTCGGACGTCGACATCAAGTCGGCTCATCCCTACTGGGCGTTTCCCTACAACGATGTCAGCGTCGTCCATAACGGGCAGATCACCAACTACTGGATCATGCGCCGCGAAATGGAGCGGAAAGGGCACCGCTTCATGTCGGACTGCGACAGCGAACTCCTCGCTGTCTACACTGCCCATCACCTGGCCAATGGCGTCCCCTTGGAAGAAAGCCTGCGCCGTTCCATAGACGAGATCGACGGCGTGTTCACGTATCTTGTCTGCACCAGGGACCAGCTCGGCATGGCCAAGGACACCATGGCCGCCAAGCCTCTCGTGCTCTACGAATCCGACGATCTCATCGCCATGGCATCGGAAGAGGTGGCGATTCGCACGATCTTCCCCGAGGAAATCGACACGCACGATCCCTACGACGAGGAGGTCCGCGTATGGCAGGCGTGACGTCCGGTCGCGTTCCGGGCGGGGCGGGGTCCCGCTTCGTGACGGCAGGCGCCGGTGGGGCGGAAGGAGATGGCAAATGCCTGGAATGAGTGACGCCGAACTCAGGGAAATGACCCAGGAGGAGCGGGTCAACGCCCTTGGCATGACGACCGAACAGCTCACGGGCAAGTCGCTCTACATCGAGTTCGATCCCGATGCGCAGGAGCGTTTTGCCTATCCGTGGGCGCCCGACGTCGATTTCAACAAGCGCACCGAAGTCGATGCCAGCGACCTGACCAACACCGAAGTCAATTCCCGCGTTCGCGACCTGATGGCCGAGGGTTACGGGACGATCGTGCTGCAGAACCCGCGCGGCAAGCATTCGCTGGCGGTCGGAATCCTTTCTCGGCTGAACCTGATCATCGAAGGGTCAACGGGATATTTCGGAGTCGGCCTGATCGACGGTCCCAATGTCCGGATCAACGGTCGCGTGGGGTGGTCCTGCGCGGAAAACATGATGTCCGGCACGGTCGTTGTCGAAAAGAACGCCGGGTCGACCTTTGGCGCGGCGATCCGTGGCGGCGACCTGGTGTGCAAGGGATCGGTGGGCTCCCGGACCGGAATTGACATGAAGGGCGGCACAATCATCGTCGGAGGCGACACCGGTGCGCTTTCCGGCTTCATGATGCAACGGGGGCGGATGGTGGTCTGCGGCAACGCGGGGAAGAACCTCGGCGACTCGATGTATGACGGCACGATCTATGTCGGTGGCGAAATCCGGTCGCTCGGCGTCGATGCGGTCACCGCCGACCTCACGAAGCTCGACAGGGAGTGGCTGACGCGAAAGCTGACCCAGTACGGGCTCATGCCGGGCAATGGCGTGGATCACTTCACCAAGATCGTTGCCGGAAAGCAGCTCTGGAACTACGACAACCTGGAGCCAAACGAGAAGAAACTGATCCTGTAGCGGAGAACCGCGTGAACTCCGCAGCAAACCCGAAGGGACGAGGACATGCCTGACGATGGACGGATAAAGAAGCCGCTGGACCGCGACGTCAATCGCATCGGCGACAGCTTCATATTTCCGCCGCGCGTTATTGACGACATCCACATCAAGTCCGAGCTCGGACGCTACCGGATGCGGGGCTTCTCGCTCTTCAAGAAGATTCCGCACTGGGACGATCTGACATTTCTGCCCGGAACGCTGACGCGGTTCGTGATCGAGGGCTATCGCGAGAAATGCGAGACCAGGACCGTGATCGGTCCGCGCGCAAAGCGGCCGCTTGAACTGGACATTCCCGTGTACGTGACGGGCATGAGCTTCGGCGCCCTGAGCTACGAGGCCAAGACGGCGCTTGCGCGAGGCGCCACGATGGCGGGCACCGCGACGTGCTCGGGCGAGGGGGGCATGATCCCCGACGAGCGACGCTACTCCTCGAAGTGGTTCTACCAGTGCATCCAGTCGCGCTACGGGTTCAATCCGCATCACCTGGTGCTTGCGGATGGATGCGAGTTCTTTATCGGCCAGGGCTGCAAGGTTGGCCTCGGGGGCCACCTGATGGGCCAGAAGGTGACTGACCAGGTGGCGGAGATGCGATCCTTGCCCGCCGGCATTGACCAGCGATCGCCGGCACGCCATCCGGACTGGCTCGGACCCGACGACCTGGCGCTGAAAATCCAGGAAATTCGGGAAGCCACCGATTGGCAGATCCCGATCCAGCTCAAGCTTGGCGCGGCGCGGGTCTATGACGACGTCAGGATGGCGGTCAAGTGCGACCCGGACTCGATCTACATTGACGGGATGGAAGGCGGCACCGGAGCAGGACCGCATCTTGCAACGGAGGAAACCGGCGTGCCGGGCATGGCCGCCATTCGCCAGGCAAGAAAGGCAATCGACGACCTTGGCAAGCGCGGCGAGATCAGCCTCGTCTACGCCGGTGGGATCCGCAACGGGGCGGATGTCGCAAAGGCCGTCGCGCTCGGCGCGGACGGCATCGCGCTCGGCCATTCCGTCATGATGGCCCTGAACTGCAACAAGGACATTCCGGAAGCCAACTATCCGGAGGAAATCGGCGCGGAACCAGGGTATTGCTACCACTGCCATTCCGGCCGGTGCCCGGTTGGCGTTGCAACGCAGGATCCGGTCCTGCGGTCGCGGCTTGACCCTGACGAGGCGGCGGAGCGAGTCTACAATTTCCTCCACACCCTCACGATCGAGGCCCAGCTGTTTGCGCGTGCCTGCGGCAAGACGCACCTGCATTCGCTGGAACCGGAGGACCTTGCCGCCCTGACAATGGAAGCGTCGGCCATGGCGGGGGTGCCGCTCGCGGGCACGAGCCACACGGTCGGCATAGAAGACTATCACCACCTGTAGGGAGGTCCTGGCGCAATGGCCGGAACACAGTATCGCGGGTCCGAGATCAAGGACGTCGACCAGTTCATCAAGGATGCGGCCGGGCTCGAATCCGAACGGGAAAGGGAGATCGGACAGCATATCGGCTATCGCTACGACGTGAACCTCGTTCCGGATCACGACCGCCTTACGCCGTTTCTCCGAAACTACATGGAGTTCATGGGCTGGGACGACCTGAACTGGCTCGAGGATGTCCACATGGGCTACGAGGATGGCAAGCCCGCCGTCTTCGACCGCAACGTGAACGGCTGGGTCCGGATACCGGACAGCATTGACCTGCCGGACAACCAGCAGGACCGTGACATGATTGCGCGGGAGCTTCTGCTGAAGTTCCAGATGTCGGACCGCCATCCCCTGGTTACGCTCCGGAAAGCCTACATGAAGTTCTGACATGCGAAGCCCGCTGCATATCGCCTGCCTTCAGACGCGGCCCATGCCCAGCATGGACGCGGCCATCAACGAAGCGGTGCCGATGGCAGAGGCCGCGGCGCGGTCGGGAGCGGAAATGCTGTTCCTGCCTGAATACTGCGGCGGGCTCGTCTCGGACGGGCCGCGACTATGTCCCCCGTCGGCGCCGGAGGAGAGCCACGACGTGCTGGCGGCGCTGAGGGAAGTGGCTGCACGCCTGGGAGTCTGGATGAACATCGGTTCGCTCGCCGTGAACGGGCCTGACGACAAGATCCTGAATCGTGGCTACATGATTGGCCCGGATGGCGGGATTCTTGGACGCTACGACAAGATTCACATGTTCGATGTCAGTCTTGCAGACGGCGCGGTCTACCGGGAAAGCGACACGGTTCAGCCGGGCGACACCGCCGTGGTCTACGAGACGCCGTTGGTCGCACTGGGTCACACCATCTGCTATGACCTCCGTTTCGCCAGGCTGTTCCGCGACCTTGCCCAGGAGGGTGCGGAAGTCATTGCCTGTCCGGCAGCCTTCACGCGGACGACCGGAGAGGTGCATTGGCATGTGCTGAATCGGGCGAGGGCAATCGAGAACACTTGCTTCATCGTGTCGGCTTGCGCCATTGGACCCGTTTCCGGTGGCGGCGCCTCTTACGGTCATTCGCTCGTCGTGAACCCGTGGGGGGAGGTGCTGGGCGATGGCGGCGAACTGCCGGGCGTCGTGCATGCGCAGCTGGAACTTGGCCTCGTGGCGGAGACCGCATCGCGGATTCCCAGCCTTGAGCATGACAGGAACTATCGCGTCAGGCGCGACAGGACCGCGAGGATGGTGGCATGACCGCACCTGTTGCCGCACTTGGAGAATCCGGCTCGTCCGCGCCGCTCAGGACGGCGTTCCTCAAGTGGCAATGCCGCGTGCGCCAGATTGCAATGCGCAACGGCGCGGGAAGACCCGATGACGCCGTCACCCCGGCCCTGCACCTGCCAGGACACGACGAGGCCCTCGGCCGCATCGTCACGGTCCTCAACAGGGTGCCGGCCCACTCGCTGACGCCCGAGATGACGCACATGGCGGCAAGAACCAACGATCCCGCGCAGCGGCGCGCGGCCGCGCTGGAGTATTTTTCGGCCGCCTACTACCAGAACGCTGCTCGGTTTTCCGACGTTCTGACCGCGACGTTTCCGCCCCGGTCGATCCTGGCGGCCAGAATCCGAAAATCTCAGAAAGTCCTTTTGCTCTTCAATGCCTATGCGCAGAGGTTCACTCTCTCTTGCCGCGTCCGGAAACTGGCGTCGCACAATCCGTTTCATGAGGCGACGGTCGCGCACAACGTGCTCTTCAACCCGTCCCTGCCGCCCGGAATCGAGGTCCTTGGGTTCGAGCCCGACTGGAACATGTCGACATCAGATCCGGAGATATCCTGAAATGCGTTTCCGGCATCGACCAGCATAGAGAAACTTTTGGAGGACATGCCATGAAAAAGCGCGTGTGCGTGATAGGAGCCGGACCATCGGGACTGGCGCAGTTGCGAGCGTTTCAGTCCGCTGCCGAACAGGGCGCCGATGTCCCTGAAGTCGTTTGCTTCGAAAAGCAGGAAGATTGGGGAGGGCTCTGGAACTATACGTGGCGCACCGGCGTGGACGAGCACGGCAACCAGTGCCATGGCTCCATGTACCGCTACCTTTGGTCAAACGGCCCGAAGGAGGGCCTGGAATTTGCGGACTACACGTTCGAAGAGCACTTCGGAAAGCCGATCGCCAGCTATCCTCCCAGGTCGGTGCTCTTCGACTACATCAAGGGCAGGGTGGAAAAGGCCGGCGTCCGGGACCAGATTCGCTTCAACACCATCGTGCGCGACGTCCGCACGCTTGAAGGCGGGCGCTTCGCGGTGACCGCGCGCGACGAAACCGCGGACTCGGAGGTCCGCGAAGAGTTCGACCATGTTGTCGTTGCCACAGGTCACTTCTCGGTCCCCAACGTTCCCGAGTATCCCGGCTTCGAGACCTTCAACGGCCGCATCCTGCATGCGCATGACTTCCGCGATGCCCGCGAATTCGCAGACCAGGACGTCCTGATTCTCGGAACCTCGTATTCGGCCGAGGACATCGGCTCGCAATGCTGGAAATACGGGGCGAAGTCGATCACGTCGTGCTGGCGGACGGCTCCCATGCCTTACGAATGGCCGGACAACTGGGCCGTCGTGCCGGCGCTTGAACGGGTCGAGGGACGCACTGCGCATTTCAAGGACGGCACGTCGAAGAAAGTTGACGCGATCATCCTGTGCACGGGCTACCTGCACCACTTTTCGTTCCTCCCGGATGACCTGAGGCTGAAGACGCCGAATGTCCTGGCGTCAAACGACTTGTACAAGGGCGTCGTCTGGAACCGGAATCCGGACCTCTTCTATCTCGGAATGCAGGACCAGTGGTTCACGTTCAACATGTTCGATGCCCAGGCCTGGTACGTTCGCGACATCATCATGGGCCGGATCGAAGTTCCGGGCCTCGCGGCCCGCGAGGCCGACGTCAAGGCGCGGCAGGAGGCCGAGGCGGCTCTCGAGGACGACTATGCCTGCATCGACTACCAGGCCGACTACACCGAAGAGCTGATCGCCGACACCGACTATCCAAGCTTTGACATAGGGGCGGCCTCAAAGGCGTTCTACGAGTGGAAGAAGCACAAGAAGAAGAACATCATGACGTTCCGGGATCACGGCTATTCCAGCCCGATGACCGGCACGATGGCGCCTCCGCACCACACGCCGTGGAAGGATGCGCTCGATGACAGCCTGGAAGACTACCTGAAAACCTGAACAACAACGCGGGACCAACCCGCGGGCGAAGCAAGCTTCGAGATCCAGCAGCCCGAGTGCTGCAAGAAAAGGAGGAAATCATGAAGAAGCTATCTGCAATGGTGCTGGCAACCGCTTTGACCACACCGTTGGCCGCGGCTGCGGCAGACAGCGATGATCCGATCATCATACCGATCCATAACTGGTCAAGCCAGATCGTGATGTCGAACGTGGTCGGGCAAATGTACGAGGAAATGGGCCTCAACGTCGAGTTTGTCACGACCGACAGCCAGGCGGTGTACGAGTCGGTCCGGCTCGGAGATGTCGCGCTGGAACTGGAGGTCTGGGAAGGCGCATTCGGCCATTCCTTCCGCGAGGCGCTCTCGAAGGGAGGTCTCCATGACGCAGGGGACCATGACGCCGTTACGCGCGAGGACTGGTGGTATCCGATGTGGACCAAGGATGCGTGTCCGGGGCTGCCGGACTGGCAGGCGCTGAACGACTGCGCGGAGATCTTTGCGACGGCGGAATCCGGCGGCAAGGGTCGGTATCTTGACGGCCCGGTGGACTGGCTGAAGCACGGCAAGGAGCGCGTCGAGGCGCTTGGCATGAACTTCGTCGTGGTGAACGCGGGGTCGGCGGCGGCTCTCTGGGCCGAGATCGGCGCCGCTGAACCAAACAAGCGCCCGGTCGTCGTGTTCAACTGGACACCGAACTTCGCCGAAGCCGTCTGGCCCGGGGAGTTCGTCGAATTCCCGGCCTGGGAGGACGGTTGCGACTCCGATCCGTCCAAGGGTCCGAATCCGGATGCGCTGTACGACTGCGGCAATCCCGCCACCGGCTACCTGAAGAAGGCCGCATGGGACGGAATGGCCGACAAGTGGCCG
Organism: Boseongicola sp. SB0665_bin_10; assembly: GCA_009838075.1. Lineage (GTDB taxonomy): Bacteria > Pseudomonadota > Alphaproteobacteria > Rhodobacterales > Rhodobacteraceae > JAJEFO01. Next base: position 56,440 of record VXSG01000053.1, on the reverse strand, counting down.
AGCGCCTACTGCGTGCTGACCAAGCTCAGCTTCACCAACCCGCAGATCGCCGAAATGGCGAAACTCGTCGACACGGACGAGCTTGAGCCTGAAGAGGCGGCGGACGAGTGGCTCGCGGCAAACCGCGGCGTCGTTGATCCCTGGATCAGCGCCTGCACGTAGCACACGCGTTGACAAGCAGACCCTCTCCGCACCAGCATGCGGGGAGGGTTGAAGGTGGGAGGTCATGGATAGCGACACCCCCGTAATTTCTGCGGAACGCGTCTGGAAGCTTTTTGGGCCCAATCCCGAGGCGTACCTGTCTCGCATGCCAGAGGGCCATTCCTTCGAGGACATCAGGTCGGACGGGTACATTGCCGGCGTCAAGGACGTCTCGCTCGAAGTTTCGAAGGGCGAGATGCTCGTCATCATGGGGCTGTCAGGCTCCGGCAAGTCGACCCTGGTTCGTTGCTTCTCGCGCCTTCACGACATAACCGGCGGAGTGGTCAAGATCGACGGCCAGGACATCATGAGCCTGAACGCGACCGAATTGATAGAGCTTCGGCGCTCGAAGATGGGGATGGTGTTCCAGTCGTTCGGCCTGCTCCCGCATCGCACGGTTCTCGAAAACGTGGCGTTTCCGCTCGAGATGCGCGGCCAGGACAGGCACGCGCGGCGCGAACGCGCCCTTGAAATGGTCAGGCTTGTCGGGCTGGACGGACGGGAGGACTATTTCCCCCGGGAGCTCTCCGGCGGGCAGCAGCAGAGGGTCGGCATTGCCCGCAGCCTCGCGATCGAGCCGAACATCTGGTTCCTGGACGAACCCTTCAGCGCGCTGGATCCGCTGATCCGACGCGAAATGCAGGACGAATTCCTGCGCCTTCAGGACATGCTTGGCAAGACGATCGTCTTCATCACCCACGACTTTGACGAGGCGCTCCGTCTTGCCGACAGGATCGCCATCATGAAGGACGGTGCCGTTGAGCAGGTGGACACGCCTGACAAGATCGTCCTGGACCCTGCAACCGAATACGTGGCCAAGTTCACCGAGGAAGTGGACAAGGCGAGCGTCGTGCATGCAAGCGTGCTGGCCAGGGAGGGAGAGTCGGTCGACGGCGAACCCGTCCCCGGGAACGCAACGATCCTTTCGCTTGCACGCCGGCTGGTGGAGGACAGGTCGGACACCATTCCCGTCAGCCTGCCGGACGGCCGCACGGGCGCCTTGGACCGCAAGGCGGCGCTGGCGGTCCTCTTTGGAGAGAAGGAGTGAGCGACTCGACCCGCGTGGATGCGATGAGACAAGGGGCGGAAGCCGCCTCGATCGGTGCGACCCGGACGAGGACGATTGTCTTGACGCTGATTGGCGCGGCGATTCTGCTGGCGGTGCTGAAACCCTGGATTCCGTCGGTCCTGGTCAGGCTGCCGGATGACGCAATCCTTCCCTGGGCCGACTGGCTGGATGCAGGGTTTTCCTGGCTCCAGAACGACATCGGGCTGATCCATGTCACCCGGACGATTTCCGGATGGCTCGGCTTTCTCACCGACGCGGCGGCCAACATCCTGTACGGAAAGGCCCGCTGGCCGCGTCTTGAGGCGTTGCCGTGGTCCGTGGTTGCGGCTTGTTCGGCGGTACTGGGCTTCTGGCTCGGCGGATGGCGGCTCGCGCTCCTGGCGGGGGGCACCTTTGTCTGGACCGCGCTCATGGGCCAGTGGAGATGGGCGATGGAGACCCTGTCGGTCATCGCCGTCGCGGTGCCGTTCGGGTTTTGCATCGGGTTGCTGCTGGGCATGTGCGCATGGAAGTCCCGCCGGTTCGAGGAGGCCTTGAGGCCGGTTCTCCTGGTGCTGCAGACGCTGCCTTTCTACAGCTACCTTCTCCCTGCCGTCATCTTCTTCAAGGTCGGGCCGACCGCCGCGTCGGTCGCCACGATCGTCTATTCCATGCCGCCAATGATCCTCATGACCATCGTCGGCCTGAGAAAGGTGCCGCCCGACGTCGTGGAGGCCGGAAGGATGTCGGGCTGCACGCGTTGGCAGATGCTGCGCTACGTCTTTCTGCCGTCGGCCCGCAGCGAAATTCTTGTCGGCCTCAACCAGGTCATCATGCTCGCTCTCGCCATGGTTGTCCTTACCGCGTTCATCGGCATGCCCGGGCTGGGCGCAAAGCTGCTCGCCATGATGAACAGTTTCAAGCTCGGCCGCAGTTTCGAGATCGGTGTCACGATCGTCCTGCTCGCCGTGACGCTTGACCGCCTGAGCAAGGCGTGGGTGGTCAAGCAGCCCGAGCATTTTGAAAGGGGAACCCCCTGGTGGCAGAGACACTTGTTCCTGCTGCTGGGCATCGCGACCTTCATGCTGTTCTACCTGCTCAGCCAGTTCCTGCCCATCCTGGACGAGATCGGCCGCAGGCAGTCGCTTTCAAGAGGCAGCGAGATCGACACGCTTATCAAGGGCTTCCTGGGCATCTCGTGGGTCAAGGCGATCACCGATTTCATTCGATGGTTCTTCAACATCTGGGTGTTGATTCCCACCGAACTTGCGCTGCTCTTCTTGCCCACGTTCACGGTCATTCTCGCGATGACCGGCATTGGCTACCTGCTGGGAGGCTGGTTCCCGGCATTGGTCGCGTTCCTGTTCTTTTCGGCCGTGGCCCAGCTCGGGTGGTGGGACCGGGCGATGCTGACGCTGCACTCGACGCTGACGGCCGTGTTCCTTGCGATGCTCTTTGGAATGCCGCTCGCCATATGGGCGGCACAGCGCGAGCGCGCTTCCCGCTGGATGATATTCGCCTGCGACACCGCCCAGACATTTCCAAGTTTCATCTACCTCCTGCCGGCCATCATGCTGTTCGGGATCACGCCGATCACGGTCATTCTGGCGATCCTCATCTACACGATGGTGCCCGTCGTGCGCTACACGGTTGAAGGTCTGAGAGGCGTGCCGCGCGAGATCACGGAAGCCGCGGACATGGCGGGCGCTACGCGATGGCAGAAGCTCTGGAAAGTCGAATTCCCGCTGGCAATGCCGACCATCGCCGTCGGATTGAACCAGGCGTTCATTTTCGCATTCTTCATGGTCATCATCGCCGCCTTCATCGGCACCCGGGACCTGGGGCAGGAAATGCAGCGCACGCTCGCGGGCACCGATCTCGGAAAGAACTTCACGCTCGGTTTCTCCGTGGTCTTCATGGCGTTGTCGCTCGACATCGCGATCAACTCCTGGGCCAGGAAGCGACGAGAGATATTGGGCCAATGACAGTGCGGCCGATACACCCGGTGCCATGGGAGCGGGCAGGCGTCGTCGCGCCGGGCCTGCCGATCCTCCCGCACGGGATCGAGCGACACCCCGTTCCGGGTGGCGGTTCGCGTGCGGTGCAGGTCTTCAGGGGCGACGGCATCATCGTGCAGGATCGTGAGGGCCTGCAGCCGGGCGAACTCGTGCACTTCGCGCCGGACGGCAGTTCGGACGCCTCGATGCTGGGCGCCAAGGGCCGGGGCAGGCCGGACGCCACGATCACCGTGCTCTCGGAAGGCGGCCGTTCCGGAAAGAGGGTGCTGTCCGCCTTGGATGCGGCCGGATTCAACCTGGAAACGGGCGATTCGGTGGCCGTCTTCGAAGAAGGGTCGCGGCCTGGCGACTTCAGGGAGTTCAGTGCGGAATGCGACGGCCTCCTGGTCTGCGTCGCGCCCGGGGGGCCGATGAGCCCGGAACGCCAGGATGCCCCGACAGAGCTCGTTCTCTATGTCCGTCGCGCCGCGCCGCGAGACGGCAAGGAAGAGGTCGGGCCGCCCGATCCACTGGCCGAGCCGCAATTCGACGCGAACATCCAGCCGGGCAACTCGGTCACTTACGAGGTCCGCAAGGGCGAGTACATCCAGATCCTCGACGTCAAGGGGAGAGAGTGTTCCGATTTCCAGGCATTCGGCCGGCGCGCCCTGGACAAGGGCATCGAACGCGAAATCGATCCCACCACGACGCGGAGCCTGATGGGCAGCTTGTACCCCCGGCCCGGCATATTCTCGAAATACTGGACCGTGGACCAGGAACCCCTGGTCGAAATCGTTCGGGATACATGCGGCCGGCACGACACGTTCGGCCTTGCCTGCACGGCGCGCTACTACGAGGACATGGGCTATCCAGGGCACGTCAACTGCTCGGACAACATGAATGCCGACCTTGCGCGATTCGACATTCGCCCCCGCGGCGGCTGGCCGGCCATCAACTTCTTCTTCAACACGATGCTGGACGAGACGAACGCGATTTCCATGGACGACCCGTGGTCTCGCCCGGGCGACTACGTGTTGCTGCGCGCGCTTTCGGACCTGGTCTGCGTGTCGACGGCCTGTCCCTGCGACGTTGATCCGGCCAACGGCTGGAACCCGACCGACATCCAGGTTCGCACCTATGGCGCAAACGAAGAATTCAGCCGTTCCGTCGGCTACAGAAAATCTGCGGAGGCTGATGTGGAAGAGACCAGAAAGACCGCGTTTCACGACTGCTTTGCGCGGCACACCCGCGACTTCGTGGAATACAACGGATACTGGCTGCCGAACACGTTCACCGGCCACGGCGCGATCGAGGAGTATTGGGCGGTGCGCGAACAGGCCGCCATCATGGATCTCTCGCCCCTGCGAAAATACGAGGTGACAGGTCCTGATGCCGAGAAGCTCATGCAACTTTGCGTGACCCGGAACGCGAAGAGGATCAGCGTGGGGCAGGTAAGCTATACCGCGATGTGCTACGAGCACGGCGGCATGATCGACGATGGCACGATCTATCGTCTGGGCGACAACAACTTTCGCTGGATCGGGGGCAACGACACCTCGGGTCTCTGGCTGAAGGAGCAGGCACGGGAGCGCGGGCTCAATGCCTGGGTCCGGCCCTCGACCGATCAACTGCACAATGTCGCGATTCAAGGACGCCATTCGCGAGAGATCCTGGACAGGGTCTTCTGGACGCCGCCGACCCAGCCAACAATGCGCGAACTGCGTTGGTTTCGGCTGGCCGTCGCACGGGTGGGAGACTTCGACGGAACCGCTGTCGTGGTTTCGCGGACCGGCTATTCCGGGGAGTTGGGCTACGAAGTGTTTTGTCATCCCAAGGATGCCGTCGAGGTCTTCGACAGGATCTGGGAGGCCGGCAAGGAGTTCGGGCTGACACCGCTTGGTCTCGCCGCGTTGGACATGATGCGGATCGAGGCAGGGTTGATCTTCGCGGGATCCGAATTCGACGACACGACGGATCCGTTCGAGGCCGGCATAGGGTTCACCGTTCCCCTGGATACCAAGGAAGACGACTTCATCGGGCGCGACGCACTTCTCGAGCGAAGGTCGCATCCGCACCGCAAGCTTGTCGGTCTTGACATTGAAGGCGGCGTAGTGCCGTCACCGGGAGACAGTGTCATGATTGGCAAGGCGCAAGTCGGCGAGATAACGAGCGCCACGAAATCGCCCGTGCTTGGAAAGACAATCGCGCTGGCACGCGTTGCAAGCGTTCATGCGACCGAGGGAAGCAAGATTGAGGTCGGCCAGCTTGACGGGCAGCAGAAGAGACTTCGGGCCGTTGTCGTGCCGTTCCCGCATTTTGATCCAACCAAGCAGCGCGTGCGCGGCAACTATGGCAACGCCTGAGGCGCGCCCCGGGGATTGGAAGCGGATTCGCGCCGGGATGTGAGGCCACTCGTCACGCTTCCATCCTGATTCCCGATGATCTGGCCTGCAAAGGGTCGACGTCGCGTCACGGCGTCTCCCGGCGTGCCGGCATTCAGGCCCAGATCGGCCGGATTCCGAGGCGGGCCGGGCTCGTGTTCCCGCTGTCCGGAAGGAACTCTGGCTGGCCGGCGAGCGTGATTCCCTGCCAGCGCCCAAGAAGTTCAAGAAGCGCCGCGGCCATGTCGGTGCGGGCGACGAACTGGCCAAGGCAGTGATGTGCGCCGGCACCAAAGCCGAAATGCGTCTTTTGCGGTTCACGAATGTTGAAGGTCTCGTCCGCTCCGGTTGCCGGGTCGGTTGCGGTCGCGTGCACGAAGACGTGGATGGTGGCACCCTTCCGGATTTCCACGCCGTCATGTTCAAAGGTCTCCAGAGCCTCCCGTGTCGCCCAGGTCGTGGTCGGGTAACGGCGGATCACTTCCTCGATCGCCTGAGGCACCATTTCCGGGTTCTGCCGGAGCCAGTGCCACTGGTCCGCGTGCTGCGCGAACAGGTAGGCGGCGAATGCCAGCTGGGCGCGCGTCGTGTCCACTCCGCCGAAGATCGAGATCACCACCAGGTCGATGAGCGCTTGCCTGTCCGTGAATCCGGCGGCGTCGGCTTCCCTGACCAGGCGCGCCACGTATCCGACCTTGTCCTGCCCAAGCCGTGCCCGGGCGATCAGATCGGCGGCGAGATCGGTGAGGCGGGAGCACGCGGCATTGACCGCCGACTCGTGGTTCGGGGCATCGAGTCCCATCGCGAGCCCGAGCGTGCTGGCGTCCCTGGCGATTGCGTGGGCATCACCGTCCGGCAGGGCAAGGAGCGCAGTGATTGCGCGGCCGGCAAACGGTTCGCTGAAAGCGTGCACAAATTCGAACGCATCCGAGTCTCGAAGGCCGTCCGCAAGGTCGGCGGCGATGCCGCGAAAGGCGGGTTCAAGCGACAGCACGAATTCTTCGGACAGCGCGGCCTGGGCAATCCTGCGCAGGTTTCTGTGCTCGACACCTTCGATGGAGATGAGGCTGGCCTTCCAGAATTCGGCGAATCTCCCGGAAATGCCGATGATGTCCGGCCAGGCGTGACTGCCTTGCCGAAGCCGCCGGTCGCGCAGGAGCTGTCCCGCCTGCCGATGCCTGAGCACGGCAAGACCGAATGGAGTTCTGGCGCACCAGGATTCGGCGCGCGCCTCCATGACTTCGCGTGATTTGGTGGAAAACCCGGGCCTTGCGATGTCGATATATGGGAGCTTCACGTCAGCAGTCGAGCGTCCGCTCCCTTTCCCAGTCGGTGAGGTGACGGGCGTAGCTGTTCCACTCATCCGTCTTGAGCTTCAGGTAGGCAGCCGTGAATTCCTTTCCGAGAGCGCGGTTGAATTCGGTGTCCGCCTCAAGCGCCCGCAGGGCGTCCAGGAGATTCAGCGGCAGCTTGCCGGCGTTCCCGAGCTTCTCCGGTTCCGCGTAGGCATCGAAGTCCATGCGCTTTCCGGGGTTGGCCTTCTTCGCGATTCCAAGACGGCCTGCGGCCAGGATGCCCGCCATCAGGAGATACGGGTTGGCCGCTCCGTCGGCGAGCCGAAGCTCTATGCGCCCTGCATCCGGGATGCGAATCATGTGAGTCCGGTTGTTGCCGCCATAGGAGATCGCGTTCGGCGACCAAGTGGCTCCCGACGTCGTCGTCGGCGCGTTGATGCGCTTGTAGCTGTTGACCGTGGGATTGCCGAGCGCGGCAAGCGCCGGGGCGTGCTTCATCAGCCCGCCGATGAAGTGACGGCAAGTCCTGGACAGGCCCATTTCGTCCTTCTTGTCGGCGAAATGGTTCTTCTTTCCGGTTCTTGACCAGAGCGAAATATGCGCGTGGCACCCGTTGCCGGTCAGGTGTGCGAATGGCTTCGGCATGAACGTCGCGCGGAAGCCGTGCCGGGCGGCGACTTCCTTCACCATGAACTTGAAGAACACGGCCCGATCGGCGGTCGTCACCGCCTCCGAGTAGTCCCAGTTGATTTCGAACTGGCCGTTCGCATCCTCATGGTCGTTCTGGTAGGGCCCCCAGCCGAGCGCCTCCATGTGGCGGCAGATTTCGGCAATGACTTCGTAGCGACGCATCAGGGCGAGCTGGTCGTAGCACGGCTTCTCCTGCGTGTCGCGAGGATCGGAAATGTCAGTTCCGTCGGCGTCGATCAGGTGGAACTCCGGCTCGACTCCCGTCATCAGCACGTGGTTGTCGCTGGCGGCTTCCTTCGCCAGGGTCAGGAGCACGTTGCGAGGGGCTTGCGCGACCGGCGCATCGTTGATCCAGGGATTCCCCGCGACCCAGGCGAGCTCCGGCTTCCACGGAAGCTGGATGACGGAAGATGCATCCGGCATCACCATCATGTCCGGGTGGGCGGGCGTCATGTCCAGCCATGCCGCAAAGCCTGCGAATCCGGCACCGGATTTCTGCATGTCGGCCACGGCGCCTGTCGGCACGAGCTTGGCCCGCTGCACGCCGAAAAGGTCCGTGAAGTTGAACAGGAAGAACTGGATCCGGTTCTTCTTGGCATAGGTGGCGAGGTTGACTGCCATTGCTTTCGTCTCCCGTTTTCCTTGGTGCTCCGTGGTCGAGCTGGTCGTTGTTTGAATGATTGCGGGCCGCCCAACCTGGGCGGCCCGCATCCGTCTTGTTCAGGCATCAGCCGTGGCCGGACTCGACCTCCTTGCCTTCCTGCATGCGCTTGTACGAATCATGCTCATGCCTTGAGCCGAGATACACCGCCGCGATGCAGACCAGCGCGGCGACGACCGTCCAGATTACCTCCCAGGAGGAATGGGCTCCCATGTAGAGGGCACCTTCGACGGCGTCCCAGTTTGCGATGTCATATCCCATGGATTCTACTCCTTGACCTGTTTTCAGCTAGTCGGGCTTGACGACATGTTGATGCCTTCCGGATAGGCCGAAACCGGCACCTTGGCCGTGTCCAGGCCGGCAACCTCGGCTGCCTCGCCGACGCGGAGCATCCCGAACTGCTTCAGGATCCAGCTGACCACGTAACCGGGGACGAAGCCCAGAAGGAAGAAGACGATCGCGCCGATGACCTGGCCATAGATCGTGACCGTGGCAACGCCTTCACCCTGCAGCGCAGGAAGGCCGGTTGCCCAGACACCGAACATGATCAGGCCGAAGAGGCCGATCGTGCCATGCACGGTGACTGCCCCGACGGCGTCGTCGATGCCGCGTCTCTCAAGCCACTTGGCACACGGCCTGAGCAATGCACCGGAGGCGGCGCCCATGATGAACGCGAGAGGCGGCCAGTAGACATCGAGACCCGATGCGCAGCCGATGATCCCGGCCAATGCGCCGGACATCATCCAGAACGGATCACGCGTCACCGCCCAGGCACCGATGATTCCGCCTGCAAAACCCATCAGTATGTTGAATGCCAGCGCACCGAGGGTCATTGGCGTGCCATAGATCGTGGTCGGCTTGTCGGAATACCAGCTCCATGCCTCGCCCGGAATGATCACGCAGGCCATGAGGAAGCCCCAGAAGCCGACGATGATCAGCATCAGTCCCACCAACGTGAACGGCAAGTTGTGCGCGCCAAGGTGGTTTGCGGAGCCGTCGGCGTTGAACTTGCCGATACGGGGTCCGAGATTGATCAGGATGCCAAGAGCGAAGAACCCGGCCACTGCGTGCACGAGACCCGCCGCGCCGAAGTCATGTACGCCGAACTTGGTGACGAGCCACCCGTCTGCGTGCCAGCCCCAAGCCGCCGCGACAACCCATGCGAAGCTGCCAAGCACGACCGCGAGGATAACGAAGCCCGCGACCTGGATGCGCTCAATGACAGCGCCGGACATGATCGAGGCCGTTGTGGCGGCAAAGAGGGTGAATGCACCCCAGAACACGCCGGAGGCCTGGTCCGCAATGTTCGGGCCCATGTACTCGACCCAGGGAAGGGCGATTGCGTTCGCATAGCCTGCTCCCGAAATCTCATAGGGGCCCGGGGAAAAGGTCAATCCGGTCGGAAAGCCCCAATAGACCCACCATCCGAAGAAGTAGAAGGTTGGTACCATGAACGCAAAGGCAAGGATGTTCTTGACACCCGATGCGAGAACGTTCTTTTGCCGTGATGCTCCCATTTCGTACGCAAGAAATCCTGCGTGAATGATGACCATCAGCGGAATTGTGAGGTAATAGTAGGTTTCCGCGAACATCGTGTTCGTGACACCTGCCTTCGCCTCCAATTCAGCGATTTTTGCCGCAAGTTCGGCTAGCTGCTCTTCCATAGCTTTTACCCTTTGCTGTCCCTATTGTTGCGACGCTGATACTCCGCATCCTTCGAAGTTTGGACCATTCCAATTTTGTTTTGCAAGGAAAAATTGCCCCAATTGCCTTTTGTGCTTCGGTTGTGAGAATGATGGAACACCTCCTGCAGGGGGCGGCAGTTTCGCCATCGCCGCGCTGATCGTGCGTGATCGCTTCAAATGAAACGGCCGGAATTGCGGGAATTGTGCCCGTCACGGGACTCCCGGCGCGGGCAGGCGCCGCCGCTTGCGCCAGGACATGTCATCGGGGTTGCAGGCCAGCACAGCCTGCGCGTCGGCGAATTTCATCGACATGTTCGGCGGGTCGTTTTCGTGCACGTCGTCGGGCGGGCACTCCGCCCGGTTCCTGAACATGCGCGCCATGGCGATCAGGGCGAAACTGGCGCAATTGTCCCTTGGGGAGGGGCCACGGGGCTTGCAATTCGGGTTCGGCCAGAATATGAATGAACAGTCATTCACATTTTCGGCCCGCCCATGTCCGAAAGCAGGGATACAAGAGCCAAGATCAGGAAAGCGGCGCTTCGGCTGTTCGCGGAGCGCGGGTACAACGCGGTCTCGATGCGTGATCTCGCCGAAGCCGTCGGCATGCGGCAAGGTGGCCTCTACAACCACTTCGAAGGCAAGCAGGCGCTCCTGTCCAACCTTATGGAAACGCACATGGTGGCGCTCCTGGAGGCACGGAACACGGCGATGGCGGGCATCAATGGAACGCCTGCCCGGCTGGAAGCCTTCGTGCGTCACCACGTTGCCCATCACCTGAACTATCCGGACGACGTGTTCCTTGCATACATGGAAATCCGTTCCCTGGACCCGGAAAACCGGGCCAGGGTCGTCGCCTTGAGGAACCGGTACGAACACATGCTGCGAAAAATCCTCGAGGATGGATGCGCGGAGGGCCTGTTCAGCATTGGAGATGCTGCGGTTCACGCCAGGATGCTGCTGGCAATGATGACCGGCGTCACCGTCTGGTATCGTGACGACGGACGGCTGGCCCGCGACGAGGTCGTGGAACTTTATCTCGGCGCGGCCCTGCAATCCGTCGGGCTGTCGTCGGTGCCGTCATGAAGCTCAAGAGCCGCATCGATGCGGGCTCGGACGAGTTTGCCGCAAACCGGGCGGAGATGGAGGCGCGGCTGGCCGAGTTCGAGGCGGCTGCGGAGATGGCGCTTGCAGGCGGCGGGGAACGCGCCCGCGCCCGTCATCTCGCGCGCGGCAAGATGCTGCCCAGGGACCGGGTGGAGGGACTGCTTGACCCGGCATCGCCGTTTCTGGAGATCGGGCTTCTCGCGGCGCATGGCATGCATGGGGACGAAGTGCCTGCCGCCGGGGCAATCGCCGGCATCGGTCTTGTGGCCGGCCGGCACGTGATGGTGTTCGCAAACGATGCAACCGTGAAGGGCGGCATCTACCACCCGATGACGGTCAAGAAGCACCTTCGCGCCCAGGAAATCGCCCAGGCAAACCGGTTGCCGTGTGTCTACCTGGTCGACAGCGGGGGCGCGAACCTGACCAGCCAGGACGAGGTGTTCCCGGACCGCGATCACTTCGGCCGCATCTTCTACAACCAGGCGAACATGAGCGCCGAGGGCATTCCCCAGATCGCCGTCGTCATGGGATCATGCACGGCGGGCGGCGCCTATGTCCCGGCCATGAGCGACGAGACCGTCATCGTCCGCGACCAGGGCACGATCTTCCTGGCCGGGCCGCCGTTGGTGCTGGCCGCCACCGGAGAGGAGGTGAGCGCGGAAGAGCTCGGCGGGGCGGAGATGCACACGCGCATTTCCGGCGTTGCCGACCACCTCGCCGAGGACGACGCCCACGCGCTCGAAATCGCGCGCCGGATCATGTCCCATCTCGGCGCGGCGCATGACGCCATTCCGGACCGGCAGGCCCCGGAACCGCCCGCCCATGACCCCGCGGAACTGATCGGTGTCGTGCCTGCCGACCAGCGCACGCCCTATGACATTCGCGAGGTCATCGCCCGCGTGGTCGACGGCAGCCGTTTCGACGCGTTCAAGGCCCGGTTCGGGGAGACGCTCGTATGCGGATTTGCCCATGTCTACGGCATTCCCGTCGGCATCGTCGCCAACAACGGCGTGCTGTTTGCGGAAAGTGCCCAGAAGGGCGCGCATTTCATCGAGCTTTGCAGCCAGCGCCGCATTCCGCTTGTCTTCCTGCAGAACGTCACCGGGTTCATGGTTGGCCGCCAGGCCGAGCAAGGCGGGATAGCGCGGCACGGCGCAAAGATGGTGACGGCCGTGTCCACGACCGCCGTGCCGAAGGTGACGCTGATCGTCGGCGCATCCTATGGCGCCGGGAATTACGGGATGGCGGGGCGCGCCTATTCTCCCCGTTTCCTGTGGACCTGGCCGAACTCGCGCATTGCCGTGATGGGGGGCGAACAGGCAGCCCGAACCCTTGGCATCGTCAAGCGACAGGCCATGGAGAAGCAGGGCAAGGCGTGGTCGGGGGAAGAGGAGGCTGCCTTCCGTGTCCCGACGGAAGAGGCGTTTGGGCGTCAGAGCCACGCGCTTTATGCCAGCGCGCGCCTCTGGGATGACGGAATCATCGATCCCCGCAACAGCCGCGAGGTGCTCGGCCTTTCGCTTGGCGCCGCGCTCAACGCGCCGATCCCCGCAACCCGGTTCGGCCTGTTCAGGATGTAGCCCATGCCAGTCCAAATTCTGCAAGCAGACATCACCACGCTCGACGTCGACGCCATCGTCAACGCCGCCAACCCTTCGTTGCTCGGCGGCGGCGGCGTGGACGGCGCGATTCACCGGGCCGCCGGTCCGGGACTTCTCGAAGAGTGCAGGTCCCTTGGCGGCTGCGAGACGGGCCAGGCAAAGATCACCGGGGGCCACGACCTGGCGGCCCGCTTCGTCATTCACGCCGTCGGCCCGGTCTGGCGGGGCGGCGACCAGGACGAAGAGGCGCTGCTCAGGTCCTGCTACGTGAATTCGCTCCGTCTTGCGGACGGGCATGGCTGCGCGTCGATCGCCTTTCCGGCCATATCGACGGGCGTCTACGGGTTTCCGGCCGATCGGGCGGCCCGCGTGGCACTCCGGTCTGTCAGGGCGACGCATCTCGACTGCAAGCTCGTGTCCTTCGATGCCGCGATGGAGGATCACTTGCAGGCTGCGATGCGGCAACTGAACGCCGATGCCGATTGAGCGGCTCCTCATAGCCAATCGGGGCGAGATCGCCACGCGCGTGATCAGGACCTGCCGCGACCTCGGAATCGGCACGGTGGCCGTCCATTCGGACGCTGACGCGAGCGCCCTTCATGTGGACATGGCGGATGATGCGGTGTGCATCGGACCAGCGCCAGCGGCCGAAAGCTACCTGAACGGCGAGGCGATCATCGAGGCTGCACTCACGGCCGGGGCCGAGGCCATACACCCGGGCTACGGGTTCCTGTCCGAGAGCCCCGACTTTGCCGACGCGGTCAGGATGGCCGGCCTCGTCTTCATCGGCCCCTCGGCCAGGGCCATCCGCGCCGTGGGTCTCAAGGACCGGGCAAAGGCCTTGATGGAGAATGCGGGCGTTCCTGTCGTCCCAGGCTATCACGGGTCCACGCAGGATCCGGCCTTCCTGCTGGAACGGGCAACGGAGATCGGCTTCCCCGTCCTGATCAAGGCCTGCGCCGGCGGCGGCGGCAAGGGCATACGCCGCGTTGATCGGGCCGAGGATTTCGAGGGGGCTTTGGCGGGTGCCCGGCGCGAGGCGGAGGCCAGTTTCGGTGATCCGGCCTGTCTCGTCGAAAGGTGCATCCAGTCGCCGCGGCATGTCGAGATGCAGGTTCTTGGCGACAGTCACGGCAATGTCGTTCACCTGTTTGAGCGCGACTGCTCGCTGCAGCGCCGCCACCAGAAGGTCATCGAGGAGGCGCCGGCGCCCGGAATGACGGACGAGTTGCGTGCGGCAATGGGCGATGCAGCCGTCGCCGGCGCAAGGGCGGTCGGCTACGCGGGGGCCGGAACCGTGGAATTCATTGTCGATGGAGCGGAGTTTCCGTCCACGGAGGCCTTCTGGTTCATGGAGATGAACACGCGGCTCCAGGTCGAGCACCCCGTGACGGAGCTGGTGACGGGGCTGGACCTCGTGGCGCTGCAGATCGCGGTCGCCGACGGTGCGGCTCTTCCGTTTGCGCAAAGCGACCTGAGTGTCGCCGGTCACGCGGTCGAGGCCCGACTTTATGCGGAGGACCCGGCGAACGAATTCTTTCCGTCTGTGGGTCGACTTGATCGCCTGAGCTTCGGCGGCGGTGCACGCGTGGACACCGGTGTCAGGGAAGGCGACGAGATCTCGCCCCACTACGATCCGATGCTCGCGAAGGTGATCGTCCATGGCCAAGGCAGGGAGGAAGCGTTCCGGCGCCTGGGCCGGGCGCTTGAACGCACGCGTCTTTCGGGCGTCGAGACGAACCGTGATTTCCTCGTCCGTCTTGCGCGTGACGAAGACGTCGTGAGCGGGGCGGTGGACACCGGACTGATAGGCAGGAAGAGCGCATCCCTGACGCAGCCGCCGGAGGCCGAGGCCCTGGACTTTGCCATTGCGGCAATCGCCGCGCTGCGCCGCGGGCATGGCCCGTCCCTGGATCCATACACGGCACTAGGCAACTTCCGCCTCCACGGTCCGGCGCGACAAGCCGTGCGTTTCGGCGAGGACGAGGTCGTCACCGTCGCGACAACCGGTGCGTCTCGGCATGTGCGAACGCCACTTGGCGAGGTCGAGATCCCGGAGGTGTCCTGGGCGGGCGATGAACTGACCTGCGTTGTCGACGGACGCCGCGTGCAGGCGCATGTCCGACGTGACGGTCGCGTCGTCATCGTGGACCGGAAAGGCGCCATGCGCCGCTTCGCGGTGGCTGTTCCGGACGGCGGCGGGGACACGGAGTTCGCCAACGCCATCCTCGCCCCGCTCGCCGGCCGGGTCGTGAAGGTGGTTGTCCGTCCGGGCGACGAGGTCGCCAAGGACGCCCCGCTGGCCATTCTCGAAGCGATGAAGATGGATCATGTCCTGAAGGCTCCAAGGGATGGCGTCGTCGCCCGCGTCTGCGTGAGCGAGGGTGGGCAGGTCATGCAGGATGCGGTCCTTCTCGAACTGGAGGACTCTGCATGAGCGACCGGGTCCTGGTCTTCGAAATGGCGCCACGCGACGGTTTGCAGAACGAGGCGCGTGTCATTCCGACAAAGGACAAGATCACGCTTGTCGACGCCCTGTCCGGATCCGGAATCCAGAAGATAGAGACGGCGAGCTTCGTTTCGCCGAAATGGGTGCCGCAGATGGCGGACGGGGCTGAGGTCATGGCGGGAATAACGCGGCGAGCGGGCGCGGCCTACACGGCGTTGACGCCGAACATGAAGGGCCTTGAACGTGCGCTTGCGGCAGGCGCGGACGAGGTGGCGGTCTTCGGGGCAGCATCCGAGTCGTTCAGCCGGACGAACATCAACTGCTCCGTCGCCGAGAGCTGCGAGCGGTTTCGTCCCGTCGTGGCCCGAGCGGTCGCCGAGGGCGTGCCGGTCCGAGGCTACGTGTCCTGCGTCACCGACTGTCCTTACGAGGGCGCGGTTGCACCGAAGGCCGTGGCTGCAGTGGCGCGGGCGTTGCTGGACTTGGGGTGCTACGAAATCTCTCTCGGCGACACGATCGGCAAGGGATCGCCGGAATCCGTCTCGGCCATGCTGGATGCCGTTCTGTCGCTGGTGCCGGCAGGGCGGCTTGCGGGACACTTTCACGACACGAGCGGGCGTGCGCTCGACAACATCCTGGCCGCCATCGCGCTTGGCATTCGGACATTCGACGCCTCCGCGGGCGGGATAGGCGGTTGCCCCTACGCCCCGGGGGCGCAAGGAAACGTGGCGACCGAAGCGGTGGTGGACGTGCTGGAGGCGGAAGGCTTCGAAACGGGAATCGATCTCGACGCGCTGACGGAGGCCGCTCGCTTTGCACAGCGCCTGAGATCTGGCTAGAAACGCACATGGACGAGTTTCGGGCGATATCCGTTGAGATCGACGAACGCGGCGTTGCCGATCTCAGGCTCAACAACCCGGAGCGCAGGAACGCATTGTCAGCACGGATGATGAACGAGCTTGCCGCCTTCGCCCGGCTCGCCCGTGACCGCAACGACATTCGGGTGGTCGTCCTTTCGGGCGCCGGAGGCACCTTCTGCGCAGGTGCCGACCTGACCTGGATGAAGGCCCAGGTCAACGCGACCAGGGAAACGCGCATGGCAGAAGCGCGACGCATTGCCCTGATGCTCAAGGACCTGAACGAGATGCCGCTGCCTCTCATCGGCCGTGTCGAAGGCGCGGCGCTCGGCGGCGGCGTGGGAATGGCGTGCGTTTGCGACATTGCGATCGCGTCACGCGACTGCATGATCGGGCTGACGGAGACGCGGCTCGGGCTGGTTCCGGCCACGATAGGCCCTTATGTCGTCGCGCGAATGGGAGAGGCACGGGCGAGACAGGTGGTCATGAGCGGACGGGTGTTCGGCGGCGACGAGGCGGTCGCGCTGGGCATTGTCGCGAAGGCGGTGAAGCCGGATGAAATGGATTCGGCCATCGCCGACGAGGTGGCACCCTACCTGGAACTGCCGCATGGACCTCCGGGCCGCGCAAAGTCACTGGTCAGGTCGCTGGGGTTGCGGATTGACGAGGCGACCATCGAGGCGTCAATCCAACGTCTCGCGGACACCTGGGACACGGAAGAGGCTCGCGAGGGCATCGCGGCGTTTCTGGAAAGGCGCCGGCCGCGATGGGCTGGCACGGGAGGAACCTGAGGATGGTCGCGAGGGATGTCTTGGACCCGGTCATGATATGCGGCGCGGCAAGGACGCCGCTTGGAGCCTTTCAAGGCGAGCTTTCGGGCGTTCCCGCGACGGAACTCGGGTCAGTTGCAATCGATGCAGCCATACGTGACGCCGGGGTCGACAAGGCAAGGGTTGACGAGGTCCTGATGGGCAACGTCCTGCCCGCCGGTCTCGGGCAGGCCCCCGCGCGACAGGCCGCACTCGGTGCCGGCCTGCCGGTCTCGGTTCCATGCACGACGATCTCCAAGGTGTGCGGCTCGGGGATGAAGGCGGTCATGCAGGCCCATGACGCGATTTCCGCGGGCACCGTTGACGTGGCCGTGGCGGGCGGCATGGAGAGCATGACTGGCGCGCCCTACCTCCTGCCCGCAGGCAGGGCGGGCGCCAGGATCGGCCACACCAAGATGCTTGACCACATGATGCTCGACGGGCTGGAGGACGCCTTCAAGACGGCTCCGGATGGCAGCAGGCGGTCGATGGGCACGTTCGGCGAGGACTGTGCCGAGAAATACCAGTTCACGCGCGACGATCAGGACGCATACGCGATCGAAAGCGTGACGCGCGCGAAGCAGGCCACGGACCAGGGTCGCTTCGACTGGGAAATCGCGCCGGTGACGGTGAAGGTTCGGAAGGGCGAGAAGGTCGTGGACAGCGACGAAGGTCCCCGGAAAATAGACTTGGACAGGATTCCGGCCCTGCGTCCCGTCTTCAGGAAGGACGGGACGATAACGGCAGCGTCGTCCTCGTCGATCAACGACGGTGCTGCGGCCATGGTGCTGGCTCGCGCCTCCGCGGCAGCGGCGCTTGCATTGACTCCGATCGCCCGGATCGTGGGGCATGCGGCCTTCGCCGGCGAGCCGGGCTGGTTCACCACCGCACCGGTCTTTGCGAAGCGCGCGCTTCTCGAAGGGGTTGGCTGGGATCTTGACTCCGTGGACCTGTTTGAAATCAACGAGGCGTTTGCCTGCGTTCCCATGGCGTCGATGCGGGAGATGGGCATGGAACACGAGCGCCTGAACGTGCATGGCGGCGCCGTGGCGCTCGGGCATCCGATCGGGGCGTCGGGCGCGCGCATCATCGTGACGCTGCTCGGTGCCATGAAGGCGAGAAGGGCGCGGAGAGGCGTGGCCTCGATCTGCATTGGCGGCGGGGAGGCAACCGCGATCGCGATCGAATCCGAGTTTCATTCCTGAGTTGCCGTCGATGCGGCATTTCCTGCAAATGGAGACACACGCCCGGTTCGGTCAGATTCGGGGTCCACGAAGAGTATCGTGACCATGTCTGCGTGCCTCCTGGAACCCGCGTGCACGAGCCTCGTTGCTCGCGCGTCCGCTTGCAGAAGGCCATGCAGAAACGCACGCACCCGGCGGTTGATCGCGCTTGGGACTTGATTGCTGACGCGGCGCGAGGACCTCAAGATGCTCAGGAATCTCACGGTCTCGGAACTGGCGCGGTTTCTTGATCAGGGTCGGTGCTGTCGACCACCAGATACGTCGATCGTCCGAAACCCGCCACTCTTGCCCTCGCCTTCACGAGGAATGCGCACTTTGCGCAACCCACCATCGAGGGATGCTCCAGCCTCTGGGTTCTCGGCGATCCAGACAATGGCCGCTCACACCCAGCACTCGAATATGGCTCAATCCGGCGAGCAATTGTAAACGGGCCGTGTCTGTCAGGATTGATTGAACACCCAAGCGACTTGACGGTTGCGGGCAACAAGTTCCGGCGCAGTAGGACTTGACTCAGTATTCGACCGGGTCCGCCAATCGCAATACACTGGTCCAACGCTGGGCAGTAGGGGAATTGAGCAATGGAAATCGACATGTCGACCCTGACACTTGCAGGGGTTGTGATTCTGGGGCTGCTGGTCGCAGTTGCCTTGTTTCGTCGTCCAGTCGGCGATGCCGCGACGTTGCAGTCCGAAATGTCTGCCTTGAAGAGGGATGCCAAGGAGAAGGACGAACAGCTTGTCGAAGCGCGAAGCAGCGCTGACAAGCACGAGGCGCTCGCGATCGAGCGAAGGCAAGAGGCCGAGCGGCTGAACGGCGACTTGTCAAAACTTCGCAGGAGGCTCGACGAGGAGACGGAAAAGCAGATCGGGCTGTCCAAGAGGATCTCGGGACTTGAAGCCGAGGCGAAGGCGGAAAGGGCGGCGTCGGAAGAGAAGATCGCGATGCTGACCAAGGTCCGCGAAGACATGGAATCCAAGTTCAGGGAATTGGCGGCGGAAGCCCTGAAGGTGCAGGGCGAACAGTTCTCGAAAGCCAATCTCGAGAAGCTCGATTTGGCACTTACGCCGCTGAAGGAGCATGTCGGTCACTTCGAAAAGGAACTCAAGGCCGTTCACAAGGCCACGATCGAGGACCGAACCAAGCTCAAGACCGAGATCGAACAGCTCAGCAGGCGATCCGAAGCGATTTCCCAGGAGGCGGTGGCCCTGACGCGCGCGCTGAAGGGAGACCGGCAGCGGCAGGGTGCCTGGGGCGAGATGATACTGGAAAGCATCCTGGAACGCTCGGGCCTGCGCGAGGGGGAGGAATACGAAACCCAGGCCCACAGGGTAAGCGACGAAGGCGACCGGCTTCGCCCGGATGTCGTTGTAAGAATTCCCGGCGGAAAAACCTTGGTCATCGACAGCAAGGTGTCGCTCGTGGCGTACACGGATGCGGTGAATTCGGAAGACGAAAAAGACGCGTCAAGCGCGCGCAAGCGGCATGTCGCCTCGCTGAAGGGCCACATAGACGACCTGGAAGCACGGGGCTACCAGCTTGCCGAGGATTCCACGGTTGACTATGTCATCCTGTTCGTGCCGATCGAGGGTGCGCTGTCCGAGGCGCTTCGCGTGGACGGGCACCTGACCGAATACGCGCTGGAGAAGAACGTCACGATCGCGACTCCCACGACGCTGATGATGGCATTGAAGACGATCGCGCATGTCTGGGCGGTCGAACGTCGCAACCAGAACGCCGAAGCCATCGCGGAACGGGCCGGGCGCCTCTACGACAAGGTCGTCGGCTTCGTTGACAACATGGAGAATGTCGGCAGGCGGCTCGATCAGGCGCAGGAGGCATATCAGGGCGCGTTTGGACAGCTTTCCAGAGGTCGGGGCAATCTCCTGAGCCACGTCGAGAAGCTGAAGGAACTCGGCGCGAAGACCAACAAGTCCATAGGTGTCTCGTTTGACGACAGCGAAGGCACGGTCGGACGGATCGAGCACGATCCGGACGAATGAACATGTCACGCTTGAACCTCCGCCGTCGATCTCGCGGCAGGGAGCAAAGGAGCAACGTTTCGGACCGTTTCGGCATCGTCCGGCGCTTGCATGCAGAGGACGAATTTCCTGGGTTGACGACCGTCGCGAAACCGCATTCTCTGCCAATTGGGACGGAAAAAGATGGTCTTGCCATCTGATGCAAAAACCATCCTGACTTGAAAGACGGGACTTCAGCGTGGGTGGGCCGGAACCACGCAATTTCATGGAAACTGCCGGCAAGAATCAGGGAGAACTTGAATGAACAAGAAGACGCTTCAATCCTTCGCGGTTGGCACTGCGATTTCGCTTTCCGCGGCATCGGCCGGAGCGGACGGACACGGCATCACGGTGGCCTACTTTCTGGAATGGCCAATGCCCTTCCAGTACGCAAAGGTCGAAGGCATGTATGACGAGGCGCTCGGCGCACCGGTCGCCTGGGTGAGCTTCGACACCGGCACGGCTATGTCGGCCGCGATGGCGTCGGGCGACATCCAGATCGCGGTGAGCCAAGGCGTGCCGCCCTTCGTGGTTGCAACTTCCGCCGGCCAGGACCTGCAGATCGTCGATGTGGCGGTGAGCTATTCCGAAAATGACAACTGCGTGGTCGCAAGCGCTCTTGAGATCGACAAGAACTCGGCTGGCGAACTTGCCGGGAAGAAGGTCGCCGTGCCCCTCGGTACAGCGGCGCACTACGGATTCCTCAACCAGATGAACCATTTCGGCGTCGACATAACGACCATGGAGATCGTCGACATGGCGCCGGCAGAAGGTGCTGCGGCGCTGGCGCAGGGCTCGCTCGACATGGCATGCGGCTGGGGCGGCGCCCTTCGCCGGATGATGGAGCACGGCAACATCCTGCTGACGGGCGCCGAGAAGGAAGAGCTGGGAATCCTTGTCTTCGACGTCACGTCGGCCCCGGCGTCGTTCGTCGCCGAGGACAGCGAGATGCTCTCGAAGTTCCTCGCGGTGACTGCGGCAGCCAACGCGATGTGGGCGGATCAGGCGAACCATGCCAAGATGCTTCCCGTAATCGCGAAGGACGCAGGCATGTCCGAGGAAGACACGATGTCAACGCTCACGACATTCGTGTTTCCGACGGTGGACGAGCAGCTCAGCGCTAAGTGGCTGGGTGGCGGAGCCCAGGAGTTCATGAAGGGCGTGGCCGGCGTGTTCGTTGACGCTGGATCGATACCTTCCGCCTTGGACAGCTACGAGAACGCAGTGAACACCGGCCCGCTCGAGGCCGCAAAGGGCATGTAAACTGCCTCTCGCCCGCACGAAGCTCTTTTCGTGCGGGCACTCTCGGGCGGGGACGAAAGCCTGCCGACGCTCGCGGACCGGAGGAGATGTGATGTCGGGACTGGAGATCCAGGACGTGTCGATGCGGTTTGACCTGCCGAACGGGGGACATGTGCAAGCGCTGCAGAACGTGTCGCTCAGCATCAAGCAGGGCGAGATCATGAGTGTCCTTGGGCCTTCCGGATGCGGCAAGACGACGCTTCTCAACATCGTTGCCGGGTTCCTCGCGCCGACCGAAGGCGAGGTCGTGCTCAACGGGCATCGGGTCGAGGGACCCGATGCGGAGCGCGGCATGGTGTTTCAGCAAGGCGCGTTGTTCGAGTGGATGAGCGTCCGCGACAACGTCAGCTTCGGGCCTCGAATGGCTGGCAAGAAGGCTGCGCAGTGGCGCGAGAACGTGGATCACCTCCTTGATGTGGTCGGACTACAGGACTTCAAGGAAAAGATGGTCTATGAGCTTTCGGGCGGGATGCAGCAGCGCGTTGCGCTCGCGCGGTGCCTTGCAAACGAGCCGGACGTCATTCTCATGGACGAGCCGCTGGGCGCGCTTGACGCGCTCACCCGGGAGAAGATGCAGGGTCTCGTGCTGAAGCTCTGGAAGGAGACGGGCAAGACGATCATCCTCATCACGCACTCTGTGGAGGAGGCCCTGCTGCTGGGCGAACACCTCCTTGTCATGGCGCCTCGCCCAGGGCGCATTCACCGGGAATACCATCTTCCGTTCGCCGATCTCGGCGTCGGGAAGGATCTTCGGGAGATCAAGAAGCTCCCGGAATTCGGCGAGAGACGCGAGGAGATCCTTGGCATGATCTGGGACATGGAAGAGGAGATCATGGGCCGCAGCGAGGAGGCCGCCTGACATGACACAGATCCTGTCGGACCTTGCCGGCGAACTTGGCGTCCTTTTCCTGTCGGTCGTCTCCGCCCTCCCCGCGATCATCGGCTACGTGGCGATCATTCTTCTCTTCATGCTGGTCTGGCGGATCATCCGGAACCGGCTGACTCGGACGCAGGACTACACCTCCCTGAAGACCGTGACGTTCGGCGACGAAAGCGCGGTGATCTCGGACAAGTCCGCATCGGTCATATCGGTGGTCCTGATGTTCGTGATCTGGGGTGCGTTCACGGGCAGCGACTGGTTGCCGGGCTTCCTTCACGCGCCGGGCCCGTTCGTGGGCGAGGCGGAATTCGTCTACACGGTAGAGGACGAGAGCGGTGCGCGAGACGACGCAACGGTGACGGTGATCGTGCATCGCACCGGCGAGGTGCCCGAGACGCCTGAAGTCCTGCCGGGAGACGGCTTCGCCAAGAATGACGTGCTCATCGTCCAGGCCTACCGCTCCAAGCTGCTTCGCTGGGACGCGAATGACGAGGCCACCCGCGGTGACGGCGCCAAGGTCGTTGCGATTGATGGCGTCCCGCTGACGCGGGAAGCCGATGTCGACACGGGATTCGGCCGCATTGCGCTGACGGACAAGGGAACCCTCAACTTCGAGCCGGGCAAGGGCTGGCAGATGGAGAACATCTGGCTTCCGGCGCCCGACAGCGTGTGGAGCAGGCTCCTGTCGATCAGCCGCGAGGGATACCAGAACGTCACCCTGGCCGAGCACCTGAGCTATTCGCTCTTTCGCGTCATTGTGGGCTTCCTTCTGGGCGCGCTGGTCGGCATCCCCCTCGGGTATGCAATGGGACTTTCGAACTGGTTTCGCGGCTGGTTCGACCCGATCGTCGAGTTCATGCGACCGGTGCCGCCGCTGGCGCTGATTCCGCTCGTGATCATCTGGGCAGGCATCGGCGAGCAGGGGAAGATCATCCTGCTCTTCCTGGCAGCGCTCTGGATCATGGCGATCGCCGCCCGCGCCGGGGTTTCAGGCGTCGCGATATCGAAAGTCCACGCTGCGTATTCGCTGGGCGCTTCCCGGCTTCAGATCATGCGGCATGTCATCGTGCCAAACTCGCTCCCGGAGATATTCACCGGCGCAAGGGTGGCCATGGGGGTCTGCTGGGGCACCGTCGTTGCCGCCGAGCTTGTCGCGGCGGAAAAGGGTGTCGGCAAGATGATCGTGGCCGCATCCAAGTTCCAGGACACTGACATCGTGCTCATGGGCATCATCCTGATCGGGATCATCGGTTTCGGCATCGACATGCTGATGCGCCGGTGCGAGAGATGGCTGGTCCCGTGGAAGGGCCGAATCTGATCTGGAGGGACGGGATCCGTCCGGCGCGTGATTTGCCCGTTCCTGGCGTCGCCTGCAGCGACCCTTCAATTCGGGCGCGTCAACGGTGCTGGAACGGCAGGCAGCGCCCTGGGCCGCCCTTCGTGAAGAC
This sequence comes from Boseongicola sp. SB0665_bin_10, assembly GCA_009838075.1. GTDB lineage: Bacteria > Pseudomonadota > Alphaproteobacteria > Rhodobacterales > Rhodobacteraceae > JAJEFO01. The sequence goes on along the minus strand of VXSG01000053.1, from coordinate 32,770 downwards.
CGGGACCCGGCTCCGCGATTCACGTTTGCCCACATCGAATTCCGCTCCGCTTCAGGATTTGTTCATGGCCGATCGGCCATGGCGCGGCGCGATCCCGAATTGAGCGTCCCAGCCCCTTGCACCCGTCCCCTGTCCGACATTGTCGAGGGCGGGGAGGTCAAGGTCAGGGTTCTTCGACGTCGAGGCCGTTCGCGCGCGCGATGAAGTCCGCAAGCATTGGCACGAACCTCTCACCTTCGCCGGCGGCGTCCATTGCGGCAAAGGAGTTCCTGACCGCCGACTGGATCGGGTTCAGCGCCCCGACCGAATTTGCCAGGCTGGCCAGGTAGCGCATGTCCTTGTGCGCATTCGAAATCGTGAATTTATGCGCGTTTTCATCGCGTTCCAGCGTCCACTTCATAAAGGTCTCGTAGAATCCGTTCGACATGCGCCCGGGCCGTATGACGCTGTCGACCTGTTCTGGCGTCAGTCCGGACTTGCGTGCGAGCGCCAAGGCCTCTGCGTATAGCGCACCGTAGCCCATCCCGATGAAATTGTTGATGAGTTTCATCTTGTGTCCGAGACCGACTTCGCCAAGATGCACGATGACGCCTGCCCAGCACTCGATGACGGGCTTGATGCGCCTGAACGTCTCGGGACTGGCACCAACCATCGCATCCAGCGTGCCTTCCCATGCCTCCTTTGGCGTGCGGGACAGGGGCGCGTCCGCCAAGTGTCCGCCCGCCGCACGGATTTCGGTCGCCAGTGCCAGGGTGGAGACCGGGTCGGAGGTCGAACAGTCGACAATGACCGCGTCCGGCCGGAGTCCTTCCAGTATGCCGCCCGGGCCTCTTACGAGTTCTTCGACCTCGGCGGAGCCAGTCACGCATATGTGAATGATTTCAGATCGTTCTGCGAGTTCCTTGACACCGCTCGCCTCGGCTGCTCCACGCGCGACAAGGTCGTCGACCGCCTCCCGCCTTCGATGCGCAACTACCGTAAGCGGATAGCCGGCCTCGACGATGTTCTTGGCAATGCCGCGTCCCATGAGGCCAACACCGATCATGCCAACGGCGGGTTTCGTCATGTCTCACTCCTCACCAAGGAACCTGCGCATGCGTGCCAGGGCTTCGCGGATGTTGTCCTGGCTGTTGGCATAGCTGAGACGGAGGTAGCCCTCGCCCAGGATGCCGAAATCGGGACCGCCTATGGTTGCCACGCCGGGGCCCTCCAGGAGTACCGACGCAAGTTCCTTGGCCAATCGGCCGGTGCCGGCGATGTTCGGAAAGGCATAGAATGCGCCCTTGGGCGTGATGCAGGACACTCCGGGAATGTCGTTCAGCAGATCGACCACGAGTTTCCGGCGGGCATCGAACTCCGCCATCATCGCGCCCACCGCGTCCTGCGGTCCGGACAAGGCCTCGATGGCCGCGTGCTGGGCAGGGGCATTCACGCAGGACCATGCATTCACCGCGAGCTTTCGGACCTTCTCATGGAGTCCGTCTGGCCAGACCGAGTACCCCATGCGCCAGCCGGTCATCGCATAGGTCTTCGACCAGCCATTGAGCAGGACGACGCGGTCGCGGATCTCGGGATAGCCGAGAAGCGGGACATGTTCCTCTCCGTCATAGAGCATCTGGTCGTAGATCTCGTCTGAGAGGAGGGCCACGTCGGGCCGTTCGGCAAGTCCCGACACCAAAGCGTCGACCTCGGCCCTGGGCGTTACGCCGCCACACGGATTTGCGGGAGAATTCAGAATGACGAGGCGCGTTTTCGACGTGACGAGCGAAAGCGCTTCCTCTGCCAGGAAGGCGAATCCGTTCTCTTCCCGTATCGGAATCGGAACCGGTCGCGCGCCGGTGAACTCGATCATCGAGCGGTAGATCGGAAATCCGGGATCGGGGTAGAGGATATCCGTCCCGGGCTCGCCGAACATCAGGATGGCTGCGAACATGGTCACCTTGCCTCCCGGCACGACGATGACGTTGTCCGGGTTCACCTCGATCGCGAAACGCCGGTGAATGTCGGCAGCGACGGCCTCCCGAAGTTCCGGGATTCCGGTCGCGGGCGTATAGCCGTGCTGGCCGTCGCGGAGCGCCTTGACTGCGGCCTCCACGATGTTTGCAGGGGTCGGGAAGTCCGGCTGGCCGATGCCGAGGTTGATGACGTCCTTGCCGCCTGCGGCCAGTTCTCCCGCCCGCGCGAGCACGGCGAACGCGTTCTCCTCTCCTATGCGGTCAAATCCGCTGATCGTGCCCAGCATGCACCTGCTCCTAGTATGTCGCCCGCCCGCCCGAAATGTCGAAGACGGCCGCGGTCGTGAAGCTGCACTCGCTGGACGACATCCAGGCCACCATGTTGGCGATTTCCTCCACCTCGACGAACCGGCCGCGCGGAATCTTCGACAGCATGAACTCGATGAAATCCTCGGTGAGCTGTTCAAGGATCTCGGTGTTTGCCACCGCCGGCGTGACGCAGTTCACCGCGATGTCGTGCTCGGCCACTTCCTTGCCGAGTGCCTTGGTGAAGCCGATGACCCCGGCCTTTGATGCCGCGTAATGCGTGGCCTTCGGATTGCCTTCCTTGCCGGCAATCGACGCGATGTTGACGATGCGCCCGTAGTTGCGGGCCTTCATTCCGGGCAGAACGGCCTTGTTTGCGTGATAGGTGCCCGTAAGGTTGACGGCGATGACCTGGTTCCAGACTTCCGTGTCATATTCCTCGATCGCGGTAACCGGTCCCGCGATGCCGGCGGAATTCACGAGAATGTCGATGTGATCGAGCGCCGCCTCCGTCTCGGCGCATGCGGCCGTGACCGACGCGTAGTCGGTGACATCGCAATGGACCGCCCGTGCCCCGTCGATCCTGTCCGCTGCGGCCCTGGCCTTCTCGGCATTGATGTCCCAGAGGCATGTCCGGGCGCCGGATTCGGCCAGCCTGCAGGCGCAGGCGAGCCCGATGCCCTGTGCGCCCCCGGTTATGACCGCGGTCTGCCCGGACAGGTCATAGACGTTCGCCATCACATCACCGCTCCAATCTGCCAGGGCACGAATTCATGGTCGCCAAGCCCTTGCGCTTCGGATTTTGAAGTCGCGCCGCTGGCGACCTCGAGGAAGAGTTCGTAGATCTCGCGGCCCTTTTGTTCGACCGTCGCCGCGCCGGTCAGGATGTCGCCCGCGTTGATGTCCATGTCGTCCTTCATGCGTGCATACATGTCCGAATTGGTCGCGACTTTCACCGTTGGCGCGGGTTTCGAGCCGAACGCCGAGCCGCGACCTGTCGTGAAGCACACGAGGTTGCAGCCGCTGGCGATCTGTCCGGTCACGCTTGCCGGGTCATAGCCGGGGCTGTCCATGAAGGTGAAGCCCCGTGCCGTTACCCGTTCCGCGTATTTGTAGACCCCGGCGAGCGGCGTGGTGCCGCCCTTTGCCGTCGCTCCGAGCGACTTTTCGAGGATCGTGGTCAATCCGCCCTTCTTGTTGCCTGGAGAGGGATTGTTGTCCATCGAACCCTTGTTGCGGGCGGTGTAGTCCTCCCACCAGCGCACGAGCCCGACCAGCCGTTCACCGACCTCCCGCGATGCCGCGCGCCGGGTCAGCAGGTGCTCCGCTCCGTAGATCTCCGGCGTCTCTGCGAGCACGCCCGTGCCGCCCTGCGCAACCAGCAGGTCGCAGGCGCGGCCGAGTGCGGGGTTCGCCGTGATGCCGGACCATGCGTCCGAACCGCCGCATTGCAACGCGACCGTCAATTCGGAGGCGGGGCAGGGTGTCCGCGTTGCCTGGTTGGCCAATGGCAGCATCGCCCGCACCCTTTCGATTCCAAGGTCGATGGTGCGCTGTAGTCCGGCGACGTTCTGTATGTTCATGGTCTGAAACAGGGGCCCATGCTCGAGACCGTACGCTTCGAGAAGCCAGTCGATCTGGTTCATCTCGCAGCCGAGACCCACCATCAGGACCCCGGCATGGTTCGGATGCCGTGCATAACCCCACATGACGCGTTGCAGCGCCTCGAAACCGTCGCCGTCTCCCTGCATTCCGCAGCCTGTGCCGTGAACGAATGCCACGACGCCATCAACATTCGGGAAGCCGGCAAGCTCTTCGGGACCGAACGCGTCGGCGATGCGGCGTGCCGCCGTCGCCGAACAGTTCACCGAGGTCACGACGGCGATGAAGTTGCGGGTGCCGGTGCTGCCGTTGTCGCGGCGATATCCCATGAACGTGTCGCGCGCCGCCTCCGCCACCATGTCGGTCGGGCGAAGATCGGTGCCGAACTCATAGGTCATGTCCGTGTTGCGGAACTCGGTGTTGTGCGTATGCACATGGTCTCCCGGCGCAATTTGCCTGGAGGCGTAGCCGATGATCTGCGCGTATTTTCGGATTTCGTCGCCCTTGGAAATCGCTCTCGTCGCCACCTTGTGGCCCGACGAGATCGGCGTCGTGACCATGGCGCCTTCGACGACCGTGCCGGCGTCTAGGCGGCGGGTCGCCGTGACCACGTTGTCGGCGGCGTCCAGCCGGACATATGACGGGTGTTGAACCATGGCGTGATCTGCCGCGCTTTTGCCCGAAACGGTGCCTGCGCCTCCAGCGCGTTCCGGGGAATCAAGCGGCGGGCATGTCCTCCTCGATATAGGTCTGCACGATCGAGGCGAAATCCGGGTCGGCGGCGAATCCAAGCTTGATGGCGCGCTCGGGAGCGAAATTCCTTGGCCAGCCCGCGACGATCTTCATGATCGTTTCGTCGGGTTCCGGCCTTATGAGCGAAACGGCGCTTTCGCCGGCAACGTCGCGAAGGGCTTCGATCTGTTCCGCCACGGTGCAGGACACGCCTGGCATGTTGAGCTCGCGATGGCCCCCGAGCCTGTCGAGGTCCAGCGTCGCCGCGTGCCGGAGAAACCCGGCGGCCGAACGGGGAGAGGCATGCCAGTGACGAACGGTGTCGGACACGGGCAGGATCGCCTGCTTGCGGCTCAGCGGCTCCCGGATGATTCCCGAGAAAAAGGACGATGCGGCACCGTTGGCCTTGCCAGGTCGCACGCAGATCGTCGGCAGACGGATGGACATGCCGTCGAAAAAGCCTTTGCGAATGTAGTCGCCGAGCATGAGTTCCGAGATTGCCTTCTGCGCCCCGTATGACGTCCGCGGCATCGTGGGAAAGTCGTCACCGATCTTTTCGGGAAAGGGCGGCCCGAACACGGCGATGGAGGAGGTGAATATGATCTTCGGGCGATAGGTGCCGTCGGCTGCGGCCGTCTCGGCCCGAAAGGCCTCGAGAAACCCCCTGAATGCAACCATGTTGACGTTCCAGCCAAGATCGAAGTTCGCCTCGGCCTCACCGGAGACGATCGCGGCGAGGTGGTAGACGAGATCGAACCGCTCGGCTGCCACGGACACCATCATTGCCTGGTCGGTCACGTTGCCCTCGACACGACGTGCCGCTGGTGCGCCATTCTCGGGAAGCGCCATGTCCAGGAGCGTGACCTCGTCGCCGCCCGACAAGGGATCAGAGGCCAGCAGCCGCGCCAGTTTCTGGCCTACCATGCCGCCACCGCCGATGATCAGGACTTTCAATTGCGCCTCCCTGGTTGCCCGGCAGAGATTGTCTGGAAGACCGCCTGAATTCAAGTGCTGCTGGCCGTTCGACACCGCCTCAGAATCGGGCTAGGTGAGCAGCGAAGGCACGGAGCAGATGCCGGCAAGGCGGAGGATGACCTGGATGAAACTGGTGCGCTACGGAATTCCCGGAGAGGAGAAGCCGGGACTGATCGACGGAGACGGTGCACTGCGCGACCTGTCAGTGCACGTGGCGGACATCTCGGGCTCGATGCTTGACGACGCGTCACTCGACCGGTTGCGCGGGATAGACGCACGCGCGCTTCCGAAAGTGGAGGGCGAGGTGCGGCTGGGCGTGCCGGTCCGCGACATCGGCAAGTACATGTGCATCGGCCTGAACTACCGTGACCACGCCGAGGAGGCGGGAATGCCGATCCCGGAGCATCCGATCCTCTTCATGAAGGCGAATTCCGCGATTTCGGGCCCCGATGATCCGGTCTCCATTCCGCGCGGCTCGACCAGTTCCGACTGGGAGATCGAGCTGGGCGCCGTGATCGGCACGACAGCCAAGTACGTGAGCGAGGCGGAAGCGCTCAGCCACGTGGCCGGGTATTGCATCTGCAACGACGTGTCGGAGCGCCATTTCCAGAATCGCCTGTCGGGGAACTGGACCAAGGGCAAGTCCTGCGACACGTTCGGGCCGACGGGTCCGTGGCTGGTCACGAGGGACGAGATTCCCGATCCCCAGTCCCTCGACATGAGGCTCGACGTGAACGGCGAGCGCATGCAGGAGGGCAATACAAGGACCATGATCTTCACGGTGGCCGAGATCGTGTCACACCTGTCGCAGCTCTTCACGCTGCATCCAGGCGACGTGATTTCGACCGGAACTCCGCCAGGCGTCGGCATGGGCATGAAGCCGCCAAGATACCTCAAGGCTGGCGACGTGATGGCGCTGACGGTCGACGGGCTCGGCACGCAGCGCCAGAAGGTCGTGGAGGATGCCTGAGCGACCTGCTCTCCTTCAACTCGGCAAGGTTTCGGAGCGCATGGCGGAGCGGCTTGCGGCCGGATTCGAAGTTGTCCGGCTGCCGCGCGACCATGAGGCATTTCTCGCGGAGCACGGTTCGGAGTTCGTTGCAATCGCGACGATGAGGGGCGTTCCGGACGACGTGCTGGCGGAGCTTCCGAACCTCAAGGTCATTTCGAGTTTCGGGGTTGGTTACGACAACATCGACGCCGCCGTGGCGGCGCGCAGGGGCATTCTGGTCGCTCACACGCCCGATGTCCTGAACGACGAGGTGGCGGACACCGCGATCATGCTTTGGCTTGCGCTCAGCAAGGAACTGTTGCCCGCGGAACGCTGGGCGCGTTCGGGTGCCTGGGAAACGAAGGGCGAGTATCCGCTGGCGCGCACCGCCAGGGGCCGCAACGTAGGCATTCTGGGCCTTGGACGGATAGGGCGGACAATCGCGAAGATGGCGGAGCTGTTCGGAGCCAAGGTTCACTATCACAGCCGCGCGAGAAAGGGCGTGCCTTACCAGTACTTTGACAACCTCGCGGACATGGCAAGCGAGGTGGACGTGCTGTTCGTCATAACTCCGGGCGGCAGGGGAACGCGGCACCTCGTGAACGCCGAGGTTCTGGACGCGCTCGGACCGGACGGCATCCTTGTCAACGTATCCAGGGGGAGCGTGGTCGACGAGGCGGCCCTGGTCGCCGCCCTCAAGGAAGGCCGCCTGGGCGCGGCGGGGCTTGACGTGTTCGAGGACGAGCCGCGAATCCCGGATGCATTGAAGGAGATGGAGAACGTGGTGCTGTTGCCGCACATTGGCAGCGCGACCGTCGAGACCCGGCAAGCCATGGGGGATCTGGTCTGCGACAACCTCGACGCATGGCTGGTGGACGGCAAGGTCGTGACGCCAGTCCCGGAGTGCCAGCATCTGAACCAGCAGTGATCGCTGGCATCGTGCCGCGTCGCCTTGTGCGCGGAAACGGGTCCTGTTCAGTTCCCGGGCACCGGACCGCTTTGCCGTCGTGAACGGCCACGGTCCGGCCGTTGCCGCGGCGTGCAGCGTAGGCGCCGCTGTACTTTCTGATCGCGACGATGAATCGGATCGAGCAGAGCCCGTACCGGAGAACGCGGTGTAGCCGTCGAAGATCTCGAGAATCCTCTGGTCAAAATCCGATGCGCGTTTGCGTGTTGCTTTCATGGCGACTTCTCTGGCCCCGTGTGCCGACGATGGCCTCGCGGCCGGTCCTCGTTCGTGCGTTTGGGCGGGGGCGTCACGAACGCCCTTGCCGCGTACGCTAGCCCGGCCAGCACGAAATTCAAGCAAAGGTGCGTTGTCCGGCTTGCCCGACTGTCGTCCGGGGACGAGACGCGCACTGGGCGAAGAAGTGGTCCGCGGCTTGCAATTTCGGCCTTGATGCGGCCGCCGCTGCCTTCGGGTCGGCTTCACGGATCACTTTCTCGTGGATGCCCTGCGGCTGACGCGGAATCTCCTGCACGCCGATTCGGTCGGTCCTTTGGCCTCACCGCAGGGCGAACAGGCGCAGCTGCACAGACTGCCTGCGTCGTGCCCCTGTTCCGACGAACAAGGTGCGGTTCGCCCGTTTGAAGCGTTCATCTCCGGTTTCGTGGCGCGCGTGTGTCCGCATGTCGTGGCGCTTCGGGGCCACCCGCTCTCCGCCAGCAATGGCTTCGAGCACTTCCCCCGGGCCATGGCGGCAATCATCGTTCATGATTTCGATGGTCGCGCCGTCTTCGGACGCCGTCGCGTACCGGGTGTCGAGCTCCGCCAGCCCGTCCGCGAATGCCGTTTGCCAATCTGCGCCGAGCCTGACGACATCCTGATTCCCCTCGGTCGACCCGCGCAGGGGCCGGGCGGGTGCGCACGAGGTGCGCCGCTTGGTGCGGGAGTTTGGCGTCCGGGACTTCAAGTTCCATCCGACGATGCAGGGGATCTTCCCGAATGACCGAAACGCGTGCTACACGGTGATTGAGGGCTGCACCGAAGAGGGTTTCATCACGCTGTTTCACGCGGGGCAGACCGGTGTCGGTCCCGGCATGCGAGGCGGGATGGGAATGCGGCCGAAATGCTCCAACCCGATGCACCTTGACGACGTGGCGGCGGATTTTCCTGACCTGCCGATTGTTCATGCCCATCCGTCCGTCCCCTGGACGGAGGAGGGGTTGGCGGCCGAGCAGCACAAGCCCAACTCCTGCCACGACATTTCGGGCTGGTCGCCAAAGTAGTTTCCGGAGATATTTGGCAGGTATGCCGACTCGATCCTGAAGGAGAAGATGCTGTTTGGCTCCGAATGGCCCGCATTGACGTCCGACCGGTGGCTGCAGGACTTCGAGGCTGCGCCGCTCAAGGACGAGGTGCGTCCGATGATCCTTTAGGAAAACGCGCTTCGGTTGCTTGGCGAGACGGGATGAGGAGGAGCCGTCTTTTGCCGCGATGCGCACTTCCGGCCAGGAGGCTTCGAAGGAGCTACGGGAGACGGGAATGACCGACCTTGCGCCACTTGACGAAGCGATCACGCTTGACCAGCTCGACCGCGACCCGTTCCCGATCTACCGACGGTTGCGCCGCGATGCGCCTGTGCTGCGTGTCAAGGCGGTAGGCCGGACGTTCCTGACGAAGGCCGCCGACACGAAACACGTCAAGGACCACCCGAAGCTGTTCAGTTCCGACGATCCGAACACGCCGATGAAGCGCGCATTCTGGGCGCACACGCTCATGCGCAAGGACGGCGAAGCGCATCTGCGCGAACGCATGGCCATGGCGCCCGCCTTTGCTCCCAAGGTGATGCGGGACGAATGGATGCCGCTGTATCGCAGGATTGCCGAAGACTATGTCGCGCGGCTGCCTCGAGGCGAAGTCGTTGACCTCTTTCCGGCGCTCTCCGGGCCGTATGCGGCGCGAGGCCTGGCGATACTGCTGGGGCTTGAGGAAGCCACGGACGAGGAGATGCAACGCTGGTCGCAGGCGCTGATCGACGGGGCGGGAAATTTCGGGTGGCGGGACAAACCCTTCGAGCGTGTCGACCGCGCCAACGAGGAGATGCACGCGCTCTTCGACCGTTTGCAGCACAGGCACAGGGCGGAACCGAACAGTTCGGCGTTCTCGGTGATGCTGAACGCCGAGGATCCGATCCCCGAAACCCAGATCCATGCCAATATCAAGATCGCTATCGGCGGCGGCATCAACGAGCCGCGCGACGCCTTGAACACGACCCTCTGCGGATTGCTGGCCAATCCCGACCAACTTGAGGAGGTGAAGCGCAATGCCGACTGGGACAGGGCTTTCGAAGAAGGCATCCGCTGGGTGGCGCCGATTTCGGTGTCGTCGCGCCTTGTCACGGAGGACACGGAAATTCGAGGCTGCCTGATCCCGAAAGGGGACACCGTCATGACCATTCAGGCCAGCGCCAACCGGGACGAGGATCTCTACGAGGACGGCGAGGCGTTCATCGTCGACCGCGACAGGAATCCGCACCAGTCCTTTGGCAACGGGCCACATTTCTGCCTGGGGGCACATGTCGCTCGTCGCGCCATTGGACAGATCATGCTGCCAATCCTGTTCGACCGGTTTCCGAGCATGACGCTGCCAGACCCTGGTGCGGTGATCTGGCGGGGATTCGGTTTCCATGGCCCTACCTGCCTTCCGGTCCTGTTGAACTAGGACCCGCTGACAAGCATGTAGCCGCGTTCACGCCGGCGACGAGATGAATCCTCGCTGCGAAGCTCGCCGGTCTTGTCGTACCGCGTCGCCACCGCTTGAACTTCTTGGTTCTCGCAAGGGGATTCTCGATCTGGTGCCGCCACTTGCACGTCTCCCGGTCGTGGTCCCGGGACGTCGCGGGGTTCCTCTTCGGGGGGAATCGCCGGCACCGCGCCGTGTCCCTACACCTCGTCGATCAGCCTGTCAGCGTCGAACGCACTGTCCCCGACGAAGGCCCCGAAACCGAGATCCTCAAGAAGGACGGGCACCCGCGCAAGATCGATCGCCCTGCCGGGCAGCATGGGCTCGACACGTGCCCCCATGGCGGCCGCACCGGCGCACGGGCACCAAGGCGGTCGTGCCCAATCCCGCGACCCGCGACATCTTCCTGATTGGCCTCTACACTGGCACGCGCCGGGGCGAGGTCGTGTCGCCGCGCTGCTCGGACACTGGAAGGTGATGACCCGGACCCAGTATCGCCCCATTTGCGCCCGCTCATGTCGATTGCGGCGTGACCGCCCTGCGCCGCGACAGGAGTCACGTCACCATCCACGTTCCGCGCTTGATCATGACGCAGCCTGCAAGTCCGAGTTTGGCAAACGGCGGCAATGGCTTGCAGATTTCGCGAACTGGGTCGCAAGTTGCACCATTGCGAATGTCGGGCTAAGGGCATGTCCGCGGGATCAGGCGTGATCGACGGTTGGAGCGGTTCGGTGACTTGCGGATGCGTGGACGAGGGCGGTGCCGGTTGGCCGTTCAACGGCACCGACAGGAAACATGACGCGCGCCTGGATCTGTGCTTGCGGCTGATTCGGCCAAAGGAGAATTTCATCACGGCACTGCGCTGTTGCAGCCTGAACAACCGGATGACCGACATGATGGAATGGAGGCTTGCCGCATGAGGCGAAGGGGACAGGACCAGTCCGGCCTCGACCGGCATGCTTGCCTTCAACCGCTTTCCGCGGGGGACTGTCACTGCAGCCTGCCGGACGACTTGCTGCTGAGGGAGGATGCAAGATGAACAGGAGATCATTGGGTCAAGACGGGCCGTCGGTGTCGGTCCTAGGAGTCGGCGCGATGTCCTTTGCCGGCATCTATGGCAATGCAACCGTGGAAGAAAGCCACGCGATACTGGACGCCGCGCTCGACGCTGGCGTCACTCATCTGGACACGGCAAACGTCTACGGCATGGGACGCTCGGAGGAGATCATCGGCAGCTACCTTGCCCGCCGGACGGGCGAGACGCCCTTCATGCTGGCCACCAAGGCCGGCATCGCACGCGATCCTGAGACCGGGCGCAATTTCGACAACAGCCCTGCGCATGTCGAGGCCGAACTGGACAAGAGCCTTGCGCGGCTGGGCGTTGAGCGGGTCGAGCTCTTCTATCTCCATCGTCTTGACCCCGACATGCCGGTGGAGGAAGTCGTTGGCACCTACGCACGCATGGTTGAGGCGGGCAAGATTGACCGGATCGGGTTGTCGGAAGTCGCGCCGACCACGCTGGCCCGCGCGTGCGAGGTTCACCCCATTGCGGCGGTGCAGTCCGAGTATTCGCTGCAGACACGGTCGCCGGAACTGGGGCTGGTCCAGGCATGCGAGCGGCTCGGGGTCTCGCTCGTCGCATTCTCTCCGGTCGGGCGTGGATTGCTGACCGATGCCCCGCCGACGCCCGAAGGGATCGAGGCCTCGGCGTTCATGAAGTCCAATCCGCGGTTTTCCGGCGGCAACCTCGAGCGCAACCTCGCCGCCAGCCAGCCGCTGCGCGAATTGGCGGGTGAGGCAGGCTGTTCCACTGCGGCACTGGCGATTGCATGGGTTCTGGCCCAAAGCCGGTCCACGTTGGTGATTCCAGGCACACGGAACTGCAATCACTTCACCGAACTGGTGGAAGGGGCCAATCTCGAGTTGGGCCCGGACTTGAAGGCCGAGATCGAACGTCGGCTGCCGGTCGGCTGGTGTCATGGCGACCGCTATTCCACGCGTCAGTGGACCGGTCCGGAAAAGTACTGCTGAGGCCGCCCGAATGATCCGGCCGGCTTCCAAGGCGCAGGTCCGCGCTCGCGGGCTTTTCGCCGGCAGAACCAGGCAGCCGGAATGCCCTGAATCGGTTCGCGCTTCGCGGCCTCGATCAGGTCACCGACCCGTCGGAAGCCCTTCACGTCAGATTGGTTGCATGGATGACGGTATCACGCCGCATTCACGGTCGTTGTCGCATCTGTTCGGGCAGCCAGGTCGCTAGATCCGGCACGGCGATCAGCACGAAGACCATCAGGACCATGATCACGAACATCGGGATCGCGGACTTCGCGATGAAGTTCATCTCGTGATGCGTCATCCCCTGGAGCACGAACAGGTTGAAGCCGATCGGCGGGGTGATCTGGGCCATTTCAACGACCACCACGATGAAAATGCCGAACCAGATGAGATCTATTCCGGCGTCGCGAATCATGGGCTCCACGACAGCCATCGTCAGCACGACCGAGGAAATGCCGTCGAGAAAGCAGCCGAGAATGATGTAGAAGACCAGAAGCACCATGAGCAGTTCGAACCGCGACAGCTCCCACTGGGCAATGAGATCGGCGAGTCCGCGTGGCAGCCCCGTGAACCCCATCGAGAGCGAGAGGAACGCGGCACCCGCGAGAATGAGCGCAATCATCGCGCTCGTCCGGGTCGCCCCCATCAGGCTTTCGGTAAAGGTCTTCCAGTTGAGCGATCCTTGGCTGGCGGCAAGAAGCAGGCCGCCGATCACGCCGAACGCGGCGGCCTCGGTGGCCGTGGCATAGCCGAGATACATCGATCCGATGACCACGAGGATCAGGCAGATCACCGGGATCAGAAAGCGTGAATTCGCGACGCGTTCGGAAAACGTCATCGGCGGTTCGGCATCCGGTTTCCAGGACCGCGACACACGACTGTAGATTGCCACGTACGTCATGAACATGGCCGCCAGCACGAGGCCAGGCACGATGCCGGCGAAGAAGAGCTTGGAGATCGATTCGTTGATCGTGACCCCGTATACGATGAGGGTCAGCGATGGCGGGATCATGAGACCCAGCGTGGCCGCGCCGGCAAGAGTGCCGATGACCATTGGCTCCGGATAGTTCCGCTTCCTGAGTTCCGGAATGGACATCTTGCCGACCGTGGTCAGCGTCGCCGCCGATGATCCCGAGACGGCGGCGAAGACGGTGCAGCCGACGATGTTGGTGTGGACAAGGCCGCCCGGCAGCGACCTCATCCACGGGCTGAGACCGCGGAACATGTCCTCTGACAGGCGGGTTCGGTAAAGGATCTCTCCCATCCAGATGAACAGGGGCAGCGCGGTCAGCGTCCATGAGGAGGAGGAGGACCAGATCGTCGTCAGCATCGTGTCGCCAACCGGCCTCGTGGTGAAAAGCTCCATTCCGACCCACGCAACGCCGATAAGCGACAGGCCGACCCAGACGCCTGAACCCAGCAGCAGGAAGAGCACGAAGAGGAACAGGACGATGATCGATGCGTCTTCCATGAACTACCCTCCCAATCCCTGCTCGATCTGATCTCGCGAAATGCGGTGCTCGCCCTTGAAGATCAGGTTGAGGAGATTGTCCGTGAGCGCCACCGCGAAGATGATCGCCCCGGCAAGGACAAAGCTTTGCGGAATCCAGAGTTCGGTTCGGTCCTGGCCCTGGCTGATGTCATTGAATTTCCAGGACCAGTAGACGAAGCGCACCGCAAAATAGACAAAATACCACGCCGTGACTGTACCGATGGCAAAGCACCAGATCTCGAGAAGGCGCCTCGCGCGTGGGGACAACGCGTTCAGCACGATCGAGACCCGGATATGGCTGCCCCGGCTGAGCGCGTTGGCGAAGGCAAGAAACGACGCGGCGGCCATGAAGTAGCCGGCATATTCCGGTGCGCCTGGAAAGACTTCGCCGGTCCAGCGCGCGAGCATCTGGATCACGATGAGGCTCAAGATGGCAATGAGGCAGCACGCGGCCAAAACGCCTGCAGCAACGTAGATCGAATCAAGGGCCCGGCGGACAAGTGTCATGGCGGCATGCCCTCGCGGACTTCCCGCGGGCGCCGCGAGATGCACCTGTTTCCCGCCGCACCACCTGCATTTCTTGGACCAGGGTTCCATCCGCCCCGACGTGCCGGGATCCTTGGCGCGATTCGCGACGGTCTACGTGTCCCTGTGGCAATTGCCGGCAGTCGAGCCGATGCTGCGGCGGTCATCCAGGCATCTCCGGCAACGGCCGGCCGAACCCGGCCAGCCGGGCAATTCACGGGGCGCATCTCTGCCGGCACTTTCACCTCGTCCAAGATAGGCGTGAACGGGCGCGACAGGCACGCCCGTCCGTCCTGATCACTTCATCGACATGAATCCGTCGACAATGGCCTGGCCATCAGCGCCAGCGGCTTCAAGCCATTCGGCGGTCATGACCTTGCCGATTTCCTGCAACTCGGACTTCATCTGGTCGGATGCGGGCGCGACCGTCATGCCACCGTCCCGAAGGCCTTGAAGCGTGAAGCCGGTGTACTCCTTGGCTCTCCAGTTGCCGGCATACTCGGCAAGTCCCGCACAGGCATTGATGACATTCTTGTTCTGGTCCGAAACGCCATCCCAGACACCGGAGTTCACCATGACATAGTTGCGTGGCAGCCATGCGTCCACTTCGTAGAAGTAGTTCAGCGACTCCCAGACCTTCCGGTCGTAGCCCGTGGAGCCCGACGAAACCATCGCGTCAGCCACGCCGGTGGCAAAGGCCTGGCTGATCTCGGCCGCCTCGATCGTGACGGGCAGCATGCCCGTCAGTTCCGCAAGGCGCGAGGTCGCATTGTTGTAGGAACGGAACTTGATGCCCTTCATGTCGGCGACCGAACTCACGGCATCGCGGAAATAGAGACCTTGGGGCGGCCATGCCACGGAATAGAGCAGGTGCAGGCCCTGGTCTGCCAAGGTCTTCGCGATGGTGGGTTTCGCGGCTTCCCATAGCTTGTCGGCATCGTCGAAGCTGGTTGCAAGGAACGGCACGGAGTCGACACCGAACAGCGCGTTCTCGTTCTGGTGGCCAGAAAGCAGGCGCTCGCCGATCGGCACCTGGCCGGTCTGGATCGCGCGCTTGATCTGGGCTCCGGGGAAGAGGCTTCCGCTCGGGTGCGTCACGATCTCGATCTCGCCGCCCGTGCCGGTCGTCACGCACTTCGCGAACTCGGCGCCGGTCACCGAATGGAAGTTGGAGCCGGAATAGGCCATGGGCATGTCCCATTTCTCGGCCATGACCGGCGTCGCGGCCATGGCCAGGGCGACCGTGCCTGCAGCAAGTAGCGTCGTTGATTTGTACATTTAGTTCTCCTGAGTGAATCACGTCGGATGACGCGAATCTGCGTATCGTGCAGGGGAAAAGGGGGTGAGGTCAAGATTTGGTTGTCTTCCCGCCACGAGTTGCGAAACCAGTCGACCCGTTCGAGGTCCGCCCGTCAAGCCAACATGGTCGTGGCCGAATGCCATCAAGACACCCGCAACGCTCGGAACGGGTCCAATGAGAGGCGTGCTGTCGGCGACCGAGGGGCGGTGCCCCATCCATTCGACCGTGTCCTTCCAGGCGATGCCCGGAATGGCCTTGCGAATCTGCCTTTCGAGCAACTCGAAGGGTGCCCGCGACGGTGGCGCATCGAGTCCGCCGAACTCGACGATGCCGGCCAGTCGCAGACGGCCCTCCATGGGAGTCGCCACGAACTTGGCGGCGGCAATCATGACCGGTGACCGCGGCATGATGGAGGGTTCCCAGAGTTCGAGATGGTAGCCCCGCTCGCTCTCCATCGGCACCTTGATCCCGAGCTTGCGCGCCAGCGGCCCGGACCATGCGCCTGCCGCGAGGACGACCGAATCGCACCGGACCGCCTCGCCGCCGACGCGAAGGCCCGTGACCTGGCCATTCTCTTGAACTACGTCCGTGGCCTCTCCGATCAGGAGCCGCGCACCCTGGGCTTCGGCATGCCTTGCAAGATCCTTCACGTAGTGACCAGGATCGCTGATCCGTCCATGGTTCGGGCATCGGACTCCGAAGCCGATCGACGGGCCGAAGACCGGATCGTAGTCGCGCAGTGCCGCGCCTTCGAGCTCCTGCCACGTGTATCCGTGATCCGCCCGGATCTGCCAACCGAACGCATCGTCCTCGAAATGCGCGCGGTCGCGATAAAGGAAGACATAGTCCGCAGGGCAAATCCATTTCTCGGCACCGGTGCCCCTCGCCAGATCCTGGTGCTCGGCCAAGCTGTCGCCGACGATTCGCGTCATCGCGGATGCCCGCTTTCGGACGTCACCTGCATTCGCGTGACCGAGAAAGCGCGTCAGCCAGGGGACGAGGCGTGGCAGATACTGCCACTTGAGAAAAAGCGGCTGGTCACGGCCGAAGAGCAGGCCAGGAGCGTTTCGGAGCAGTCCGGGCACGGAGATCGGGACGATTCCGTTGGACGCCAGGACTCCGCCATTGCCGTGACTGGCGCCTTCGGCGGGACCCGTCCTGTCGATCAGGATGACCTCATGCCCGTCGCGGAGGCACCAGATGGCAGTCGATATGCCGACGATCCCGGCTCCGATGATCGCGACCGTCTTTCGGGAGTCTTCCACTGTTGCAACACCTCCGCCGCCTTGAATGCGGAGCCTGCAACAGCGAAGGCTGGCCTGCAATTTCTTTCCGGCAATGCTCCGCCTGATCCGCGACGAACTTGCAAGTGGACGGCGAGACTTCACTGCACCATTGTCGGAGACCTGCTGCCCACGTGCCCGAGATGCCGTGTCATGCTTGTGCCAGGCGCCGACGGCGAAGGACGGTCTGATTCCCGGCAGGCGTTACGGCGCGAACCTCAATGGACGCTGCCTTGTCACGTTCACGCTGCCTGATCCATGTTGTCCAGGTGACGGCGCAGCGCATCGCCGGCCATGGCGTTGAGCCTTGTTCCGCTCCATGCTTCATTGCCGGACAAAGGTGGATAAACTTGCAGGCAATTGGCAGCAGCGAATCGCGATGTCCGGGAAGAGGCAACGGCCATGATCAAGGGCGGAAAATCGGTCTACGGGGCTTCGGTGGGCATCCTCATGCTCGAAGCCCGGTTTCCGCGCATCCTGGGCGACATGGGCAACGCGGGCACATGGGGCTTCCCGGTGCACTACAGGGTCGTGCGCGATGCGTCGCCAGATCGCGTGGTCCGGCAGGGCGCGAAGGGGCTGCTGGATGCCTTCAGGATCGCGGCGCAGGATCTTGAGGCGGACGGCGTGGACGGGATCACCACGAATTGCGGGTTTCTCTCGATCTTCCAGGACGAGCTGTCCGCAGCTGTCGACGTGCCCGTGCTGACCTCGTCGTTGATGCAGCTTCGCGCGGTCAACGCGCTCCTGCCTTCAAGTCGCCGAGCGGGCATCCTTACCGTCTCGCGTTCGTCCCTGACCGAGGCGCACCTGGCGGCGGCAGGCGTGCCCGAGGGCACGCCCATCGGCACGACCGAGGGCCGTGCGCACTTCACGGAAGCCATCCTGGGCAATTCACCTGAACTCGATCCGGTGATGGCCGAGGCGGACAACGTGGGTGCCGCTGAAGACCTTGTTGCAGCACATCCGGACATCGGAGCCATCGTGCTCGAATGCACCAACATGACGCCCTACGCAGCCGCAATCCGGGCTGCCACGGGACTGCCGGTCTTCTCGCACGTGAGCTTGGTGAACTGGTTCCAGTCCTCGCTGTCCCCGCCGGACTGGCCGCGCAGGACCTGACGTCCGCGGACACGCCGCGTCCCACTCGTCCGGGGCGGCCTCGCACTGCCCCGGCATGCCAATTCATTATGTCAAAGGACGTGTCGCAGGAGACGTGCCGGGGCAACTTGCGCCGTCACGCGCGGATCCCGCCGCCAGTTTCCGATGTGCGAGCGAAGGCCTTCAATCGGTGCCCCGGTACGGCTCGACATACTGGAGCGCCATGTCCCACGGAAAGAATATCCAGGTGTCCTGGCTGACGCCGGTGATGAACGTGTCCACTTGCTGTTCGCCCATGGGCTTGGCGTAGACAGTGGCGAAGTGCGCCTTCGGGTAGTGTCGTCGGACGAGTTCAAGCGTCTGGCCGGTATCGACCAGGTCGTCCACAACGAGGATGCCCGCCCCGTCCCCCATCATTTCCGAGTCCGGAGACTTCAGGATCCGCGCATCGGTCTGGGACTGGTGATCGTAGCTCTTCACGCTGATCGTGTCCACGATTCGAATGTCGAGTTCGCGCGCCACGATCATTGCCGGTGCCATGCCGCCACGCGTGATCGCCACGACGGCCTTCCACCTGCCGTCAAGCGGGCCGCGCCCATCCAGCCGCCAGGCGAGCGCACGTGCGTCGCGATGCATCTGGTCCCAGCTGACGTGGAAGCCCTTTTCGTGCGGCAGGCGTTCGGTCACGATCCGTCCTGTCGATCAATTGGCGGGAACGCCTCCGGCAGGCGCGACCGGCCTGCGCGACATCGGTTCCTCGCAGAACGGCATCGGCCGGGTCCAGTCAGGGATTGCCTTGAATCCGAGTCTGCCATTCCGGCGCCAGGCGGCATCATTCCCTTCCTTCGTAAGTCATGTCCGGAGCGTCGAGCGCCTTCATGCCGACAACATGATAGCCGGAGTCCACATGATGAACCTCGCCCGTGACGGCCGATCCCAGGTCGGAAAGAAGATAGAGCGCGGCATTGCCGACATCCTCGATGCTCACGTTGCGTCTGAGCGGAGAATTGTACTCGTTCCATTTCAGGATGTAACGGAAGTCGCCGATCCCGGAGGCGGCCAGGGTCTTGATCGTGCCCGCGCTGATGGCATTGCAACGGATGCCGTCCCTTCCGAGATCCTCGGCAATGTAACGCACGCTGGCTTCCAGTGCAGCCTTGCAGACACCCATCACGTTGTAATGAGGCATCACCCGCTCTGCCCCGTAGTAGGTCAGGGTCAGGAGCGATCCGCCATCAGGCATGATCGCCGCCGCCCGCCTTGCGATCGCGGTGAAGGAATACACTGAGATGTCCATCGACGTGAGGAAGTTGTCACGGCTCGTGTCGACATAGCGGCCACGCAGCTCGTTCTTGTCGGAAAATCCGATCGCGTGAACGACGAAGTCAAGCTTGCCCCAGCGTTCTTCAAGCTCCTTGAACAGCGAATCCACGTCGCACATGTCCGCCACGTCGCAAGGCAGGACGATGTTCGAGCCCAGCTGCTCGGACAAGGGTCCAACGCGCTTCAGGAGCGCGTCGCCCTGATACGAAAACGCGAGTTCGGCGCCATGATCGGCAACCGTCTTGGCAATTCCCCAAGCGATCGACCTCTCGTTGGCCAGCCCCATGATCAGGCCCCGTTTGCCCGTCATAAGCCCTGCGGACATATTTTGATCCTCGCCCCGTTTACCGTGCAGCGGGTCTATGCGATCACGTCAGGTGCATCAAGGGCGTGAAGGCGGGCACGATGGACAGAGGCGGAATTTTCGAAGGCAATGACCCGATGGCCATTGTGGGCCGTTGGCTGAACGAGGCGGAAGGGACCGAACCGAACGATCCGGGCGCGATGGCCCTCGCAACGGTGGACGTGTCCGGCCTGCCGAACGTGCGCATGGTATTGCTCAAGGGGATCGAGAATGGCGCCTTTGTCTTCTACACCAACTACGGCAGCGTGAAGGCGCGGGAGCTAAGGAATTCCGAAAGGGCGGCGTTCGTCCTCCACTGGAAGAGCCTTCGCCGCCAGGTCCGGGTGCGTGGCGCCGTAACTGTCGAGGACGGCGCGGCGGCCGACCGATACTTTGCCACGCGGGCGGTGCAAAGCCGGGTGGGGGCCTGGGCATCGCGTCAGTCCCAGCCGTTGTCTTCCCGGAAGGCATTGATGGTCAGGGCGGCGAAGATGGGTGTCATCCATGGACTCGATCCGAAACGCCCGCCCTTCTGGGGCGGTTTCGGGATCTTGCCCGTCGAGATCGAGCTTTGGGCCGATGGCGAATTCCGGCTCCACGACCGATTCCGCTGGACAAGAGCTTCGCCTGCTGCCGCCTGGGAGGTCGAACGCCTTTATCCTTAGCGCGTTTCTGCCGAAATTGTTGCGGAATTGGTCGGTTTTTTTGGTTGCGCGTGATCGCGCCAATGGCACAAACTAGACCCATGTTGGGCAACGGCCCAAGGGATGATGCCTAGATGACCGACCTCAGCAAAGGCGGCGCGCGCGTCACTGGAACCGTAAAGTGGTTTGATCCGTCGAAAGGATTCGGCTTTGTCGTTTCCGACGAGGGCGGGCCCGACATCCTGCTTCATGCAAACGTGCTTCGCAACTACGGCCAATCCTCCGTCGCGGACTCGGCGGGGATCGAAGTCGTGATTCAGGAAACGGCACGAGGAATTCAGGCGATCGAAGTGCTCCGGATAGATCCGCCCGCCACATCCGCGACGGATGATGCCGTCCCGGATGGCGGCGAGTTCAACGAACCGGTTGACTTGTCTTTGCCGCTGGAACCGGCCCGCGTGAAGTGGTTCGACAAGGCAAAGGGGTTTGGATTTGCAAATGTCTACGGCTGCAACGAGGATGTCTTTCTCCACATCGAAATTTTGAGGCGGTCGGAGCTTGCCGACCTTCAGCCCGGCGAGGCGGTGTCAATCAGGGTCGTGGAAGGCAAGCGGGGCCGCATGGCCACTCAGATCACGTCCTGGGAAGCGGGCCTGAGATCCGAGTAGCGATGCGTGCAGGATTCGGATTTGCTGCCCTGCTTGCGCTTGCCGGTACAGCGTCTGCCGACTGCTCGGTTGACCGGGTCGACCTGCGTGGCGACTGGGGCCGCGCGCGGTTCACCGTCGAGCTTGCGGATGAACCCGACGAACGGTCGCTCGGCCTGATGCACCGTGACTTGCTGCCATCGGGAAGCGGAATGCTCTTCGCGTACGAAGCGCCGCGCCGCGCGGCGTTCTGGATGAAGAACACCCGAATTCCGCTCGACATGATCTTCATGACACCCTCGGGAAAGGTGACAAGGGTCCACGAGAACGCGATTCCGTTTGACGAGACACACATTGACGGCGGCGAAGGCGTCAAGTTCGTGCTTGAAATCAATGGCGGCCTGGCTCGCAGGATTGGCATCAGCGAGGGAAGCGAGCTTCGGCATCCCGTCATCGGACCGAACCCGGCCTGGCCCTGCGGATAGCCTGCGGGCAATTGGATCGGAAACGCCGTGACGCCTTTGGCCTGGAACGCGCGGGTCCCGCAAGCACGGCTTCAGGCACGGCACCGCGTTCCTGCCGTTCATCGTCTCGCGTCCGCAATTTCCGGTATCCCGGCTTGGGGAGGGTCCGCTGACCCTCGCATGCAGGGAAGTCTGCAAACTCATGCACAAGCAATTTGCCAAGTGGAATCTCTTTGCGGTATGGAAGCGACGGAGTCGGGGCGTAGCGCAGTCTGGTAGCGCACCTGTTTTGGGAACAGGTGGCCGCAGGTTCAAATCCTGCCGTCCCGACCATAAAAACAAGAGATTTCAAGAGAAAATCGCAAACTAAAATTTGAACCGACTCACCAATGACTCACCATTAGGAGAATGAGAACCATGGCGGGGCAAGTGCGAATCACCGCATTCTGCCCCACGAGGGGAATGGCTCCCCCCGCTTGACTCGCATCCGTCAGCATGGTGGCGTGTGGCGGGACCATCCTACAAGTCCCGCCCAAATGCTCACAGGAGGAGCAACCACATGAAACGATTCGATCATCTGACGCCGACAGTCAAGACCGGCGAAAACGCAGTCGCCGCCAACGTCTCGGAACGCTTGGAGGCCGCGATCCGCGACAGCAAGTCGGCCAATACCGTCCGCGCATACCGCGCCTCGTGGAGGAAATGGGAAGAATGGTCTGCCGCCCACGGCGCAAGGGTCATGCCCGCCCGGCCCGAAGCCGTGGCCCTGTTCGTCGCGGAGCGAGCCGAGGAAGGGAAGTCAGTGGCCTCGCTTAGGCTGGCGGTCGCCGCCATCGCCGCAGCGCACGACGCCGCAGGCCATGCGAACCCTTGCGCGGATCGCGTGGTGAAGACTGCCATGCAGGGACTCGTGCGCCAGGCGGCGCAGGCAGGTGCATCACAGAAGCAAGCTGCCGCACTGACCGCCGAGGCGGTGGAGGCCATACGCGGCGCTCTCAACGGCGCTGCGGACGGGAACCCGAAGGTTGCGCGGGATATAGCCATCGTCTCGCTCCTGGCCTGCACCGGCCTGCGGCGCTCCGAGGCCGCCGCGCTCGACTGGTCGCAGGTCGGGACGGAGGCGGACGGGAGCGGACGCCTGACGGTCACGCGGTCCAAGACCGACCAGGAGGGCGATGGCGCTGTCGTCGCCGTCAGCCGCCTGGCCATGCGCGACCTGGAGCGCTGGGCTGAACTGCAAGGCCGGGACCGGCAGGGACCGGTGTTCGGCCTGTCCGGTCGCCAGGTTTCCAGGCGCGTCGCCGCCTGCGCGAAGGCCGCCGGGCTTGGGGACGGGTTCTCCGGGCATTCGGGTCGCGTCGGCATGGCCATCACCATGCTGCGCAACCAGGCTGCGAGCGCGACGATCATGCGGCAGGGTCGGTGGAACTCGGAGCGGATGATCTCCCGGTATGGCCGCAACGAGACCGCTGGAGAGGCTTTGCGGTATCTGTGATGGTCAAGTGCGGCCCGTTGCCCGTTGCCCTTCGCTTTGGGGAATTGTGCTTGAGCAATGATGAAATATGTCGGATGACGACGGCATGGAGTGCCTGTCGATGTTGGTGGCTTGGGTCTGGGAACACCCGTGGGAGCGCGGTCTGCTTTGCGCAGAGACGGCAATTCTCGTGATTAGCAGCCCGTTGGTATGGTGGCACCGGTGGTCGCTCAAGAAGCAGAACGAAAAGGTACTTGCCATGATGGAAAAGATGGTTGGACAAACCGAAGAGGAACAAAGGCGCATCGTGAAGGCCGCTGTCCAGTTTTCTGCCGGAAAGCCAGAAGTGCACGTGGCAGGGACCGCAAAGAAGCCCAAGGGGACCATAAAGAAGCCTGATGACGCCAGCGCCCAAGATTGACCCCATAGCCATTCTTGGGTGACGTTGCAACGGCCCCGGCACCTGCCAGGCCGGAACGAATTGTGGACTCCACATGAGATTTGCCCTCAAAGTGCTTGCCGTTGCGGCCCTGTCCCTCGGCCTGCCCACGAAAACCAGCGCCGACGAGCCAGCGGAATGGAAAACTCGCTGGCAAAGCGTCATAGCAGACCCGCAAGACTCCAACGAAACATCCTACAGCGTCGATTGCTACGACCAGCACGAATTCGGCACTGAACAAGGTGCGGAATGCCAGAAAGCCGCCGAAGCTCTGCTAAACGACACAACCGAAGTCGCCTGGGCCAAATTGGAGTGCGACAATGTCTTCCGGGAACACAGAAACAAAGCTGGAAGCATCTGGCTTGATTGCGTGGAAACCTCGAATTACTCCGACCGCGCCATGGCTGAATGCAACGCCGCCCAAAACGAACGTCTGCAAGAGCCGCGCCTCGACCGAGACCAATGCTTCAAGGACGCCGACAAAGACTGGCACATCACACGCCACGCCGCCGAAGCCGTGGCAACGAGCCTCCACCGTTCACAATTCTTCGACGGAGAGCAGCCTTGGGAATATCACGCCGTCCGAGAACTGGAGATCGCACGGCACCGCCAAGCCGAAGCCAGGCGACAGGCGGAAACTAGGAACACACGCGACGCCGAAACCGAACGCAAGTCAATCTTGGACGCCTTCAACGCCATCCAGACCGAGCACGAAGAGCAGAAGCAAATCCAGGCCGCCGAACAGCGCATACTTGAAAACCTACAGGCCATCCAGGAACAGAAGGACGCAGTGCGCCAGGAATTCTTCGATGAGGTCCTGGCACCGTGCATGGCGGACTTCCTATCGACGCAAAGCCAGGACCCGGCGACCGCAGCAGCGAGAGCGATGCTCCAGCCGCTCGCACAATCTGATCCGACCGCCCTGCTCGAACTCGCCTTGTCAATGGCAACGGAAACCGCCGCATCCCTGGAAACGTCAATCAACAACCTGGCGACCATGGACCACGAATCTCGCCAGCAGGTCTACCAAGCCCTGTCCCAGCAAATGGGCTGCTAACCGATTGAATCCTGCGACCGTCTGGCCTCAAGTCAGAGGGCCACCCCTCTTTCAAAAGCCGAGAAGATAACGTAGCAGCCGCTCCTGATCCTCGTTGTCGCCAGGAGCCATGCCCAAGGGTATGCCCGCCCGGAGGCCGCCTTGGTCATCGGGACTGATTTTGCGCATCGAGTCGGCCAGTTCGTCCGCCGTCGTGCCGTCCTTCGCTATTGCGTCGCAACCGGTTTCCATTGCTTTCTTGGCCCGGATTACCACTCCGGCAAACCCTGCGCAAGTCAGTCTTTGACGAACGGGGCAATATCCGGTAAGGCTTGCGGCATGGCAGACGCGGCATTCGACACCCTGGCCACGGCCCGGCTCCTGCGCGAGAGCGGCATAGAGGAACGGCAGGCCGCCGCGATCACCACGGCGATCAAGGACGGCGTGACCGGCGGGGTGGCGACCAAGGCCGATCTGGCGGAACTTCGTGGCGAACTGCGCAGCGACATGGCGGACTTGCGCAGCGAACTGCGGAACGACATGGCGGACCTGCGCAGCGACATGGCCTCACTGGAAACCCGCCTGACCGTGCGCATCGTAGTTGTCGGCCTGGCCCTGAACTCCGTCACTGCCGCCGCCGTGGTCGCGGCGGTGGGATGGATGCTGGCCGGGTGAACGCGCGGACCTTCTGAACGCAAAGAGGGGCGGCAAAGACCGCCCCTTGCTCTTTGGTTTTTGGCATCATTCCTGCTTACCGACGCCGAACCATCCAACACCGGCGTAATTCTTGCCACCAGCGGTCGTGGCGTCATCAACGCCAATTGTACCAACTACGTGGTTTGCATCAGGCCCCCAGAACGAGGCATCGTAACTTGCCGCGTTGACCACACCGCCGGAGACGGCAAAGTCGCCGGAAAAGCCGTCGGCACTGAACGCCGTTTCTGGCATCGTCAGGGTCACGCCATATGGCACGTCGGCGTCTTCATCCCGAAAGCCGGTGATGTTGCCCGAAATCGTGGAGTTGGCGAAATTCGCGGTCAACGTGACGCCTTCGCGTGATCGAAGCCTTAAGCGGTCGTCCGAGTCCCAATCAAAGTCGTCAAATGACTTTGTGAACAGTTCCAATGCCGCAAATCCTCCCTGATAGGTGGCAGTCACGCCGTTCATGCGGCTGAAGTCGAAGTCCAATGTCGGGTTGCCGATCACGACAAAAGTCTGCAGTTCTGGATTCGTGCCGTGCTCATGGAACTCGGCGTCCCTTGCCGCCTTGAAGACCGCGAAGTGTTCACCACGGCTGTGTCCGGCATCCAACTCCTCATGGCTTGTGCTCCAGAATGAGACGCTCATATCGTGCTCGTCCGGGTCGTCATCGTGCTCCTGGATGTAATTTGCGTCCAAGCCCCACGATTTGCGTTGGTCTCGCGTGAAGGTGTGTTCCAGGCCGTCCAGCATCACGACGTATTCGCCGTCCTTGGTGCGCCTCATGCTGAATTCGACGGGATCAATGACGTTGCTTGTCCCCTCAGGAAAGTCCAGTCGCATTGCCGCGACGTTGCGGGCGGTCAGGGTCTTCCCGTCATAGAGAAGCGCACCTGCGTCCCATCCCCCGATCTCTACAGACCAGTTGCTGAGGCTGTCCGGGTCGCCACTGTCCGACCAGCGATAGACGCCGTTCAGTTCGTAGACGGTGCTGCAACCGTAATCGGCATTGCTGCCAGCCGCTCGGCGGCAATACTGGCCATCTTCAAAGGTCCATACCGAAGGGCTTGACCAGTCATCTGTCCCCTTTCCGCTCCATGAGTCTGATGTTCCGTCGGGCTTGATCGTCCAGTACCAGCCTTCGCTCGGCCCGTGTGCGCCGTCATCCACGTCACCGCTGTTGCGCAACCTCTTGCCGACAATCTCCGACCTGAAGTCGCCTTCGGTCAGCTTCCGCGCTCCAAGGGCAACCAGGTCGGCAACGGTGCTTGTTTGATAGATGGTGTCCCTGTCCGGCAAGTCCGGCGTCTGCATCGTAGGCTGGCCGGTATCGTCCTGGCTGGTTCCCTTGCCTCCGCCGCATCCGGCGAGAAGTGCCATTCCTGCCACTGTCACTGCAAGCGTTGACCATCGTGTCCGTTGGCTTTGTCTCTTGGGTGTCGATGTCATCACGTCTTTCCTTCAATTGGTTCTATGACAGTTATTCCAGCGCACCTCATACACATTCGACGCTTGCTGGTAGCATTGCTGAATTTGACTATTCCTTTGACGCAAGAACCGTTGATAACAATTCCATTCGTTTCCATTGCCGGTTTCATACTGGAAGCCGCATCCGTTTTCCCTTGCACCGTTTGGCCAAATCGTATTTCCATACACACATCGCTTGCAGTTGTTTGGGCCAAACGAGCCAATGGTATCGCAAGAACGTATGTCGCCATCATACATTGCTTTCGCTTGTTGTTGACACGTTAACGCGTTTGCAACTGTGCCTGTCGCTATCGCGATTGCTATTGCGGCAAGTGTTCTAAAGTTGATCATAGTCTGCATACCTCCTGCTGCATTGTTCTTCATCGCGGAGGCCGAAGCCCGCCACTCTCGTTAAATTGCCGTACACCTGACACTACGGACATGTCAGGTTTCTCCTGAAGTTAACGTTGCCAGATGACGGAACGCGAACGCAGCAATTCGAGCAGCCGCCATTCCCGTCCAACCCGACACCCCAGGAACTGGAACTTCTTCCTTCCAATTGTGCACCATAGCAGATCACCCCGATACCTCGCCCGCTTTCACCAAGCGTTCTCGTAATGCTTTCTCCGGTTACACGGCGTTCATTTGTCGTAAATACTTGCGAGCTTGACGGCCATACATAGTCATGATTGCCCTCTGTGCTCGTGCCGACATACCCGAAGAATCGCGCCTGCATAGCTCCTGGTTTGGTACATCTATCGACCAATTCGAAAGTGATCGTACCGGTGCCAGGAGGCGGCGGACTCGGTGGTCGCTCATTTGACGGTCGCTCACATGCCCACACACAGTTCTGAAACGCGTTTTGGCTGCCAGGCCCAGTCCACCTGGAAAGACAGCGCTGCTGGCATTGCTGAACGGAACCCGAAATGGACTTCGGCGAGGAGAAAAAGCGCGCGCCCTCGGCTGGCGCGGGGTTCGCTTGTTGCATGCATGCAGTCGGAACCCGTACCAGTTGTCCTGGGGCTACCCGCGTGGACTGGGCAATGATCATTCTCTGGTACCGCCCGTCCTTTGGCTCGAACCAGGAGCCTGCCCGGAAGGTCACGGCACTCGGTGATCCGTTCAATGCAAGCAAGTACTCGGTGGTTCCCGCGCCAGCCACTTCGATGCCTGGCAGGTCTCTTCCGAAGCCCTGAGGCGCTGAACGGCGCGGTGGTTCGGAGGGCAGGCTCGTGCCTCCACCAGGTGGTGTAATGGTCATTTCACCGTTTCCACCGTCGCCGTCGCGTCCGCCACCGCCAGAGCCACTGCCGCCGTCGCCACCACCGCCGCCACATGCGGCGAGAGAGAATGCCAGCAAAATACCGAATGTTGCAGAAATTGAATTCAACTTACTCATTTCAGGCTCCCGTCAGCTAGCCAGTGAAACCTCGACGGCCAAACTTCTGGCCAACTGCATGTCGTCATTGTGAAGAAGCCGGAGCGATGTATCCGCAGCAACTTCGCCTTGTTTGATTGTCACGTGGTGCGGTTCGTCAACAAAGTCCTCGCCCGGCACGGCAGGATTGTCGCCGCTCCCCGGCACCAGCCGCACGACCAGCCGCAAATCTTCGGAAAGCGGATCGGGAATGGAAATTCGCACTCCTATGCGGCTTCCGGTCTCGGCATGGTCTTGCAGGAACTGGACCGTAACGCCTTCCGGCAGGTCGGCTGACAGCACCAGCGCCTTGACGCGGCTTGGCTTTGCGATGGCGCGTTCAAGCGTCACGATGCGACCAACATTCGTGATCGGTGCCCAGAAATCAGGCGATGCTTCACCGAATGCGGGAACGCCCAGACCTTCCCATTTTGCCCGCGACGACCCGCCGCCCTTCTGGCCCAAGGGTATGTTGAACGCCATTGACAGGCGCGCGCCGTCCTTTGGCGGTCCCGACAAGACATGGTTGACCTCGTAACCGGCCCCGAAGCTGACATGGGGATGCGGCTTCCAGTCCAGCCCGATCCGCACATTCTCGATGTGGCCTTCCCTGGCTTCCCACCGTCCCCAAGCGGCATCCGCCGCCACGGTTGAAGTCAGGTGAAGTTGCGCCCCGAACTCAGTGCCAGAACGTGCGCGTTCCTTGTATCCCGTGCGGCCCGGTCGCCAACCCGTCGTCGGCTCAAAGGCCGAAACATAGGCCGTGCCCCATCGTCCGGCATAATCCAGACCAGCAACCGCGCGCTGATGGTCGCGTTCAAGGTTCTCTTGATGAAACAGGGAGAACCCAAGCGCGTCACCTTCGAGGACAGGCAACCGGTAGACCATGCCGACGCGAATGTCGTTGCGGCGCGTCCCGTCGCTGTCTCGCCAACTCGTAATCCCCTGTTGCAGGAACAATGCGGATTGCGAATGAACGACTGGTTCAGTCGCGCCCGAAAGAGGTATCACTACGTCAAGATCGCCGGTCAGGCCGCTGGATGGCCCAATCGTCATGCGGCTCAAGACCTGGAATTTCTCCCCGAACACGGATCGGCCTTCGCGAGCGGCCACTTGCACCGCGTGTTCGGCGGCGGTGTCCGCCAGCAGATCGGCCACGCATTGGTCGAAGCCGTTGCCGCTCGATCCGCAGCTTTTGTGTATCCGCTGGCCCCACTCTTGCGCCAAATCGTCCCCGTCCTGCGCTGCCGCTGCCACGGTGAAGCTCGCCAGCATGAAGGCGGCATTGATTGAAGCGGTGCGCATAGGCATAGGTCGATCCCCCCGGTCTTGTTCCCGGACCCGGCGGGTGCCGGGCCGTTGTCAACTGCTTCCAAGGAAATCAGACCCCGCCTATTCGCCAAGGCGTCGAGGAGCTACCTCTTGCCGGGTCAGGCTTATTCAGCGGGCAGCCCGGCATAGGAGCCGAGCTTGGAAACAATTGACGCTGACAATTTTCAGGTTAGGTCCGGCAATGTCAACCCTCGCCGATGCAGTCGATGCAGTCATGCCATAATCGCGGGCCGGATTGCGCTGGCAGGTGATTGACAGGCGCTATTAGACACTGTGAAGGCAGCCGCAAAGTAGTCGGAGAGGCGAATGGCAGGAATTGTTCCACTACCCTCACCCCCGATTTACACTTTTTTCTCCTGAGAGCGGCGGCCAGGGTGAAAGAGCATTGAAAACATGGTGCAATCACCAGTTAACTGGCTTGCAATCACTCGCCTTCCAGGCATGGCACGGAACGGGAACATCCGTGTCCGACAAAGGAACTTAACGGACATTCCAGGGCCTAGTGATTGCAGATTGACCATGAGTGATTGCATTGCCCGGATCGCGCCGCTAAGGTGCAGTCACTCGAAACCAGGAAGCAATCACGAAAGGGCAGCCAATGCAAATCACAGTCAACGCCTTGACGCTCGCCGCCGTGTCGCTTGCCCGATCCGTCGAGGAAGTCCGATCCTACCTGCAAGGCGTTCAATTCCACCCGGTCAAGACCGGCGGATTGGCACTTGTTGCGACCGACGGGCACATTCTGATTTGTGCCCGCGATCCGCAGGCCGAGCATGAGCTTGACGAAGGCGTCATTGTCCGCCTCAACGCGACTGCCAAGCAGCTAGGCCAGAAGTGCGCCGGGCGTGACATCCGGCAAATGACAACGCTGATCGACCTGGACGCGGGCACGGTCACGATCCCCAAGGGCGCGAGCTTCCCGGCCTCGATCATCGACGGCACATTCCCGGACTATGGCCGCGTCATGCCATGGGGCAGGCTCAAGCCCGCAGTGATCGCCAATGCCGTTGCGCTGAACCACGAGCACCTTGCGACGGCAGGCCAGGCGCATGACTGGTTGACGGGCGGGAAGGCCATCCAGTTGTGGCAGGCCAGGACGGGCCACCCCGTGCTTGTCCCGCACACCGCCGACGCCTGCACGGTCATCATGCCCATGCGCGACGGATCGAGTTTCGGAATGCCCGAATGGATAGAGCGTCCACGCAAGGCAAGGGACACAAGCGCCCAGGTCGCCGCGCTGAAGGCCAGGCGGCAGAAGCGCAGGGACGCGGGCCAGTGCATCGACTGCGGGAAGCCATCCGGCGGCAAGGCGCGGTGTCCGGCCTGCGCTGACAGGAACCGCCGTTGAGCGCGAAAGGCCGGAGGGACGGAATTCCGGTTTCCCGGCGGATTGGTCGAAGATCGGAACATTGTCCCTGCCGCTTCCTCGTTGGTGCGGCAGACCGGCCCCGGATCGGGCTTCGCGGGCCAGTCTGAACGGCATTCCCGAAGAATTCTGTTCTTCCGCGACACTCAGGCGGCGCTCAGGCGGCGCTCAGGCTTCGCTCATGGGTGATTGCCCATGCCAACGGTCACGAGCGCGACGAGAGAGGCCGTCAGCGAGCATGATTTGCTGGCATTGAGGCCAATTCGGGGGGGGTCTGTGCCTGAATCGAAAAGGGCGGCCTGGTGCCGCCCCTTCGGTCTCGTGTGACGGAAACGGGCAGGCCGTGAAGCCCGCCCCGTTGCGCTCACTGGATGGCCATGCCGCCAGCCCTGGCTATCAGCCAATCGCTTGCAGTCTGTGCAGCACTCGCAGCCTTGACGATGGCTTGCGGGTCTTTGGCGACCTTGCGCCAGGCGTCCACATAGCTTGCGTGATCCTCGACAGGGCAGCGCTGGCATCCGGTCGCTGCGGCCACCATTGCCGCCCCGATTTCGGCAACGCATTCTTCAAGAGCGTATGCGGCATCGTTCATGCCAAGATCGCGGCCAACCCGCGACTTGTGGCCGGTCGCATGGATTGCCTCATGCAACAGGGTTCCGGCATGTGCGGCGTCGCTTGCGAAAGCCTCTTGCGGCGGCATGTGCACGTAGTCGTTTGCCGGATCATAGAAGGCCCGCATGTTGCCGGTCACTTTCAGCGCAATGCCTGTCCGGCCAAACCAGTCTGAAAAGGCAGACCTTGAAGGCGCGGGAACCGGAGCGAGCGACGCGGCGAACCGGCCCGGCAAGCCGTCGATCTGCTCAACGTTGAACACGGCATACTGCCGCATGAAATTGACGTGCCTTTGCTCGTCTTCCGGCAAGTCGCGAGTGTCGCGGGAAACCGCCTTGCCAGCCTTGATAACCTTGCAAGCCTTCTCGCCCTTGCGGACCTGGCCGCCCAATTCCTGGGCTTGCCGATACGTCATCCAGTGTGACGCGCCATAGCCGCGCCTTTCAGCGGCGACCCAAAGCGCGAGCACATTGATCCCTCGATATGGAGTGTTGCAGACCCGGAGCGGCAAGGCGGATTGCTGGCCGCCATCCCAACGCGGTTGCCAAGGTGGCGTCCCCGCCTCGATTGCCGCCACTATGTCGGCAGTGACGGCCTGGTAAGTGTCTTGTCTGGTCATGTGATCTTGTCTCCTTGGTTGGTGGAGACAAGAATATTGATATTGCGCTCTAATGCAATATCAAAATTAGATTATCTTGCAGGACTCTTATACCAATTCATCTTTGCCTTACAGGCTTCGCAGGCATATCCAGTTGAGGGCCGTCCCGGACGCCGCTTGCCTGTCACGACCGGCACCGGCGACGGTGCGCCGCAATACGCACAGAGGCCAGCGGCCCGGCGCTCCTCAATCTGCTTGCGCCGCGCCTCGACCTGCTTGGTGGTGTCCCGCTTCTTGGCCATGGGCACAAGGTAAGGCGACTGCGCCGCGAGTCAATGCGTTCGGTCGTCCCGTTGACAAGAGCGGCGTCCGCGCCCATCCTTGAGGCCATGAGCGACAAGCCCGACATTCACGAGGTGGCGCGGCAACTCGCCGTCCTGGAGGAACGCATGGAGACGAAGCAGGCCGAATACCGGACAGACATTGCCCGGCTTGCCACAAGCATGGCTGAACGCGACGCAAACCTTGTCGAAAGGATCGCGGTTTCCCGATGGTGGCAGACCGCCATTCTGTCCGGCGTGATCGCGGCGGTGGGCGGGATCGTGACCGCCATCATCCTGGCGGCAACCTAAGGGTTCCAAGATTCGGAACACTTGCCGCGCCCGAAACGAAAAAGGGCGGCGCAAGGCCGCGTCCTTCATCTGGCATCTTTCCCTTGACCGCGCTTCCGGCCTGCCGTCAGCGGCCTAATCCGCAGGTGGAAGGCGCTCCTGCAACAGCGTCTCGATCCGTGCAAGCCGTTCGCCGTTCCTGGCAACGTCGTCCCGGACGGCGGCAATCTCCGCATAGAGGCAGCCGGACACCGCAAGCCAAAGCGCGACCAGCACGCCAAGAATCCACTGAACCGTGC
>VXSG01000010.1 GCA_009838075.1 Boseongicola sp. SB0665_bin_10 | reverse complement strand
CCGCAAGCCGTTGAAACAAAACAGGTTTGAAAATCAAACTGTCGAAGACGGGCTTCAGTCAGTCGGCGGGTCTCATGTCCACGCGCAACACAGGACGGTCTTCGGAATGGACCGGGTCACGCGCCCGGAGCGGGGCGCATGACCCGGTCTGGCACCTGAAGCCGGATCAGCCGTTGATCCAGGCGTTCACGATGTCCTGGTTGTCGGCAATCCACTCTTCGGCGACTTCCTGCGGATCCCGCTTGTTTTCGAAGATTTCGAGAATCCAAATGCCGACTTCATCACCGGTGAGCTGCACGTTCTTGAGCATCTTCGCCACCGCCGGGTTGCGGTCCCAGAGCGACTTCGAGAATGCGATATAGACGTCGTTGTCAAGGATGACGCACTCGAAATGCGAAACCTCCAGCCAATTCTCCGCATCAAGATCAACGTCTTCGCAGCCTTCGAAGCGTGCCGGCTCCTCGACTTTCACAAGATCGAACTGCGCATGGATGGACTCGGGGGTCCAGGCATAGAACAGCTGCGGCTGGGAAGCGGCATAGGCCGCGGCAAGCCCGGCCTTGAACGTGTCCGCAGAGATGATGTTCGGCTCCCATAGGCTGTCCAGGCCGTAGGACTTGAACTTGATCTGCCAACGCTTCGTCGAAGCCCAGGTCACGTCACCGGCCCAGTATTCGCCCAGGCCGTCGCCGTCCGTGTCGAACATGGCTGCGATTTCCGGCTTCATGAGATCCTCGATCGAGCGGACCGTGTCAGCCATGTAGAACGGAACGTAGATGTTCGAGGTGCCCTTGTAGGGCATGTTGTGGTCAACCGTGCCGTTGCCCTCGATGTACTCGTCCCAGGCGGACTGCCAGTTTGGCATCCACATGTCGGTGTGGACGTCGATCGAGCCGTCCCCCTTGTCCATGCCGGCATAGATGACCGACTGCTGGTTCATGCCCTCGACGATTTCCGCCTCGCTTCCCATCGGACCGGTGATGATGGCTTTCAGGACGTGGCCGATTGCGCGGGCGCCGTTCCAGCTCAGGTCCGAGAGCTTGACGGTCTCCTGCGCGCCGGCACCCGTCGCCGCAAGGAGCGCGGCTCCGATCGCCGTCGCTTTCAGTGTTAGTCTCATGGTCTTTCTCCTTACCTAAGGTTGAGTCCTGTGCATTCTCAGATCCGGCTCAGCGAGCTGCGGATCCCCTTGAGAATTCTGTCGATCACCATGGCCACGAGCGCGATGGCGATGCCGGCGAGCAAGCCCTTGCCGGCCTGGGCATCGCCCAGCGCGGCAGTCACGATCGCGCCAAGGCCCTCCGCGCCGATGAAAGCCGAGATTGTCGCCATGGAGAGTGCCAGCATGATTGTCTGGTTCAGGCCCGCCATTATCGATGGCACGGCCATGGGAAGCTCGACCTTTGTCAGCAACTGCCGTTCGGACGCGCCGAAGGCGAGGGCCGCCTCCTTCGTGCTTTGCGGGACCTGCCTGATGCCGAGCGCGGTCAGTTTCACCATGGGCGGTATGGCGAAGACCACGGTCGCGAGCACGGCCGGAGGCTGCGAGATTCCGAAGAAGGCCACGGCGGGCACGAGGTAGGAGAGCGAGGGAATGGTTTGCATCACGTCGAGAATCGGTTCGGTGATCCAGTTCGCGATCCGGTTCTTTGCCATCCAGATGCCGACGGGCAAGCCCACGAAAATGCAAATTGCCGTAGCCACCACGACCAGCGCCATTGTCTGCATGGCGATCTGCCAGAGTTCGAAGACGGCCAGAAACGTCAGGGAAGAGCCGACAAACACGACGGTGCCCGTGCCGCAATAGGCCCAGGCCAGAATCATGGCCAGGCCGACCAGAACCGGCCAGGGAGTCAGCATGAACGCCACTTCCACGCGAATGAGCGACTGCCGGAGCACGTTTGTGAGCGCGTCGAAGATTCCGGCATACTGCGCGCGCAGGAAATTGATGCCGATGTCGATCGATTCGGCCGTGTAGGTGAAAATGTTGACGGTCCGGCCCTCCACCGGGTCCTTGACCTGCCTGATGACTTTCGTGGCGCCGCTTCGTCCTTGCGCAACGGCTTCCTCGTCGGGCACCCGTCTGTATGTCACGTCCTCGGGCGGGGCGACGCGCGCAAGCGTCGGGAAGTCGTCGATGAAGAGGCAGTCAAGGCGATCCTTCGCCGTTACGGCCTTGAAGTCCTCGGCTGCGTCAATCTCGCGCCTGAGCTGGCGCTCTTCCCGCCGGATTGCGCTCAGGCGGCTCCTTTGGTCGTCGGTCAGGGATGCGCTTGCTTCCAGGGTTGCCCTTTCGGTGACCAGCCGGTCCCGACGCTCGGCCATGGCGGAGGTCAGGTCGGAGACTTCGGTCACGCCGTAACTGGAAAGCAGTCGCTTGGTGCCGTCGATTGCACGCACCTGGTTGAAGCAGGCCCGCTCGTCGATTCTCTGTTGCGTTGCCCGGTAGAGGGTTATTGGCGCGACAAGCACCAAGATCAACACAGCGATCACCACGCGCCGCGCCGCGACGCCATGGGCGGTGCGCCCGTCGATCCGCCACTTGGAATATTGCCCGAAGTACCACCTGTTGGCCTGGAGGCCAATGAGCAGGCGGCCGAGGACGAGCGTGGCGATGCCGACGTTGTTGTAGACGCTCAGCCAGCGCGTGTAGCGTTCGATCAGAATGGCGTTGGCCGAAGGATCGAGATAAGCATCTTCAAGCAACGGTCCGTACTTGAAGTTCTGCATCAGGCAGACGAGCCCAACCACGTCCAGCGCGAGCGAGACCCAGAACATCAGCCATACGCCGCGCCAGGCGCTCCAGATCCACGGAATCAGCAGTCCCGCGAGGTTCATGTGCCAGAATGGCAGCTCGCCTTTCTGGAGGCGCTCGAAGACCGAGCCGTAATATCCCGCGTTCCGATCCGCGAACACCGGCACCGAGACGTCCCGGCTCTCGACTTCGCGCGGTTCCGCTCCGCTCAATGCAGCAGTTGCGCTCATGCGGCTTCAGTTCCCTGCAGGCCGTGAAGGAGCGTGTCCTTGGTGACTATCCCCACGGTGTTGCCGTCGTGCCGAATCAGGACGGGAAGCTCGGTGCCCGTGGAAAGTTCCACCAGCGTGTCGAGATCGTCTTCGGGTCGTGCCGTCGGGTAGTCGTGTGCGTCGTCGATGGGCCCGTGCCGCGCGACGTGACTTTCAACCGCAACCATGATCTTTGATGCGGACACGAGCTTCAGCCGGGAAATTCCGGCCACGAAGTCTGCCACGTAGTCGTCTGCGGGCGCCGTGACGATGTCTTCGGCCGTGCCGATCTGGACGATTTCGCCGTCGTTCATGATTCCGATTCGGTCCCCCATCCGGATCGCTTCGTCCAGGTCGTGGGTTATGAAGATGGTGGTCTTCCTGACATTCTGGCTGAGGCTCAGGAATTCGTCCTGCAGGTTTCGGCGAATGAGCGGGTCGAGCGCGGAAAACGGCTCGTCCATCAGCAGTATTTCGGGATCCGCGGCGAGCGCCCGCGCCAGGCCGACGCGTTGCTGCATGCCGCCGGAGAGTTCCGAGGGCAGCCTGTCACCGTATCCGTGCAAGGACACCGTTTCGAGTGCACGGTCGGCAAGCTGGGCACGGTGGTATGCATCCTTGCCCCGCAATTCGAGTGCGAAACCGATGTTGTCCCGGACCGAACGGTGCGGCAGCAACGCCATGTTCTGAAAGACCATTCCGATCTTTTCCGCACGCAGGGCGCGCAGCACGTCGGGCGTCATCGCTCCGATGTCCTCGCCAAGGATGCGGATCGTGCCCGCGGTGGGCTCGATCAGGCGATTGATGTGACGAACCAATGTCGACTTGCCCGAGCCCGAAAGGCCCATGAGGCAGAATATCTCGCCCTTCTCGACCGTGAACGAGGCGTCCCTTACGCCTATGATCGCACCGAATCGATTCAGCACCTCGGCCTTGCCAAGCCCTTCGTTGCGGACCGCTGCAATGGCTTCGGCAGCCCTGTCGCCAAAGATCTTCCATACGCCATCGACTTCGACAACGCTCATGCCCGCGCCCTCTCGCGTCTCGGGTCCACAAAGGGAATTGAAGTCACCTTGCCCCTGAGCCTCTTCATGCGGCCGTCGAGTTGGCCAGCCTCCAGCACGGTTTCGTCAGCGGCATGCTCAACCGAAATACGTGCCAGAGCAATGGCGCGCTCGAGCGTCGGCGACCTCGTGGCAGAAGTCACGACTCCCACCTGTCGTTCGCCCTCGTAAATCGGGGCCCCGTGCGCCGGCACGTCGTCGCATTCGAAGAGGAGACCCTTCAGGACCCGCCGTTCTGACGCGGCGTTTCGCTCGAGCGCCGTGCGACCCACGAACTCCGGCTTGCCCATGTCGACTGCAAATCCAAGCCCGGCTTCCAGCGCATCGACGCCGGGGGCAAATTCCGATCCCGGCGCGGCGAAGCCCGCTTCGATGCGCATGACTTCAAGCGCGTCGGACCCCATGGGCACGAGCCCATGCGCCCTGCCGGCCTCCGCCAATGCGTCCCAAATGGCGATCGCGTCGGAGGCGCTGCAGAAGATCTCGTAGCCCAGTTCCCCGGTGTAGCCGGTACGTGTCAGGAAGAAAGGCGCGCCCTCGCGGTCGTGCAGCCGGGCGACGGTCGCGCCGAACCACCTCATCTGCGCCAGCGAAGGCACATGGGGCTGGGTGAACACGATGTCATGCAGGAGCTCTCGAGACCTGGGTCCCTGAACCGCCAGATTCGGCAATGCGCCACCCAGATCGTGAATGCGTACCTGCCATCCGTTCTCCTCGGCCAGGCGGGTCAGCCAGCGACCGCTCTCTTCGGAACCGCAGCACCAGCGGAACAACTGCGGCGCCATGCGAAAAAGCGTGCCGTCGTCAATCACCTGGCCGGTTTCGTCGCACAGGAGCGCGTATGTTCCGCGCCAGACGGCCAGCCTTGCGATGTCGCGGGTCATTGCGTGCTGAAGAAGGCGTTCGGCATCCGGTCCGATGACATCAAGTTTCCTGAGTCCGCTCATGTCCTGGACGGTGACGGCAGTCCTGCAGGCCCAGTATTCCCCAAGCGTTCCGTGAGCGGGGAACGAGACCGGAGCCCAAAGGTCGCGTGCGGGCGCAAAGGCGTTCGTGAGGGGCTCGAGCCGCGCGTGAAAGGCGGAGGTCTGGCTCATGCTCATTGGACCGTCTTCCTTTGGCCGGTAAGCGACAGCGCGCTGAATCACGTTGTCAGACTCGTAGATCCGCACATGAATGTCCGTCGGGTTCCATCCGTTGATGGGGTCGATGTCATCGGGGCAGGCGGTGGAGGTGCAGACAAGGTCGTCGAGAGCCTTCATCACGACGAAGTCGCCTGCGCGCGAATGTGACTCCTCCGTCTGGATCTGGTGATGTGGGTCGATCCAGGTGTTCCAGAAGAAGTTCACGGCGGGCCATGCAACCCGGGGAGCGACGCCATAGGGAGCAAATGCGCGGGACATGTTGTCCGAACAGTTCACGTGACCCGGAAAGCCCCGTTCCTCGTAGCCGCGCGCCGTGCAGGCCATGCCGAACGTGTCATGACGACCGCAGCTGTCCTGGACCACCTGCAGAAGGGGAGCAAGCGACGCATCGTAGAACTTGTCAAAGAGGCCGGGACCGGGATATGCGCGTCTTACCATGCTGCGCGTCGCCGTGCTGTCGATCGCAAGCTCCTCGTCGCGGTCAAGGCCACGCATTCGAATGGCCTGGAAGTCCGAACATTGCTGTCCTTCCAGGTCGATGATCTGAACGAATTCGCCTTTCTTGATCTCGTAGGCTCTTGCCGACCCGCGCAAGATCGTGAACTCCTCGCGCACCTCGCCAAGCGGGTCGGGTGGCGCAGTCCGTCCGTTGGCCGGCTGCAGGATTGCACTGATCACGCCCTGCGCGGCGCCGGCAACCAGGTCCTCCCGTTTCGAGGGCCGGATCAGCCAGACCGTCACCGTGTCCGTCGCCTTGAGAATCACCGGTGCCCCCCGATGCTCTAGAACCACCGCCTGAATCGCATTGTCGGTCGCGCGCCCGTTGGCGGCGAGCCATCCGAGCAGGGGCTGCGCATGGAAGCTCGTCGCATCGATCTTGACCTGCTCCCGCAAGCCGAGGCGTGACGGCCTGGGACGGCCGCTTGCGTCAAACGCGGCGACGGCGACGGTTCCGTCGCCGCTGATCGCAAGGAGATCGCCGGTCTCAAGGTTCAGTTTCCGAATCGATCGCGGCTGAAGCGTGAACTCGGTGCCGGCAGACGGAAGACGGAAGCCTGGGAAATGCCGTCCCAGCACATCCTGCTCCGCGTTCGAGAAGCTCTGCAACACTCGCTGATCCAGCATTGTCCCCCCGGATGGCGTGAAACGGGCCACTATTGGTGAAACCGGTTACAATAAGCATCTGATCGGTTAGATTTGTCAATATCGGAGTGCAAGGCAAAGCTCGGTGCGATACGCGGGTCATTGAAATGGCGGGCGTCCTTGAAAAGAGAAAGTCGACGCTGCGAGATGTGGCGCGGATGGCTGAAGTTTCGACGGCCACGGTTTCCCGCGTCCTGAACGGCAACGCATTGGTGTCGGAAGGCACGCGCGCCAAAGTTCAGGCAGCGATCGATGCACTTCACTTTGTGCCAAGTGCGGCGGCCCGGGCGATCAACTCGGGTCGCACGCATGTGGTTGGCGCGTTGGTGCCCACGCTTGATCACGCGATATTCTCGCGCTTTCTTGATGCGCTCGAAGAGGAACTTGCGGGATCCGGCCTGTCCCTGGTCGTGGCGACGACAAAGG
Organism: Boseongicola sp. SB0665_bin_10; assembly: GCA_009838075.1. Classification (GTDB taxonomy): domain Bacteria; phylum Pseudomonadota; class Alphaproteobacteria; order Rhodobacterales; family Rhodobacteraceae; genus JAJEFO01. Next base: position 14,880 of record VXSG01000010.1, on the reverse strand, counting down.
AGGACCCCGACAGGGAAGCCGAGCGCGCGAGGGCACTTGTCGATATCGGTGTCGAAGGGCTGATCGTGTCGGGGGTCACGCGCAGCGCGGATCTTGACGCATTTATCGAGAAGAGGGAACTGCCCGTCGTGGCAACCTCCTATTTTGATCCCTCGTATCACCTTCCAACGGTGGGATACGACAACGAGCGTGCTGCGCGCTCCGCACTTGGGCTGCTTCTGGAAGGTGGTCATCGAGACATTGCAATCTATCACGGCCCGTCTGCCGGAAACGATCGAACAAGGGCGCGCCTGAAGGCGTTCAAGAAGCATCCACGCGTTGCGTTCAGGTTTTGCGAAATGCCGCTCGACGTGTCCGCAGCATCCGATGCGGCAAGGCGCGACTTCGCCGAACCTTGCTGCAGGACAACGGCGGTCCTTGCCCTGTCGGACGTGCTGGCCCAGGGCGCGTTGTTCGGGCTTCAGGCACTCGGCATTTCGGTGCCTCGGGAAGTGTCGGTTGTTGGCATCGACGACCTGCCGAGTTCAGCGGCCACGACACCGGCGCTCACAACGGTCCGCTTGCCGGTCCGCGAAATGGGACGGAGGGCGGCCATCGCACTCGCGAAATGGGTCGAGGATGGCATACGTCCCGCGCCGGAACGTCTTGATGTCAGTGTGATGCGTGCCTCGTCGTCCTTGGCGCCCGCGTCGGGTGCCTTGCGTGGACGAGGTCCCTGAGTGCGGGAACAATGCCGGGATTGGCCAACGGGCGGGATCGGTGCGCCTGACCGCGTCCACATGCCGAGCGCCAATCGCATGCGTCAGTCCGGCACCTGGCCAGAACCGGTCGTGCGCCGTGCCGGCCGCCAGTCCGGCGGCGTGCAGGGCGGCACTGCACCTGAATTGATCAGGGGCAAATTCGGCACGAGGGATTGAAGGTGGCGTGTTCCTGGAGCATAGCGAGCCTTGATTGCCTGGAGATGAGCTGGCGAACGAGAACCGTGCAGGTTCCGGCTGCAGCGAATTGCGTCAGGTTTCGCCAGACGGAGAAAGGACTGCAGCCGGCGTGGCAACCCGAGGCTTGACACCGACGCTTGCGGCGGGACTCGTCGTGCTTTCGCTATGCGCATGCCAGCCCATGCCGATGCCGGGCGCGCTCGATGTGGTACTGCCGCCAGGCGAGGGCTTGTCGGCCGACATCTCTCCGACAAGTCGCGCGCTGCAGGAACACTACGGGCGGGTCCAGCAAGGCTACTTGGCGCGGGGGCTGCTGCGCGTCGACGGGGGAGGGCCGGACGCAACTTTCACAAGGCGACAGCTTGTCGACAATTTCATGCGAATCGCATTCTTCGAGGAATTCACCAGGGTGGGAAACCGGATCGTTTCGCGCCAGGCCGAATCGCATTTGCATCGTTGGGAAGGCCCGATTCGCATGCAGGTGCATTTCGGTTCGTCGGTGTCGCAGGAAATGCGCAACCGGGACCGGGTGTTCATCGCGCGCCTTGCGCGGCGGCTGTCGGCGTTGACAGGCGTTCCGATCACGCTGACTTCGCGCAGGGTCAATTTCCACGTTTTTGTCGTCAACGAGGACGAGCGTCGTGCAATGGGTCCGGTGCTTCGGGCGATCCACTCAGGCATAGATGCGTCCACGGTCAGCAAGGTGCTTGGCATTCGTCGTCCCACGCTCTGTCTGGTCTATGCCACCGAGGGAAGGGCCAAGGGAGTCTACGCCAAGGCAGTCGCCGTTGTCCGGGCCGAGCATCCAATGCTGCTGCGGCAGTCGTGCTATCACGAGGAGCTTGCACAAGGGCTGGGCCTGCCAAACGACAGTCCCCGGGTGCGCCCCTCCATCTTCAACGATGACGAGGAATTCGCGTTCCTGACCGTTCAGGACGAACTGTTGCTGCGCATGCTCTACGATCGGCGCCTGCGTCCAGGCATGATGGCAGCGGAAGGCCGTCCGGTCGTCGAGCGAATTGCGTCGGAACTGCTGGGCGGCGAGGTCTGACGCAGAACACGGAGACGTACGACGACCATGGCCCTGCCGGCACTTGATCTGCGAGGGATCATGACGGACGCGACCTGCGGATGTTCGGGAGGGTTGCGCCACCGTTGTCCCTCGGTGCCGGATCTCTGTCAGGATGCCGATCAAGATCTTCGAAGCACAGAGTTTGCGCAGTGGCAGAGGCAATCGCGTGCCTGACCTGTAATGCAAAATGCACTACATTCTGGGCAGGAAGAAGGAGGCCAGGGATGCTGGACCTGAATGTGACTGGCCTGAGTGGCGAGAAGCAGACGCGCACTACGCAGGTGCGTCATGGCGATAGCCTGGCCGCATTGATTGAACGTGCCACAACGGCACTGGGCGTCGAAAAGTCCGTGTTCCTCCGCAACGCGATTGCCAAGGAAGCGCAGCGGGTCATTGAAGGCAGTTCGCGCCATGTGCTGACAGCAGATGATGCCAGGCTTTTTGCTGCGGCGCTCGACAAGCCACCCGCGCCGACGCCACGCGCAATTGAGGCTGCTGCTTCCTATCGGCGTCGCGTGGCAAATGCTGACTGACGACACTCTCGTCAACATCGAGAAATGGAACCCCGTGCGACATGATCACTCCGGGTTTGACTGTGGCGTCGGTCGGTTGAACAATTTTCTGAAGTTGTCAGCGAAGAAGCGGCAGAAAGACGACATGAGCAGGGTCTACGTCGGGGTGGAACCGGGGGAGACGATGATCCTTGGCTATCATGCGGTCAATGTCGGTACGATGAATGTGGCCGAACTGGCCAGGCGACCAAGAGGCACACCGAACCACGGCGAAATCCCCGTTCTTTTCCTTGGACAAGTTGCGGTCGATCAACTGGCCCAAGGTCTCGGGGTTGGCAGTCTTCTCATGCACCATGTGTTCGAGAAGGCTTGCATCATCGCCGATGAAGCTGGCTGCCATGCCGTTGTGCTGGACGTGATGTCGGACGGTGATCGGGAAGCCCTTGTCCGACGCAAGGGTTGGTACGAGGAATTTGGGTTTCAGAGCTTCGCAAGCAATGCAGCCCGGATGTTCATGACCATCAAGCAGGTTCGGCAGATCATTTGAACCTGCCGTTCGGTGCCTCCGTTTTTTGGCCCAACGCCAATGGAACGACCTGCATGCACCTTCTCCAATCTCCTGCAGGTCGTGTTCCTTCAAGTAGATCAGCGGTTCTGGTCGACATATGCGATCAACCGGGACTGCGGCATTCTGCACATGTGCCGGCAACGGGTTCCGGCCTTGCGCTCGCCGGGATCAAGCGCGTCGACAGCGCAAGGGGCACGACTGAAATGTCCTTCCGTGCACGGTCTGCACCTATCTTCAGGACAGCGTGTCCGTTAATTTCGGGGCCTTGCATCGCTCCTGTGCAGCTCCGCGCCGACGATCTCCTCCATCACGCGTGTGCAGACCCAGTTGTCTCCGTCCGGAAATCTGGTTCGGCCAGCGTGAAATATCTGCATTGCGGCAGCCGCCGTATGAAGGGGGACACCGAGTTCCTCGCCGAGTCCCATCGAGATTGTGAGATCCTTGTGCATCGTGTTGATGTGGCTGCCGGTACCCTCGAACTGTCGGTCGATGATCTTCTCAAGCGCGTTGTTCACGATGCCGCAACCGGCCGAAGAAGTTGAGAACACGTCGAGGATGACTTGACCGGGAACACCCGCCTTGGCGGCAAGGGCTGCCGCCTCGAATGTTGCGGAGAACTGCGCACCGATCAGCGATTGCAGGCAGGCTTTCACGGTCTGGCCGTCTCCCGGCTTGCTGCCGACCCGGTGAATGTTCGCGGACACGGCCTCCATCACGGGAGCAAAACGGTCAAGGACCTCGTCAGGTGCCGCCGCCATCATTGTCAGCGTACCACCCTGTGCACCAGGAAATCCGCCCGAAACCGGCGTGTCGATCATGTGCAGTCCGGTGTCCGCCAGCGCCTGCCCGATCTCGCGTGCTTCCCGGGGCTTGACCGTGGCGGTGAGAATCACCGCGCCGCCATTGGCCATGGAGGATGCAAGGCCGTCTCCCAGGATCACGGACTTCGCCTGGTCTCCGTTCATCACCATGACAAAGACGGCGTCAGCGTTTGCGCCGACCTCGGCCGCGGAGGCGGCGGGCTTGCCACCCATTTCGTCGAAGGCCGTCATGCATTCGGCGCTCAGGTCCAGGCCGGTGACCTCAAAGCCGTTCTTGATCAGGTTGCGGGCGATCCCGGATCCCATGTCTCCGAGGCCGATGACTCCAGCATTCATGTGACTCTCTCCTCACTTCCGGGAATGTCCGGCGTTGTCGTGATTGAGGGATTTCGCACGCCAAGCCGACGCTGGACGAATCCGGGAGACACCCTATGACGCACCGTCGGCGCTAAGTCATTGATATAGCGTCTCTTTTCCCTCTCAAGATCTTGGATTCGGGCGGAGTCGCACGCGCTTCCTCCCGTTCCTGCAACTTAGAGGAGGATGAAAATCATGTCCAGAACTCGACTCCACACTATCTTGGCGGCGTCGATGCAGGCACACGGAGTCCACACTGCGATCCACAGTGACCGCTATCTATTGACACCGCTCAATCTGCGACTTCTTTCGGAGGTCCTACGACAAGTCCCGAAAGGCAAAATGGAAAGTCTCAAAATATCAACCGCCCGCGCATCCGGAAGCAACTCTGCAGGATGGGCAGTCTTCCACAATTTCGTTGAGGACGGGATGCGCCGCGCCGTGATGCAAGAGCTGTTTCCGAATGCTCAGATTGAGATTTGCGAAGCGGCCCAACTCCCGCATGAACGAAGCTTGAATTTGCGCTTGGGCGACGGTCGCAATGTCACGATACTTCTCGACCAGGGGCTTGGAGCGTGGCGGGCGCGTGGTACACCTCGGCATGACTTCATGGCCGAGCCGCTTGGGCAAGCGTGCTCGCTCAGGTCACTGAAGTTTGCCATAGCGGTGGAAGAAGGAAGAGAAGCGCCCGTGGTGTTGCAAGCAACCGAATATGGCAGGAGGGCCCCAAATCACGAGTGAGCACACCCTGTCGATCAGGAAGCGCCGGGTCAACGAGGGAAGCCTCTGACGGATGAATGACTGTCGATGCAGATGAGTTAGGCACACTTGCCGTCGAGATGGGTGATCAGTGATTCATGTCCGTACTCCGCGAAAAATGCGGTGTTCACAACATGGCTTGGCACATATGGAAAAGTCATGTAGGTTAGTCCGCACAAATCAAGGATTCGCACACATGATTCGGGAAAGGGGTGCGACTCTCGCGGAATACCTCACGGAGCTCCAGTCGAAGGGCCGGGTCGTTTTCGACGCGAAGGAGGCCGTGGAAACCCTCGGCACCAACCGTGGCGCGTTCCTGGATGCCGCTCAGCGCCTTCAGAAACACGGCAGGCTGATCAGTCCGCGCAAGGGATTCTATGTTGCTGTCCCTCCGCAATTCGCGTCCTGGGGGGCGCCGCCGCCATCCTGGTACGTGGACGCGCTCATGCGACGAGAGCGGCAACCATATTACGTTGGCCTGCTGAAGGCCGCGGAGCTGCACGGTGCGGCCCATCAAGCGGTAATGGAATTTCAGGTCGTGGCTGGCAAACGCATGCCCAGGATCCGGGCGGGGCGCAGCCTCATCGTCTTCTACTACCGAAAGGAGATGGCCGCGATCGTCGACGGCGTCGAAGACACCAAGACCGATACCGGAAGGATGAAGGTGTCCTCGCCCGCGCTGACGGCGCTTGATCTCATGCGTTACGGCAAGGGGTCGGCCGGCATCGACAACGTCGCCACCGTCCTCTCCGACCTCGGGTCCAGGGTCGACGGCGACCAGCTCGCGTTCCTGTCCCTTCGGTTCGAGAAACCTGTCGTTCAGCGGTTGGGCTACATGCTCGACATTCTCGACCGGCGCAGCATTACCCAAAGGATGCACGAAATGCTGATGTCGCGGGGCAAACTGCCTTGGACCGAGCTGGACCGGGGAGAGGCGAGGGACCCGCTCTTCGCACCCGATCCGGTCGAACGGGATCGGAGATGGCGGGTCGTTGTGCGCCGGCTTCCCGAGGTCGATGAATGATCCCGAGCCAGAACATCGTTGAATGGAGCCAGACGGCGCCTTGGGCCGAGCAGAGGCAGGTTGAGCAGGACTTGATCATCTCGCGCGCGCTCGTGGAGACATTCGGCGACCCGTTCCTCGCATCGGAGCTCCGGTTCCGGGGCGGAACCGCACTCAACAAGCTGCACTTCCCGGAGCCGCTCCGCCATTCTGAGGATATCGACCTCGTGCGGACGTCGGCAGGAGCGATCGGTCCGATACTGGATCGGTTGCGAGAGCTTCTGGAGCCGTTTCTCGGTCCTGCACGCTTCGAGCGGAGCAAGGTCGCACCGAAGATCCGCTTTCTTGTGCCGGCGGAAGATGGCGGCGGACACCCGATCCGCCTCAAGCTCGAAATCAACACGCGTGAACGCACCGCCTACGACCCGGTCGTGATGGCGCCGTTTGCCGTAGAGAATCCCTGGTTCTCGGGCGCGTCGACGATACCGACATTCTCCAACGAGGAGATGCTGGCGACCAAGTTTCGCGCGCTCCTTCAAAGGGACAAGGGCAGAGACCTGTACGATCTGGCCCATGGGCTCGTGGTCTTCGACGGTCTCGACTGTGGTCACGTCGTGAACCTGTTCGCACGATATCTCGCCGATGGGGGCGTGCAGATCTCACGCGCGCAGGCCGAAGAGCGGATGCTCGCGAAGTTCGCGAGGGGGAACCTCTTGATGGATCTCCGCCCGTTGCTGTCAGCCGACTCGGCCGAACGCATGACCGACGATGCGACCGGTCGCGCCATCAGGGCAATATTCGAGAGTCTCATCGGGAAGATGCCGGGGGAGCCTTGGGCGAAGACGCCCGAGGCGAAAGCGAGATTGGGGATTGAGTGGTGAGCGATGACACCTCCGTCCATGCTGTCGAAGGTCCGTTCGCCGCGCCATTCGCCAGATCGTGGCGGTCGACATGAACCTGGTGGAGGAGAACAATACGTGGAGGATCTCGTCGATGTTCTCCACGACTTCCTGCACGGGAGCGGCAACTCTCGGACCGCTTTCCCGTTCGCCGCCGCGACGGTGCAGTCGCAAGACTTCTGGGTCGGCGGGAGCAAACACCCCGCGATTATCCACCTCCTTTCGACGATGCCCGCCCGGCGACGTCACAGGTTCGACGCGCTCTCGCTGGCGATCGTCAGGCAATCCATGACCTGGCGGCGAGGGAGGGGCGAGCCGCTGACGCGGGACGAGATCGTACGCCTGAACGAGATCCTGCTCCGTCTGTCCATCAAAGTACCGGAGTTAAATGAGCAAGACTCCTTGGGCACTCTACACCGTCCGGACACGAGGCGGGACGATCCCGCGTCGCCGGGCAAGATGGCGCGCGCAGGCATAGGCCATGAAGGCGATCGCCAGATGGGCGCGGATGCGCCGGTCCGTCCAGTGAAACGCCTCTGTCCGATTCTTGCCGGACAATTGAAAGCCATCGGCCGCGGCACTTGCAAGCCCTTATCGGAAACGGTTCAATCCCGGGAAACGGGGAGGAATTCGGTGAAGCGGATCTATGACTGGGATGCGAGGCAGCAGGGGCGGAACTACACCGCTGCCGACCTGCGTGCCCTGAAGGGCGTGCGCAAGCTTGTTCAGACCACGGCAAACTCCACGGAAGAAGCGGCTGCGGCCAGGGATGCCGGCCTGGATCTCGTCATGGGCAACGCGCACAACACGGCGGCGGTGCGGGCGGGAGCACCGGACATGTTCCTCACTGCCGCCGTTGCCTTGCCGGACTTTCCGACCGAAGGGGACGTTCTCAGGGCCGCGTTTCGTGCGATGAAGGATGGAGCGGATTCCGTCTACACGGCGCGAGGGCCGCATGTGGTGGAGGTGCTTGCCCGCGAGGACATTCCCGTCATGTGCCACCTGGGACTCGTGCCCCGGAAGTCCACCTGGAACGGCGGCCTGCGCGCGATCGGCAAGACGGCCGGGGAAGCCTTCGAACTCTGGCAGTCATTTCGGCGCATGGAGAATGCCGGCGCCTTCTCGGTCGAGGCCGAGGTCATCTGTGCCAGGGTGATGACGGAAATCAGCCGACGCACCCGGCTTGTCACGTCCTCTCTCGGTTCCGGATCAGGTGGCGACATCATCTATCTCTTCCAGAACGACATATGCGGTGAACAGCCCGAGAGCCCCCGGCACGCCCGGGCCTTCGGGAATATCCATGCGCTCCAGGAACGGATGAAGGTCGAGCGTCGCGCTGCGCTGGAAGCCTTCGCCAAGGAGGCGCGCGGCGGGTCCTTTCCCGGCCTCGACGAGATCGCGGACATCGACGATGCCGAGTACGAGAAGTTCCGGGAGCGGCTTGGCTGAGCTGGAGGTCGCGTGTTCCCGGACCATGAAGGGGCTTAGTGGCCCTGCATGCCATTCGCGAATCGGGTGGCGCGGCTCTCCATGCACGGCGACAGCGCCGATGCCGAATTTGGCATCGGTCAGCAGGTGCCCTAGAGGCCCAGAGCCTTCCGTCTCTCTTCGGCAAAGCCCTGTGCCAGCCGATCCGCGATGAAGGCCAGGATCGCCATCGCCGCGCCAGCGCTGACCCCCAGTCCGACGTCGGCCTGCCCCAGCGCCAGGTAGATCGACTGACCGAGACCGGTTGTTCCGATCAAGGCGGCGATCACCAGCATTGCGAAGGCATAGAGGATCGTCTGGTTGAGCCCGAGCAGGATCGCCGGCGCGGCATAGGGCATGCGCACATCGGTCATCGTCTGCCACGGCGTCGCCCCGCTCGAGACTGCGGCCTCCAGCATCTCGGGTGGTGTCGAGACCAGTCCGTGCCGCGTGTAGCGGATCATCGGAACCACGGCGTAGGCGCAAATTGCAAGAAACGCGCTGAACTCGCCGATCTGGAAAAACATCAGCGTCGGTATCAGGAACACGAACAGGGGGATCGTCTGAAGCATGTCGCAGACGGGGCGAATGATCATCCACGCAATTGCGGACACGGCCGACAGGAGACCAAGCGCGCCTCCGGCAACGACGCAGGCGAAAACGGCGGCGCCCGAAAGGTAGAGCGACAGCAACGCGCGATCCCAGAGGCCCGAGATCAGCACGAGCCCGAGAAGGGCGGCCGAGAGGACGGCAAGCCGGGTTCCCTGGGCAACCCAGGCAAGTGCCGTGGTTCCTACGATCACGAACGGCCATGGCAGTTCCGCGATTCCGGTTTCGACAACTCCGACGGCGATCAGGAGGCCCGCCCCGGCCATTTGCCGTCCTGTCGCGGCAAGGCCCAGCCCGACGAGAGCCGCAATAGCGAACAGCCAGAGGCTCATCGCCGGCGTCCACTGGAACCCCCAGGTGAAAGGCAGCACGGCCTGGTCAAGGCCGATGCGCAGCGGAAGAAGCCCATAGAACATTGCCGAGTTCTTGATGCCGTCAAGCGTGGCTCCGTGCGTCGCGGTGAACGCGCCCAGACCGTCGTCCACGGCGGCCGCGGCCGCCGAGAACACGCCATCGGGAGCCGTGTCGGCCCCTGCCAGGGCCAGCAGAACGGCTCCGACGGCGCCCGAAAGGAGCAGGCCCCATGTGACGCGCCGGTCGTGGCGCTTTCGTTCCAGCGCCAGCGACCCGGACAGGCGGTCAATCACGATCGCGAATATCACGATCACCAGCCCGGCCAGAAATGCCTGGCCAAACTGTGCCTTGCGCATGGTCAGAAGCACTTCCCAGCCGATGTCGTTGAATCCGCCGATGACGGCGGCGATGATCACCATCGACAGGGATGCCATCAGGCACTGGTTCACGCCCACCATGATCTGCTGGCTGGCTGCCGGAATCTCGACCAGGAACAATTGCTGCCACCGGTGCGCACCCGACATGATCGACGCTTCCTTGACTTCGGGGTCAACCCGTTCGAGCCCCAGGATGACGTTTCGTGCCATGGGGGGCGCGGCGTAGATTGCGGAGGCAACGAGGCCGACCACCGGACCGAACCCGAACAGAAGCAGGAGCGGCGTCAGGTAGGCGAAGGTCGGGATTGTCTGCATCGCGTCGAGGGTTGCCAGTAGGGCGGCCCGAATGCGCGGCACCTCGTTTGCGAGGATGCCCAGGCTGCCGCCCGCCAGGACCGCCAGGGGAACCGAAACGGACACGAGGCTCAGCGTGTTCATGCTTTCGCTCCAATAGCCCGACAGCAGAACAAACCCGAAGCCCAGAAAGGTGAGTGACGCCATGCGAAACCCGCCTATGTACCACCCCGCCGCCGTGAACGCGCCGATGATCAGCGGCCACGGCGAGCCGACAAGCACGGCATTGGCCCAACTCATCGGATAGGAAAGCAGCCAGGACCACGCCCGCATCACCGGCTTGATCGCGCTCAGGACAGCGTCCAGTCCGGCCCCGACCAGTTCTGTCGCCGGCAGCGTCCAGGCCTCGGGAAAGCGCACGATCCAGGGCGCGAAGTCTTGAAGCAACAGGCAGGCCGCCCCGGTGACCAGCGTGAGAAGCGCTGCAAGCTTCCCCCTTGACAGACCGGGCATGCTCGTTGCGGGCAATTCCCTGCTCGCCGTCATCCGCCGTCGGCCTTCAGGGCGCTTGCGATGTCCTGCGGATCGACCGTGCCAAGCAGGTTGCCGACATCGTCATATACCGCCACCGGCTCGTGGTGGGCCATGCAGGTCGCCAGTGCGTCTTCAAGGGTCATGTCCGGTCGCAAGCCGGGGGTGTCGCGCGCCGCGCGATCGTCATTCGCCCGCATGATTGATCCGACCTTGGCGTGCCGGCCGCGCACGACGTCGCGCGCGAACTCGCGCACGTAGTTGTCGACCGGGTGCAGCACGATGTCTGCGGGTGTCCCGATCTGCACGATCTCGCCATCACGCATGATTGCAATCCGGTCGGCGAGTTTCAAAGCCTCGGCGATGTCGTGGGTGATGAACACGATCGTGGTGTTCAGCCTGGCCCGAATGTCGAGAAACTCGTCCTGCAACTGGCGACGGATCAGCGGGTCGAGCGCTGAAAAGGGCTCGTCCAGAAACCAGACGCTGCAGTCTCCGGCGAGCGAGCGCGCGATCCCGACCCGTTGACGCTGGCCTCCGGACAGTTCACGGGGATACGCCCCTTCCCGCCCTTTCAGGCCCACCATCTCGATGATGCCCTGCACCTTGTCATGACGTTCGTGGCGGCCCATGCCGCCGACCTTCAGCGGGAAGGCGACATTGTCGATCACCGACATGTGCGGGAACAGGCCGAAATGCTGAAACACCATCCCGATCCTGGAGCGTCGAAGCTCCGTCATTCGCGCCTTGCTGGCCGCGAGGACATCCTCACCCTCGATCGCGACGCGGCCCGCCGTCGGTTCGACGAGACGCGAGATGCCCCGGAGCAGCGTTGATTTCCCCGACCCTGAGAGCCCCATGATCACGAAGAGCTCGCCTTCGGCCACTTCGAAGCAGGCATCGCGGACGGCCGGAATGTGGCCGCGCTCCTCCAGGCGCGCGGCAATCTCCCGCGCGCTCCCGCCCTCGTCCTGCGCCCGCCGGAAGGCGGACGCAGCATCGGACCCGAAGACCTGCCAGAGTCCGGCAACGGAAATGGCAGGCTGTTCCGCCATGGAGATCAGCGCGTCGCCGCGTCCACGACCGGTTTCCACTTGGCCTCGTTGCCAGCCATCCAGTCGGCGACCACCTCTTCGACGCTGCCGCCGTCCACGTCAACCGCCCCCATCATGGGCTGCTGGTCTTCGACCGACAACGTGTAGTTGGCGAGAATCTCGAACGCGGCTGGCCACATGTCCTCGATTCCGACCCAACCCGCCTTGAAGATGCGGCTCGGCGCGAAATCGCAGTCATTGACGGCGTTCGGGTTCGGCCCCCATGCCGGATCGTTGAAGCACTCCTCGTTGCCGACCGGGAGGTCCACGAACTGCACGTCGTAGGCGGACATTGCCCAGTGCGGCTGCCAGAAGGTGATCAGCAGCGGCGATTCCCGCTCGGTCGAAGCGCGCAGCTCGGCGATGAGCGCGCCTTCCGAGCCCGCCGGCACCGCCTTGAAGGGCAGGTCAAGCCCTGTCATGCGGTCGGCTCCGGGCGTGCCCCAATCGGCGGGATAGTCCACAAGACGACCGGCGGGCAGCGTCTCGGCGGTGGCAAAGGTCCCGGCGCAGTCCTTCAGGGCCTCCCAGGCCGGGAGCCCGGGGCACAACGCCGCCACGTGGGCCGGATAGGCAATCCCCTCCTTCGCATCGAGGCCGAGGTCGCCAAGTTCGACGACGCCTCCACCCTCGACTTTCTTGGCGTAGTCGTCTGAGACGTTCGATGACCAGATTTCCACGGCCGCGTGCAACTCTCCGTCCGACATCGCCTGGTACATGTTCATGTAGCCCGCCGTGACATATTCGACCTGGTATCCGGCCGCCTTGAGCATCTCGCCCGCCACATGGGTGGAGATGTGCTGGCCCGTCCATTCGTTGATGGCAAGCCTGATCGGCTTGTCCGCGGCGCCCAGCTCGGCTGCCTGGACACCCGAAGCGGCAAGCACGGCCGCAACTGTTGTGACTGTCTTGATCATCTGGCTTTCGCGCAGGAAACCCCGGCGTTCAGGCCGAGGAGGTAATGCGCGCCCCCTTTTGCTGTTTGCGTGAAAATGGAACAGGCAGCCGGCACCGCCTGTCCAAGGGCGGGTCGCCCCGCCGAGCAAGGAATTAGGTGCGGCTTGTGCCGCTTGCGGAGTCGCCGAGGCTTCTCCGGTGACGCCGGCCCAAGGCCGGTTTCCCCTCGCAAGACCTGATCACCTGCGCCTCGAATCACCCCGTTTCGTGCCTGGCCTGGAACGTCCGCTGACGAATCTTCCAAGGCCCGGCGCCGAGCTGGCACGTCGGAGTCGGCGTTCAACGTGCGGTGCAGGGTGGGTTGGATGATGGCTTCCTTTCTTGTGCCGGTCAGCATGGGCGTTCGGGACCTCGGCCCCTCAAGCCTCTCCCTTCAGGGAAAGGATGCTGACTTTGTGTCTCCCGGGCATCAATGCCCTTCGCTCCCGATTCTGTGGCAATTGTCCTGGCCACGGGATTCGTGGTTTAACCGGACTGGCCGCCAATTTCACATGACTGGTCAGATGCCCCTCGAGAAGATTGACGATTTTCACATTCTGATCGTGGTCACGCCGCATTTCAACGTTGCGACCACGATGTCGTTTCTGGATCCATTTCGCGCAGCAAACTATATCGAAGGCAAGTCGTTTTTTCACTGGTTGATCGTCTCGGAACGGGGTGGACCCTGCCTGGCGAGCAACGGCGTGACGATTGAGACCGGCACGCTCTCCGACACCCGGGGCAAGTCCCCTGACCTGGTGATGCTCTCCTCCAGCTGGACGCCGGAATCCTTTTCCAGCGCCGCCCTGCATGCAAGCCTGTGGCGCTTTGCGCGCTCGGGCAGCAATGTCGGCGCACTGGACACCGGCGCCTTCATCCTGGCTGAAGCGGGGTTGCTTGATGGACGCAGGGCAACGGTGCACTACGAACATCTCGGCGCGTTTGGCGAAAAATTCCCCGACATCGAGGTTTGCGATGACCTCTTTGTCTTCGACCGGGGCCGGGTCACCTGTTCCGGCGGTGCGGCGGCAGCCGAATGCGCGCTGCTTCTGTTGAGTGAATCGCGGGGCAAGGGTCTCGCCAACGCGGCCGCCAAGTACCTGTTCGTTCAGGGCGTGCGACCGGCCGGGACGCGGCAGGTTGCCGAGTCCTCCGAACCGTTTGGTCGCCGCATTCCCGAGAAGCTCTTCCGCGCCATTGACCTGATGGAAAAGAACCTTGAGGAACCGCTGCGGATCTCTGAAGTCTGTCGCCGCGCCAATGTCTCTCACCGACAGCTGGACCGGTTGTTTCGGCGGCACGTGAAGACGCCTCCCTCGGCCTACTATCGCGACATTCGCCTGGACCGCGCGCGCGGCCTTGTGACCCAGACGGAATTGCCGCTGTTGCAGGTCGCGCTTGCATCCGGATTTTCGAGCCAGGTGCATTTCAGCCGGGCCTACAAGGCGCGTTTCGGCATTTCTCCCCGGACTGACCGCGTGGAAGGCCGGGTTCCGTTTGAATTTCGCTCCTGGCCAATGCACAGGGTGTCGCAAGGCCAATCAAGTTAAATTGGCGGCCAATATGGTGATTTGCCGGCATTCGTTTCGTCCGCAAGATCGTGTCAGGTCCTCTTGATGCGAGGAAACACGGTCAGCGACCCCTCCTTGAAGGGGGGGCTTGGGGAACGAAAGTTCCGGGAGCCCGTGCTGACCAGCACAGGAAAGGAGACAGTCATCCAATCCACCCTGAACCATGCGTTGAAGACCAACCCCGGGATGCTTCCTCAGTCCCGGGCTCTTGAAGATTCGTCAGCAGACACGCCGGGTCGGGCACGGTTTGCTTCCGAACCGCTTGCGGCGATCGGTCCGGTGGACCGATCGGGAAGCAAACGGGCGGATCGTGATGCGGGTGGCCAGGTTGTGCGAGGGGAGACCGGCTTCGGCCGGCGTCACCGGGGAAGCGCGAGCGACCCCGAGAGCGGCGTGAGCCGCGTCTTCGTCCTGGACCGGGGCGGCTCTCCGCTGATGCCGTGCCACCCGGCCCGGGCGAGAAGGCTCCTGGGCAGGGGCCGTGCCGTCGTGGTGCGGCTCCATCCCTTCACCATCCGGCTTCGGGACCGGGTTGGCGGAGACGCGCAGGAGATCGGGCTGAAGGTTGATCCCGGCGCGAAGACCACCGGCCTGGCGCTGGTGCGGGAGGACGGCGAGGTCCTGTTCCTGGCCGAGATCGAGCACAGGGGGGCACGAATCAGAAAGGCGATGCAGCAACGGCGCAACTACCGGCGGCGCCGGCGCTCGGCCAACCTGC
>VXSG01000116.1 GCA_009838075.1 Boseongicola sp. SB0665_bin_10 | reverse complement strand
CTTTCCAGCCTGCATGAACGCACGGTCGATTTGATCATTGTTTCCGGCGAAATCAATCAGGCCGGCACCGTCATGGAGCACTTGTTTGACGATCAGTTGAGTTTCATCATGTCGCCGAACCATCGACTTGCGGGAAATGCCTATATCGAAGGAAGTGACATTGTTGGGGAGGATTTCATCACCTATACCCGGGTTCCCGAGCCGGACCGCGAATATGCCCGTCTGTTTCGACCCAGCAATTGCTATCCCAACTGGACCGAAACAGTGGAGGTGCCCGAAGCCATTGTCGAGATGGTTGCTGCCGGGCTTGGCATTTCGGTACTTTCTTCCTGGGCGGTTTCCGGTGCAATCGGATCAGGGCGCATTGTTGCCGTCCGCGTAGGTGAACAGGGCATCAGCCTGCCCTGGTATGCTGTCACACGGAGCGGGACGAGTTTCGAGGACCAGTGCAATCAGAGACTGGCCACGATACTGGCCCGATGGTGCCGGGACAATGGCGGAATAATGCGGAGGACAGGGTGAAGGTAGGATTTATCGGGTTGGGGACAATGGGCACGCCAATGGCAAAATGCCTGATACACGACGGGTTCGACCTGTTGGGTTGGGATACCGATGAGGAAACACTGCTGGGTTTTGATTCCGCTGCAGATTCACTTGAGCAGATCGCGCAGTGCTGCGATACCTTTATCACCATGCTGCCCGAAGGACAGCACGTCAGGTCAGTGTACGGACAGTTGCTCAGCCAGATCGAGGCGCCCCACCTGTTCCTGGACTGCTCGACTATCGATGTCGCAAGCACACGGGACCTTGCAATGCAACTGACCGCACTGGGACACGGATTCGTGGATGCGCCCGTATCGGGCGGCCGCGAGGCGGCTTCGAGCGGTTCCCTGAGCTTCATGATTGGCGGAGATGCAGAACATGTGGATGCAGCCCGCCCGCTGCTGGCGTCCATGGGCAAAAAGCTGATCGAGTTCGGTGATGCCGGTACGGGCCAGGCGGCCAAGGCGTGCCACAACATGATCTGCGGCATTACTGCGCTCGGAGTTTCAGAGGCTTTTGCCCTGGCCGATGCCCTTGAACTCGATCTCGGCAAGTTCTTTCACCTGTGCAGTGGTGCTGCCGCACAGAGTTGGATTCTTGAAAACCGTTGTCCGGTACCCGGACCTGCGCCGAATGCACCCGCTTCCAGCGATTACACTCCCGGTTTCGCCGCATACCTGATGGCCAAGGATCTGGAACTGGCCCGGCAGGCTGCCGAAGCCAGCAATCAGCGGACGGAATTCGGTGCCGCCGCCGCACGGCGCTTTCGCGAATTCGTCGAAGCCGGGAATGGAGACCTCGATTTTTCCGCGATCTATCGTAGTATTCGGAAATGATGGAAAAAACGGAATCTCGTGTTCACCCATGGTTCAGGGCCACCGATCGCATTGACAACACTTTCCCCGGTTCTGCAAATTATTTTGGATGAACGAAAAGTGCGCTCGTCCTTGCATCCGTGGAGGGGTAAGTTGCCGCCAGTTCAGTCCGTTTCAACTTTCAGTTTCTCAGCTTCGGAAAACGTTCTCGAAAAAGTAGAAACACTAATGCCGAAGCGAAGTTTTGACAGAGGAACTCTTCTTGGATAACGAGGATCAGGAAATCAAATCGGCCGACGTCATCGTCATCGGCGGCGGGAACGCGGCATTCTGCGCGGCCCTTTCTGCGCGCGAGACGGGCGCGAACGTCACTGTTCTGGAACGTGCACCGGAGGATGAAGCTGGTGGGAACACACGTTTCACAGCTGGCGCGATCCGGTGTGTCTACGACGGGGTTGAGGATTTGCGGGTCCTTATGCCGGACCTGACGGACGACGAAATCGCCAAGACCGATTTCGGGACGTATACGCAAGAACAGTTCTACGACGACATGGGACGCGTCACCGAATACCGTTGCGATCCTACGCTGGTTGAAATCCTGGTTGTCCGCAGCCGTGAGACCATCCGGTGGATGCGAGACAAGGGCATCAGGTTCCAGCCAATCTGGGGCCGTCAGGCCTTCAAGGTAGACGGCCGATTCAAGTTCTGGGGCGGCCTGACCGTCGAAGCTTGGGGAGGCGGACCCGGGTTGGTCGATGGCTGGACTGCGGCGGCGCGGTCCGCAGGTATCGACATTCGCTATGGGGCGCGCGCCACGGGTCTGATCTCAGACGATGCCGGTGTGCGCGGTGTGCGCGTTCGTCAGAATGGGCACACCACTGAAATACACGCCACCTCGGTCGTGATCGCCGCTGGTGGATTTCAGGCGAATCCCGAATGGCGTACGCGCTACCTGGGCCCTGGCTGGGAATTGGCGAAAGTGCGCGGTTCTCGCTTCAATACAGGCGACGGCATAAAGATGGCATTGGATATTGGTGCAGCACCCTACGGACATTGGTCGGGGTGCCACGCGGTAGGATGGGAGCGCAACGCGCCTGAATTCGGCGACCTTGCCATAGGTGACGCATTTCAAAAACACTCCTATCCATTCGGCATAATGATAAATGCCGATGGGGAACGCTTTGTCGACGAGGGCGCGGACTTCCGTAATTATACTTATGCCAAATACGGATCTGTCATCTTGCGTCTACGGGGCCAATTCGCTTGGCAGATTTTCGATCAGTAGGGTACGCACCTGCTTCGCGACGAATACCGGATTCGCCAGGTCACGAAAGTCACGGCGGACACGCTGGAATCTTTGGTAAGAAAGTTGGAAGGCGTTGATGCTCAGCGCGCCCTTATCACGATCAATGCGTACAATGAAGCCGTACAGACCGGCATTCCGTTTGATCCAAACTTGAAGGACGGGCGCGGCACCGTCGGACTTTCGATTTGCAAGTCGAACTGGGCCAACACGTTGACCGATCCGCCGTTTGAGGCCTATGCGGTCACGTGTGGAATTACATTCACGTTTGGCGGGCTGCGGGTCGACGAGACTGGCAATGTTCTGGATTCGGACCTTGAGCCCATTCCAGGTCTGTTCGCAGCCGGCGAACTTGTCGGTGGCCTGTTCTATTTCAACTATCCGGGGGGGACGGGCCTTATGGCCGGCTCGGTCTTTGGACGCCTCGCCGGCTTGTCTGCAGGGACACGCTCCATTGCCCAGAATGCGGGGGGTAAGGATGGACGCTGATGAAGGCCGTTGGGCCAACGAAATTCAGAATGCCGCGCCGTTTCCCGACTACATGGTGATCGACGGTGATCGCGTCTCTGCGGGCCCGCGCGATCGGATCGAAACCTGTGATCCGGGCTCCGGGCTCTTACTGCACCACGTCCCCGCCGGCACCGCTGACGATGTGAACAGCGCCGTTGACGCGGCACGTCGCGCCCTTTCGGGGCCCTGGCAATCCATCCCGCCGCGATCACGGGGCAAAATCTTATGGGCGATTGGTGAACGCATACGCGGGGGTCTTGACCGGATAGCGTTAATCGAGACACTCGATTCCGGCAAGCCATTACGTGATGCCCGCGCGAGCGTCGAGCGAGCAGCAGACTATTTCACCTATTACGCCGGATTGACGGACAAGTTGGAGGGCACGTCAGTGCCGCTCGGCCGCGACAAGGTCTGTTTTACGGAGCGTGTACCGATCGGTGTGACAGGGCACATCGTTCCCTGGAATGTACCATTATCGATGGTTGCACGAGGACTGGCTCCCGCACTCGCCTGCGGCAACACCGCAGTTGTCAAACCAGCGGAAGACACACCTTTCACCGCGATTCTTTTGAGTGAAATATGTCTCGAGGCCGGGGTGCCGCCAGGCGTCGTGAATGTCGTAACCGGCACTGGGCGTACAGCCGGAAAAGCGCTTACCGAGCATCCCGATGTTCGACATGTCACTTTTACCGGATCCGTTTCGACGGGAAAGACGGTCATGAAGGCGGCCGCCGGGCATGTGGCCTCCGTGACTTTAGAACTCGGCGGCAAATCGCCCCACGTGATCCTGCGTGACGCGAATCTCGATCATGCGGTGCCGGATATCCTGAACGCCGTGTTCAAGAATGCCGGCCAGATCTGTTCATCAGGCACGCGGTTGCTTGTCGAGCGATCGATCCAAGATGCGCTCATCGATCGTCTTACGACCAAGACGTCGGCTATGCGGCTTGGCCATGGACTCGACAATCCCGACATGGGACCGCTCATCTCAAGTCGGCAGATGCAAAACGTCGCCGGACATATCGATCGGGCAAAAGAGCGGGGCGTTTTCATCGTGACCGGTGGTGAACCGGCATCGGTCAATGGATGTGAAGGTGGCTTCTACTTTCAGCCGACGATCGCGGCGCCATTGGATGCCGATGACGAATTAGCCTGGAAAGAGATTTTTGGGCCAGTACTTGCAGTCATCCCTATTGAAGATTTGGATCACGCAATCGAGGTCGGTAACTGTACGCCATTTGGTCTCGCGGCGGGGATTCACACACGCGACATCGCAAAGGCAATGCGCTTCGCCCGAGAGATAGAGGCAGGGCAGGTCTACGTGAATGGGTATCACGGCGCTGGAGATACAGTCCCCTTCGGCGGTATGAAGCAGAGCGGAATCGGACGCGAAAAAGGTATGGCTGGTATCGAACAGTACTGCGAAATCAAGTCGGTCACCGTAACGATTACGTGATCGCAAGCACTTCCTACGGCCATAACCCCAAACAGGATCAAAGCGGATCATCTACTCCCCGGTTATAGTTTGATTTTTAATTTATATATATAAAACAATAATATATAAATTCTCTCTGAAATCCGTAATCCAATCGCAAGCGAATTCGTACAACTCAGAGATCACGCTTGCGAACGATTGCATTGGATGGCGTGATTTCTCGGATACCATCCCAAAGAACATGGACAATGACCCACCGCCAACTCCGGGGTTGGTAAAGATCCAGACACATACGTAGCCGCTGTCAGTCGGATACTATCTTCGCACCGCCCCGTCGACCCTGTTTCATGTCCGTTCCCGAATATCCAACCCCTAAACCCCTGTGGCTGCCGTGCCTGCAATCCCTGGCTGGCGGCGAGACCCTTTCAAACGCGGAAATTGGAAAGCGCGCTGCCGAA
Source organism: Boseongicola sp. SB0665_bin_10 (assembly GCA_009838075.1). Classification (GTDB taxonomy): domain Bacteria; phylum Pseudomonadota; class Alphaproteobacteria; order Rhodobacterales; family Rhodobacteraceae; genus JAJEFO01. Next base: position 16,603 of record VXSG01000116.1, on the reverse strand, counting down.
GCGCTCGGTTATCCTCTTGATGATGTGAAGCTGCACAACAGATCGGATGCCAGGAACTATAAAAACAACATCAACCCCGGAAGGCGCATGTCGGCCACTGGCGTCGGAAATGGACAAATTCGGGCCATTCACCCGCAAAGGACCATGCCGGCATATGGTACCGGGTCCATGCACCGGAACACCCATGGTGGAATTCGCGGCAGCCTCCTTGATATCCCCATGAAGGAGGAAAAGGATACGCCGGAAGAAGCGGACGGCGTCCTCATAGACCGGCGCGATGCCGTCCGCCACCTGCGCTCGCCCGCCAGCCGAAACATTGTCTCCGTCCATCCCGGCGGCGAGGGCAGCGGCAGGCCGAAGCTCTCAATCACGACCCTCCCGCAGGTTCGGGAACTGACGCCCGGGAGCGACGAAATCATCCGCGGCCCAGAACCGATCAGGTGCGTCTGCGGTGAGGTCGCATTCGACTAGGTCCGGCTCCACCCGGGCTCGCGCATCCCATGTCGTCGTTCGTGCGCCCTTGCGTTCTTCCAATATCCAGAACCCGATGCTACCCTTCCGGAACCGTTCGTCAGGTAGTTGAGAAAAATGATCGAAGGAGCACGGCAGCTTTCCCGCCAGCATGTGACAATCCGTGTGCCATGGCACGACTCCGGCTGGACTGGCAGGGTCTGCACAGCTCCGTCAGGAAACACGTCCTGTCTTGCGCTGTCGCGGATCGCCGCAAACAAGCGAGCTGACGAGGATTCATTCCGAAATCGAGCCTTCGTAGAACTGAATGCATCCGAACTCCCGCCGTGCGTCGAGGAGCGGGCGGGTTTCCTCTCGGAACACGACCTGTTCTTGAAAAAGGAGCATCCGTACAAGCATCGCAGTCCTGAGACTCACGGTCATTTCGGCGAAACGACGCTCCGATTGGAGCCGTACTCCGCCGCTTGTGTCCCATTCGGCTGGATGTTGCGACATCAAGTTGAAGGGAATGGGCGCTGGGGCACGGTAGGCAAAGCGGATGACTTACAGCTCGGCTACGATGCTGCCCGCGAACCCAAGCTACCGTTCGACACAAGCTGGATCCAGAACAAGCATAATCAACTTATCATGCTTGATACATTCTTCGGAGCCCTCAAGCCAGAAGATTCGCTGTGCGTATTCTACGCAAAGCGTACGCCACTCGCTGAGGACAATCGGCGAGTCATCATCGGCGTGGGCCGGGTCAAGAACGTGGGTCATGCCACAGAATACAACTACGACGCACCAGGGCCTGTCGAAAGCGTCTTGTGGGAACGTTCTGTACGTCACTCGCTCAGGCCAAATGGCAATTCTGATGGCTTTCTGATGCCGTACCAAGAGTTACTGGTCGCGGCGGAGGCCGATCCGACTCTAGATCTTTCTGGTAGCATCGCGTTCGCACCGGACGACCATTTCGACGCCTACTCTTACGCGTCCGAGCATCTCAGCGATGACGTGGCAATTGCATCGCTTCTCTCATGTGCCGTGGCGATTCGAACAGCAGCGCGGCACATCGCAGTCGAGGTCTCGTCGGCGCTGAAATGGATCAATGCTGAGATCGCCCGGCTATGGACAGCGCGTGGCGTCTATCCAGGACTGGGGAGCGCACTTTCCGCTTTTGGGCTGGAGCATGGAGGTCTTCTAGCTCACGAAATTGTCCGCGCAGGCACTGAAGATGGCAAGATGTTCGACGCCTTCGCCTTCATCGACGGCTTTGTCGCCGATCCGAAGCTCTTCCCGCAAGGCGAACACTTGGGTTTTGGAGCAAGCTTCCGAGAAAAGTGGAGCAGGCTGCCCTCCGACCGACGGCGGCTCCTGGAGCTAGTTGGGCGCTGTAATCTAAAGCCGGACCAGGCGCTTCGAGCGTATCAGCCGAGCATGAGGAGATTCGCTCCTTCGACTAGCGACGCTGACATTCTCGCGAATCCCTATCTCATGTCGGAGCGAGACGAGGCGGAAGCCGAGCGGATCGTTTTCGCAACCGTAGACCGCGGCGTGTTCCCGGGAGATGCTGTTCGTGATGCGGCACCTTTGGCTGCGCCAACATGTATGACCGATGCAATCGACAAACGGCGAGTTCGAGCGCTCATGATCGACCTGCTGGAACGCGCTGTCACCGAGGCTGGGCACACGTTGTTGCCACGAAGCTGGATTGTGCAGCGTGCGCTGGTCACGCCGCTCGAACCCAAGTGCGTGATCGACGAGGATGTCATCGAAATCAACAGAGCCTGGCTCACAGAGGGTCTCGCCGAGGTGAAGACCGGGAGCGGCGAGCCCGCGTACAAACTGCAGCGTTACGCGACCGCTCGCGAGATGATCGGCTTGGCAATCAGAAAGCGTGTCGCCGGGAAGCAACACACGTTGGACCATAACTGGCGCAAGCTCGTCGACAAGGAACTCGATCCTATGCCAACGGAAGCTGTCGCCCGCGATCAAGAAGAACGCGCCCGGCACGAAAAAGTTTCGTCGCTCAAGCAATTGGTACGATTCCGTTTCTCGGTGCTTGTCGGACCCGCCGGTTCGGGCAAGACGACTCTTCTGAAGATTCTGTGCAACCTGCCGCAGGTTAACGAACGAAGGGTTCTCTTGCTCGCACCCACTGGCAAGGCGCGGGTCAGGCTGGAGGAAGCGACGGAACGCATTGGCGAAGGCAAGACGCTTGCCCAGTTCCTGCAAGGCTTGGATCGCTACGACGGAGCCAGCGGGCGCTACTTTTGGAATCCCGCCGCCCCGCGCGAGAAGGCGTACCGGACGGTCGTTGTCGATGAATGTTCGATGCTGACTGAAGATCAGCTTGCCGCTCTTCTCGATGCAATCGAGGGCGTGGAGCGCCTCGTTCTTGTTGGCGATCCGCGTCAATTGCCTCCAATCGGAGCGGGCCGTCCGTTCGTCGACATTTGTCGCAAACTCGCTCCTCCGGAACAACCACCCATCTTTCCCCGACTCGCCGACGGGTATGCCGAATTGACGATGATCGGTCGGCAGCGCGGTGCTGGGCGTGGAGACGTGCTGCTGGCTCGACAATTCAGCGGCGAACCGCTCGACGCTGGTGCAGACGAAGTTTGGGATGCTCTAAACGCAGGTACGCTAGACCACGTTCGCGCGGTCCGCTGGCATGGGCCGAGCGCTGTGGAAGAGGTCCTCACCACCGAACTTGTCTCCGGGCTCAATCTCACGGGCACCGATGATGAGCTGGAGTTCGAGCGGAGTCTTGGCGGCAGTAAATTCAACGGCAACATCTACTTTTGGGCCGCCCGCGAAGTCGGCGGCAAAGATGGAGCCGCATCGTGCACGCATGACTGGCAGATTCTGTCGCCCATCCGCACAGGCTTGCCAGGTGTCGAAGGGTTGAATCTCACGGTCCAGAGACGCTTCCGCGATAGGGTGAAAACGTGGGCCGAGAAGCGTTGGGCGAAAATTCCCAAACCGTCCGGCCCGCAAGGCCTGTTATGGGGTGACAAGGTGATCAACGTCCGCAACAACGGGCGAAGGCATACCTATCCGAAGCAGGAGAACGCCTATGTCGCGAATGGCGACATAGGTATCATTGTCGGCGGTTACAAGACGAAGAACATGAAGCGCCGGCCTCGTAATCTCGAAGTCGAGTTCAACAGTCAGTCCGGCGTCAAGTTCACCTATCCGTATTGGGAGTTCTCAGGCGACGATGGCTCACCAGATCTTGAGTTGGCGTACGCACTAACCGTTCACAAGACGCAGGGCAGCCAATTCGGCCAGATCTTCCTCGTCGTGCCCAAACATTGTAGGCCGCTGACTCGTGAGTTGCTGTACACAGCACTGACGCGCCATCGTGATCAGCTTATCATCCTGCACGAGGACGAAATTGGCGCGCTACGCCGTTTCGCCGAACCGGCGGCTTCAGAGATCGCACGGCGAATGACCGATCTATTCCAGGAGCCCACCCCAATCAAGGTGGTGACTGCCACGGGGCCGAAGTTTCTCGACCAACATCTCATGCACCGGACGAGCCGGAACGAGTTGGTGCGGTCGAAGGCTGAATTGGCGATCGCTGAGAAGCTGATCGCAATGGGAGTGAAATACGTTTACGAGCAACCACTCTTGCTTGGTGGACGGACACGCTGGCCAGACTTCACGATTGAGGACGACGCAAGCGGTATCACCTATTACTGGGAGCATCTTGGGCTTCTCTCCGATCCGACCTATGCTCGAAGGTGGGCAACAAAACGGCAGGCCTATCTTGCGGATGGAATTCGTCCTATCGAACAACCGGCGGGCGCTGATCGCGTGCTGATCGAGACATGGGAAACGGAAGGTTCCGGCCTGGATATGATGAAGGTAGAACACTTGGCCGGGATTGTTCTTGGTTGACGTTGGCTTCTCCGGATGACTCCTGATATCGAGTTAATCGCTCAATCCAATCTCAGGAGCAGTCAGTAGGAAGTGTCTAGTCCGCGGTGTATTTACCGTCAGGGCTTACTCGGCTCTCGGTCCAAGGTTGTCATTTATTGTCGGAGCAGACCCAAGCGTGGGTTCGCTCAGCAACCTTCGATAGGCTTCTGAGGCCATCCATTCGCTCACGGTCTTCCGGAATCGAGCATCGTTCATGTAGCGTACGAAAATCTCTTCGTTCAGATCCATGCGCTCGATGAAGAGTTGCCTCAACAGGTTGTCGAATACCAGCGCGAATCGGTTCTCCGGGTTCACCTCGGCGGCGTGGCGAAGGCTCTCGTCCCCGACCGCCGCCTCGACGATCTGATCGAAGAAGAACTGGTCGGCCTGGTTGAAGTCGGTGCCGAATCGCTCGTTCACGACGTCGATTAGCTGAGAGAGTGGAACCTCCTGCTCCCGCACTAGGCCGCTCCCTACCTCGGACGGCCCGTCGAGCGCCGGCACCTCGCCGTCGTGGAGCGGGATGGAACCTTCGGAGATCTTCTGCAAGCGGTAATACTCCAACCGCACATCGTCGTCGAAGCGATAGGTCGGCCCGCACCGGCGCCTCGGCAGCTTGGCCGAGAGATGGCGCAGGAAGATGTGGAGCCGCTCAAGGTCCGAATCCTGATAGGGGATAATCTGGCTCAGAAAGCCGTAGAGGTTGCGGAACGCCTGCATCTTGCTGCGTAACAGCTCCGCCTCTTCTTTCTTATAGCGCTGGACCACGGCGAAGCGCGACGCCGCCGGGTCGAGCGCTGCGCTCATCGCCTTGTGGTCAGCCGCGCTCTGGCGCAGCTTCGGCTTGAAATAGACCGCGCAAAACCGCTCGACCTCCTCGCCGAGATAAATTCCAGAGGCGTCGAGTTCTCCCTTGACTGCGTACATGCGGTCGGGTTCGACCTCCTCACCCATCTCGGCACCCTCGTAATAAGCCTTGAATGCTTCCCGAATCTCTTCGCGGTCGTTCACGAAATCGAGGACGAACGTGTCTTCTTTGAGGGGATGGACCCGGTTCAGTCGCGAGAGCGCCTGCACCGCCTTGATGCCGGCCAGCCGCTTGTCCACGTACATCGTGTGCAGCAGCGGCTGGTCGAACCCGGTCTGGTACTTCTCCGCGACCAGAAGGACCTGATAGTCCTGAGTTGCGAAACGTTCCGGCAACTCCTTCTCGCGGATACCGTCGTTCATCTGCTCCTCGGTGTAGGTCACATCCGCGATCTCGTCGTCCTGAACAGTGCCGGAGAAGGCGACCAAGGCCCTTATCGGATAGCCCTTGTCTCGGATGTAGCGGTCGAAGCCCTGCTTGTAGCGAACGGCCTCCAAGCGCGATCCGGTGAGCACCATCGCCTTTGCCCTTCCGCCAATTCTGTGGCGCGTAACCGCTTGGAAGTGCTCGACCATTACCCGGGTCTTCTGGGCGATGTTGTGTGGGTGCAGACGCAGATACTGAGCGAGCGTCCGCGCAGCCTTCTTTTGCTCCACAGTAGGATCATCTGGACACGTCTTGAGCAGCCTGAAATAGGTCGCATAGGTCGTATAGTGTCGGAGCACGTCGAGGATGAATCCCTCCTCGATTGCCTGGCGCATGGTGTAGCGGTGAACTGGCAACCCTTCCCGGCCGAATACTGCCAGAGTCTTGTGCTTAGGCGTGGCGGTGAACGCAAAAAAGCTGAGATTCGCCTGCCGGCCGCGCTTGGCCATGCTACGAAATAGTCCTTCCATGTCCTCCAGACCTTCTTCGGCTGCAATTGCCGCTGCCTGTTTCCGCAGGCCTTCACCACCGAGGACTTCCTTGAGGTCGGTCGCAGTCTCGCCGCCTTGGGAGCTGTGCGCTTCGTCAACAATCACCGCACAGCGTCGCGTCTGCAGCGTTCCGGTCGCCTCTTCCCCACGTTCCTCCGCCATCCTCAACAATTGGTGCGATACGAAAGGGAATTTCTGCAGCGTGGTGATGATCACCGGCACGCCGCTTTCGAGCACCTCTGCAAGCTGGCGCGAGTTCTCGTCGATCTTCTGGACGACGCCCTGCCTATGCTCGAACTGGTAGATTGTGTCCTGAAGCTGCTGGTCGAGCACCACGCGGTCAGTGACTACGACCACGCTGTCGAATATGCGCTCGTCCTCGTCGTCGTGGAGCGAGGCGAGGCGGTGGGCGAGCCAGCCAATGGTATTGCTCTTGCCGCTACCGGCGGAATGCTCGATCAGGTAGTTCTCCCCCACGCCGTCGCAGCGTGCCGCCTCGACCAGCGTGCGGACGGCGTCGCGCTGGTGATAGCGCGGGAAGATCGTCGATTCGACCTTCGCTTTGCGGCCCCGGTCGTCGCGCTTCTCCTCAATCCGGAGATGGATGAAACGGGCAAGAAGATCAAGCAGGCTGTCGCGTCCGAGCACATCTTCCCAGAGATACGCCGTGCGGTAGCTCCGGCTGGCCGGGTCGGGCGGGTTGCCGGCGCCGCCGTCGCGGCCCTTATTGAAGGGCAGGAACCGAGTCGCGGCTCCGGCCAGCCGGGTGGTCATCATTACCGCTTCGGTATCGACGGCGAAATGCACCAGCGTACGCCGCTTGAATTCGAAGATCGGCTCGTGCGGATCCCGGTCGCGTCGGTACTGGTCAACGGCATCTTCGACGGTCTGGCCGGTGAGCGGGTTCTTCAATTCGACCGTGGCAACAGGGATGCCGTTGAGACTCAACGCGATGTCGAGCGATCTCTCCGACCCCGGGGAATATCGGAGCTGGCGGGTGATCCCGAGGTGGTTGGCCCCGTAGGCGGTCTCCAGCTCCGAGTTCAGCCGATGTGCCGCCTTGAAGAACGCGGCCCGCAGTGTGCGGCCGTAGCACTTGAAGCCGTGGCGTAGGGTGGCGATCGAACCGTTGGTGTTCATCCACTTACAAAGATCCGCAAGCACCTGTTCGCCGGTCTTCTCTCCCAGAAGGGCTTCCAACTTTCCCCATTCGCGAGGCTGAGTCTCGCGAATGAAAGCAAGCGCGATCTCCGGGAAGATCGCGCGATCGCGGTCAAAACCCAGGCCAGAGACTGGCACATAACCGTTGTCCAGCAGATGGGTTTCAATAACCGTCTCGAAAGCGGCTTCGCCAGTCGGCTTTCCGGTATTCATTGGGATTTCGAAAGGAGCAGATCGGGCCGGAGGATGATCGACAACGGCTCTTCCGCGCGCAATTCTTGGGGATTGCACTCCGGGGTGGTCTGCGTGTTTTCAGCGTCGGCTCTCACGGCACTCCTTAGAGTTTCTGCCTCAACCACCAGACTGCGACTTGGCGGTAAGGTGCAAGCTGTCCGCACGCAGGCGCGTGTTTGCCGATCTCTCGTTCGATCCTTTCCCGCGGCACTGGGCCCCGGAGCTTCGCCTTCTCCTTCTTCCACCATTCAAGAACTACATCGAGAACTCCCTTTCGATGATTCATGAGAGAGGCAATATTGAGGTTCAGGATCCCATTCAACTGGCTATCGAACGTTACATCGTTGGACTTGATGGTACCGTTGGCGCCGTATTGCACCCAATTTTCAATCGCATCAGTTGGTTCGGCGGGGTTCCGGAGAAGATCGGAATTGCCCTTCCGCGTGTCACAATGCTGAAGACTGAACGGTTGTCCCTCGCCTCCCTTGCACGCGCCGAGCAAGTTGCGGTAGTCCAGCTGCTTGTGCGGATACCGGTCTTGGCATTGCCAGTGCTCGATTTTCATTGCACTTGCATCAGCCCAGATCCGTCCCATACAGTAGCAGCACAATCCTCGCTGCTCACCAACCAGTGCTTGCCGAAGCTCAACCTTGTTGGGGTAGTTGTCGTAGTCGGAATAAGAAGATTTACGGTACTTGACCAAACTCCGTGGCCCCTCTGTCTTGACGATTGCCCTCATCCGTCATCCTTCATGAAGTCGAGAAGTGTCTGGATGCGGGTAACTTCTGGATCTGTGTCCCCCAATTGACTCGATAGATCGTCCAGCAGTTTATGCGCCTCATCGTAGCGATCATCCGTGATCGCCTCGGAAATATTAGAGAGCAATTTCTTTATGCTCACGGTTCTGGAGTCCGTGTCCATGACCTCTTCCAGAAGCCGGCTGGAGTCGACGCCAAAAGAATGGTTAAGCGGATAGACTTTGCCATCGACGATCATGTGGATCCGGTTGTGCTCAACCTCACCGATCACCTGAGGCGAATGAGTCGTGGCGATGAACTGGCAATTGGGGAACGTCTCGGTAAGATTCTCGACGATTTTCCGCTGCCATCTCGGATGGAGATGCAACTCGATTTCGTCGATCAGCACGACTGCCTCAGCTTCGGCGGCGGGGTCGTCCATCTCGGGATTGGCCTGTGCCAGCCGCCGGGTCAAGTCGAGCACCAGTGCCAGCACACCACGTTCGCCGTCGGAAAGCGACTTGATCGGCAGAGTCACGTCGCCACGGTCTATGAGGAGCGAACTCCCACGCTTGCCGACATCGCCTACGCGAAAATTCCGATAGCCAGGCAGAAAGCGCCTCACCGCCGCCTCGAATGCGATGAGCACACGCATCACCGCGGGCCGCTCCGAACTCAGGGCCTTTTGAACCCGCATCCAGGCCGCAAAATCGGACAGACGGAGTTCGCGCCGGTTGGAAAGGGCGTCCGGATACGCGGCGTTCACACCGCCCGTGGCCACGCTTTTCTTCGGTGTTCTTTCCGACGGCACGGCGCGGTTTGTCGAAAACAGGACGGCCAGCGGCTGGCTTTCCGAAGGGCGCGCTTCACCCTCTACCGGCATACCCGGAAAAAAATCCTCGATTGTCGGCGTCGTGTTTGCCGTCAGTGCGGTTTCTCCGCGGTCGAATTGGTCCATCCCCTTGGGCACGACCACGGACTCGCGCGGTCTATGGAGCATGAATGTCTCGATTTCTCCCGCGATCTCGAAACCGCATTCGAGTTGTAACGCACCGACATCCTTGCGGATATCGTCTGCCCCGAAGGACATCGCGCCCCATCGAGAGGCTCCGGCGCGACCGACTATTGCGGAAAGGCAGACGGCCAGTGCGTCGAGGACCGTAGTCTTTCCGACGCCGTTGACGCCGGCGACGAGATTGAACCCGGGCCCAAAGTGGAATTCCGCCGCCTCAATGGCGCGAACGTTAGCCAGCTTGAGGTGCACGACCCTCACGTGGCGCTCTCCACGTCGACCCGGCCGGTGACGGCCTCGAAAATTAGAACAGCTCGCCGTTCCTTAAGAAGGTCCATGGCACGCTCCGTGGTGGTGCGAAACAAGTCAAGGTCACTGATATCCGAAGCTATTCGATCGGAGATCTGTCGTTGCTCACCAAGAGGTGGTAAAGGAACCTGAAGATTTCCCAATACTCGTGCTTCCAGCTTTTTCGTTCCATGAGCTGCGGAGTCAATCATTGAAACGAAATAATTCTTTGATGCTCGAAGAAAGTCACACAGGAACAATGGATCGAGGATATCGCGACAAAGCAGAGCCTTCATGTCTTGGTTGATCGTGACTGGACCGGTAGTCACGGCTACCGGAAAGCTGTGGGCGAGAATCATGCCCCTCACTACAACAAGAACGGCTTTTTCCGGTATCAAACGGAGAGCTGTCTCCGATAAGGCCAAGGCACTCACACAATCCCCCGTATTCGAAATTTCGTCTTGCTTCATGTCTTTCGGTGACACCCAGGGTGTGTCACCGTCCCAGTACTCCGTTCTAGCGGTAGCTGGTGTAGCGCCGCCGATCATGTCCACCAAGAACCGTAAATCCACTATTTTCCAATGGGCAGGGATATCGCCGAGCCAAGAAACTCCAGAGTCGCGGTATGACACATCAGGATCGATGCCTCGGGTGACAGCCCGGACGATGAGCGCTTGACGCTTCTCAGCAAGCAACTCAAGCACGTGCTCTTTTGCGGCTACCAGTCCGTCCAACCGTGCCGTCTCCCGGTCGAGATATTCGGCGATGGCACGTTGTTGCGGAAGTGGTGGTACCGGGAGCGTGGTCGATCCGATTTCAGACTTAGACAAACCGAATCGCGTTACACCATTTGCAGAGAGTTCCAACTGCAATCGCACAGGCTCAGCCTGAAGACATCGAAACAGAAACGATCCATCCATGACATGCTTTCGGGGCCGTAACAACGCCAAATGGTAGCCGCACACCAAATCATCCGCGGTTTCTCGAACCAGTGCGGGAACACCGATGTCATCCCAAGATTCTGAATCTTTCGTGATAACTACATCGTCGACCGACAAACCGAATCTTGCAATTTCATCCTGGGATGCGGTTGCTCTCATAAATTCGAGATCAAGAGTAATGTACTCGTTGTGGTACACATCCGTATAGTTGCAAAGCCGAATCGGAGCCTCATCTTTCGAGACTAACTTATCGACGTTACTAACGGTGTAGTCAGCCACCGAGCGGAGGGGTTTCGCTTCCCATGGGTCGGGCAACTTTCCAGCCCAGTCAATGAAAATCACCCCGCCACCTCCCGCAGTAGCCTCATAATCTCCTTCTCTGCCTCCCTCAGATCCGCGTCGATCTCCGACAGCGGGCGCGGCGGAGTGTATGTGTAGAAGTACCGATTGAAGGAGATCTCGTAGCCGATCCGGTCCTTGTCTCGGTCCATCCACGCATCCGGGACGTAGGGGAAGACCTCACGCTCGAAATAGTCGTCGATGTCCTTTTTGAGCGGTACGTTCTCGAAATTGCGCAGCGCGGAATCTGGTTCGTATTCGTCGGTGTTCTTGAGTACTGGTACCGCCTCGGAGTCGGTCACGGTGAAGACGTCACGGAAGAGCTTTTTCTCCGGCGCCTTCCAACGCGAGCCGTTCCCGCGTAAGATGCCTTCGACATCGTTCCATACAGCGTTCCAGTCACTCATAGGCTCCCGCCCCAGCGCCTTATCTATCGCCTGAACGTCGTCCAGCAGGTGCGGACAGGCGTGGAGAAAGCGAGTCTTGTCGTCGATCGTCATCCGGTAGCGCAGCCGCAGCGGACGCTCGACGGTGACGTGGGTGTAGCCGAAATCCTCGTTGTCGAAAGTCTTCGAGCATTCTCCGTATTCGAATCTCCCGTAAAGGCGCACGATCCCGTCGATCTGTTCGTCCGAAAGATGGCGGCGCTTGTCACCCAGGCTGCGCTTGCTTTCAGGACTGCCGCCCGGTGTCCAGGTTCTCCGCGCGTCGATGAGCTGGATCTTACCCCTTCGTCGCTGCTCCTTGCTATTGGTGACGATCCAGACATAGGTGCCGATGCCGGTGTTGTAGAACATCTGTTCCGGCATTGCGATGATGGCTTCGAGCCAGTCGTTCTCGATCAGCCAGCGGCGGATTTCGCTCTCGCCCGAGCCCGCACCGCCGGTGAACAGCGGCGAACCACTCAAGACGATGGCGAGGCGCGAGCCGTGCTTGCGCTCGTCCTGTCGGACCTGCTCCCGTTTCGCCCACATTTGCTGGAGAAAGAGGAGCGAGCCGTCGCTCACCCGTGGCAGGCCGGCGCCGAAACGCCCGGTAAAACCCTCTTTCTCATGTTCGCGCTTGATCTCCTTCTGCTGCTTCTTCCAGTCAACCCCGAAGGGCGGGTTGGTGAGGAAATAGTCAAACGTACGGCCCTCGAACTTATCTTCGGTGAAACTGTCGCCAAAACGGATACTGTCACCGCCGCCGTTGTGGTCTACCTGCTTCATCAGCATGTCCGACGCGGCGGTGGCGAAGGCGCGTTTGTTGTAATCCTGGCCGTAGACGAAGAGTCGCGCTTGAGCGTGATGGTCACGCAGGTAGTTCTGCGCCTCGGCCAGCATGCCTCCGGTGCCGCAAGCGGGGTCAAGCAGGGTGCGCACCGTGCCGGGGGTCGCGAGCAAATCGTCATCGTCGATGAACAGAATGTTCACCATTAACCGGATCACCTCGCGTGGCGTGAAATGATCGCCGGCGGTCTCGTTGGCGAGCTCATTGAAGCGGCGAATCAGATTCTCGAAGATGAAACCCATTTGCTCGTTGGGCACCCTGTCCGGGTGCAAATCAACATCGGCGAACTTAGAAACGACGAGATAAAGGATGTTCGCCTCGCCCATCTTCTCGATCTCGCTCTGGAATTCGAAGTGCTCGAAGATGTCGCGCACATTTGTTGAGAATTTCTGGGTGTAGAGGCTGAGGTGTTGGACGATATTGTCGGGGTCGCCCTTAAGCCGTTCGAAATCGAACTCTGAACGGTTGTGGAAATGCTGGCCCGCCGCCGCGTTGAGCTTCGCTTCCAGGGCATTGCCGTCGATTCGACCCTTCAGGCGCTCGTATTCCACCACGACCTTCGCCCTAGTGGGGGCCAGCACGCAATCGAAGCGGCGCAGCACAGTCATCGGCAGCATGACGCGCTCGTATTGCGGTGGGCGGTAGGGGCCGCGCAACAGATCAGCAATCTGCCAGATCAGGTTCGCGAAATCCATGCGATCAGCCATCTTCCAAGCAATATCCCAAAATCAATCTTGGGAAATCATATAGCGCAGTGAGACTGATGAAAGCCCTTCCCATGCTGAACGGATCGGAGACCCTGCTCCATATCCAAAATTCGAGTTCACCGACCGTAGTGATTTTCCAGTTGTCGGAATTGTCCCCGCGGTGGGCGATTAACAGACCAGCACTGCGGATACAGGGTCGGCAGGTCGATCTGCCAATCGACTTTGTATCGCTTTGAAGTTCAGAGCGCCCTTCAAGCTTTCCAGCGTAAGTATTAACCTCCACAGGTTGTTTTCTGTCATGTTTTGTTCGGTTTTTCGGATCTTACCGGATGGCGTATTTTTCGTTCGTTTTCTTCCGCCAGCCGCTACAATCCGGTGAGACAGGCAATCTGCACGCCAACTCTCAAGATTGGGTAACGACAATGACCAGCAACGGGAGGATTTGTACCCCAAGACGATCCCCGATTGCAATACCGGCTTTACCGGAAAGAGTTTGAAATTGAAGGAAACCCCCGGCTGATGACCGGACAAATCCCCACCTGCCCTAGAAAAGGGCATGGCGCCGATGCTGCGGATGCATTCAGGAAAACCTTATGGGCCAGCATGTGTCGACGGAGCGGAAAGTATTGAAATTCCAGTATTCCAGGGCCCCTCTGCTCTCATCCGTCATCAAACTGAAACCTTTTCGGGTCAATAACCGGACATTCCGAGGCGGGTGTTGACAGCATTGCCTCCACCAAGTTTCCTGATTCCACTGATGTGTCCCAGTCAAGCAACGCTCTCCGACACCTCGAACTCCGGGAATCCGCGACGACCTCTCCTACAGGTTGGTTGAATCATCCTCGGAGCGGCTGACGACATTGAGCTTGTAATATGGCACTAGCTACACACCTTCACTGAATTTGACTCTGGCACGTCTTGGATGCATGCACTCCATCATGCCCGTCCGATACCAGGGACACCCATATCAGTTCCATCTGCACCTTGGGTTTTGGTAGATTTTCCGGTGATAGTGATCCTTTGAAATAGTTATCCAACCCATGCATCTCGGTCTGGGACAGTGTGGAGCGGGTGATTCCCATTTGTGGATAATATAATTAACTTCGATCGACAGATCTTACCCGTGTCAGTGATCCTTTTGCTGAACACTCGGATCACCGCCTGGATCTTGTAATTTGGTTCGTGCTTGGTTTGGCTATACTAAACGACTAAGGAGTTTTAAATGACGAAGATGAATATGGTCTGGATAGCAGTAGCATCACTACTCCATCCAAAAATCGAATCGAACTTGTTCGTGCGCAAACCGGAAATAGAATCCAAGGTCCGAGAATTATTTAACGTAACGATTACGCCTGTGATGATCGACAAACATCTCGTCAACTCCGAGGATCGGCAAGCAGATCCTAATAATCCCAGTCGTGGTGGAAGTCGGAATCGGTATCTTGTCCGAGGTGCGTACGACAACTTCAGACTCTACAAGCAAAGCGACAGTGAAAGCGATGCTTGGGACAAGACTGGCCCTACTTGCCCGGATTCCAAAAGTATCGATCCAGAGTACGAATATTTGGTTACCTGGTATGAAAGAATGTATGTAAATTCATAGGGCAGGCATGCCTTGCGCAGTTCAACTCCATGACAAACAATCCCGGGTCCGAGAATTCACGCTCATCGGAGCGGGGTTCATGGATGCCCTCTAAGGCAGAATGGATTCCATCAGTGACCATGTTTGGAGCAGGTGCGATTTCGCGCCACTGTCCATGCCCGAAGATGATTCCTCGCGGACTCCGGACCACCTAGTAATCGGTCAGGCACCAAAGTGAAACAAAGTCAGGACATTTCCAGCGCTTTCCTGTCGTCCGGCCAAGCAAACCCGTCTTCGTCCTGTTCGTTATTCAGCAAGTAAGTCCGAACAACGCAATCCGCGCTGCTTCATGCTTCGAATTACATCTGCCGCGGGAAATCCGTCCAACCGGAATCGTTTCGACAGCCATCGAAATGCCCCCCGGCAAACGCCAGCCCGCGCCTGCGGCATGCGTGGCATACTCCCGCCCGGTCGGGGTTCTTCCCCGCATGCAATCTCCGGATGGTGATTTTCTGAGACCCTCTTGCACCTGTTCACTCCAAACCGCGCCTGGCGCGTGGAAACTGCGGGTCCCTGATGCGAATCAGCATCCCGTTGCTGGCCGGCCTGTCCTGGAGCGCCATATACATCCTGTTGGAGTCGGCCCAGTCGGTATTTTTCGGCGCGGTACTCCAGCAAATGGATTCATTCCAGCTGGGATTCTGGGTGTTCGGGATCACGTCGTTTTTCCTGTTCCTGGGGATCCGGCGGTTCGATCCCGAACAGATCAGGCTGTGCGGGCGGAACCTCCAAGGGCTGTTCGCATGCAACTGTTCCACCGCGGCGGGATGGATCCTCTACCTGTTCTCCATCCAGCTGATCGAGCCGGCGGTTGCCTTCACGCTGTCGTCCGCGGCCATGCCGGTCTCTGCGATTGGACTGGCATTCCTGAGAATCGGGGAGCCGGTGACCCTGGACACGCGGCAAAAGAGGATCGGCTTCGTCCTGGTCTCCGCCGGAATCGTCTTTCTCGTCGGCACAACGCTCCTGGGATTCTCCGGCTTCGTTCGCGGTTCTCTGGTCACGGGGCTCCTTGGCTCGGCTTCTGCGCTGCTCTCGGGATGCGCATTTGCATGGATGCTCATACACTGCCGGGCCCTCGATGCCAAGGGCCTTTGTCCCGTACCGGTATTCGCATTCAGATTTCCGCTCTACATCGTCCTGGCCGCATTCGGCTGGCTGCTTGGACTGGATTACAAGGCGCCGGTGGAGACCGGGGATGCCGCCATTGCAATCCTCATCGGGCTGGCGATCATGGCGTTTCCGCTCTATGCGATGCAGAAGGCCCTGTCCGGCATCAGCGTGTTGCTGCTGAGCACGATCACGGCACTCGGGCCGTTCATCGTCTTCCTCATGCAGATGGTGGAGGGCCGTGTCGCCTTTTCGGGTTTTACCCTGGCCGGCCTGTTGATCTACAGTTCCGGAGTGCTGTTGGCCATGCCCGGGCTCATCCAAGAGGGCGTGCGGGAAGCCCCGAGACCGGATACGGTACAGACACTGACCGGAGGCAAGCCCTGAGGCATGATGCAATCCGTGTCAATGCCAAAGTAAAAATGGCCAATAGTTGGAGTGAACCCACGAAGTTGGACACTTTTGGGTATTTTTCACCCAGCACTGACAATACGCAACCGGTCTGCGCTGACCGGATGTATGAAGGCGGGTATATCCATTACCGGGACGAACCGGATGCAGCGCCGGCCGCGTCAATCCAACAGACTGTAGGTGCCGTCGCGGTTCCGCCTGAAATAGACCTTGTGCCCTCCCGGGTTTCCGAGACGGTACTTCGGCAGGGAGTTGTTGTAGGTCCGATAATCCCAGCCCGGACAGGCGCGGCGGACATCGGCGGCGCGGAACCGCTCCGGAAGTCTGCCTTGTCGAATTGCCAGGCCGATTTCCCTGACAACATCTTCTACCTGCACTTGCTGCACCCTTACATGGTTTGGCCTGCCGGGAAATTTCCGGGAACCATCCCGGAATGTCAATGAATTTCGGGTGGAGAGCAGGATATCTCCAGCTTGGAATCTCTATCAAGGCCTATGTTTTGGAATACATGGGCCTTATGACAGATCTCCAAAACGGACGCTCATGGTGCAGCTGGAGATGTTCACAAGGTGGACACAGTGTGAACT
>VXSG01000036.1 GCA_009838075.1 Boseongicola sp. SB0665_bin_10 | reverse complement strand
CCTGCTGATGTCATTTGCCGTTTTGATAGCAACTATCGTTACAGAAGACTAGTGTTTTGATTCAATCACTTGATGCCAATTCCTGAAGCTCTTGACGGCCCCTTGTCCATGCTTCTGCGAGATCTTCGGGAGTCCTGCTCCAGCAGCACGGGCGGGCATCGTCGGCATCCTGGTGCTCGATGCAGCCCTCGACCGCCGCGATGCACTCGTCAAGCGAGTCGAAGACGGGGCAGTGACTCACTTTGACTTTCGCGGGCGACATTTCGTCGTGACCTTCGGGCCTGGCTTCTTCGGTGTTGCCGCTCTCGCGTCCATAAGGTCAACGATCCATCCCATGTCGTGCAACTTACGCGTCAGGTCGGCATCCATCGCCGGTGTCATTCGCAGCGTCTGATGACGCGCACGAAGCTGTAGTGCACCGTGAACATGGAGATCATGTGGATGTGGTTTTCCAGCCGCTGGCATCGTGGAGTGCCCCCTGAAACCTTGTTGCATGCCAGATGCCCGGGCAGCGCCTGAGACGGAATCGGTTCTGCAGCCGAAAGTCAGGCTGCTGGGGACCAGCCCCATGATCTGGCGACGAGTTCTTGTGCCGGAAGCAACGCCGTTGCACGAATGTCACGGCGTGCTTCAGGACCCGCGTTCTCGAAGGCACTCTCGGGACAACGTCTCAGACTTGGCATCCCAGTCTCTTCAACGCGGCAAACTCAAGGCAGGGAATGGAGCGATCGGTTGCTTGACCCCGGACTTCTTTGTGGTTCCCGAAACACCGAGGTGCCAGCAGGGCCTAGATCCGACGCCCGAGGCCTTCGGCGAGCATCGTGGTCACAAGCATGTTGAGAGACACGCCTTCATGGTCAGCGCGTCGCGCCAATGCAGCATGAAGCGACTTCGGTACACGTTGCCGCCATTGGCCGCCAAAAACATCACCGGATGCAGGGATTGGTCGTCCAAGCTCCCGTAAGGTGTTCCGATAGGATTCCAGCGCGTCGGCACCTTCCGCCATGGCTTCTTCCGGAGTTTCTCCGACAGCGATGCAACCAGGAAATTCGGGAAACTCGATAAGGTATCCGCCACCTTCCTCCTGCCCTAGCGGGCGCATCTCAAATCGTGGAAGTTCATTCGTCATCGTTCTCTCCTGCCTGATCGATCAATTCAAGAAACCGCCTGATGTACACTGCCTTGATAGGCTTGTGTGCAGGGACCGTAAGGGGCCTTGCACCCGGATAGCTGAATGTGACGTGACTGGTTTCCGGCTGCCGCCAGTCAATGCCCCTTTTGGCCGCCTGGGTCTTGAGATCATCGATGCTCCAGTCGTCACGAGGGTTGTTTCGCATTCGAGCAATCAGTTCTTGGGTTTTGCTCATTGCCTAGTGGAATCATATATGGCCCCAACGGCAAGGCACGGGAAAGGCCCGAAAGACAAGTCACATGAAGTCCCAAACGCTCTTCTCGCTCAAGGCTTCCTGTCCGAAGCCAGGCCATCCCATGTCATTGGGTGATCTCGCCCCCATCGCCACGGGACATACGTTCGTGACTGTCTTTGGATTCAGGCACCTGCAGATGTCGCGTCCTGCCTCCCCCGGCATGAAAGCCAAAGAGAGTCACTGCCGAAGACCGCGTCCTTCAGCCGCTGCCTCGTCAGCTTCCAGCAGAACCCGTCGACGGCATTCATCCAGGACGCCGAGGTCGGTGCGAATTGGAACTGAAATGTTGCGGCCTACCTTAGGTTGCGGTGGCTCAAGAGCGTCAGGTCGAACAGCGGCATCGGCGGAATCTCCGCAACATGGCATTTTGCATGCCACGCGCTTTCATTGCATATAGGTCGCAGAAGAAAGCCTTAGTTGCCATGAACCAGCTTTCCCTATTCGAGCAGGCCCGGTTTGCCGAGACAGCCGACATCTTCATCGACCAGCTTGTCGGTTTCGATGAGTTCGGTCAGGTCACCGTGGCCGAGACGGTGGATGGCGTGCCCTACCTGACAAACGAGTTCTGGACGGCGGGCCAGCGTCAGGCGCATTCGATTCACGAGGTTTCCTACCGGGCCTGTTTCAAGGCGCAGCTGCCCGAGTTCTTCATAGCCCGGCTTACCAGGCCCGGCGACATCGTCTTCGACCCGTTCATGGGACGCGGCACGACGCCGCTGCAGGCCGCTCTGATGCGGCGAAAGGCGTTCGGCAACGACGTCAACCCGCTGTCGGTCTTGCTCACGCGGCCCAGGTTGCGTGCAATCTCGCTTCAAGCGGTGGATGCCGCGCTGAAGTCCGTCGATTGGTCGCAAGGTGAGGTCGAGCGCGAAGACCTCCTCGCATTCTACCACCCGGAGACGCTCAGGAAGCTGGAGGCGCTGCGTCGCTGGATCGCCGATCGTGCGCCTCTCGGCACCGATGATGTCGACCGGGTGGCGGACTGGATTCGCATGGTGGCGATCAATCGGCTCTCCGGGCATTCCTCCGGGTTCTTCTCGGGTCGTTCGATGCCGCCGAACCAGGCCGTGTCCGTGAAGGCGCAAGTCAAGATCAACGAGAAGCTGGGCGTCTCTCCGCCCGAACGCGACGTCGCCGCGGTGATCCTGAAGAAGTCCAGGACCCTGCTCAGGGACGGCTGCGCACCAGGCCAGGCGCGCTCGAGCCTGCATACCGGGGCTGCATGGGACGTGCCTGGCATACCCGACGGGGTGGTCGACCTGACCGTCACGTCGCCACCGTTCCTCGACATCGTGCAGTATGCTGCCGACAACTGGTTGCGTTGCTGGTTCGCGGGCATTGACCCGAACGAAATCGCGATCGACATGCATCGCACGGAAGACGCGTGGACGAAGATGGTACGTCGCGTCCTTCTTGAGCAAGCCCGCGTCCTTCGTCCTCGAGGTTACGTGGCGTTCGAGGTCGGTGAGGTGCGCAGCGGCAAGATTCTGCTCGAACGACTGGTCTGGCAGGCTGCCGAGGGCCTTCCGTTCGAACGCCTCGGCGTCATGGTGAACGACCAGGCGTTCACGAAGACGGCAAATTGCTGGGGCGTGGCGAACGGATCAAGAGGCACCAATTCCAACCGGATTGCCTTGTTGCAGCGTCACTAGGAGCGCTTTCGTCGTGGTGGGCCGCACGCGTCGCGAGATGCCGGATCGTAACTGCAAGCCGTGCCGGGAAACGGAACCCGAGGACTTGATGGGACGGAAGTTCCCCCCGGCCGAACCGTCGAAGAACTCGCGCAATTTCAAAGTTTTGCAGGACGATGTGAATGCCTGGTCACCGATGGCTCTGGCGCAACGTTGCCGGACATTGCGCCGCTCCCGCTTGTCCCTGTCGTCCGGGTGCCGGTGAATGGCGAGCGGCCCTGGCACCGGGACGGCATGCCTTCGGATTGGGCGAGGAATTCCGGCGACAAGTTCCTGGACGTTCTTGCGCAAGACATTCGGACCTGAGTGCAGCTCTCGTGCGCTTTGGAAGTTGTGCTGTGCCGTCAGCAGCCGCGACGCGGGTTTCCGTCACATTCGTCCGCAGGGGTCGCGCGTTTCCGATCGCCTTGCCTCGACGTCGAGGCGGTCCCGCGCCGCGCCGCAACGGCTCACCCGCGCTGCTACGAACCAGGCTGGCCGAGAATTGCGGCCTCGACGATGTCCAGCGCACGCGCGAGTTCACTTTCGGAAATCGTCAGCGGAGGCGAAAGCGTGAGGACGTTGCCTGCGCTGACCTTGAATGACATGCCTTCAGCAAGGCAGGCGTAGCAGATTCGTTCTGCCAGGTCGGGGTCCGGCGTCCGCGCGTCCCGTTCCGCGACGATCTCGATCCCGAACAGGAGGCCACGTCCGCAAACCTCGCCCACGGCACTGCATGTTCCGAGCCTCTCGCGGAGCCGGTCAATCGCGGTCTGGCCCAGCAGCGCGGCGCGCTCGGCAAGTCCCTCGCTGTCGATGATATCCAGCGTCGTCAGCGCCGCTTGCGCGGTTACCGGATTCTTTTCGTGGGTGTAGTGGCCAATTGCGAAATCGCCTGCGACGTCAAGCTCCGCCCGCGCGACCACCGCTGCAATGGGGAGCATGCCGCCTCCCAGGGCCTTTCCGAGCGTGATGATGTCGGGCATGACTCCGTCATGGTCGTGGGCGAAGAAACGGCCCGTCTTGCCAAGGCCCGTTGGAATCTCGTCCAGAATCAGCAGCGTGTCATGCTTGCGGCAACTGGCCGCCACCGCTTGCCAATAGCCGGGTGGAGGGATCACGGGCGTCGCGCGCATCGGCTCGGCGATGAGGGCGGCGGTGTCGCCTTCGCGCCCAAGCGTGTAGTCAACCATGGTTGCGCAGGCGAGATCGCAGACGTCGGGCCCTGGATGGCCATAGGCGCAGTGGGCGCAGTTGAACGGCGCGACGTGCTCGGTGCCAGGCAGGAGCGGCCCCGCAATGTGACTTCGGAACGTGGACTCGCCGCCGACCGATGAGGCGCCGAAGCCGGCGCCGTGAAAGCTGTCCCAGAACGAGAGCGTCTTGAACCGGCCTGTCGCCGCACGGGCGATTTTCAGGGCGACTTCGTTCGCGTCCGATCCCCCGGTCGTGAAGAGGACCTTGGCCGGCCATGGCGCGAGTGCGGAAAGCCGTTCCGCAAGCGCGGTCGCGACCTCGTTGGCAAACCGGCGCGGCGCAAAGGGCAACGCGTCGATCTGCCGCTTGACGGCCGCAACGAGGCGCGGATGACCGTAGCCGATGTGGTGCACCGAGTTGCCGTGAAAATCCATGTAGCGGCGACCGGAGGAGTCTTCGATCCAGATGCCTTCCGCCTTCACGATCGTGGAAAGGCATGGAGAGGACAGCGACTGGTGCAGGAAGGCGTCAGCATCCCGTCGGAGCAGTTTGCGGGTCGGAGGGTCAAGTTCCCGCGTGGTCCAGTCGCTTCGGGCAGGTGACGTGTTCGCCTCTCCCTCGGCATGCCGATGCCGCGTCATGAAATCGCCCTGTCGCGTTTCGTGGCGTGCCGACGGCTGTCCGGGAAGTTCATTGCCAAGGCAGGTTGGATGACGGTCTCCTCTTTCGTGCCGGCCAGCTTGGACCTTCGGGCTTCCGCCAATCTGGCGCGTCCTTGCGGCGAGGGGTCGCTGTCTGGACGATTCATCGTGCCGATCGTGCTTGGCTTGGCATACCGCCCTTGATTTGCCAAGCCAAGACCGCTGCCGAGGCATCCGGGGCGACGCAGGCCTGTCCCGGTCCGGTGGCGCTTCGCGCGCCCGTTGCGCGCGACGGCACGCAGGATCGCGGCGTCGCAGGCAGGTCTTCCGGAGAGGCCCGCGCAGTTGCGATTCGGAACTTTCAGGTTCGGCAGCCATTGCTGTGCCTGCCGGGGACCCGGGGCGGTCCGACGGGAAACCGGCATTCCAGCCGGCCAACTCCGGCTCTCCCGAACCGACGTCGCCATCCCGCCGTCGGCCGGCCATGTCAGATCGTGCATCGGGGCCAGGCGTCCGGAACCGCATTCAGACGATTGGCGAACGCGTTCCCGCCCATGGCCACAGGCGGGGGCTTTACATGTCGCTGGCCGGTGACATGATCGGTTCGCAAACATGGAGCCGTGATGTCCGAGAGGCAAAACGTACTGTTCATAGTGATGGACCAGTTCCGGGGCGACCTGTTGGGCGACGGACCCTTGGCCAGGGTCGCGAAGCTGCCCCGGCTAAGGGAACTCGCGAGCGAGTCGGTCATGTTTGCGAACCACTATTCGGTGGTCTCGCCCTGCGGACCCGGCCGCGCATCGTTGCTGACCGGACAATACGCAATGAACCACAGGTCCGTCAGGAACGGCACGCCGCTGCGCCACGACACGCCGAACATTGCCACCGTCGCTCGGGCGTTCGGATATGCGCCGCAGTTGTTCGGATATACCGACACGACGCAGGACCCCCGAGTCCTCGACGCCGATGATCCGCGACTCATGACCTATGAGGAGGTGATGGCAGGCTTCGAGGAAGCCTTGCGCATGCGTCCGGCATCGGACGACCGCGCCTGGCGTGACCATCTGGCGGCAAAGGGCAATCCGCTGCCTGAATACCCTGCAAACTACAGACCCGATGGCGGCAGGATCGCCGACCCCGCACGCTATTCCGCGGAGGACAGCGACACCGCGTTCCTGACCGATCGCTTCATCGAATGGATTGGCCGGGCGCCGCCGGGCTGGTTCGCTCTTCTGACCTACTACCGGCCGCATCCACCCCTGGTCGCGCCGGTGCCGTTCAACCGGATGCACGATCCGGCCGACATGCCGGTGCCCGCGACGGCCTTGCGCGGAGCGGGGGATCCCGACCGGCACCCGTTTGTTGCCCTCGCCAGGGAACGGCAACCTCCGTCCTCGATGGTGGTCGGTTTCCCGGATCTGGACGCCTCTGCGGAAACGACGGCGGAACTGCGGGCGATCTATCTTGGCCTTGCGAGCGAGGTGGACATGCATGTCGGTCGCGTGATCGACCGGTTGAAGGCAAGCGGACAATGGAACGACACGATCCTGGTTGTCACCTCCGATCATGGCGAGATGCTTGGAGATTACGGCTTGTGGGGAAAGGGCACGTTCCACGATGCCGCATTTCACGTTCCGCTGATCGTCCGTGACCCGCATCGTCCGGGCACGCATGGCCAGGTCGTCGAAGGAATGACCGAATCCATCGACGTGCCTGTCACGCTTCTTGATCGTCTCGGCGCGGATGTGCCGCACGCGATGAACGGAACAAGCCTGTTGCCGCGCCTTGAAGACGCAAGCGGCGAGACCTGCGCCTGCTCCATGTCGGAATTTGATTTCGGCGATCCGGTGACGCCGACTCTCTGGATGCGACGGCTCGGAGTTCGGTCCCGCGAATCCAACCTCGTCGTTTTCAGGAGCGGACGGTACAGGCTGGTCCAGTTTGGTTGCGACCTTCCACCGATCCTGTTCGACATGGATAGCGACGGCGAAAGTCGCGACATTGCCGGAGACCCTGGCGCGCCCGAGACTTTCCAGCGCCTGATGGGCGAGTTGCTCCGCCATCGCATGTCGAATGCCGAGGGGACTTTCGCCGCGACGATGGTTGGCGGTGGCGGTGTCAGGACAGGAAACTGTTGACGCGTGGCGAAAATTGTGAATCCGTGTCACAATGCCGTTGCAAATTCGGTGCAATCAGTCGGCGGGGCTGGTCGGGTGCCGGGATGGCCCGAAACACGGGAGCAATTGTCCGTGACTTGAGGGTCCAGATGTGTTCATTGCGCATTGCGTGTTCGGCAAGTCCGGCCGGCCCGCCGTCATTCAATCATGGGGGATAAGATGAAGAAGTTACTTTTGTCCGGAGCAGCTGTTGCGATGTTGCCAGGCTTGGCATTCGCAAACTGTCCCGGGATCACTGTGGCAGACATGGGAGGTGTCGCGCCGGGAGCGTTTCCGCAGCAGTATGACCTTGCGGAATTCCAGGCGGCGGCGGGCTGCACGATGGAGTTCAGCGGCAATCCCGAAGCGGCTGCCTTGAATGCGAAGATCGTCGGCAATCCGGACCTCCCGGCATTGTCGGAACGAATTCCCGAGGAGCCGCTTGTCGTGGTGCCCTACGACAGCATCGGAAAGTACGGCGGCACGCTGGACGTCTTGTCCAACGCGACCGAGGCGGGGACGTCCGACTTCCTCTCCGTGCGCCACGTCAACCTTGTGCGCTACTCCGACGATCTCCAGACCATCGTTCCCAACGTGGCGAAGTCGTGGGAGTGGAACGACGACTTCACGAAGCTCACCGTCACGCTCCGGAAGGGGCACAAGTGGTCCGATGGCGCGCCGTTCACCTCCGCGGACGTCAAGTTCTGGCATGACAAGCTGATGCTGGACACCAACATCTTCGAAAAGCCGAAGGATTACGTGACCGTGGGAGGCGAGACGATGACCGTCGATGCGCCGGACGACGTGACGGTGGTCTTCAACCTGCCTGCGCCGAAGCCCGGCCTTCTGGCCCACTTCGCGACGCATTTCGGGCAGGGCTTCCAGCCCATGCACTTCCTTGGCCAGTTCCATCCGGACATCAATCCTGACGCGGACAGCTATGCGCAGTCGCTCGGTTTCGAGAATGGCTATGACGCGATCCTTGCCTATTACGGGAATTCGGACTGGACAGACACGCCGACTCCGATGCTTTCGAGAGCGGCTCTCGTGGACGGACTGCCCAAGCACACGCATCCGACGCTGGAAAGCCACATCTACATCGCGGACACGACCGAAGGTCGTCACCTCGTGGCAAATCCGTACTTCTTCCAGGTGGATCCGACCGGGCAGCAGCTGCCCTACATCTCGGAACAGGACGAGGTCTACATCAACGACAACGAGGTTCGCATCCTGAAGATCGTCAACGGCGAAGTCGACTACAAGGCGCAGTCGCTCCAGCTCGCTTCCGCTCCCATCCTCCTCGAAGCGCAGGAAAAGGGTGACTACACCGTGCATCTGAAGCCGGAAATCACGATCGGGGCCTTTGGCTTCAACGTGACTCACGAAGATCCGGCGAAGCGCGCCGTGTTCAGCGACCTGTCGTTCCGGGAGGCGATGTCACTTGCCATCAATCGGGAGGAACTGAACGAGATCGGCTTCTTCGGCCAGGGCAACCCGCAGGCCTATGTCGGGTTCTCGCCGTTGCCAGACTTCGCCGATCCCGCGTTGCATGGCCACATGGCCGCGTTCGATCCCGACGGGGCGGCCGCCAGGCTGGATGCGCTCGGCTTGAACGATGTCGACGGGGACGGGCTGCGCGAATTGCCGAACGGGGAGAAGCTTGTCCTGAACATGAACTTCTCCACGCAGGGAATCGCTGGCCAGACCGTGGAGCTTGTCGCGCAATACTGGCGGGACGCCGGAATCGATTCGGTCGTCAAGGAAGTGACGCCCGACGAGTATCGCTCGGCGCAATCGTCGAACAAGCTTGATCTCTCAATGTGGCGGAAGGGCCAGCCCCTGGCCATCGTGCTTGGCAACAACGAGCTCTGGGTGCCGCCATTCGAGAACTACTTCGGCAACCGGAACGCGATGCTTTGGGCCGAATGGGTCGATTCGGGCGGTTCGGCCGGAGTGGAGCCGCCGGCCTGGGCCAAGCAGATGATGGAAGACATCAATTCGCTGCAGTCCGCCGCGCAGGGTTCGGACGAGTTCAACGAAGTCGGCGCCCGGATGGCCGAGACCATGGCCAGGGAACTGCTGTTCATTGGAACGGTGAACGCACCGGCACCGATGATCCATCGCAATGCGCTGCAGAACTTCACCGAAACCAAGACGCACAGCTACGAGTACTACCGGACCTATCCGTATCGCGCCACACAATGGTGGCTGGACGAATAGGCCAAGTTTTGCTTTGCTGCATGCCGGGGGCAGGACGGTCCTGCCCCCGGCAAACGAGGGGGATCCGCGTCCAGGACATCGTGAAATGCCTTGACCGGGCGCGGAAGCGGGATCGGCCATGCTGAACTTCGCGCGCTTTGTCGTCACACGCGCATTGATGGCTGCGATGACGCTCGTCATCGTGTCTCTCGTGGTGTTTTCGTTGATGGAGCTCGTGCCCGGCGATTGCGCCGAGCGGTACCTGGCCTTCAAGAACACGCAGGGATCCGGCATCTCGGTCGCCGACATCGAGCTGGAACGCCAGAGGCTGGGGCTCGACAAGCCGTTCCTGCAGCGTTGGGCGCTGTGGATCGTCAACGCGTTCCAGGGCGAGTTCGGCGACAGCTGCATCCTGCGCGTGAACATCGCCCAGCTATTGGGCGACAAGTTCTGGCTTTCGCTGTCGATCTGCATGGCTTCGCTGGCACTGGCCTACATCATCGCGATTCCGGTCGGCATCCTGGCCGCCGCGTCGCACAACGCGTTCCTCAACAACTCGCTTCGCATCGTCAGCTACCTCGGGCTTGCGATGCCGAACTTCCTGCTGGCGCTCATGATCATGCTGTTCGCGACGGTGTATTTCGGGGAGACCTTGACGGGGCTGTTCTCCAGCGAATTCAGGGATGCGCCGTGGTCGTTTGCAAAGTTCCTTGATCTGCTGAAGCATGCATGGTTGCCGATCTTCATATTGGGATGGTCCGCCACGGCCTTTGCGCTCCAGACCGTCCGCGCCCTGATGTTCGACGAAATCGGCAAGCTGTACGTCACTGCGGCGGCGGCGCGAGGCGTTCATGGCCGCAAGCTGCTCTGGGGCTATCCGGCCCGCCATGCGCTCGGGCCGATCGTGAACTCGCTCGGCTTCGACCTGAACCGGATATTCAACGAGTTGCCGATCGTGGCCCTGATCCTGGTCATGACCGATGCTGGCGCGCTCCTGATCGAGGCGCTGGCCAGGTCGAACGACCAGCAGCTTGCCGGGGCGATCATCTTCCTGCTCACGGCGTCCATCGTCGCCCTGAACTTCACGACCGACGTGGCGCTCGCCGTGATCGATCCCCGCGTCCGAAAGAGCATCATCCGATGACCGACATGGCGGAAACGACTGTCGAGGTGGAAGCGCAGCGCTCCAAGGAGGCCTATTTCACGGCCTCCCAACGCCAGCTCATCTGGGCGCGTTTCAAGAAGCAGCGGGCTGCCATGGTGGCGGCCGCCGTTCTGGTCATTCTCATCGTGTCGGGCATTTTCGCACCCTTCCTGTCGCCCTATGACCCGACCATCGCGGGCAGGAACAAGGACTACACGAACGGTGCGCCGCAAATCCCGAAGTTCTGCGACAAGAACGGATGTTCCCTGCGCCCGTTCATCCATGCCGTCGAGCGTGAAAGGTCCCTCAAGACGAACTTCCGGTGGGTGACCACGGTCAACGAGGACGAGCGGAACTATGTCACCGTTCTTCCGAAGGGCGATGACTACCGGCTGTTCGGATTCATCCCGGGCAACCGGCACCTGTTCGGGGTGCAGGAAGGCAAGATCCACCTGTTCGGCACGGACGAGGACGGCCAGGACATCTTCAGCCGGACGCTTCACGCAATCTGGACATCCCTCCAGGTCGGAATGATCGGCGTCTTCATCGCCTTCGTCCTTGCCCTCATCATAGGAGGCGTGTCCGGCTACTATGGCGGCTGGATCGACGGGGTGATCCAGATGATCACGGATGCCGTCCGAACGGTCCCCGCGATTCCCCTGTTCATGGCGGTGGCCGCGTTCATGCCTCCGGAACTGAGTGCCGAAGCACGGTTCTTCTACATCTCGATCATTCTCGGATTCATCGGCTGGCCGACGCTGGCGCGCCGCGTCCGAACCCACCTGCTCACCGAGCGCAACCAGGAATACGTGCTTGCCGCCCAGCTTTGCGGCGCGTCGTCCGCGCACGTGATCCGGCGGCATCTCCTGCCGTCCTTCACGTCGTACATTATCGTCGATCTGGTGATCTCGTTCCCTTACATGGTCCTCTCCGAGACGGCGCTTTCGTTCATCGGTCTCGGTCTCAAGGATCCGGTCTCGTCGCTCGGCGTCCTTCTTCAGAAGGCGACAAGCGCGGACGTGATGCTGAACTACCAATGGTATTTCATCCCGGTCTTGTTCTTCATCGCCCTGGTGATGGCCTTCGTCTTCGTCGGTGACGGGCTCCGGGACGCGGCGGACCC
Source organism: Boseongicola sp. SB0665_bin_10 (assembly GCA_009838075.1). Classification (GTDB taxonomy): domain Bacteria; phylum Pseudomonadota; class Alphaproteobacteria; order Rhodobacterales; family Rhodobacteraceae; genus JAJEFO01. The sequence goes on along the minus strand of VXSG01000036.1, from coordinate 10,452 downwards.
GTATTCGGAGACGCAGAAATGACGCCGCTGATCGAGGTCGAGAACCTGACGCTCCAGTTCAGGACGGACGAAGGCCTGATCACGGCGGTCGAGGACGTGTCCTTCACGCTGATGAAAGGCGAAGTGATGGGCCTGGTCGGCGAGAGCGGATCGGGAAAGTCCGTGACGGCAAAGTCCCTGATGCATCTCAACGCGAGAAATGCGGTCTATTCGCCCGGGTCCAGGATCACGCTTCATGCGGACACCGGGCCGGTCGACGTGCTGTCTCTCAGGACGCCGCGCGAGTTGAACGTGGTCCGTGGCGGCGCGATCAGCATGATATTCCAGGAACCAATGGCCAGCTTTGCGCCAGCCATCACGATCGGCAAGCAGATGGTGGAGCAGTTGCTGCTGCATTCGGACATGTCGAAGGGCGCCGCGAAGTCGGTCTCGATCGAGATGCTTGACCGTGTCGGGATCTCGGATGCCGCGAGGCGTTTCGATCAGTACGCCTTCGAGCTGTCCGGCGGCATGCGCCAGCGCGCGATGATCGCCATGGCATTGTCCACGAACCCGACGCTTCTGATCGCCGACGAGCCGACGACCGCGCTGGACGTGACGATTCAGGCCCAGGTGATCGACCTGATGAAGGACCTGGTCTCCGAGTTCGGCATGGGCATCATCTTCATCACGCACGATCTCGGCGTCGTGGCCCAGACCGCCGACAGGGTGAACGTGATGTATCTGGGCCGTCTCGTTGAGGAGGGTCCTGTACGAGAAGTCATCAGGAATCCCAGGCACCCGTACACGCAGGGCCTGATCGCCGCCTTGCCCAAGCTGGAAGATCTTGACGCGCCCCTGACACCGGTTCCCGGGGACATCCCGTCGCCGCTGGAACGCCCCTCCGGATGCGTGTTCAACACGCGATGCTCGCAGGTTGTCGGAGAGGAGTGCATGGCGCTGGTGCCGACGAATTGCAGGCTGGACGAGACGCACAGCGTGGCCTGCCACATCTATCGTGAGGCTGCGGAATGAGCCGTTCCCTGATCCAGGCGTCGGGGCTGTCGGTGCACTTTCCGATCGGGTCAGGACTGTTCGTCAAACAGCTCCTGAAGGCGGTCGACAGCGTCTCGATCGAGATCGAGAAGGGTTCCTTCTTCGGACTTGTCGGCGAGTCCGGCTCCGGAAAGACGACGCTCGGGCGCGCGCTTCTGAAGGCGGTGCCGATTTCCGCCGGGACAGCACACTACGATGACGGTGAGGTTGCCTACGACCTTCAGGAACTGGATGGCGCGGAGCTCAAGGACTATCGCACGCGCGCGCAGCTGATCTTTCAGGATCCGTATGCGGCGCTCAGTCCCCGAATGACGGTTCGGGACATCATCGCGGAGCCCCTGGAAGTGATGGGGCTGACCAAGGGCAGGGCGGAGACCGACGAGCGCGTTCGGGAGATCGCGGCGAGATGCCGGTTGAATCTCGAGCATTTGAGGCGATTCCCGCATGCCTTTTCGGGCGGGCAGCGCCAGCGCATCTCGATCGCGCGGGCTCTTGTCTCGGGGCCGAAATTCGTGGTTGCCGACGAAAGCGTAGCTGCGCTCGACGTATCGATCCAGGCGGACGTGCTCAATCTGCTGAAGCAGTTGCAGGACGAACTGGGGCTGACATTCATGTTCATCAGCCACGACCTGTCGGTCGTGGCCCATACCTGCGACCACGTGGCGGTCATGTATCTGGGCCGGCTTATCGAAACCGCCCCGACGCGCATGCTGTTCGAGGCTCCGAGGCACCCTTACACAAAGGCGCTGTTTTCGGCCATTCCGTCACTCGATCCGGACGACGACAGGACCGCGCAAAAGCTGGCAGGGGAAATTCCGTCGCCGACGGACCAGCCTCCGGGATGCAAGTTCCAGACGCGCTGCCCGCATGCGATTGACATCTGCAAGTCGCAGGAGCCGGCGCTAGAGACCGAGGACGGGCACGATGTCGCCTGCCATCGCTGGAAGGAGCTGATGGAACTGGTTGCCGCCTGAACCCAGGAAGGGCGTTTGCGGACAGTTCCGGCCTTGGGCGCTGGCAGGCCGTGCCGGAAGCGGCCCAATGGAATGCACAAGGTGAAAGGCACGCGTGGATCTCGATCCAGCGATCGTGGAACGACTACGGCCTGATGCGCCTTGAGCCGAGAGCCAAGCGAATTCCGCGGGCGAAGGCGTAGTCACGCGGGGAAGCTGGATGCGGAAACCCGCGCGTCCGGCCTGACGCGCGGTGGCGAGAAAAGGCTGATAAGGCGGATCTGAGGCGCCGACACATCGGCAATGGCCGCCGGAAACACCCCATCTTCCGACTTGCGGCGGGGCGTGCCTCCTTCCTACTCCACCATTCTGCACGAAGCGTGCAGCAGCAAATGATCAGGGAGCTTCTTTCCCGATCCTGTTCCGAAATCGCGCTCGCATGAGCGCGCGGCCGCGAAACTCGGCGCGGCGGCATCAGGCACTTGGATCAGTGAAGCGCGTACATTATACCGTTGCGACATTCCGCGACGACAGCCGGAAAGATCCGGCGCGCAGACAGAAACAGGGAGCGGGCGACCTGGCCGCATTCGGAAAGATCCTTGGCAGCGCCGCCGGTTTTGCAATTGGCGGACCACTTGGCGCCATTGCCGGGCTGGCGCTCGGGCACCTCGTCGACAAGCGCCGAGCGCCACCTGCTGTCGCGAAGGCGGCTGGGAAACGCGCCGGCCCGTGGCGCCGCTCGAATGTTGATGTCCAGACGGCATTCGCGGTGGCGTTCGTTACGCTCGCAGCGAAGCTCAGCAAGGTCGATGGTCGGGTGACGCGCGATGAAATCGATGCCCTCAAACGCGTTGTCTCTTTCCCGCAAGCGGCAAGAGCAGAGGTCGGCGCAATTTTTGATGCCGCCAAGGCGGACGCGACCGGTTTTGAGCCCTACGCCCGACAGATCGCGTCCATTGTTCGCAATGACAAGGTCATGCTCGAACAGATTCTTGCCGGACTTGTTCAAATTGCCGCCGCGGACGGCACCTACCATAGCGGAGAAAGGGACTTCATCAGCCGAGTCGCGCGTGAATTCGGGTTTTCGCCTGAGCACTGCATGCGCATTGAACACACTTACATTCCGGACGCGGTTCCTGATGAGGAAGATCCGTACGAGATCCTTGGCGTAAGCCGCGACGCGACGGACCAAGAAGTCCGCAAAGCCTATCGCGCGATCATCAAGGACTTCCATCCAGACAGGTTGATGGCAAAGGGGATGCCTGAGGAATTCCACAAGCTCGGCACCAAGAAGACCTCTGAGGCGAACATTGCCTTTGACCGGATCAAGAAGGAGCGATGCCTTTCCTGAGCGAACGTCTGAAACGGACGATCAAAGGTGTTCTCGCATGCCGGACGCCGCTTGGGAAATCCGCGGAAACACCTAGTGCGACGACACACACACCTTGCCGGCTGGCGCAAGGACGGCGTTTTGGTCAGTCTGCAAGGCGGACGAACAGACAGGCGATTTCGTCGCTCTTGCACCGGCCTTCGCGGAGCGGCTGCGGATGCCCTTCGTGGCGCTTGGACAACATGGTTGTTGTGCCGGACGAATGAAGGCACTTTTGACAGACGCCTCTGCGTCGACCGTAACCACTGAATGGAGTTCAGCATGACCTCAAGCAAGCCACGCGTCGGCGCACCAGTAGAGATTCTCGACTTTCCGACCGTCGATCGCGAGGGGTCGATCACGATCGGCCAGCCCAAGGATCGCTGGACGATGCTTTTCGTCTATCGTGGCCGCCACTGCCCGCGGTGCAAGCGTTTCCTGAACAAGCTTAGCGACGCGTTGCCGGAATGGGTCGGCGCCATGGATGTCGTGGTGATCTCGGCCGACAGCAAGGAAAAGGCGCTTGCAGACAAGGAGGAGTTCGGCTGGGACTTCGACCTGTGCTACGGGTTGACGGAATCGCAAATGCGGTCGCTTGGTCTCTTTGTCTCCGAACCGCTCTCCGAGGCGGAGACTACGGGCATGTTTGCGGAACCCGGCACATTTGCAATTCGTCCGGACGGCACGCTGTTGCTCGTGGACATTTCCAACGGACCCGCTGCACGCCCCGACCTGGAAGAACTCCTGGACGGCATGAAATTCAACATCGAGAACAATCGCCCGGTCAGGGGCACTGCCTGACTGTGGCTGCAGGGAAGCAAAATGCAGTCGCTTACGGGCAAGGGTGCGGCTCGTCTCCCGCGCCCGCCGCGCGCTCACTGAGGCCACGCGGAACTTCCTGCTGATGTCGCGCGATGCGATCACTCACCGACATCTGCGAGCAAGGCCTTGTGCAGAACATGTGGCATACCGATCAATCGGTGCACAACACGTTGGGGCATTGTGAAACTGTCGCTTCCGCGTTGAGACAGGATGCCGAACTCGGACGGAGGCAGCAACCTGACGCCGATGTCGGCTGCAATGCCAATTCTTGGCCGATGTTGAGCTGCGGCCATTCCGTGATCGCGGCCTGAGGTCAGCTGTCGCCAAACGAAAAGTCAGGGAGCGAATCAAAGGCCAATTGAATGGCCTGGCTCCATCCCCTCGAAATCGTCCTGTAATACGCGTCGCTCTCAGTAAAGCGGCGCGTCGGGCCTGGGACAAGCGTTTCTGCCTCGTAGACGCTGAGGTCGAGCGGAAGCCCGACTGACAGATTGGACTTGATGGTTGAATCAAACGAGACAATGAGGAGCTTGACTGCATGTTCAAAGGTCAGATCCGGACGATAGGCCCTTGCCAAAATCGGCTTGCCGTACTTGGTCTCGCCGAGCTGGAAGTAGGGCGTGTCCGGTCCCGACTCAATGAAGTTGCCTTCCGGATAGATCATGAACATTCTCGGAGGTTCGCCCCGAATCTGGCCACCCACGACTATGTTTGCCCGAAATGCCGACGGCTCCTCGCTCCCTTCGGAACCGATCTCTTGGATTGTCTCGCGCAGGATCTTTCCGATCAAACGGGCAGCCCGGAACATCGAGGGCGCATTCAGTATGGATTGGCTGCCGTCGCCCGATTGGGCTTGTTCCTCGACGAGGTTGATGAGCGTTTGGGTGGTTGCAAGATTTCCCGCCGTCATTACCGTCACGACCCTTTCTTTGGGCACTTCCCAGCGAAAGAGTTTCTGGTTGACGGATACGTTGTCGACGCCCGCGTTGGTTCGGGTGTCAGACATGAACACCAGCCCCCGATCCAGCCGCATGCCGACGCAATAGGTCATCGCGCGAATCCTTGCCGTCCGGTCTGAGCCTGGAAGTCCCTTTGCCGGAGCAAGTTCATTGCTGCGTCACCTGCAATGACACCGTCATCGATTCAGTTGCGTCCCCGAGCCGCATCCCCCGGACGGGCGCGGCATCCTGATAGTCAAGCCCCGTGGCGACCCTCACGTACCGGTCGTCGGGAGAAATTCCGTTCGAGATGTCGAACCCGACCCAGCCCAAACCCTTGACATGAACCTCTGCCCATGCGTGCCCGGCCTGCTCGCTGCCGCTGTCGCCGGACTCGAGGTAGCCGCTCACGTAACGAGCGGGAAAACCCAGGCACCTTGATGCGGCAAGGAATACATGCGCGTGATCCTGACACACGCCTTCGCCGGCCGCCAAGGCGTCCTCGGCGCGGGTCGTCGCATCGGTCGTGCCGGGCCGATAGGACATCCTGGACAACACTTGCGCCGACAACGCATGCAGAAACGTGATGTCGCCGCCGTCAGCGGAACTCTCTTGCCGCCCTGCGGCAAGGGTTTCGGCCAGTTGGCGAATTTCGGAGCCGGGCCTGGTTGTTTCGGTCTCGCGCGTATACAGCCACAAGGGAACGTTTCCGCGATGGTCGCCGAAGATTCCACTGGAGTCCGTGACTTCGACTTCGCCTTCACCAGTCACGACAACCTCGTCTGCGTGAGCGTGGGCGCTTACGAGATCGACGTGGTTGTCGAACTGGTCCATGAAGGTGACCTCCCTTGTTCCGCCCTCGATTCGCGCGGACCAGGATCGGACATCTTGCCCTCGGCCAGATTTTGGATGGAGGCGAAGCTGAAAGAGCCCAAGGCGAATTGGCTGATCATATCGATAGGACGTCTGGTGGAAGATCTTGAGTAGCATCCTACTGGCTCCGAACCCTTTCACGCGTGGAACCTGTAATCGGTTTCGATTTGGGCACCCAGCTTGCCAATCCTCGATATGATTTCCTGAATGAAGTCATGCAACCCCTCGTCGAGGACGTCCTTGACGTCCCGGCCTCGCAGGCTGTCGGTGAGCTCTTGCGCCAGGTCCAGGCTCGGGGCGGGGTCTGGCCGCCCTGATTCAAGATATCGCAGGTTTTCGAGGATCTGGCCGCAGCAGAACGCCATCGACCTCGGCATGCGTCCGTCCAGAAGCAGGAACTTGGCAATCCCGGCCGGATTCGGATCGCCTTCGTTAAGCCAGTCATAGGAATGCTCGGCGGAGACGGATCGAAGAATTGTTTCCCATTGCACGTTGTCGATGGGAGCGCCGACGTGGACGACCGACGGCAACAGGACGTAGTATTTGACATCAAGAATTCTGGCGGTGTTGTCGGCCCGTTCAAGAAAGGTGCCCAACCTGGCGAAATTGAACATTTCGTTCCTGAGCATCGTGCCGTGCAGGGCGCCCCTTACATAGGCGCTTTGCTTGCGTATGAGGCTCAGGACCTCAGGCAGGCTGTGGTGCGTGACAGGTGCCTTCAATGCATTCCGGAGCAACATCCAGGTTTCGTTCGTGGCTTCCCACACTTCGCTTGTCAGGGCAGTTCGAACGGCCCTTGCATTGTTCCGGGCGGATGCGATCAACGACATGACACACGTCGGGTTGCTCCGGTCGCGAAGCATGAAGTCAACGACGCCATCAAATTCATATCCCGGGTGGCGGGCAAGAAACGCGTCCGTCGCGCCGACGGTGCTGATGATCGAAGACCATTCCTCCGCGCCGGACCGCGACCGGGTAAGGGCGATCCGCAGGCCGGCACCGACCAGCCTAGCCGTGTTTTCGCTGCGCTCGAGGTAGCGAAACATCCAGAAGAGACCGTCGGCGGTTCGACCCAGGACCATGTCAATCCTCCAGCACCCAGGTGTCCTTTGTCCCGCCGCCTTGGCTGGAATTGACGACCAGCGATCCCTCCTTGAGCGCAACGCGCGTGAGCCCGCCTGGCGAGATGTGGATCCTGTCAGGAGAGACGAGAACGAAGGGTCGAAGATCGACATGCCTCGGCGCGAGCCCGCTCCGGGCAAAGATCGGCACCGTCGAAAGGCACATGGTCGGCTGCGCGATGTAGTTTTCGGGCCGGGACGACAAGAGTTGCCTGAACTCCGCGAGTTCCTGCTTGCTGGCAGCAGGGCCGACGAGCATTCCATAGCCGCCCGATCCGTGAATCTCCTTCACGACCAACTCGGAGAGGTTGTCGAGCGCGTAGGCCAGATGGTCCGGTTCCGAACAGCGCCAGGTTGGCACGTTGCCGAGGAGCGGCGCTTCGCCCGTATAGAACCGGATTATGTCCGGGATGTAGGAATAGATGGCCTTGTCGTCGGCAACTCCCGTGCCCGGGGCATTCACCAGGGTCACGCCGCCGGCGCGGTACACGTCCAGGATTCCCGCAACGCCGAGAAGGGAATCTGGCCGAAAGTTCAGTGGATCGAGAAAATCGTCATCGACACGCCGGTACAGAACATCAACGGGCACATAGCCGCGGATCGTCCGCATGGCGATTCGCCCGTCGGCAACGCGGAGATCCTGACCCTCGAGGAGTTCCGCTCCCATCTGGTCGGCAAGGAACGCGTGTTCGAAATAGGCCGAGTTATGAATGCCGGGCGTCAGCACGCCGATGACCGGCCTGCCTTCGCATCGCTCAGGCGGACAATCGGACAGGCACCTTCGAAGGTGCCTTGGGTAGTCGCTGACCGGTCGCACGTTCACGGCCGAAAAAAGGTCGGGAAACATCTGCAGCATCGTTTCCCGGTTTTGCAGCATGTATGAGACGCCAGAGGGGGTCCGGGCGTTGTCTTCGAGAACGAGGAATTCACTTTCGCCCGTTCGAATGATGTCGGTCCCGACGATGTGCGTGTAGACGTTTCCAGGCGGGGTGACTCCGATCATTTGCGGCAAAAAGGCTGAATTTCCGGTAACGAGTTTGGCAGGAAGCGTTCCGGCCCGGATGATTTCCTGCCGGTGGTAGATGTCGTGCAGGAAAGAATTGATTGCCCTGATCCGCTGTTCGATACCGCGAGTCAGCTTCGACCATTCGGCTGCCGAAATGATCCGGGGAACGATGTCGAACGGAATCAGCCGCTCGTCGGCATCCTTGTCGCCGTACACGTTGAACGTGACGCCAACGCTTCGGAACAGCGCATCGGCTTCCGAGGATTTCTGCTGAAGGCGCCTGGCGTGCTGGTCTTCCAGCCATTGATGATAGTCAGAGTAGGGCCTGCGGATCCCGCCGCTGGCCATGAACATTTCGTCGAAAGGGATGCCTTCCTTGTCCATGCTGGTCGCCATCTTTGGCGATGCAGGTCGGAAATGCAATCCGCCCCGGGGCGGGCCAGACGCAGTCCCAAGCGACTTGTGCGGTTCGAAGGAAATGCTCGGAATCCGACTTCACAAGCCGCAAGTTCACGCAGATGCCGGGACGATCCCAGGCATCCGGGTCGGTCAAGAAAGAAGCTCGTCATCTCCGCCGAATGGCGCCGATCGGCCGGAACATGATTTATCTGATAGCATGCACGGCGGCCATGGGCGGGCACGGGGACTGGTTCTCGAGAGAGTATGCGGCCCGGAACGGGGATTCGGAACGCATATCGGTCGTGTATCGGTGCCGGACAAACGGTGCCCAAGACGGGCGGCAGGTTGACGAAATCGCGCATTGCGCGCGCAATGCGCTCAGCCCAACACCTCTGGGACCGCGTTTGGCCAAGAATGTCGCCAACAGACCGGACAAGTGCAGACAGGGCAATGCCTGCATCAGCAATGCGTGGGGTGTGAGAACAAACCGCCGCAGGGGGCGTCGTCCACCCGCTTCCTGGTCGCACAGGCGCTCGGGGAATGAAAGCCGTTGTGCAACCGGCCTTTAGCCCGAGCGGCGCTTGAGCGGCAGCGCCCGCCGCGCACCTGCGGAAACAGTTCCCGAACCGTCGCGCGGCTTCCAGACCGCACTATACGAAGCGCGCGGCGGCAAATCAACGCGCGAACGCACGTGCACGGGGCGCGTAGCTTGCGCGGCGCGCACCGTGGGCGGCGGTGCGGACGGTCGTGCGGCGAGCGGTGCGGCGGCCAGTGCCGGCGGCACTCTCGCAGGCGCGGGGGCATTGCTGCGAACACTGCTGCGTGTTGCGGTGCAGAGCGAAGGCGCGAGTGTGTCGCTCGGCGCGGGAGGCGGTAAGCGGCGGAGCGCTCAGCGGCAACGAGCCGAGACGAGGCGCGAGGTCGGCGCAAGCCGGCGGTCCGAACTTTTTTCGCCGAACCTATCAGCATTGATAGGGACGATTTCGGCAGAACGTTCTATGGTGTCGACCGGCCGTTGATCGGCGAATTCAGTTTGGAAGTAACCTTTTGGAATCGCGGAGTCAAAGCCATGGCATCCAGACGACACCCCGACGACATTCCTGAAGATCAGGTGCTCAAGGGAACGCGAGGAGACGACCGTCTGGTCGTTCCCGAATATGGCGCTGATGAGACACTCAGTTCTGGCGACTGGGCGCTTTATGGCGGCAAGGGGAACGACGAACTGCGCGGTACCTGGAGTATTGAGAGGCTTTTCGTCTACGGAGGACACGGCGACGACAGGATCTTCGGCACTAGGGGTGGCGATCAGCTGTATGGCGACGAAGGGAAGGACACTATCCGGGCCGGCCATGGCAACGACAAGCTCTACGGCGGCCGTGGCAACGATAGGCTCTACGGCGGCCATGGAACGGATGAACTCTACGGCGGCCAAGGCGACGACAAGCTCTTCGGCGGTTATGGTAAGGATGTTCTTGTTGGCGGCGGGGGTAGTGACACCTTGTACGGCGGCTTCGGCGACGACGTGCTCTACGGCAATACTGGCGAAGATTTCTTGGATGGAGGTTGGGGCGACGACAAGCTTTATGGTGGAGCGCACAACGATATACTGAAGGGGAACGAGGGCAGCGATAGGCTCTACGGCGGCCTAGGCGACGACGTACTCTACGGCGACCAAGGTGCCCATCGCGATGGAGACATGCTCTATGGCGGCGCAGGTCACGACCGGCTCTATGGCGGCGGAGGTGAGGATATTCTCGACGGGGGGACCGGAAACGATGTCCTGACAGGCGGAGGCGGAATTCGCTATTGGGACGCTCAGACTCTTATTCGCACCGGCTGGAATCTAGACGAAGCAGAAAGATGGGACAAGGGCACCGACACTTTCGCAGGGCCTTCCCACGCTAGATTTTGTCGGATTTTCCTTGACGCCGGGCAT
>VXSG01000018.1 GCA_009838075.1 Boseongicola sp. SB0665_bin_10 | reverse complement strand
GTCGAACGGATCGTGATCAAGCGAGATCTGTCCGTGCTTGAGGACGAAGATGAACTGTGGCGTGCCGAAGCGGCGGCGGACCGATGCAAGGCCCGGCTCCGGTTCTTGGAGGACAGGTTTCTCCGGGGGCCTGTCAACAAGCGGTTTCGCGCCGCCCAGCACAGGAGGCTGATGCATCAGCAGGTCATGTGAGATCGCGCGGGTCCACGCGCCGAAGGCCTGCAGCGAACGCGCCGGCGACATTTCCCTGGCGCCGCCTGACGGCACCCACAAGGCTGCGGCCGGCCGGGTCCGTAACCTGACCGAACTTGCGCTGCAACATGGCGATGCTGGTCTCGGCATGGATGTGCGGCGCGCTGATGTCGGCGATTTCGCCGGAGATGCGCTCGATGTAGCCGTCCATGGATTGTCCTGTGGCATTTCGGAAGACAAGCCGGGTTGCGGCTTGCCCCGATCCGTCGTCTGAATCCAGCGTGACAGAGGGGACTGCGCTATCTGGATTTTCCTCTCTGCGCATTCTGGAAAACACCTGCGGAGGAGCGACATGTAGATCGAGGTGAGGCTGCGGATCGATGCCGGAGAGGGCAATGTCATTGACGAGGAAGTGCTGGAACTCGACAAGCCGCACGACGTGCTTGAGCGGATCGGGCTTTCGCTCGACGAGACCAAGGAGCTTCTCGGCAGGCTCCAGGAACGGATCGTGGCGGCGCAGGCCGCCGCCTTCGTGGAGGACAGCCGGTCCTGCCCCCACTGCCTGAACCGTCTCTGGAGCAAGGAACGTGCCTCCTTCACGTTCCGCACGCCATTCGGAGACGTTCAGGTTGAAAGCCCGCGCCTGAAGCGCTGCAGGTGCGGCGCCGCAGGATCCGGCAGCTTCAGCCCGCTGTCGGACCTGTTCAACTCGCATGTCGCGCCGGAAATGCCCTGCCTTGAGACGAAATGGGCCTCCCTGGTCTCCTTCGATGCCACGGTGGGATTGCTGAAGGACGTGCTGCCCGTCGGTGCCACGCTCAACGCCGAGACGGTGCGCAACCACCTCCACCAAGTCGCGAACCGCATGGAAAGGGAGCTGGGGGAGGAGCGGTTCAGCTTCATCGAAGGCACGCCACGGGACCACGCCGTGCTGCCACTTCCCGAAGGTCCGATCGTCGTCGGGATTGATGGCGGCTACGTGCGCGCCCGCGAGAGGGACGCTGACGGACGGCTCACGAACTTCGAGGTCCTGGTCGGCAAGTCGATGGCCGAGGATCGGGACAACCGGTACTTCGGTCTTGTCCGGAGCCTTGACGCAAAGCCAAATCGAAGGCTGCACGAGGTGCTGCAGGAACAGGGCTTGCAGATGAACCAGGAGATCACGTTCATGACCGACGGCGAGGACAGCATTCGCAGCGTGGCGGAATTCATGTCGCCCTGCGCCGAGCATGTGCTCGACTGGTTCCATGTCACCATGCGCGTCACGGTGCTGAGGCAGTATGCCAAGGGCCTCGCCGACTGCCATCACGATCATGAGGAGGCGGAAGAGGTCGACAGGGCGCTGAGGCGCATCAAGGGGTTCCTGTGGCACGGCAACGTCCGTGCGGCCCTTCCCTGCATCGACGACCTTGCCATGGACCTTGAATGCATCGAGACGCGGTACCCGAGCATCAAGGCGTTCTGCAAAGGCGTCCGCGAGTTCCAGACCTACATTGCCAACAATGCCCATGCCATCCCGAACTACGCCGAGCGCCATCGCTACGGAGAGCGGGTGTCGACCGCGTTCGTCGAATCCACGGTCAACACGGTCGTGGGAAAGCGCTTTTCGAAGAAGCAGCAGATGCGATGGTCGAAGTCGGGAGCCCACCTCATGCTTCAAACCAGGACACGCGTTCTCGACGGCACCCTCAGGACCAGGTTCCAGTCCTGGCATCCCGGCCTCTTCAACCCGGCAAACTCAAATCAGGCAATGGACCGAATGGTTGCCTGACCCCGGAGTTTTTGGTGGTTCCCGACTCTTGTGGTTGCTCCGGCGAACCAGGCAATCCCCGGCTCCGGACCAAAAGCCAACGCCGCGCCCCCGTGCCGCCGGCGCCGGAACAGTCTTGCCAGGTTCAGGCCTTGTGGCCGCTCATGCACGGGAATCTTGTGCTTGACGTCGAGAGCCCCATTACGGAAGGCTCTGCCGGATCTGGCTGGCCGACTACACGGCGTGATCGCCGGACAGTCCGAGCCTCTCCTCAATGCGGTCCAGGCGTCGCTGCATGTCGAGAATGTCCTCTGCCATGCAGTCGCTCGATGTGTCCAAAAGGCCTTTGCGCGAAATCTCCATCAGCACCTTGTCGACGTAGCGGATCTTGTTCGGCATGTCGGCCTGCCATTCCGGGCCGAGCGCGCTGAGCAGCTCGTCGACATGCTCGTTGATTTCCAAGGGGTCCCGGGAGTCCAGACCCAGGTGCCGCACGGTGTTCGTCAGGTGAAGGTCCGGCTTGACCGCAAGCCCCATGTCGGTGAGCGCATGCAGGACGGTGACCGTCCCCCAGCCCCATCCGAATTCGTCACGCAGCTCAAGCCCGTCTTCGACAGTTTGATTTTCAAACCTGTTTTGTTTCAACGGCTTGCGG
>VXSG01000009.1 GCA_009838075.1 Boseongicola sp. SB0665_bin_10 | reverse complement strand
GCTTGAAAGGCACCCGGTTCGGCAGTCAAGCGAAAACCGTCGAAGTCAGGAGATCAAATCGAGGATGAGCAGTGAATTGCTCTTCAGGAACGATTGCAGGTGCCGACATGCAAATGACTTGACGCCATGTTCTATCAAGCGATTTCCTCCGCCCTTACAACCAACCGCTTTCCGATCGCACTCAGCGCCTTGTCCATTCGGTCTAGCCGCGAGTGATGTTCCACGTCCAATGCCCGGTCTACCTGAGGAAGATGCCAGCCAAGTCGACGCGCCAGCTCCGCCTTGCCAATGTTCTGATCTCGCATGCCTTGATAAAGCATCACCTTGACCGCAGTGAGCGTCGGAAGCGCCGCGCGCACGTCGCCGACCGACGGCATCGGCACGTCTTGGTCGTCATGCATGCGCGCTGCTACAGCTTCTTCAAGTGCTGAAACGGATCGGGCATACGCCTCTTGCCGGTCATCTCCAAAGGTAGTGAGCTCGGGGAAATCTGGCGACGTCACCAATATCCCTTGGTCATCTTCCTGAAATTGTATCGGATAGGACAGCATGGCTTCACTCCAGTCCAGTTCAGGATGGATCCGTCGAATCGCCAAACGGGGACGGTTCTGGAGGGTTCCAGTCGTCGGCCGCATCTGGACGATTCCCGACGGCATCAATTCTCTCTGCGGGATCGTCCTTCCCTGGTTTGGAGGCCGACCGAGGAGCATCATCCGGACGGCAGTCGACGAGAAATCGCATCATCTCTGTTGCCTCTCTTTCAACGAAGAACCGAACCATCCTTTCGTTGAACTCTTCTCGGCGACCGACCGGCACGGAAATTGCGTCCATCCCATGTGACATCAGGATGCCGTTCATCATGAAGCGTGAAGTGCGCTTGTTGCCGTCGAAGTAGAATTGCTGCAATGCGCCGAAAAGAAAGAACGCCATGCCGCGCTCCATCGGACCGGGAATCTCATCCTGAAGCGTCCGGACCCCATCTGCGAAGACCTGGTTGAGTTCTGGAGCTCCCGCGACGGTCGCCAAGGGAATGAACGGCTCATGATGCCCCAAGGACACGGACGGCGTGAAGCCGGTCTCCTGTCCTTCGCCACGGAAATGCCCCCATTCGAGCGCTTCCTCCTTGGCCACGTGCGCATGCAGGCGGTCGAAGGTCGCTTTGTCTGTCGTGAAGTCACCACACTTGACCAGGTTGAAGAGCTCCTTGGCCGCTGACGCGAGGTTCAGGATCTGCATCTCGTCAGACAGCTTGTGTCCGCCGACCGTGACACCGTTGAGCAGGGTCTGGACTTGCGGAAAGGTGAACGGATTGCCTTCCAGTGCACCGGCATCGAAGACGATCTGTGGCAGCATCCGCTTGTACCGGAACAGTGCGCGATCGACCGATGCAGGCACGCCGGGAGGAACGGCCGAACGGTCCCACGAGAAGCCCAATGTGCCAAAGATGCGCATACGCCTTGAATTCCCTGCTCGCACTGCGCTTAGGTGGGGACCGGCAGGATGTCAAACCTCGCCAGGTTGCCGCACCACCGGCGTCAATTCTCGACGAACCAGGCTGACATGCAGATCATTGCACGCCGAGTTTGCGTCAATGTCTTCCTGCCACGCAATTGGCCAGATCATCGCGGACCCTTGCGTTCACTTCCTGGGGAATGCGGTTCCAGAAGGAGTTCCAGCCATTGCTGATGAGCGAGTCCTTCCTGAAGGCATGATCAATGACCTCAAACGCTTCGCCACCCGTGAATCGCGGTTCATGAAATCCGGACATAGGCGATCCTGCGAGACGGGGGCCTCCATGCCAGCCATCTCCATCAGCAGTCCGTATGGCGGCCTGCACAGGGATGTCCGCGGGAAAGGCACCGAAAACCATCGTGACTTCGAGCGTGCGCTTCCCGTGGTGGCAAACCGCGTACATGCCGATCTTCGCGCTCTCGTTTCCGAGATAAAGGTGCATCCCGTAAACGAGGTTCGTGTCGTCCCTGACAGTGATGTTGAACGCAGCCGCTTCCGGGGTTCTAACCTTCTCGGCCAGAACCACCGATGCGATCAGCATTGCAGCCGCCAAGATGATCGCGCGCATGCAGGCCTTCATGGCCCATGTCCCCCTTAGGCAGGACAAACATCGAGCTGATTGCCCGAATGGCATTCTACACGCGGCCCAGTTTTGCGCCACCCGATCCGGACGGCATGGTCAGAGGCGACTCAATGGGTGTTTGAACGTTTCCACGTATGCCAAACTGCCGCCGTCGAACCGGATCAACAAGGACAAGGAGACACGCAGCAATGACGCATGACAAGCTGACCAAGGCGTTGGACGCACTGCGCCCATTGCGGGATCATTCCTCATCGCAGCATGGCCGCGATCATCTTGGCGGCGGCGAGGCGATCATGCAGGCGGCGACTGCGGACATCCTGGACGTTACGGGCATCAATGCTGAAGTCTTCCTTCGCGATACAGAGGCCGAATCTCCGGCTCTCCTGGAATGTCAGGAAAGACCCGGAAGGGATCCAGCATACATCCCGAGAAGGGAGCGGCAGCAGGATCATCGTTATCCTTTCCCCGCGGAATGCAAAGCCATGTCCATCGCCAACGCGTTCGCCAAGGAGGGTAGCGGAACCTACCCGCCGGACCCGTGCGAAACGACAGAGACGGCAAAAGGCGAGATCGACGATGCGTCGGGCAGGCATCGAGACAACGTCGAAGCGTTGCATGCCGAAGCATATGTGCTGTCGGCAAAGCGGCAGGTTTCGGAAGTCGAGACTGAATTGCTGGGGCTGAAGTCGGCCGTTGTCCTGCGCGATCATGATGTGCTGTCCGCCAAGTCGGGCGGGTCGGCGTTAAAGGTCCTTTACACGAAGGGCGGCCATGTGGTGGTCAGGAAGCTGCTCGCCGAGGCCAGGGCACACGTCGACGAGACCAATGCTCCGATCGCCGAGGCCAGAACGCGGATCGCCGGTGCGGAAGCGTCGCTCGTGGCTTTCAATCTGCTCGTGGAGATCCACGAACCGCTTCAGGATGCCAAAGGATGGCTGCGAGAGGCCCAAGCAAAACTCGATGAAGCGAATGCGCTGATTGCCACGAACAGGGATCAACGCGACGAAGGACCACCCGCCGACGAGATCGACGTGTTGCTGCAAGCGGCCGACGAAGGGAAAGAGGCGGCAAGCGTGGCCTCCGTGCCCCAACACGGCAATTTGATCGAGATCCCGACAACTCCCGGCGACCTCGAGAGCGATGCCGTCCAGACAGTCTTCGGGCTGGACAGTTTCAGCGTCGTCAAGGATGGCGTGGACGAGGGCGAAAGCCCCGTCTTCCTCGCAGGAGATGAGGGCGTTGTCGCAATTGACCTGGTCGAGATCGGTTCGACGGAGCGCGGCGTGCTTGCGGTACGGGTGCGCTTCGCCGACGACGCGATACGGATCTTCCCGATGCAGAGCGTCTGGGCGCTGGGCAGGCCGATCCGCCGCGAGCGCCTTGCCGCGAAGGGATGGACCCGAGCCGGGAAATGATGATCGGTTTCGAAGGAACTCGACGGGGTCGGGACTTGACAGCCGGTGCCGCATGAGCGGATCGACATGACCGATAGCTGGTTTCGGCCCGAAATCTCTGTCTGGCAGGGAACTCCGATTCTACCTGCATACATGGAGCTTGCTGAAGCCGTGTGGTGGAACGGACCGGCATGGACAATCCTGCGGAACGGTCCCCAATTCGTTCGCCAGGTACTTGATTTCGGGCAGGACGATGAGGTCGCGTTCATCCGCAAGGACATAGACCGGCGAGTCTGGGTGACTGCCCTACGCGAAGCCAAGGCGGGATCAATGTCCCGAGGTTCCTGCATTCTCTGGTCGATCAAGCTCGGACATGGGCGTCGGCATGCAGTGCGACTGGCCGCGCGACGCCCATGTCCGAGACATCCAGCCGCTGGCCAGCGCAACCCGAGAGGATCTCTACGAACGACATCGGCTCCGACGCGAGCGCCTGGACCGGACATGAGGCATCAATGGATCAACGGCGTGTCGTCATCGAGGTCGGCGGGACGCGCCTGAATTACGCGCGGGAGGTGCTCAATGACGGCTTCCAGCCTGGCAATCTCCTCGGCGTTCGGGCACTCCTCGGAGGAAAGCTGCAGGACGCTTTGGCCGTTCATTTCCGCCGTCGCAAGGCGAGTCGCCCGCGGCCATGAATAGACATAGGCGTGGCCCGTTCTTGCGCCGACGCTGTCCTCGATCAGCATAAGGTCACGCCCGTCAGCACAGTACATCTCCATCTTGAACTCGTATCCGGGCATCGATTCGCCGATGGCGTCCTTCACGGCTGTGGATGCCAAGTCGACCCAATCGCCGGAAAGCGCGTTCATTTCCGCCGACGACCGAAGCTTCTGCAATTCATCCAGTGCCACGATCGATGCCGACAGGTCAGGGACGCTGGTCGTTGTCAGGCGTCCGAAGACGTCACGCGTCATCATCTCGTTCGCCGCCACGGCCCTGAGCAGGTCGTCTTCAATGTTCACCTGCCCCCTGATCTTGCCACCCGAACCCATTGTCACGGGAGAAACGCCATGCCTGTTCAGGATATCCATCAAGGGAGCGGAGGACTGCAACGCGTCTGCGTGATCGGGATCCAGCGCCCCGATCCGCGCGCGCAACACATTGGCCCGGCACATGCGTACAAACTCGTCGAGCTCGACGGGGATGGGAGCGTCACCAAGGATGGAGTCCGTCATGGACGCGTAGTAGGCTGTCGCCACCATCTCGCCCGAAAACCTGTCTTCCCGGTCTTCACGGACAGTATGGAACATCTCGTCCAGCCGTTGCAGGCAGCGGTCATGCGTCTCGGACCTGCTTTCGGACTGCGCCAGCCTTTCGCGCAGCAGCAGGGTTTCCGGACCCGTCAGGGAAAGGAGCCCTTGGAGGCCTTGTTCGTCATCCGGCGCTTCCAGGTATGCGGCAGCGCCGTCACCGCCGTTGATGGACAGCGTCCGGAACGTCAGTTGCGGCCTCTCGGCGTCAGGTTCGTCGAACGCGACAATCACGTCTCCCAGTTCCACGTCAACTGAGCACGGTCCCACGCGTTCGCCGTCCTGACCCTTCGATGACAGCACGAGCGACACGTCAGCGAGCGCTTCGGCCGTGACATATGCGGCGCGCGCCGGGACTCCACGGTCCGGGTGCCCTCCATCGGCTGCGTACAAGCAGGGAAAGCCGTTCCGGTCGAGCATCTTCAGGCCATTGAGTTGCATGATCGTTTCTCCGTGGTTTGTGGCGGCGAAAGCCACCGTGAACTTCTTCCGGTTCTACGGGCACGGCATGAAAACGCGAAAGCTGCCAGCAATGCCCAGGAGGCAGATCATCGACCGCTCTTACGGCCTCGCGCCCCTTCACGAACCGTCAGTCGAAAGGCGACGGCAGCTCGAACGGGCTGGGTGCGTCGCTGTGACTGGCCGCCGCTTCCATCTCGGCAAGGAGTGCCATGGCGCTTCGACGCAGCTCGGGGACGCGGTTCACGGCAGCTTCCCAGATCATCGACAGGTCGGTGTCACGCTGCCCACCAGCCAGATCGGTGCCGATTCTGGTGACCTGTGCCGCATCGGGCATTCTCCTGACCAGTTCGGGCGCAATCCGTGCGAGGCAGGCCAAGGAATCGCCGATCGTCCGGAACTCCCGCTCGACGGACACCCGTGCCTTGGCATCAGCCAGGTAGGTGACGGGGGTCAGCCCTGCGATGTCGTCCGCGATCATGGCTGCTGCTCCCGCGACATTCCGCAGGCAGGCCTCGGGACCTTGCCTCGACGACAGGTCGGTCACGGTTCGCACCTTGTCGCGGGCCTCTCGTCGACCTCCCCACTCGCGGCCGCGTCGTCGCCGTTCCTTGCATCCGGCCGGTCAGGCTCAAGAAGCTTCTCATGGTTGCTGCAGCGACGAATGGATCGCGTGACGGCGACATACAGGCAGTTCCAGGACTCGATTGCCGCTGCCTTTTGTGCCCCCGACATCTCGCTTGCCTTGGCGAAACGGCTCGCCATCTGGTCGATGTCCGGCCAGTCGTCTCCCAACTTGACGGCGTCGAATTCCAGTCCCTTGGAGCGGTGTGCCGTGCAGATGAGCACTTGCGGACGCGACTTGCCGCCGGAAAGATCTTGTTGCTGGCGCTCCTGGCGCGCCTTCAGCTGCTGCACCTCACGCGCACGGCCGCTTTCGACCAGGTCGACCAGGCTCTCGAGGCCGGGATCCTTGGAGTAGGACGCGACCTGCTTCATCTCGTCCCAGCTCTCGAAACACTTCAGTTCAGGAGACCGGACCTCGTCCGTCTTGCCGGCCTTGAGGGCCAGCGCCGAGTCGACCTCCTGGCAAAGGCTCTCGATGTTGTCCACGAACACGGGGATGTTCCTGTTGATGCAGACGATGGCCTCGTCCAGTCGCCCGATGTTCGTCCTGCAGATGATCGCGTAGGTCTCGTCGTCACCGAGCTGCCCCGGACCGGCACCCTGCAGCTGCTGTTCAGGACCGCCGTCCGGACGGCTTGCAAAGATCCGGCGCGCATCTGCGGCAATTCCTTCACCGAACCTGAAGGATTGCGTGAGATACAATGTCTGCCCCGGAAGCTGCGACAGGGCATTCTCGGCACCGCGCCAGGAATAGATCTGCTGGTAAGGATCGCCCACGGCCACAAGCGGCAGGCCGGTCTTCGTGATGATTGATCGCTGCACTGGATTTATGTCCTGTGCCTCGTCGATCATGATGTACCGCATGCCTGCGAACGCGTTGACACGCATCTCTTCGTCGATGTCGAGCATCTTGAGATACATGTCGTGGCTGTAGCTCCCGGCCAGCATTCGGTTCACCCACCAAGCCTCGGCCAACCTGGCCAAGGGGTCTTCCAGCATGCGCAGAACCTCGCTCACATGCTCCGCACGTTCGGCGTTCGCGTTTTGCAGGACTTCCGGATCGCCCAAGGCATCGATGAGTGCCTGTCGTGCGTGACCTGGTGCAATGTCCTCGTCGGCCGATGCCGCGAAGGCGTTCATCGTTCGGATCACAGCCGCCGCGTATCGGAGATCCCCCCAGCCTCGAATTCGCGGCAGCCCGGCTTGCTGCATGACGTCCGACCGGGCCAGGTCCAGTGGCGTCAGCGCAGAGGGCTGCCCGGCCATGTTGCGCATCACGGACCAGGCAACGCTGTGCATGGTCCTGGCCGGGCACTTGGTGGAGGCCAGCCTTTCCTGCGCTTCCTTGGCGATCGACGCGTTGAATGCCAGGTAGATTCCACGGTCGCGACGCGCCTCGGCGCAGGCCTTCAGCGTCGTTGTCTTGCCGGCACCCGCAAAGGCGACCACTTTCAGGCTCTCGCCGGGCCGAAGCGCCGCGGCAGCGTCCTGAATCTCCGCCTGCTCTTCTGTCAGTCGCATTTCGCGTTTTCTCCCGCTTGCCTTACCCCTTGTCGCATGAGGTCAAGAAAACGCGCAGGACCGAAGTGACGCTCTTGGCGTCCTCGCGTCCGACGTTGGTCATCGTTGAGGCACCGGGGAAAATCCCCGCCTGGTCGCGTCTTGCGGCCGGATTGGGCCAGCCTGTCCGCATCATCGCCACCGGAGGTCACTTTCGGCGCTTTCCGCCCCGATTCGATCCGCTCGGCATCCGGTTCGAGGACGGAGCCGCGCTCGATTACGGGCGCCAATGGAACGAGCATCGGCACGGCGAGTTGACTGCGGCATTGCAGGCGCTGGACGCCAGCGGCCAGATCCTGCTTGCCACCGACGACGACATGGAAGGGGACGTCATCGCGCTGGACGTCCTGCACCTTGTCCTTGAAGTCAGGGCCTCCCTCCTGGGACAGGTCCTGCGCCTTCGTCCCCGCGCACTCTCTTCGGAAGCGGTCCGGCAGGCCTGCGAGGCCGCACGTCGAGAACCGCCCGATGAGATGCTCCTGCGGGCGGTTCCGGGCCGGGCGCGCGCGATCGCAGATCGATGGGCGGGCGCGCTCCTGACCGGCATGGCCGGCGAATCCTGCGGGCGCGTGCGCGCGGCCGTGATGGGCCTCGTCGACGATCTGGACAGGCTGAGAGATCCGTTGCCGGAAACCGGGGAGATCACGTTCCAGGTCCGGGCATCGGATGGCGGCTCCTTCTTCGTGGCCCACCGTCCCTTCCACGGCAACATGCCTCCGGCGCTGGCCAGGCTCGCGCAGCGGTTCCGGAATCGTCGCATTGACGGAACGGTCTCGCCGCTCCGACCGATCGGCGCCAAGCCCGCGCCACGTTTCGGCGTCGCGCTGCCCTTCAACACCGGTGATGCACTGGTCCATGCGGCCCGGTTCCACGGGATCCCGGTCGGACGCGCCATGCAAGGACTCCAATCGGCTTACATGAAGGGCCGTGTCTCCTATCCAAGAACCGATGGCCGACACTGGTCAGAGGAGGTCGCCGGCAACGTCGCTTGGATGGCGGCACGAGCCGGACTGAATGTCTCGGGAGATCACCCGACGCGCCCTGACGTGGCGGAGAGCGGTGCACATGAAGGCCTGCACCCGTTGCCGGAGCCGCCTGGCTACAGGCCAGTTGGGGAAACCGTGCGCCGAGTGTCC
Source organism: Boseongicola sp. SB0665_bin_10 (assembly GCA_009838075.1). Taxonomy (GTDB): domain Bacteria; phylum Pseudomonadota; class Alphaproteobacteria; order Rhodobacterales; family Rhodobacteraceae; genus JAJEFO01. The sequence goes on along the minus strand of VXSG01000009.1, from coordinate 13,709 downwards.
CGCCGACCGGAAACCGATGCGGAGATCGAGGAAACGATGGTAGCGCTTGTCGCACGGCGGGCCTTCGAGTCGCTGAGAGTCGATGAATGGGAGGCTGGGGTCTACGCAGGGACCGGAGCCGCGCTCTCGGAGGAGGAAATCGCGGCTCTTCGCGACCTCGACTGGCTGAGACTCCCGGCAGATCCACGTCCTTGGGGATTCCAGGCCCTGACCGGCGTTCGGACATGGCCCCTCGACAGCGTCCTGGTCGACTTGATGGTCCGCCATGACGTTGGGCGCCCCTCGACACTGGCGTCCCAGGTCGAGGGCATTCTCGACGCCGGCCTTGTGTCGATTCCCGATCCCGGAAGGCTCCCCGAACCGTCGCCCCGAGGGCGGCTCATGATCGAACGCGTCCCCCCATCTGCGAGGGATGCAGAGACATGCCGGACCACGGACCGACTGCTGTTCGCTCCCGTGAGAGAAAGCCTGGCGAGCGAGGCGGATGTCACGAACTGCATTGGCGCCCGGTTGAGAGCGTGGCTGGCATCGCGTCCCGCAGACATACAAAGCAAGCTCGCTGCCTTGGTTCCCGGGGCAGAGGCGATGCTGGACGATACACGGAACGGACCCGCACCGGAAGAGGTGCCTGGTCTGCCTGTTAGGGTCGAGGAAACGGGCGCCCTGCCCCGCCCTGTATCAGATGGCACCGGAAAGATGCGAGTTGCGACAAGTATCCAAGAGGAGCCGCCGGCGGACAGCGCCAAGGCAACGCCGGAACGGGTCTCTGGCTCAATTTCAGATGACCCAGACCATCGAGGCACGCCATCCTTGGAAGGCGAAAATCCTCACAAGCTTGAAGACGATCCTGACGAGAGCCTGTCCGACCTTGGATTCTGATTGGCCAAAAGAGGTGAGCTCCTTGCGGGAAGACGTCAACAATGGGAGCGAAAGCCAATGACCCCGGTATTGCCCTCCACCACTGCTCTTGCGCTGCTCGCGGCACTTGCGCTTGCGGGCACGCCAACGACGTCCAAGGCGCAGAACGTGCTGTACGGCCCTGTCCGCGTCATCGATGGCGACACGATCGAGATCCAACGACAGCGCATCCGCCTCCACGGCATCGACGCTCCTGAAAGCGCACAGGAATGTTCCGACGCCAGAGGCCGATCCTACAGATGCGGCCAGGCCGCGACGCAAGCGCTTGCCAGCTTGGTCCGGGGAGCTTCAGTGAACTGCCAGATTCGGGACAAGGACCGCTATGGCCGCCTGGTCGCGGTGTGCCGCCGTGGCGGCGTCGACCTCAATGCATCAATGGTCCGGCAGGGCCATGCGCTGGCCTACCGGCAATACGGCACGGACTACGTTTCGCACGAGACCGCCGCGCGGACGCGGAAGCTCGGTGTCTGGCAAGGCCGGTTCACCATGCCGTGGGACTGGCGGCGGACGCAGGGTGGCAAGAGCACGGCCTCGCCGGCACCGCCTCAGGGCTGCGCGATCAAGGGCAACATCAGCGCATCGAGCGAACGAATCTATCACGTCCCGGGGCAAGCGTACTACGAAAGGACACGCATTTCCGAGGCGAAAGGCGAGCGCTGGTTCTGCGCCGAATCGGAGGCCCGTGCCGCCGGATGGCGAAGGGCGCGGAGATGATTCCGGCGATGCTCACACAAACCGGAAATCCTTACATGCGCACTGCTTGGACATGGCATGAACGAGCGGCTTCTCGCTCAGTTCATTCGTCCCCGGCCGGGGAGGAAGCCGGCCGGGGGCAACGTTCGGCGCTTGCCTTCCCATGAGGTGAACTGAAGCGTGAATGGGCAAGTCCGGAAAGCCAGCTTCATTCAGTCGTGACTCGGGGCGCACGACCGAGAATCGAGCTTGGTCCCTGTCTCTCCGAACCATCTGCGCAGGGCCTTTCGGGTTTTCATCGAGCACAGATAGCATTGTGGAAACCGACGCACGACCAAGGAGCAAGACCATGGAGGAGAGCCTCAGGCGATTGACCGCGGCTCGGGATGCAAGGCGGGAACAGGAACAGCAACTGGAATTGCGCATCGAGAGACGCATCGCGCTGCATGACGCATTGGAAACACTTGGCGTCAAGACAGTCGAGGCAACCTACGAAGGACATGGTGGCTCGGGCAACGTCCTGGAAGTCCTCACCGACCCGCCAGAACGGTTGCCAGACGCGGTCCTCTCGCTGGTCAAGGACGTCGCATGGGACACAGCCTGCGTGGAACACCCCGGATTCGAAATGGGTGACGGCGCCGAGGGCTGCTTCAAGTGGTTCGTGAAGTTGGACGCGGTGGGCTTGGAGCACGTTCCCAGCGGCCACCGCTACCAAGTCAGCAGCAACGTTGATTTTGACCCCTTGCGCCGGAAGCTCAAGTCAGATCCCGATGTCGTTGCGAGGAACAAGGGCAAGGTCCTGAGGGAAGCTGGCATTGATCCCGACCAGCTGGACGCGATCATCAAGGGCGAGCATGCCGAACGGGAGAGCAAGATGGACGAGCGCTTGGACACGGCAGCCGACGAGACTGTGCCAAGCCCGTCGTTCTGAACGGAATCGCCTTGCGCAACACAAGGAACGGAAACACCGATGCCGGACCCAGCGACATCATTCGTGGAAGACTACGAGCGACGCGAAAAGCGGCTCCGGATCGAGGACCTGAACACCCGCATCGACCTGAAAAGGATTCTCGGATCGCGTGGCGCTGCGTCAGTCACCGCAACATACGAAGGCTACGGCGATTCCGGAAACGTGACGGCTCTTGCCGTGCGAGGGAACGACGCGGCCATTGTGCCGGAGCTGGACGATGCACTCGGGGAGCGCCTCAAGGATTTCTGCTGGGATGTAGCCTACGCCGAACATCCCGGCTTCGAGATCGATGCCGGCGCCAGCGGCGAAATCAGGTGGAACCTCCAGGAAGACAGGATGGAACTGGATCATCATTCCCGCCTGGAGGATAGTCAGCCCTACCCAGCCGAGGACCTCTATCGGGAGACTCCGGAACACCTGAAAGACGACGAAAGGTTCAAGCGCCTGGTCACGAGACGCGATGAACTGGTCCGCGACCTTTCGGCCATGGGTGTGACCTCTGTCATCGCAACCTACGATGCGTACGGGGATTCAGGCAACGTCGAGCATGTCGCGGTGAAACCGGACAACGTCGTTCTGGACGACAAGCTCAGGGAACTCATGATGGATTTCTGCTGGGACGTGGCCTACACCGAGCATCCTGGCTTCGAGATCGATGCTGGCGGCAGCGGCGAGGTCCGATGGAACGTCCAGGCGGACAGGATCGACCTGGATCACTACTCGAATTTCGAGGATTCCGTCTTCACCCAGAACGATGACGTTGGACGCGCCTTGCTGGACGAGGTGAGAGGCGATCCGGACCTGTATCATGTTCACCCCGAGACGGGAGAGATCACCTTCATGGAAGACGAAACCCCAAGGGACGAACTGTCCGAATCGAAAGAGGATGCAGACGCGACACCGGGTCTGTCATGAACGTTGAAGAGATCAAGGAGCACGGCTTGCTGGACACGGAATACGTTGGTCGTCAGTTGCGGAATCAGGCCCATCTTGCCATCCAGGATGAGCGCAGGGCGTTGAAGGAGACGCTGTCATCGCTGGGTGTTGCAACGCTGAAGTCGTTCTACGAGGGTCGTGACGGGAGCGGCAATGTCACGTCACTTCATCTTGAGCCGGAGCCAGCCATCCGCGCCGGGCAACGGGACCCATACGTGGAGCATCACGAACGTCTCTTCGACTTCGTCTGGAGCATCGTTCAGGCCGAACATCCGGAATTCGAGGACGATGCAGGTGGCGAAGGCATCCTTGCCTGGGATCTGGGGAGGAACACGATCAGGCTGGACCACACGAAGTTTCGGACCGAATTCACGCGATCCAACGATGTCGGTGGCGAACTCCAGGCAAACTTCTATCGGAGACTATTGGAAAAGGAGCGGCGAGAACTGCGCAATCGCATCGAAATGCGGATGGCGCTGAGGGACGCTTTGCTTGCGCTTGGCGTCGCGAACGTCAAGGCGTCCTACCAAGGTCACGGCGGGGGCGGAAACGTCACGGACGTTGGCTACGAACCGGCTGTCGGCTTGCCTGCGAACTTCTCCTGCGTCGAGGAGAAGCTGATGGATTTCGTCTGGGACACAGCCCAAGGTTCATATCCCGGCTTCGAGGAGCGGGACGGCGGCCATGGCACTGTAAGGTGGAACCTTGCCAAGGACGAACTGGATCTGGAGCACTCGACGCGTTCGACCATCACGCACATGCACGTGAATGTCGATGAGGTCAGGCACACGGTGCGGAACCTCAACCGGGAGGTCGTCGACGAGATGGCGCAGGATCCGGAGATCGTGGCAAGGAACGAGGGCCGGATCCTGAAAGAGGCGGGAATCGACCCATCCCAAGTGGACGCCATTGCCGAAGACGTGAGCCTCCCTACGAGAGAGGATGCAGATGGCACACCCGGTCCATCACTCTGAAAGCTCGGCCCGCAAGTTCGGCGGCGCACCGGATGATTACCTGGCGGTTCATGACTGGTTCGACGCATCGAAGGCACACGATCCCCGGCCCGTGCATCGGGCGCTTCGACACCATGCGTTCGGCATCTTTGAGGCGGAGAGCGTCTTCGGCCACGTCATCACGAACTCGGACGCGCGCGAGGTACCGGTCCGGTTCATCGGCGAACAGCATGTGCGCGAAGACTGTCGTCGGATTCCCACCGTGTCCGACTGGCTGGGTGGAATTCGTCCCGCTTCCTGGATGATCGGCGGGGCCATCAAGTCCGCCGAAGAAGAGGCGTCGGACCGGATGCGAGAAGACCCGATGGCGGGCTGGAAGGCGCACGTGGCTGCGGGCAAGACCGTTCTCGGCTTCAAGGATTGGCTGGAAATGCGGAAGATGGCCCGCCAGCCGTGATTTCCATGCAGCCTGGTCCGGCGCCATTCTTCACGGCCTCATGCAGGTGCCCTTCCTGTCCACAATCGAACTTCACGGCTCGAAACCGGGTTCTTCGTCGGCCCTTTGCGGTTCCGTGGCGGCCTCCTCCGTCGCGGAGATTTCCTCGATCATTGCCGCGGTCGGATCAACGCAGGACGCCGCGCGGACCAGGGCCCGGAAACTGTCGGCGTCAAGTCGGTTCGCGGCAAGGTCGACAAAGAGCTGCGCAGCCCGGCGCGGTTTCATCTCCAGACGACGGCCGTTCGCCGCAAGCGTTGTCGCGAGAGCGCTGAATGCCGCGCGCTTGTTGCCGTCGACGAACGGGTGGTTGCGGACCAGTCCCTCGGCGATCGCACAGGCAGCCTCCACGACGCCGGCGCTATCGTCATATGCCAGAATCTGGGCGGCGCGCGCGACGGCGCTTTCAAGGAGTCCTGGATCGCGCAGTCCCGAAGCGCCGCCAAAGCGACGCATCTGCATGTCATGCAGAAGCCTGACAAGGTTCCCGGTTGGCAGAACATGTCCGTCGACAATCGCGACCAGTTGTCCCCTGTCGGGATTCGCTGGTCCGCTCAACGACTCAGTTCCTCCGACGCAAGGGTTCTGTATGTCTCCGCATAGGTGTCCATCGTTTCGGTCATGGCTGCCACGAAACGACCGGCGAGCGACGATTCCTCAACCACGAGCACACCGTCCTGGATGGGCGCGACGATCACGCTGTCGCCAGCGGTGAGATTGGCCTGTGCGAGCGTCGTCGAGGGAATGACGACACCATGCGAATGGCCGATGCGCGTGATCTTGGGCATGCGGGCCTCCCGGGGAATGTATTAACATCAGTAATTACCATGATTCCCGCCTCAGCGCAACGGGCAATCTTGCTCACTCGTCACAAGCCTTGAACAGCCGGGCAATCGCCGCTTGGCATCGCGTCATCCTGCAGTCTGCTGCGGCCCACAGAACCACTGTCTGCCAGCTCCCTGTCTCGCGTCCAAAGCGTGCACGCCAAGGCATTGGCTCGGAGCCAGGTTTTCGCGTTTTCATTAGGCTGCCCTACACAGAATCTTGTTGAAACAGGCCCGTCTCGCGTTGACGGGCCAGCAATGAAAGGACTCACGATGAGTGACAAGGACGAAAAGAAAGCAAAGGGCCGAGACATCCACACCTCCTACAAGGGGACGTTCAAGGCGGACAGCCTGGACGTTGAGGAAAAGACCGCGTCGGCAATCATCACGACCCATGACGGAAAGGAGATCACGGTCAAGGGCTACAACGATCATTTCGACACGTTGAAGGAAGCGTTCGAGGCGGGCGGCGAAGTCATCCTGCGCGGCAAGCTTCTCGGCTCCGCAAGCTTGCTCCATCTCGCTGTCTACGGGACCGGTCCGGAACATGTCGCGGGCGTCGTGAAGAATCCCAAGGACAACTTCGACAGCTATGAGAAGGACGAGAAGCAGCCCTTCATTGATCTCTTCGTGGGCGTCGAGAAGGACGACAAGACCTTCTGGCGCGGAATGACGTTCTTTGGCGATGACGCGTTGGCGCTCAAGGGCAAGGTCACGGAGGGTGACAGGATCGAGCTGGATGTCCGGCCCAGCCAGCGGAAAGTGGGTGACAACTGGAAACCGGTTTACGTTCCCGAAGGTCCCGCGACGGTCCACCCAGCCGCCGAGACGGAAGCGAAGGCCGAGGACGAAACGCCCCAGCCATAAGGCACTCCAATTCCAGCACGTCAGCCACGACTTTGCAGGAGCCGCCACGGGTGGCCCCTGCACATCAAGGGAAAACGATGGAAGTCACCATGATCAGCCTGATCACCGGGCAGGCCAACACGCGTACCATCGAGACAGACGATCCGGACAGGCTATTGCGCTGGCTCCAGGAAAAAGATCCGGAACACATCCAGAGGGCGTTCCCGAACATGTCACCAGATGATCGCGAATTCCTGATCTCCGGCACGACGCCGGAAGACTGGGAACTGGTCTTCGGACCCGACGACCCTGATCCGGAAGACATTGATGAGCCGCCTTGCGACCGCCCCGAGGGCCCGCACGCGAATGTCGGAATGGAGACTGCGCCATGACCGCTCCGCCCGGCATCCTCATCCCTGCAGCCATTGATGTCACGGCACCGGACGAGATCCTCGGCCTCGGTGAATGTTCCGCCGCGCTTGTTCTGTCCCTGGATTCGGGCGCGGCCGCCAGCCTTGACGGGATCGACGATCATTCACGTTCAGGCGACATGGCGACATTCGAGGTTCGCCATGCGTCGTGCATGGCTCAGTGGCGCACGCATGTCCCGGAAGAAACGCCCGCGCTCGCTGACCTCGACAAGATGCAGGCGCTTGCCGAAAGGTTCCTGCCCTTGCTCCAACGCGTCCATGCGGGCCTGGCACCTGCCAGGCATCGCCGCGAGGCAGGAACCGACGATGCCCGGGATGCGTCGGACGAAATCGCGCGCATCATGCATGATGCCGACTGGACCCGGGACGTCGACATCTGTCACGTGTCCGAGTGGACGGACGCGGGTGAGCGAATCCGCTTTCCTGCAAAGACATGAACACGTGCGGAGAACGTCCAATGAAGCACAAGGCACGAAAGGTCACGATCAGCCGGCAAACCCTGACGGTGCTCCAACGGTACGCCTCTGAGATTGCCGGGGAAGAGAAACGAAGCGTGGACGAAGCGATCATGGTCCTGATCGGGAACAGCGAGCTCGCGAGGATCGAGCGCATGGCCGCACGCCTCGTCATCCAGCACTCTGCATTGAGCGAGGCGCAGTGCCTTGCGGTCGCCCAGGCGCGCGGGACATTGGCGGATGATCTCGAAAAGGGCGCAGGGGAGCTTGATTCGCAGGAGGTCTGCCGCGCCGCCATCAAGATGACAGCGAAACGAATGCGCGTTTTCATCAACGAGGCGGACGAAAAAAGGGCGCACGAGCCCGACCGGATCAAGCGGCGCGAACTGGAAACGCTGGCAGGCGTGCTCCGAGGCGAGTCCGACCTCTTCGGACGCTTTGCCGGTGATGACAAGGACGGCATGTGGAACAAGGTCACGGCAACTTCCGGGACCTGGATGAACTGACCAGGGTCCGACCTGGTGCGGACGGAAAGCCCTGCACAGGACATAGGCGTCGCTTGCTAGGGGCGGTGTGGAGTTCTATGACGGCAATGAGTGGATGAAGCTGGCGAGCGTCCCGCAGATAGGTGAACCGCGATGTTGAATCGAGACAAGCTTGACGCAATACTGATCAGCTTGGGGAAGAACCTGTCGAAGCCATGCCGGATCACGGTTGTTGGCAGTGCGGCGTCCATGATCTGGGGGCAGGACGGTCGTCAGACACCCGACATTGACGTGTGGCGACCAACCTCTGAATTTGACGAGGAGGACCTGCGCAACGCATGCTATGCGACGGGGATTCTGTTCAATCCGACAGGCAACGTTGAGCACGGGGATGTCTACATCCAGATATTGCGACCCGGCATCGTGGAGTTTCCCGGGCCGTTTGAGAGGACGCTGCTGGGACAGTATGGAAACTTGGCGGTTGACATGCCGCCGGCGGAAATGATCGTGGCTTCGAAACTTGTTCGCTGCAATTCAAGAGACATCGAGGACGTGATGTGGTGGATGGCGAACGCAAACCTGTCCAAGGCGGACGTTGAAGCGGCGATCAACCTCATTCCAGGCAAGGTGGAGCGAGAAAGCGCGCTGGAGAACCTTGTGCTGATCGACATTCAAATGCCTCGAACAGATGACCCTGAGCGGGACGACAGTCTTGAACCGTAGCCGACGCGATCTGGAAGTCATGGCAGAGGATGCCCTTGCAAGGGACAGGGTCTTTGAAGTCATGGCCGAACGTGACTGGGAACTCCTGCACGAGATCGCGGACTACATCCAGAAGGACATTGATCCACGGATGGCCCGGACCGACCCGGCGAGATTTCGCCTGCTGCGCGACGCCGTAACCCGCTGTCACATCAAGGGTTTGACGTACATGACCCCGGAAGGAATCCGCGAGGCAACAGGTTTTAGGCCGATGGAATCGCGCCCGCGCCCGCGCACTCAGGACGATTCCTGCGAACCTGGCTTCTAGGAGGGCAAGCGGCGCGAACTGGAAACGCTGGCAGGCGTGTTCCGAGGCGAGTCCGACCTCTTCGGATCCTTTGCCGGTGATGACAAGGACGGCATGTGGAACAAGGTCACGGCCGTGCCCAGGCCTTGGATGAACTGACAGATCGGCCCCGACGTCACGGTTCCGGTGCTGCCGCAAGAGACTCCGCCCGTGCCTCCCGCGCCCTTCTGGCACGCTCCTTGAGAATGCTCGCGGCCGCTGGCGACAGGAATGTCAGGGTGTCCACCGCCTTCTTCTCGGTGAAGATTACTTCCGGCGAAGAAGAAGCGATCCGGCCACCGAAGACACGTCCCCATTCCTCCCAGTAGCCACGCCTGGTCGTCGCATCCGACCAGTTCGTCTCGAGGGCAGAAGCCCAGCTGGGCGTCCGGGTCGCAGCGGCGTTCAGGACGCCTCTCATCTGGCCCGTCGCTTCGAGATGCGCACGCCATTCGACGAGCTGGCCCGCGTTGATCTCGATGCGGCCCTCCTTGAGCGCCGCCATGAACTCATTGAAGGCCGTCCGGGCCACCGGAGGCGGTTCCCAGTTCGACCTGCCCTGGTGCTGGATGCAATGCAGGTTTGCGCGCGTGGCATCTTCCTCGCGCTGGACGGCACCGCCCAGCTGGAAAGTCGAATGGCTCGCGTCCCCGGCCTCGTTCTGGACGGAATAGATATAGGTTTCCGCCCGCCGCGCCTTGCGGAAATACGACGAAGCGACGCCGACGCAATGTCCAAGGCGCCTGGATTCCTCTGTCAAGTCGGCTCGGCATGCCATCGGACGGATCACGCAGCCGTTCGACGCGTGGAACGCACCGGTCAGCGTCGGAAAGGACGTGGCGCCGTACCTGGCGAATCTCTCCATGCCAGGCGTTGTCTCTTCCACGGGGTCCCCGTCACGTTCATCGAGAGCGTTCATTGCCGGGATCCGCGAGGCGTACCGCCGGGCGATGCGCATCAGCGCGGCAGGCAGGCTCTTTCGGTTCTCCGCGCTGCCCAGCACGAGAGACACGGCCGCCTCGTTGCAGGCCTGCAGGCCATCAATGGACAACTGAGGAACGGGTTCTCTGGTCGAGGAGATCGATGCCAGGATCTGCGGCATAACCGCCGTACGGCTGAACATGCGCAAAGCCTCGACCGCGTCGATCGTCACGAGCGTCATGGCGCGACGGTCGAGCGAGTCGGGCGGCATGTCGCCGGCCTTGGCAAGGCTCTCGCGAAAGTCCGCCCACGATCCATTGCAGGCACCCAGAAGCGCCGCCCGCTCGACCTCGGTCGCGTTGCAGACCGGCAAGACCATGCCCGCGAGGATGTCATTGTAGGCAGTCCATTCCGGGTTGGCCGATGGCACCCGATCCGCCGGCAGGCCCGCCAGGGATGACAGCGCGGTCTCGATCGGAACTGTCACGGATACACGGGTCATCCGGGTCCGGTTGACGCCCAGCGCATCCGTCCCGCCGATCCGCTCGTCGTGACTGAAGGCCGACTCGGAATTGACTGGCATGGTGACCTTCCCCATGCGTTTCAACCCGGCCTTCGTTAGCCCGGTCGCCTCGGAAAGGAGCGGTTGCAGGGGGCGACCCGAATCAACCGCGTCGGCGATGGCGGGCCTGTCGGCGATCAGTCCGGCCAGTACGGGAAAGGCGTCGGCCGCCTGTCGCCGGAACTGCGACAGTTCCGGGTCACGCACGCCGTAGAAGGACACCGCGCGGGACGACGGGCACAGGACCGAGGCAAGCGCGTTCGATGCCGCATCCACGTCCGGATCGCCCATGTCTCCCGCCGCGAAGGGAAGGCTGGGGCTCGTCATGAGCCTGAACACGTCGAGGCCGTTGAGGGGTGCGCCGCGGCGCAGGTTCTGCTGCCGGAAGCTCGTCGTGAACGCGCATCCAGCTCCGCCCTGGACGAAATCAGGCACGGCGGGCACCAGGCCCCTTTCGTCGAAGGCCAGCACGCGTTCCGCCCCGTTCGTCGCTTCCTCTTCCGGCTCCGGTTCTGCACCGGCATTCATGAATGCCTCCCACTCCTGCGCAAGATCGTGACCAGACTGTCTCTCCTCACCTTTCGGGGCCAGTCTTTCGCGCCCGAGCTCACCCATGAGAATCCGCGTGGCTCGATCGCGGTGCAGGACGGACGCCTCGGCTGACGGAAAGCGCAGGCGAAACGGGACCGCTTTCGGCACCCGACCCTGGCACCGGTCGATATGGATCCCGGTCATCTCGCCCGTGACTGTGTTCAGCTTCCAGCGCAGCGCCACGGGATCCGGCTCGTCGCTCCAGAGCCAGCCTGCCATGTAAGGGTCGTCGCGAGGCGTGGCGGCATGCAGGATGTCGATCATCAGGCCGGCTCCGGCACGGTTCGCTCAGCTTCAACGGCGGCGACATGGCAGGGAGGCGGCGTGGCCTCCGCCTGTCGCCGTGTCTCGATGCAGGCATTGACCAGCTTCCGATGCGTTCCGTCCGTCATCAGGCTCAAGTCGCTCAACCTTGACAGGATCCGGTCAAGGCGGTCACGCCCGGCATCGCTGCCGGGCCCGGACAGCGGCAGCCGAACGAGATGGCGGTGCCTCGTGTCGGGGCGACGGAATGCCCGAAGGGGCACCTCGTCTGGCCAAGGGCGATCATGCAAGGCTTCGTAGAGTCCGTCGCGAGACTTGTAGAACTTTGCCGTGGAGACACGGAGCGGCACCATGTCGATGACTGCGTTGTCATTCGTCAGCCTTATGATGATGTCGGCCTCGTCCCGTTTCTGCATTTCCTTCGGATCCATGGATCCCCAGATCCGCATCATGCCCTGCTCACGATCCTCGGTCCGGCCAATGACCATGAAGTTCCGGGCGACATCGCGCAGGGCGTCCGTGTTCGGCACGTGGACCGGCAGGTGCTCAAGATTGGTCTTCGCTTGCTCGACGACGATCCCTCGATGAATGCGGTCGTCCATGTCCCTGTAGAGCGAAATGGTGCCCAGGGCGTGCCTTCTCGCGATCCCGATCGCCTGCAGCGTGTTCCCGCTGAGGATCTGGACCGGCATCTTCCTGTCCCGCTTCGCGGCTTCGGTGAAGTCGCGCAGGTAGGCCTCGTCGAAACTCTCGGACAGACCGGGATTGATGCGAAGCACGTTCCCGGACTTGTTCATGAGCCGCGCCAGCGACATGTTTTCCGGCTTGGCCTGCCCCGGGCAGATCGTCTTGATCCGGTAGGCCGATGCATGGATGCTGTCCTCGACACGGTCGGGCGGAATGACATCAACGACCGTACGCAAGCGCTCGGACAGCAGCAGGTCTCCCGACGTGTCAAGGTTGACGCCGGGCTTCATGTTCGACAGCAGGAAGGCCAGCTGGTAGTAGCCGTCGTGCTTGCTCTTTAGCCTTCCCACCATCATGTCGGGGTTCTCGAGCGCAAGTGCCAGGTCGACTCCGTCCGGAAGCCATGGCCGAAGGAGATCGCCCATGTTCTGCGTGATCCGCTCGCCCCAGCGCGCCAAGCCGTCTGGGCCGCGCAGCCGGACGCTGCGCTCGACCATCGAGACCAGCTCCTCGCCGATCAGGCCGCCCGATTCCTTGACATGGGTGGCCGTCGAAATGTGGACGGGCGCGTGGAACGCCGAGACGTCCGTGCCTTCAACATCCTCCTGGCCCTGGAACAGTGACGTGGCCCTGATGTCGATCCGTCCTGAAATCTCCTTGGGCTTCAGCGGATTGGCGTTCCGGCTGTTCAGGTCCTCGATCAGGACATCGAACTCCATCCTGATGCGCCGGACAAGGTTGTCCTGTTCCAGGGCCGGCAGCATGATGGAACGCGTAAGCAACTGGTTTGCCAGCCCCATGGACACCGACGCTCCGCTGTCAACGTCATCGGCGACATAGGTCCTGGCCTCGGTACCGTCGGCATAACGGCGAAAGCCCATTCGTCGCGCCAGCGTCGGGGACGCCGCAAGCACGTTGGCGGCCGCCTCGTCCCCGACCGCGTTCAGAAGGTCAGGCACGTCATCGAGCAGCAACGGATGGGCGCGATTGCCGTCCACCGTCGCGCCAAGGGAGCGCAGCTTGCCGTTGCGCTGCTGGAGAATTCGCATCTCTGGCGTGAGCCCGGTCATGACGGACACGACCTTCGGCGCCTCCACCTGGTCGTAGCGATTGCCGCGCCCCTGGGCCTGGACATACTTGATGATGTCCGTCGGCGCCTCGAACTCGATGAGGCTTCGGGGCCGCTGGTCCATGAACGTCTTCCCGGCGTGATAGGAGCCGCCGGTCGCCCCGGCGGAGTTGTAGAGCAGCGCGTCGATGTCGCCCCTGTTGAACGCGTCGACCGTCGCCCTTCTCGCCCGTCCCTGGCGTCGCAGGATCCGGCCGCCCCGGTAGCAGAGCGCCCGTCCGGAGATCTCCCCGGTCGAAAGCCCTCCGGCCTCGAGCCTTTCGATGAGCGCGTCGATCGGAGACACGGGAAGGTTCGGCAGGGCGTCGATCAGGCCCTCGATGCGGTCGGACGTGATCGCGAGTTCGCCGAACAGCTCCCGCACGTCCCGTCGCTCGCCTGCGATCCTCGCCATGTAGAGCCGGTCATGCAACCGCCGGACCTGGTCGCGGATGGTCATAGGGGGGATCTCCTGACTTCGACGGTTTTCGCTTGACTGCCGAACCGGGTGCCTTTCAAGC
>VXSG01000105.1 GCA_009838075.1 Boseongicola sp. SB0665_bin_10 | reverse complement strand
GGGCATGACCGAGGGGCCGGGTATGGCGAGATAGGAAATGCCGCTGGAGAGGTTCATGGCGGGCGCTCCGGAATCCTGGCCAGACATATTCACATTCCGGCCCGGGAGACAATGCGGATCCGGCAGGGAGGCGGGACTGTGCTGCCATGCGCATACCCGTCCGATGGGACGCGGGGTCTTGCCGAAATCGTGCCCATGCCGGGCCCGGCACGCGCGCCGTCCGGCGGGGTGGGCGGGCGCGTTGCATGCATGCCGAACGGTGACAGTCGCTGGGAATGTTCGCGCGTCACGGAGTGTCGCGCAGTTCCGTCCTCTCCGCCCTGCCCATGTCCAGGGTCTTGGCCAGGCTGCCATCGAACGCCTCGCTCCGCGAACTCGCGGAATGACGAGGCCCGGCGTTGCGCGAATGCCATCCGGCCCGTGCTCAAGCGGACCCGGCATTCGCGGAATCTCTCCGGGTTCGCTCTCGAGATCGGCGTGATGCGCGATTCGACGGGCCGCCGCATGGCGCGCCTGGAGATGGAATGTCGGCCGGCACGGGAACCGCGTCGGCTCTCGGCATCCTGCGACGTCGGCGGGCGTCCTGGATTGCCGTGGCCGCCAGAAGCGGTCCGGCCGGAAGAGTCCTGGTCGGAGAAGACGCCTCGCCAGCTTGTGCGTGCGGCATTGGCGCGGTAGCTAGTGCCGCGAGTTGGTCCGAGGAATCGAGGGCGTGAGCGAGAATTCCCAGACATCGGCCGACAGGTCCGGGTCGCACCGCGCGCATTCCAATCGTGAACTGATCGGATGGGTATGGCGCAACTACCTGAAGGGGCATTGGCCCAAGATTGCGGCGGCGCTTGTGCTGATGGCGATCGAGGGGTCCATGCTTGGGGCGCTCTCCTACATTGTGCAGCCCATGTTCGATCTGGTCTTCCTTGCCGGGAACCGGTCGGCGATCTACTGGGTGGCGGGCGTGATCGCCGGCATCTTCCTGATCAGGGCAGTGTCTGATTTCGGGCACCGGCTGCTCATGAACGGTGTCGGCCTGGCGGTTACCTCAAGTATGCAGCGTGACATGCTGAGCCATCTCCTGACGCTTGACAGCGCCTATTTCCAGTTCAATGCGCCAGGCACCCTGATCGAGCGCGTGCGGGGCGACACGACTCTGGCCAACCAGATCTGGATGCAGGTCCTTGGCACGGCCTGGCGCGAGGTCGTGACCGTCATTGCGCTCTTGGGCGTCGCGATTTCGGTGGATTGGCGCTGGACGATCGTTGCCGTCGCCGGCGTGCCGATCCTCCTTGGACCGGTGCTTGGCATGCAGCGCTACGTCCGGAAGAAGGCGCTTGCCGCGCGCGAATTCGCCGCGCGGCTCTCAACGTTGCTCGACGAGATATTTCACGGCATGGACACGATCAAGCTGAACAACAGCGAGGCGTTCGAGGACGTGCGGTTCGGCACGGCGGTTGACCGCTACCTGAACCAGGAAATGAAGGTCAGGATCGGGCAGGCAGGTCTTCCCTCGACCATGGACGTGGTTGCAGCCATCGGCTTTGCCAGTGTTGTGATCTACGGGGGCGGCGAGATCATCGACGGAAAGAAGACCGTCGGCCAGTTCATGTCGTTCTTCACCGCGATGGCGCTGCTTTTCGACCCGTTCCGTCGGTTGGCGAACGTCGCGGGCGCGTGGCAGGCGACGCGTGCCAGCCTCGAGCGGATTCGGAACGTGTTTCATGTGGCGCCGACCATTCATGCGCCCGCAAGGCCCGCGGTCTTGCCGGATGACCCTCGTGGGGCGGACATCAGGTTCGAGCAGGTGGCCGCGTCCTATGGCCACGTTCCCGCGCTCAGGGACGTGACCTTTGTGGCCAAGGCCGGGAAAACGACTGCACTCGTGGGTGCATCTGGGGCAGGAAAATCTACTATTTTCAGTGTATTGACACGACTTCTTGATGCAGACAGCGGCGAGATCACGCTGGGCGGCGTTCCGTCGACCAAGCTTGGTCTCGCCGATCTGCGGCAGCTCTTCTCGGTCGTGACGCAGGATGCTCCGATGTTCGACGAGAGCCTTCGGCACAATATCGTGCTCGCGACGCCTGACGCGACGGCAGAGCGCGTTTCCGCGGCTGTCGACGCTGCCCATTTGAGGGACTTTGTCGCGGGGTCTCCGGAGGGTCTGGACACGCCGGCGGGTCCGCGTGGCACGGGACTCTCAGGCGGGCAGCGGCAGAGGGTGGCGATCGCCCGTGCACTTCTGCGCGACGCGCCTGTCCTTCTGCTGGACGAGGCGACCTCAGCGCTGGACGCGGAAAGCGAGGCTCATGTCCAGGAAGCGCTTGACCGCCTGGCCTCGGAGCGCACCACGCTGGTGATAGCCCACCGGCTCTCGACCATTCGAAAGGCCGACAAGATCGTTGTCATGGACAAGGGCAGGGTCGTGGACGAGGGGCGGCACGACGAGCTTCTCTCCCGTGGCGGCCTCTACGCGAGATTGTACGAGCTTCAGTTCAACGAGGATTGACGCGCCCGGCGTTCGGGCAGCCACGCGCGCGACGTCAATGCATGGACCACCCGTCCTGAATCTCTCCGCACGGGCACGGAACGCAGCTGCACATCGGATACGCCCTGGCGGGCGGCGGTCCCTCAGTTCCTGGCTTGGTCGACGAGCTTGCCTTCCGAGATCCAGGGCATCATCGCGCGGAGCTTTTGTCCAACTTCTTCAATCTGATGCGCGTCGTTGTTCCGGCGTGTCGACTTGAAGAATGGCTGTCCCACGGCGTTTTCGGTCATGAATTCCTGAACGAACTTGCCGGACTGGATGTCCCTCAGGATGGCTTGCATGCGGGCCCTGGTCTCGTCACGGGGCAGGACGCGCGGTCCGGAGACATATTCGCCGTACTCTGCCGTGTTGGAGATCGAGTAGTTCATGTTGGCAATGCCGCCCTCGTAGATGAGGTCCACGATGAGCTTGACCTCGTGCAAGCACTCGAAATACGCCATCTCGGGCGCGTATCCGGCTTCGACCAGGGTCTCGAAGCCCATGCGGATGAGCTCCACCAGGCCGCCGCAGAGAACGGCCTGTTCGCCAAATAGGTCGGTTTCGCATTCTTCCTTGAAGTCGGTCTCGATGATGCCGGAACGTCCACCTCCGATGGCCGAGCAGTAGGAAAGGCCGATTTCGAGGGCCTTGCCTGACGCGTCGTTGTGGACGGCGACAAGACAGGGCACGCCTCCGCCCTTGACGTATTCGCCCCGTACCGTGTGGCCGGGCCCCTTCGGCGCCATCATGATCACGTCGATGCTGTCGGGCGCCTCGATCAGTCCGAAATGCACGTTGAGGCCATGCGCAAACGCAATGGCGGCGCCCGGACGAATGTGGTCCCTGACATGGGCCTTCCAGGTTTCAGCCTGCAGTTCGTCTGGCATGGTGAACATCATGAGGTCGCACCACGCCGCCGCGTCGGAGATGCCCATGACCTGCAGCCCTTCGGTTTCGGCCTTCCTGGCCGAGGGCGAGCCCTCACGAAGCGCCACGGCAACGTTCCTGGCACCGGAATCACGCAGGTTCAACGCGTGTGCATGGCCTTGGCTGCCGTAGCCAAGTATGGCCAGCTTCTTGTCCTTGATCAGGTTAATGTCGCAGTCGCGATCATAATATACGCGCATCGGAGCTTCCTTTGTCGCAGGATTCGTGAATCCCGAGAGCTTCTAGCGCAGATTCACGTGGATGCAAGCAACGGTGGCCGCGCTTGCTGGTTCCAGGGCCTGCCGGACTCCGGCACGTGCACGTCCCAGGCCGACGGCATGCCGTGATCCGCGCGAATTGCCGGTGCTGGATTGTGTCGGGGCCCGGCAGAGCCTTCCCGAAGGCTACAACCTGTCGCGCGATTCTCGCGCGCGGGTTAAGGCGCTCGTTTTCGGCTTCGATGCGACCCGCGCTGCCCCGCCCCGCAGGGTCGCTTGTCCGTTGCAGGCCATGCCGAACGGGCCGTCTGGACAGCTGAAGGCAACGCCTTGGGGTTGCAGGACAATTGCGGAATGGCGATCGGGCGTTGCGCGGACCGTCTGATGAGATTCCCGTCCCGGGGCCGGCAACCTGGAGAACCGTGGCATCGGAAGGGATCAGCCGCCCCTCTGGCTTCCGGGTCCTCGCCAGCCTTGGCGTCGGCGGGAAGCTCAGCCGGCAAGACCGGCCAGCATGACGCGGTTGCGCAGGGGCGCCCAGTCTCCGACCAGCCGCAACCCGGCGGAGCGGAGGACCTGTGCGGCAGGCGTGCCGTCGCGACAGAGCCGGTTGTAGAAGTCGATGACGATGGTGCGGGCCAACACGTCCCGCTGCCGGAGTCGCGCGAAAGTGCCGAGCTGAGTGGCGGTCCCCAGTTCTCCTGGTGCATCGCGCGCGAGTTCGAGCAGGCACCAGACGTCCGAGAGCGAGACGTTAAGGCCTTGTGCGCCGATCGGAGGCAGGACATGGGCCGCTTCGGCAATCACTGCGACGCGTTGCGCGGCGAATCTGTGCGCCCGCTGGGACATGACCGGCCACACTTGGCGGGCAGACACCGGAAACAGGGGGCCCAGCACGTTGCAAGAGCGTTGAGTGGCGGCCTCTCCAAGCGCCGCGTCGTCAAGACTGGCGAGCCGCAGCACCTTGGGTCCGTCATGCATCCAGACCGCTGCAGAGGCCGGTGCGCCGTTCCGGTCCGGCAAGGGTACCAGAACGAAGGCGCCGCCCGAGAGATACAGTTCTGTCGAGGTCGCGTTGTGCGGCGACGGGTGCGACACTGCAAAGGCCAGGGCCTTCTGCCCGTAACGGGTGGTCTCGGTTCCAATGCCTGCCGCTTCGCGCAAGGGCGACGCACTGCCATCGGCTGCAATTGCCAGCCTTGCACGCAGTCTCGACCCGTCGGTCAAGCCGACAATCGCCTCGTTCTGGCGCGTGACAAGCGACGAGAAGCCGGTGCCGTACCTGAGGTCGATGCGTGGGCTGGCCCCGGCCAGGTCGGCCAGCCTGCGTCGGGTCGTGGCGTTGGGGAGGTTCCACCCCAGGGCGGGCATGTCAAGGTCCGCGGCACGAAAACAGCGTTTGGTTTCGATACATGGCGGATCTCCCGTGCAATTGGCCACGCGAAGGACCTCGAGCGGCGTCGCGGCGTCGCGCAGCGCGTTCCAAATGCCCATTGCTTCCAGATGCCGGCGTGACGGCTCAAGAAATGCCGTGGAACGCAGGTCTTCGCTCCCGCCCTCTGCAGGCGCCGGTGCGGGGTCGGCAAGCGTTACCGAAAGGCCGGCATCCGCAAGTCCCAGGGCCGCCACCAGTCCGGCAATGCCCCCTCCGGAAACGAATATGTCGGTTTCTTCCGCGCGCATGGTGGGAAAGGTTACGGCCTTTGCTGCCTGTCGTGGATGAGACGGAACTCCATCAGGCGAGGCTCCTGAGGAATTCTGCGAGATCGGGCGCATGGTGCTGGACATGGGGGGCGGCGATGGGCGCTTTGGCGACCAGGACCGTGCGCATGCCTAGTTCCATGGGAGCGACGAGATTGCGTGCATCGTCTTCGAACATTGCCGCGCGTTCCGGCGCGAAGCCGTCCCGTGCGATGATGGTCTCGAATGCGAGACGTTCGGGCTTTGGAAGGAAGCCTGCGTGCTCGACACCATAGACGGCGTCGAAAATGCCTGACAGCCCGCGCGCCTCGATGACCCTTCGCGCGTAGGGTTCCGAGCCGTTCGTATAGACGATCGCCCGTCCCGGGAGGGTGGCGATCGCACCCGCAAGACCAGGGTCCGGTTCCAGGTGATCAAGGCGAATGTCGTGGACGTGATCCAGATACGCCTCGGCATCAATGTCGTGCTCGCGCATGAGCCCGGCAAGCGTGGTGCCGAAACGGGCCCAATAGCGTCTTCGGATCTCGTTCGCTTCGGCCCGGTCCACTCCCAGCGCATCGACAACCCATTCGGTCATCCTGATTTCAATCTGCTCAAAGAGCCGCGCCTCGGGTGGATAGAGCGTGTTGTCGAGGTCGAAGATCCAGGTGTTCACGTCGCTGAACCTGAAGGTCATCATGGACGACGTGTAGATCATGTCGCGGGGGATGGCCACACGGACGGTCCAAGGGTTGCGGGCCTGGGCCGCCCGGCGCCGAAGCCGCGGGTCTTCAGGAGGACCGTCGTGGTCCGGACGTCGACACTTCCGTCCTGTTCGCCTTACTGCAACCGGCCTTCGCCAAATCAGGTGCAGGACCCGCCCGCGTCCCGGCTCGCATTCGACCGCGGCGTGCCCCTTGTCTATCCGCCCGGCCACTACGTCGCCGCACAACTCAAGATCTCGCTTCCAGAGATGGAACGTCTTCTCAGGGGCGGGGGGCATCGGCGACTGCCTGCACCAGCTCTACGCCAACAACCCCTTGTACAAGACGTTCGCGGTCATCGGCACCGAGACCGGGACGTGGTTGTTCTGGGACACTATCACCGTTGCCTGGCTGTTCGACGCGGGCTGCGTTGCGGCATTTCTGACGACTTCTCCGTTGCGCGACGACAATCTCTACTGGCAGAATCCGAATGGCAGACACCCGAACCTGGAGGCATTCGACCTCAACCGGGGCGCGATCTTCCATGCCTTCGACCAGACGCGCGATCGTGCGCCACGACTGTGTGCGTGCGCCTGGCCGGCGACGGCGAGGTCTCGCACTTCGCGGATCGCGAACCCGAGCCCGTGTGAGTCCGGCATGCCACCGTTCCCTTTCCGGCATCGTTCCCCGTCGTCCGGCTCCTGTCATGCGTCTCCCGATGAGTCGACCCCAGTTCCGGGTCCAGGCCCGGCTGCAGTTGCGGGATCCTGCGCGCCCCATTCGATTGCTCGAAACCTCCGGCCTCGGGCGCGGAGATTGCCTCGACTGATCTCACGCCAGTCATCGAAATTGCGACCGCGAAGTCGTGGCGGTCGCTCAGGTCTGCGCGGTTCATTGTTGAAGCGTTGTGCCTCTTTCGATCATGCGCACCGGAAGGACAACCTGGCGTTCCTCCATTTCCGGATCGGCAAACCGGCTTTCCAAGAGCTCCAGCGTTGTGGCAGCGACCTCGCCCACGGGTTGCCTGAACGTGGTGAGATTGGCGAATTCCCAGCTTGACTGCGGGATGTCGTCATATCCGATCACGCTGAGATCTTGAGGGATGTCGGCCCCATGTTTCGTGCGCATTGCATCCAGAAAGCCCAGCGCGCAAAGATCGGTGGGACAGAAGACCCCTGCGTTGCGCATGGACCTGCTGACAAAACTGTCGGCCGCCTTTTGCCCGCTTGCATAGCTCGGGTCCGAAACTCGGATGACCGTCAGTTCGCAGCGGTTTGACTTCGCAGCGCGCTTGAACCCTTCCACGCGGGCTGAAACCGAAAAGACGACCAGATCCGGTTCGACGGCCACCAGGTGCCGATTGCCCTGGCGCATGAACTTGGCGGCCGCTTCACGTCCTCCGCCAGCGTTGTCCGATGTCACTTGATCGGCATGCGGGTAGTGGTGCCCCCGGTCGATGATCACGAGCGGAACATTCCGTTCAGCGCACTTGTAGCAGATTGCCTCCGGTGGCAGGCCACTCGTCACGACAACGCCGGAGACGCTGTAGTTCAACAGAAGCGATATGGACTGCTCGGTTTCGGCAATGCCATCCACGCAGAACAGCACCGGTCGATAACCGTCTGCCACGAGTCGCTTGGCCAGCGCATCGATCTGGGCCGCGCGATAGGGGTTGGCCATGTCCGAAACGACCAGACCGACCAGGTCGCTGCGCTTGCGGTTCAGCGCGCGTGCCATTTGGTTGACGCGGTAGTCCAGCTCGCTGGCAGCCTGCAACACCTTCTTGCGAGATTCTGGCGAGATGCTGGAGCCGGGCGTGAATGCGCGGGACACAACCGCACGTGACACGCCCGCGCGACGCGCGACGTCGAACGAGGTCGCAGCGTGCTTGCGTTGCGGAGGCTGCTCCCTAGGCGACACGAGGAGATTCCAATTCTTGCGGACTGCCGACAATGTCGGGATACGCTTGCAGAATCTTGAACAGGTCAGGTCGATCGAGGTTCACGAGATCGGGTGAAACGGCCAGCACTTTCGCCAGGTCGGCGAGGTCGTTGCTAAGGCAAAAGACCATGGATTGAACGCCCAGTTCCCGGCATGCGGTGATCTCGGAGAGGCTGTCGCGACCAAGCTCGAACTCGACGATGTTCGCGGAGTAGTCGGAAATTGCCGCCGCAAGCGACGAATGCTCTCGACGCGGAACCATCAGGCGCGCGTCGGGCGCCTGGCTGCGAATGTCGCGAAGGACCTCTTTCTTCCAGCACCAAAAGAAGACGGCCTCCATCATGCCGCGCTTCACGACTTCGCCTAGAACGGCTTCCGGATCGGCGTCCTTGATCTCGACGTAGACGCCGATCCGATCTTGCGCCACATCGAGCATCTCGCTCAGGGTGGGTACCCGAAACCCCGCATGGCACGGCGCCTTCCAGCCACCGGCGTCGAGGTTT
Organism: Boseongicola sp. SB0665_bin_10; assembly: GCA_009838075.1. Taxonomy (GTDB): domain Bacteria; phylum Pseudomonadota; class Alphaproteobacteria; order Rhodobacterales; family Rhodobacteraceae; genus JAJEFO01. Next base: position 14,189 of record VXSG01000105.1, on the reverse strand, counting down.
CTGATTTCGGCCAGGGTATGCGACGAAACCGGGCCGATGCCGTTCGTCGTGCGATTCAGGGTTGCGTCGTGAATGACGACAAGCTCCCCGTCTGCTGTCGTGCGCACATCAATCTCGACAAATTGGAAGCACTGATCGATGCAGAGCCGGGCCGCTTCGCGCGTGTTTTCGGGCGCAAGGAAGTTCGCCCCGCGGTGGCAGACGATTCCTGGTGCCTTGTCGATCCCGGGTCGATAGGGCTTCAGTATCTCGGGCCGACCGGAGCAGATCCCCAAGACCGGCAGCCCATCCAGACCGTCGAGCACTGCGCGTCGGTCTTCGTGCCACAGAACGATCGCGGCGCCGACACGCTCGCATCGCGAGACCAGGTCCTCGGTAATCAATTTGTGCGGCTCGGAGGACGCGTCGCGCCAGCACAGGTGCAGGATGTCGGGCCGGGCCTCGGCGCCGTAGGAAAACGGGTCGGCACCGCTCGGGACGAGGACGGAAAGCGGATAGGGGCATCCTTCGCGTCGCAGGGCGGCAATCCACCCGACATTGAAGGACCCGATCGCTGCAAAGGTGAATTTCCTGACCTCGAGCACCTGCCAGGCAGCACTTGCGGAACCCTCGGACTTGGCCTCGATATAGAGGCCTGCGCCTCGTTCGACGGCGAGGTCCGCGACGTCCTCCAGCCGAGGAACGAACTGCCCGTCCGGCAACTCGACCGAGCAAATCTCGCTCCAGGTTGCCTCGGAAATGCGCAGGTCGCGCCCGGTCGCGCGTGCGAGGTTCTCGTCGTGCGACACTACGGCAACGCCGTCGGCGGACATCCGCAGATCGAGTTCCCACATTTCGGCGAAGAGATCGGATGCCAGGGCGAACGCGGTAAGCGAGTTCTCCGTTCGATGGCCAGAAGCGCCCCTGTGCGCGATGGTCAACGGGCGCTTTCCGGTACCGGCTATCGGCCACCCGAATTTCGTCATCCACTGCCGGTTGAACTGCGTCAAAGGCGAGCACCATCCTCATCGAACATGAGGATTCTCTCCACGTCGATTCCCCAGTTGACCTTCTCACCGACGGTGGCGGCGTTCGTGGCGGTCTGTATCGAACGCAGGATCTGCCCGTCTTCCAACGCGACGTCATAGAGCGTTTCACGCCCCTGCGCCTCAACGAAGGTGATCTTGCCCGCGACTGGTTGCGTGCCGCCCGGACGAAAGAACTCAGGGCGAATGCCAAGACGTATCTTGCGCTCCCGCTCACCCGCGTTGAACGGCAGTGAAACGGTCATGGCCCCGGAGGCTGTTGCGAATCGCCCATTGGTCACCACGCCGTCAACAAAGGCGATCGGCGGGTTGCCCAGGAACCCGGCAACGAAGTCGCTTGCAGGGTTGTCGTACATCTCCATCGGCTCGGCAATCTGCACGATCCTGCCCTCGTTCATGATCGCGATCCTGTCGCACATGCTCATCGCCTCGACCTGATCATGCGTCACGAGAACGGCCGTTATGCCGGTTTCCCGCTGGATCCGGCGGATCTCGGAACGCATCTCCAGCCGCAACTTGGCATCAAGATTGGCCAGCGGTTCGTCGAGCAGCAGGACGTCCGGCTTGCGCACCAGTGCGCGGGCAAGAGCGACCCGCTGTTGCTGCCCGCCCGAGAGCTGCGCGGGGCGTCTTTCGAGCAGGTTTCCGATATGCACCAGTTCGGCGATCTCGTCGACCTTCCGGGCGATGTCGGCATTGGATTCCTTCCGGATCATGAGCGGGAAACCGATGTTCTGCGCCACCGTCAGGTGCGGGTAGAGGGCGTATGATTGAAAGACGACGCCGACGTTGCGCTGCTGCGAGGGCACGCTGGACACGTCCCTGTCGCCAAACAGGATCCGCCCGCCGCTGACGCGGTGAATGCCGCAGATCGCGAACAGCGTCGTCGACTTTCCGCAGCCGGAGGGGCCGAGCAGCGCGACCATCTCGCCGTCGTCGATTTCAAGATCCATCTCGTCGATGACAGTCAATGACCCGAAGGATTTCGTGAATTTTTCCAGAAGGATACGCATCAGCCCTTGGTCCCTCCGCCGTAGATGCTCATCAGCTTGCCCTGGAAGAACAGGAACATGATGATAACCGGGACGACGTAGAACACGCCGACCGACTTGAAGAGCGCCATGTCAAAATTGTTGTCGTCCGCGATCAGTGCGGCCAGGTAGACCGAAAGCACCTGCACCTTGTTGTCCGGCGCCAGCACGAGCGGCAGGATGAATTCCGACCAGCCCGCGAGGAAGGAAAAGATGCCCAGCGCCATGACCGCCGGCATCACCTGCGGCAGCACCAGCTTGCGCCAGACCGTCAAACGGCTTGCGCCGTCTTGAATGCCGGCCATTTCGATCTCCCAGGGCACGGTGTCGTAGAAGCCCTTCATGATCCAGATCCCGAACGGCAGCTCCAGCGCGGCCTTCACGAGAATGACGCCGATCAGCGTGTTGTAGAGTCCGATGAACTGCAGGATCAGGAAGATCGCGATGATCAGCGTCACGGTTGGAAACGCGTGCAGAACCATGACCCCTGCAAGAAAGAACGCGCGAAACGGAACGTTGAGGCGCGAGATTGCGTATCCGGCCGTGGAGGATATCGCCAGCACGATCAATGTCGTGGCGGTGGCAAAAACGAATGTGTTGAGCGTGGCAACGTAGATTGAAGGACGCCCCGGCAGCGTTTCCCAAAGAAACCGCCAGTGTTCGCCCGTGAACTCGTGCGGAACAACGGAACCCGGCGCCGTGTTTGTCACCGTGTCAACGAACAGGTAGACATACATCAGCACCAGCGGAATGGTGACGACGCCAAGGGCCAGGATCATCGGCCAGCTGCGGTAGTTCGAAGTCATCGCTGCTCCCTATTGTTCAATCGGCGGGGGTGCCACGAGGCTCTTGAAATCGAAGAGCCGCAAATAGGCCAGTGACAGGATCACGCCAACAACCACGAGAACCAGCGCGAGCGCGGCGCCGTAGCCGTATTCAAGATTGCCCGCATAGTTGTTGAGCGCAGTCAGGTAGGCCGCCAGCGCCCAGACCTTCGTCGCGCCGCCGGGGCCGCCCTCAGTGGCCAGAAGGATGTATTCGAACGATGTCAGTAGCGACAGGGACTGGTAGCAGGTGATGAAGAGGATGGGCCAGCGGAGTTGCGGCAGGATCACGTAGCGGACCTGCTGCCAGCGGTTTGCGCCATCGACCTCACTTGCGTAGAACAGCGAAACCGGTATCGACTTGATCGCTGCGGAGAATATGAGCATCCCCATGGATGCACCCACGAACCCGTTGATCAAGACGATGAACACCCAGGCATTGGTTGGATTGTCCAGCATCCAGTTGCGGGATTCGAATCCCAGCGGCACGAGTATCCGCGACAGGAACCCGGTATCCCACGCCAGCCATTTCCACAGAAGGACGTAGAGCACCGGTGGCGATATGCGCGGAAGAAGCCAGATGGCGCGGAAGATCCCCGCCGGCCGGTCCGGCATGTAATGCGTCACGATGGAGAGAACGAGCGCAAAGCCTGTGTTGAAGACGATCAGCGTGGCGAACACGTAGATGATCGTGTTGAGAAATGTGCGCTTGGTATCGGGAAGCGAGAACATCCGGGAGAAATTCTCGCTGGTCCACGTCCAGCCGGTATAGGTCGTCGCCAGCAGGGCCGCGCGCTGCGTTGCGTTCAACTCGATTCCAAGTCCGGCGACTGCGCCGAAGAATTCCTCCTCCGTGGCGAACCGCGTGTTCACGATGGAGCGTTCAAACAACGCGGAAAGCGATTTGAGCGCCCTGGTGCCGCGCGGACGGTTGTCGAGTGCCTTGATCGCGCGCTCGAGTTCGCGGCGGCTGTCGAATGACTCCCCGGCAAGCTTCCTGTCAAGCTCGCTCACCAGCGCCGTCGAAGCCCCTTCGGCAGTGGCAGCGTCGATGCCGGCAGGATCCACGGTATATCGCACCCTGGCAAGCGCGTCTGCGAGCGCTTGCTCGCCGTGCCGTTCACCAAGTTCGCGCATGGCGCTCTGGGTGACTTGGTAGGCGCCTCCGGTAATTCCGGTTGCAGTGCTCATGTTCGTCAGCGCGAACACCGCTGTGAGCACCACCGGCGCAAGAAAGAACAGGACAACGAAAACGAAGGCGGGCGCCAGCAACAGGAGGCCCAGTATGCGCGATCCGCTCATGGCTTCACCGTCAGGGGAGGCGCGGAGCATTTGCTGCTCCGCGCGGTCTTCCGGACCCTAGCGGATGACGATGTTGTCGCCGAGCGTCGCCTTCAGCTCGGTCTCCGCATCCGCGATCGCGTCCGCAACCGTCTTCTGGCCGGTCCAGGCGGCCTCGAGGCCACTCCACATGATGCCGACATACTGCCCGAAATTCACGTTGTTGGGCTGTGCCGTGGCATGTGGCAGCAGGCGTTCGGTCGCTTCCGAGGCCCAGCGGTCGTCGGCGTAGAGCGGCACGCTGGATTGCGACCTGGCGATGCCGAGATGCGCCGACTTGATCGCGTGCAGCGTGTTGATCCGCGGCTCGGACGCGATGGTCACAAGCTCGGCCGCGAGGGCTTCGAGGTCCTCGTCGCCCTGGTCGGTGATGAGATACATCAGCGGGTGGGTGATCGTGTTGGCCCTGCCGCCTTCGCCGCCCGCGGGGATGAGCGTGAACTGGATGTTGCCGAAGAAGTCGTCGAGCCCCTCGCGTCCCGTGTAGCGCGCGTAGTGCCACGTCCCGCCGTGCCAGAGCCCGGCCTTGCCGCTGGCAACCTCGCCGTACCACTGGTCCCAGGGCGTGCCGATGTGGTTCTTGCGCGTAACGCCCGCTTCGACGGCGTCCACGAAGAACTGGTAGAAGTCGCCCATCGCGGACCTGTCGAAGACCAGCTTGCCGTCCTCTTCTATCGTTCCGCCGAAGGACAGGTAGAACTGCCAGTAGTCGGGGCCGTTCGACACGCGCGGATAGAATCCGTAGCCCGCCTCGACAAGCCCGGCATCCTGGACCTTCCGCGCGTCTTCGAGGACGTTCTGCAGCGTGTATTCGCCCGCCTCCACCTTGCCTGGCAGCGCGTCGATGTCGGCGTCGGAATAGCCGATCCCCCGCATGTGATCCTTCCAGAAAAAGAAGGGCCGGGATTCGGCGTCTTGCGGGATCCCGTAGACAATGCCGTTGAACGACGCGATGTCGATGAGGTTCTCGTACAGGTCGTTCAGCGGCCAGGAATCCAGATCGACGTAGTCCTCGGCCGCGACGATCAGGCCGGCTTGCGCCCAAGGCGCGATGTCCGTGTGGCTGGTCACGACAATGTTGGGCGCGGTGCCCGACTCGGCGGACAGGGTGACGCCCTGCTTGAATTCCTCCCAGCCGTCGTAGGGCTTGCCCTCAACGGTGATGTTGAGCTCTTCGCCCCGAATCGCCGCCTCGTGCTCCAGGAGTTCGGCCGCCATTGAAATCGCGTCGATCCTGTAATGGTCGTTGGGCCCGCTGCCCCCGGACCAGACAGAGATCGTGTAGTCCGCGGCAAAGGCCGCGGTCGTGCCCATGGCCAGCCCGATTGCGGCCGTGCAGACTCTCTTTGGTAGCGTCATGATTCTTCCTCCAGGTAGCGACACGGACCGTGCGCCGTGCGGCACGTCATTGTAACTGATCCGTGAACACGTGTTCAAGAGACAATGAGCACCTGTTAGCGTTATCGCGGAGATTGCATGCCGCATTGCCTCGAGGAAGACCGAACGGGACGCATTCGGGTCGAAGGAACGACCTGGCGATCCAGCAGGCCGCCGACCTGCCTCGCTCCGAACTCTCCGCACCGGCCCGCCACGGACCGTCGCCTGCATGTCACTTGCCATGGAAGGTCCCGGCCCGCGTGAATGGATCGGAAAACCCTCTCGTGCGAGAGTGGACGAAATCAAGGCGAGGGGGCCACGCCGTGTCTCGGCCCCCTGCCATGCTTCAGCCACTTGGTCCGGGTGCGCACGCCTTGCGATCCTGATATCCGGAATTCGCAATCCAGTTGACGAGCCCCAGATCGCTTTCGGCATTGGTGTCTTCCAAGTACAGGTCTCCGGGCCAGGAGGGGTTGTACGCCGCGCCTGATGCCAAGACGCGCCGTCTGACGCCCAGTATCGCATCGTGGCGCTCATTCAGGTCGGAAGCGAGTTCGGCCTGATGAGAAGAGCTGTCGGGTATGGAGTTCCTGTCGACCCTGGTCGCGCCGATTCCGGCGTAGAACGTCATGCCATGTCGTTCGCAATACGCGACGTAGTCGCCTATTGCCATGTGATCTGCCTCAAGCCGTGTCAGGAACCATGGGCAACATGCGCGTTTTGCGTCAGTCATTTCGGCAAACCCAATCGTGGACTTCTGGCGCGTCGCGCGCGACGACGACGTGCTGCGTGCTCTTTGCCGGTCGCCCCGATAGTTTGCGACGAACACGCGCGCGCCCCAGTTTCCCATCTTGCGCAGTTTGAGGACAGGCTCGGTTGCGATCGCAAGAAAGTTCCGCGGACCAATGAACATGGGTGAACCGCTTGCGTCCGACAATTCAAGCCAGGCGGCCGGAAGGTGCCTGTGCAGGTCGATGCACCACGGCGCGAGAACCCGATCAACCAGAACGTCCAGGAATCGCACGACCAGGTCCGGGCGGTCGGAGAGCGCCAGGATCAAGCTCTCCTGTCCGACGATCTCTGCGGCAAGCGAGTAGGGCGCAGGCAGGTGCGCGACGGGTTCAATCCTGGCAAGGTCACCCATGATCTTGAGAGTGTCCCGAACGACGCCTGCGACCTCCGAGCCCGGATCGTATTCGGGAATTTCGTCGGGTCGATCCAAGGACAGCATTGGCTCTCCGGGATCGGAACCGGGCGCCTGATCGTCCGGGTACATCATGGCCTGCCCAATTGCCTCGGCGCCGAACGCATAGACCGGCCAGCCCAACGTCAGGCGCTCTATCCCGATTGCGCGCTGAATGAACAGGTTCGATCGTACGTATCTCAGCGGGTCGGACTTGTAGAAGTCCTGCGCCTTCAACCCCTCGACTCGGTGGCGCAAGGACATTGCCAGCAGATGGCACGAGGTCGTCAGATAGACGCTGTCTGGATCCAGTTCCGTCGCGAATTCCCGGTCGAATTCACCACTGTCAACTCGCCCAAGGACGCTGGCCAATTCCCCGGCAAGCGCGGTATCGCCCGAGAGAAAATCCGACATGTGTCCGAGAAAGGCGCCGAACGAGGAGCTTCGCGTGCCCGGTTTCAATCTCGACATGTCTCGAATTGAAGTCAATCTGCGCCTTTCCCTCTTCGACGACGGTGCAGGCGGCGGTCGACAGGTGCGATTTCGCCCGCCGTTTGTCCCCCAGTATGCGCGATCCGCTCATGGCTTCACCGTCAGGGGAGGCGCGGAGCATTTGCTGCTCCGCGCGGTCTTCCGGACCCTAGCGGATGACGATGTTGTCGCCGAGCGTCGCCTTCAGCTCGGTCTCCGCATCCGCGATCGCGTCCGCAACCGTCTTCTGGCCGGTCCAGGCGGCCTCGAGGCCACTCCACATGATGCCGACATACTGCCCGAAATTCACGTTGTTGGGCTGTGCCGTGGCATGTGGCAGCAGGCGTTCGGTCGCTTCCGAGGCCCAGCGGTCGTCGGCGTAGAGCGGCACGCTGGATTGCGACCTGGCGATGCCGAGATGCGCCGACTTGATCGCGTGCAGCGTGTTGATCCGCGGCTCGGACGCGATGGTCACAAGCTCGGCCGCGAGGGCTTCGAGGTCCTCGTCGCCCTGGTCGGTGATGAGATACATCAGCGGGTGGGTGATCGTGTTGGCCCTGCCGCCTTCGCCGCCCGCGGGGATGAGCGTGAACTGGATGTTGCCGAAGAAGTCGTCGAGCCCCTCGCGTCCCGTGTAGCGCGCGTAGTGCCACGTCCCGCCGTGCCAGAGCCCGGCCTTGCCGCTGGCAACCTCGCCGTACCACTGGTCCCAGGGCGTGCCGATGTGGTTCTTGCGCGTAACGCCCGCTTCGACGGCGTCCACGAAGAACTGGTAGAAGTCGCCCATCGCGGACCTGTCGAAGACCAGCTTGCCGTCCTCTTCTATCGTTCCGCCGAAGGACAGGTAGAACTGCCAGTAGTCGGGGCCGTTCGACACGCGCGGATAGAATCCGTAGCCCGCCTCGACAAGCCCGGCATCCTGGACCTTCCGCGCGTCTTCGAGGACGTTCTGCAGCGTGTATTCGCCCGCCTCCACCTTGCCTGGCAGCGCGTCGATGTCGGCGTCGGAATAGCCGATCCCCCGCATGTGATCCTTCCAGAAAAAGAAGGGCCGGGATTCGGCGTCTTGCGGGATCCCGTAGACAATGCCGTTGAACGACGCGATGTCGATGAGGTTCTCGTACAGGTCGTTCAGCGGCCAGGAATCCAGATCGACGTAGTCCTCGGCCGCGACGATCAGGCCGGCTTGCGCCCAAGGCGCGATGTCCGTGTGGCTGGTCACGACAATGTTGGGCGCGGTGCCCGACTCGGCGGACAGGGTGACGCCCTGCTTGAATTCCTCCCAGCCGTCGTAGGGCTTGCCCTCAACGGTGATGTTGAGCTCTTCGCCCCGAATCGCCGCCTCGTGCTCCAGGAGTTCGGCCGCCATTGAAATCGCGTCGATCCTGTAATGGTCGTTGGGCCCGCTGCCCCCGGACCAGACAGAGATCGTGTAGTCCGCGGCAAAGGCCGCGGTCGTGCCCATGGCCAGCCCGATTGCGGCCGTGCAGACTCTCTTTGGTAGCGTCATGATTCTTCCTCCAGGTAGCGACACGGACCGTGCGCCGTGCGGCACGTCATTGTAACTGATCCGTGAACACGTGTTCAAGCAATTGCAGGCACGTCTTGACGATCTCGGGCAGCGGAGAGCGGCTCCCGTCCCCTCGGGTGATCGCGGGACGGGCGAAGCCGGCCCGGGGCGGCGCAACCGCTGGCGCGGTGCCGGCACAACCGAAACGAACGCGCAGGGAATGCGTGACCCGCCCCGAGCTCCTGCGCGCCGCAGCGGCGGGGGAGGGCCTCAAGCAGGCAGTCTCGTGCCGACGCGGCCGGCCTCCTCATGATCCGGTCCCATGGCAGAGGCTCCCTGGGCAACACTCCTGACGAGGCAGCGGATCGGTCGGCAGCGACGCTTCGGGCGAGGCAACGCGCCCCGCGGCATTGGACGCCGGGAAGGAACCAGGGTCAGCGCCTTATGATCCACTTCTGGAACCGCGATTCCGACTCCGAACACGCGGAGAATCCGAGATCGCGCGCCATGAAGGGACCGGCTGAGCGGCTGTTCGCGCCGACGCCCAGGCACTTCGTGTCGTCAAGCGACGGGCGGATCGTCATGGTTTCGGGATCGTGGACGAAAACTTGCGCGCCGGCCGTCTCGTCGCAATCGACCAACCCGAGCGGCTTGGACGGATCATCCGGATGCAGGTACGCCATGCACTTTCCCTCGAAGGCGACCGATGCGACTTGGCCGGTGGTCTCGGCAAGGCGAAACTGCACGTCGCCGCCCCGAGGCTTGCACGAATGGGCATGCAGGCGGTCCGACAGCCCGCGGCCGATCGTGTCGATGCACCAACCGAGGCCATCGGCCTCGTCCAGATTGTCTGCAAGGTGAATGACAGGTGCCGGCGTCCGGAGATCAGGCGGCGCGGCGCTGGCCGCCGAGGCAGCGATTGACGGCATCGCCGCCGCAAGCACGAGGTTCGCCAAGATGCGCATGTGTCTCCCTAACGCAATGGGCACGCGCATTTCAACATTTCGGCATCGTGATTGCCAGGGCTTGCCGCATTGCATGCGGGCGGCGAGGGCCGAACCCTGATCTGCGGTCCCTTGGAGGGCGGGAAGGTCAGCCTGCGGCTCAGGGAGCCTGCCCCTCCTGGATCGCGTCAGTGAAGCGTTCGAACAGGTACATGCTGTCAACCGGGCCAGGGCTTGCCTCAGGGTGGTACTGGACCGAAAAGACCGGACGGTCCGCCATCCGGATGCCGCAGTTCGATCCGTCAAACAGCGAGACGTGAGTCTCCTTCACGCCAGGCGGCAGGGACTGGCTGTCGACCGTGAACCCGTGGTTCATGGACGTGATTTCGACCTTGCCCGTCTCGAGGTCCTTCACGGGATGGTTCGCGCCGTGGTGCCCGTGATTCATCTTCACGGTCCGCGCGCCGAGGGCGAGGGCGAGCATCTGGTGTCCGAGGCAAATGCCAAAGACGGGAATGTTCGAACGTTCAAGCACGCCCTGGATCATGGGCACCGCATAGGTGCCGGTTGCCGCGGGGTCGCCGGGACCGTTCGAAAGAAACAGCCCCTCGGGATCATGTGCCAGCACGTCATCCGCGGTGGCGGTTGCCGGCAGGACCGTGACGTCGCACCCGACCGTGGCAAGGCAGCGGAGGATGTTGCGCTTGGCTCCGTAGTCGATGGCGACGACCTTGTGCTTCGGCGCGTCCTGACTCCCGAACCCTTCCGGCCATGCCCACCGGGTCTCGGACCAGCGGTAGCTTTGCGCACAGGTTACTTTCCTGGCCAGATCAAGCCCTTCAAGTCCGGGAAACTCGCGGGCCGACGCGACGAGCGTTTCGACATCGAATTCGCCAGACGGGTCATGTGCCAGTGCGACATGCGGTGCGCCCAGTTGCCGAATCGCGCGGGTGAGGCGCCTGGTGTCGATTCCGCCTATGCCGATGCGGCCCCTGCGCTCCAGCCAGTCCGAAAGCGAACTGGTGGATCGCCAGTTGGACGGCTCTGTCGGATCCCACTTGACGACGAGACCTTCGGCCACCGGGTCGACGGCTTCTTCATCCTGTGCGTTGACGCCAACGTTGCCGACATGCGGAAACGTGAAGACCACGATCTGTCCGGCATAGGACGGATCGGTCATGATTTCCTGGTAGCCCGTCATTGCCGTGTTGAAGCACAGTTCTGCCACGGTCGTCCCGGTGGCGCCGAAACCCTGGCCCCAGAAAATCGGGCCGTCGGCCAGGGCAAGGCAGGCGGTTGGGGTCTTGGCGGCTTCCGGCATTGGGTACCGTGGAGGCGAAGTGACGATAAACGGTCGTGGGTTTACGAGGTTGCCCGCGGAGGGTCAAGGGCTGAAGAAAATTGACAAATTGTTTGAAAACAACGAGTTGCGTGTCATGGCGCTTGTTGCAGTGAAGGCATGGGTGAGGTAGTCTTTTGACTTGCCACGGAATGTGGGGCTCGAGATGGAACTCAGGCAACGGATCGACGCCGCTTTGAAGCAAGCCATGCGAGACCGAGAGGCGGTGCGGCTCTCGACGCTAAGGCTGATCACCGCCGCAATCAAGGATCGCGACATCGCGTGGCGGGCCATGGGCGGAGATGCCGCGGAATCCGGCGTCAATTCCGAGGGCATTCTCGGGATCCTCGGCAAGATGGTGAAGCAGCGCCAGGAATCCGCACGTGCCTACGAGGAAGGCGGGCGTGTCGAACTGGCCGAAAGGGAACGCGCGGAAATCTCGGTCATCGAGGAATTCCTGCCGAGGCAGCTGGATGGGGCCGAGACGGACGCTGCAGTGGAGGCGGCAATTGCAGAGACAGGCGCCAGTTCGATCCGGGACATGGGAAAGGTCCTGGGAACCTTGAAGGCCAGGTACGCCGGCCGGATGGATTTCGGCGCCGTTGGACCAAAGGTGCGGGCGCGCCTCGGGTAGCAGGACTTGCAAGGCTGTCGGCTGGCCGCAACGGGTCACGCCGCCGCGCAATGGATGCCGGCGGTTGCGGAAAGTTCCGGTTCAGGTACGGATGAGCCTCTGAAGCTCGGCATAGAGCTCCTTGCGCTCGGCAGAGGTCAGGAAGGCACCAAGCTCGACCTCTCGCCCGCCACCTCGCAACGTCAGGTAGTCCTCGACGGGCCCCTCGCGTGACAGGTGCACCGTGACCCAGCGGGGAATGGCGTCCCATGTTCTTGCAGGGCGCTTCGGCACCCTGTGTTCGAGGCGGACCCGATCGGGTGAAATCGTCAGCTCTTCGTGAATCTGCCGGTCAGCGCGATTGGCCATCAGCGCCCGCCAGACCCCTCCGACGGCCGCAAGAATGAACGCCAGCAGGATCCACACCATTGGTGATCCCAGCACCGCGAGGAGTGGCAGGGCAAGAAACGCCGCCGTAGTCCCGATGAACCATGCGAAGCCCTGGGCCGTCATTGACTGCTGCGGCCAGAGATCAAGCTTCCTTCCATGCGCGGTTTCGGTCCAACGATAGGGCATGTCCGCAACCGGATTCATCCCGCCCGGATGGCCGGGCGGCTCCACGGGGCCAGGAGCGACGGCGGTCCTGCTGTCGGGGTGCCGCCGGCTTGCGGGCCTGGAGGCGACCGCCGTGCGCTAGTGCGCGTGGCCTCGATCCCAGTCCTCGCGCTTTGGCAACGTCTCGAAAGTGTGCGCCGGCGGCGGGGTCGGGAGCGTCCACTCGAGAGTGTCCGCGTGCGCGTTCCAATAGCTCTTCTCCGAAATGGGCCGTCCAGCGAGGATCGTGTAGACCACGATTCCGATGAACAGAAGGAACGACGCGAACGCGAGGAAGGCGCCCATGCTGGAGACCTCGTTCCAGTAGGCGAACGCTTCGGGATAGTCGATGTAGCGGCGCGGCATGCCCTGGCGGCCGAGGAAGTGCTGCGGGAAGAAGGTGATGTTGGCGCCGATGAACATCGTCCAGAACTGGATCTTGCCGAGCCACTCGGGATACTGGCGACCGCACATCTTGCCGATCCAGTAGTACATGCCGGCGAAGATCGCGAAGACGGCACCGAGCGACATCACGTAGTGGAAGTGCGCCACGACATAGTAGGTGTCGTGGTAGGCCCGGTCGATGCCGGCCTGCGCAAGCACGATTCCGGTCACCCCGCCAACGGTGAAGAGGAACAGGAAACCGAAGGCATAGAGCATCGGCGTCTTGAACTCGATGGAGCCGCCCCACATCGTGGCGATCCACGAGAAGATCTTCACGCCCGTGGGCACCGCGATCACCATCGTCGCCAGCATGAAGTATGTCTGCTGGGTCAGGCTCATGCCCACGGTGTACATGTGGTGCGCCCATACGACGAAGCCGAGCGCGCCGATCGCGATCAGCGCCCATACCATCGGCAGGTAGCCGAAGACGGGCTTGCGGCTGAAGGTGGAGATGACGTGGCTGATAATGCCGAAGCCCGGAAGGATGATGATGTAGACCTCAGGGTGCCCGAAGAACCAGAGAATGTGCTGGTAGAGGATGGGGTCGCCCCCGCCTTCGGCCTGGAAGAATGTGGTGCCGAAGTTCCTGTCGGTCAGCAGCATGGTGATGGCGCCGGCCAGCACGGGCAGCGACAGCAGGATCAGCCAGGCCGTCACGAAGATCGACCATGCAAAGAGCGGCACCTTGAACAGCGTCATCCCGGGAGCACGCATGTTCAGGAACGTCGTGATCATGTTGATCGCGCCGAGGACCGATGACGCGCCGGAAAGGTGCACCGCGAAGATCGCCAGATCCATCGAGAAGCCCTGTTCGGATGTCGAGAGAGGCGGATAGAGGACCCACCCGACTCCTGATCCCGTCTGGCCGTTGCCGCCGGGCGTGAGCACGCTCGCGATCGCGAGCGACGATCCGGCGACATACAGCCAGTAGCTGAGGTTGTTCATGCGCGGGAAGGCCATGTCCGGCGCGCCGATGTGCAACGGCATGAAGAAGTTGCCGAAGCCGCCGAACATGGCCGGGATGACGACGAAGAACATCATCAGGATTCCGTGCGCGGTCACGAGGACGTTCCAGAGGTGGCCGTTCGGCGCACAGGTGCCGTCCGCGATCAGCCTTGCGCCCTCGGCGCACATGAACTGGACGCCGGGATTCATGAGCTCCATGCGCATGTAGACCGTGAAGGCGACCGCGACGAAGCCGACGATGGATGCAGTGAAGAGGTAGAGGATCCCGATGTCCTTGTGGTTCGTCGACATGAACCAGCGTTCGAAGAACCCGGGCTTGTGATCGTGCTCGTGTACGGCGGCGTCGGCCATCCATGCCTCCTGAAGTCGCTGCTTCTGCTTAGCGGCGGCGGGCCGCCGCGTCTTTGTTGCCCTTTCTACGGTCATGATCCGGGCTGAGCAATGGCGTATGGGCGCAAGGCGGCGAGAAAAATTGGGGAATTCTTATGAGCCGTCCATTGTCAAGCCCTCTTCCGTTGCCGCTTCGA
>VXSG01000113.1 GCA_009838075.1 Boseongicola sp. SB0665_bin_10 | reverse complement strand
CGCGCTCGGCGCAAGCGAAGAAGTTTGATACGAACTTAAGATTCGGGAGACTAGGGGCTGATCGTTCCAGGGGTCGCGGACGATCTGCCCGAGACCAGGGAGGAGCGCCCAGTGAAACTCGACACGATAACCAGCCAGCCCGTGATTCAAGCCGAGCGCCTGATCCTGCGTCCACTGCGCCGTTCGGATGCGGCGCTCCTGGAACTCTTCGGGGCCGATGCCCGCGTGGCAAGAATGACGCGCAACATTCCGCACCCGCAGCCACCTGGGGGCGCGGAGGCATTCGTGGAGCGCGCCCTGGCTGATGACAGGGCGGAGGATGTCTGGGCACTGGACGGCAAGCCGGTCGGCCTTGGCGCAGTGCTGGGGCTCATCAGTCTCGAGCAAATGGATCGCGAACAGTCGGAAGTCTCGTACTGGGTCGCACCCGTGTTCTGGAACACCGGCCTTGCGACGGAAGCGTTGCAAGCCCTGATCGACGCCAATCCTCACAACGACAAGACAATGTTTGCCAGCGTGTTCCAGGACAACCCGGCATCGGAAAGGGTGTTGCGCAACACGGGTTTCCAGTATCTCGGTGATGCCGAGACGTATTCCGTGGCGCGCGGCACGACCGTTCCGACCTGGACCTACTTGAGGCGTCTTGGATGATGTGGTGCAGGATGGCGCTTTCCGCCGAGGAAAGCGCTTGAGGGATTCGAGATGAAGTTCCTTGACCTCGCACGGGTGACGATCCGCTCCGGCGCCGGTGGCGCAGGATGCGTCAGCTTTCGTCGCGAGAAATACGTCGAGTTCGGTGGTCCGGACGGCGGCGACGGCGGAACGGGCGGTGACGTCTGGGCCGAGGCGGTTGACGGGCTCAACACACTCATCGACTTTCGCTATCGGCGGCACTTCCATGCCCAGAATGGTCAGCATGGAATGGGACGGCAGCGAACAGGAAAGAACGGCGCCGACGTCGTCCTGCGCGTGCCGGCCGGCACCGAGGTCCTGGACGAAGACCAGCAAACGGTGGTGGCAGACCTGACGACCGTCGGTCAGCGCGCGCGCCTGGCCAAGGGAGGCAATGGCGGCTTCGGCAACATGCATTTCAAGACCTCGGTCAACCAGGCGCCGCGCCGCGCTCTCCCCGGCCAGGCCGGAGTCGAGCGAGAGATTTGGCTCAGGCTGAAGCTCATTGCCGATGCAGGGCTTCTTGGACTTCCAAACGCGGGCAAGTCGACCTTGCTGGCGGCAGCCTCCAATGCACGCCCCAAGATCGCCGCATATCCCTTTACCACCCTTCATCCGAACCTTGGCATGGTTGCCGTGGATGACGATGGATTTGTCCTCGGCGACATTCCCGGCTTGATTGAGGGTGCCCACGAGGGACGCGGGATCGGTGACCGGTTTCTTGGCCATGTTGAGCGATGTTCCGTGCTGCTGCACCTGGTCGACGGCACAGCCGAAGATGTTGCGGGCGACTGGAGAACGGTTGTCCGCGAAATCGAGGCATACGGGGGAGGGTTGGTCGCGAAGCCCAGGATCACCGCGCTCAACAAGATTGATGCGCTGACGGAAGCCGATCGAGATGCGAGGCAAAGGGAACTGGAAGCTGTCGCCGGACCAGTCATGCGAATTTCCGGCGTGAGTCGCGAAGGGGTGCAGGACGTGATTCGCGCGCTCAAGCGCCGGATCGACGAAGGCAGGAGGGTCGCGCGGGACGAGACAGAGGATCTGGCGGCATGGCATCCCTGAGCGAATCAAGACGTGTCGTCGTCAAGGTTGGCTCGGCGCTTCTGGTCGAAGACGGAAGGCTGCGCCTGTCATGGCTCAACTCGCTTGCCGAGGACGTCGCCTGGCTGAAGAAGGAAGGCAAGGACGTCGCGCTCGTCTCGTCGGGCGCGATTGCACTCGGGCGGGCGGCCCTCGGCCTGCCTGACGGAACGCTGCCCCTGGAAAAAAGCCAGGCGGCTGCGGCGGTCGGACAGATTCGCCTTGCGCGCGCCTACGAAGAGGCGCTTGCGCCGTTCGGAATCTCGACGGCGCAAGTGCTCGTCACGCTCGAGGACAGCGAAGACAGGCGGCGCTACCTGAACAGCCGGGCGACGCTTGAGCAGCTCCTGGGTCTCGGTGCCGTGCCGATCGTGAACGAGAACGACACCGTTGCCACGGACGAGATCCGCTTCGGTGACAATGATCGCCTGGCTGCCCAGATTGCAGTCACGGTGGAGGCGGACGTCCTGGTGCTTCTCTCGGACGTCGACGGGCTTTATTCCGGCAACCCCAAGACCGATGCGGCGGCTCGGCACATCGACTTCGTCGACAGCATCACGCCGGAGATTGAGGCGATGGCAGGCGACGCAGGAACCGGGCTCGCGAAAGGGGGCATGAAGACCAAGATTTTCGCCGCAAAGACAGCCGCTGCGGGCGGTGCGGCCATGGCGATCACGAAAGGATCGGTGCTCAACCCGCTGAAATCGCTTGCCAATGGTGCGTTAGCGACATGGTTCGCAGCGGAGACAGATCCACAGGCGGCGCGAAAGCGATGGATTGCGGCGATGAAGCCCAAGGGCGAGTTCCATGTCGATGCCGGTGCCGTGTCCGCGCTCTTTGGCGGAAAGTCCCTGTTGCCTGCGGGCGTAATTGGCGTGTCTGGCACCTTTGGACGGGGTGAGCCAGTGGTGATCGTTGGACCGGACGGTTCGCGGCTGGGCGTCGGCCTGACCCGATACACGTCGGGCGACGCAGACAGGATCAAGGGCGAACGATCCGACCGCATCGAGGCGATCCTGGGCTATCCAGCGCGAGCGGCGCTCGTTCACCGTGACGACATGGCAATCTGAGCGCTGATTGGACAACCGCATCGGGGAGGTGTATCGATTGCCGATGCCGGAAAGGAGCGCGCAATGAAAGACCTTGTGGATGTCCAGGAAGTCATGACGGACATTGGCCGACGTGCCCGGGTTGCCGCCATGGAACTTGCAGTTGCGTCGTCCGAGGCTAAGCGGGTCGCCATCGAAAGCGCCGCCGATGCCATCTGGAAACGTCGTGAGGAGATCATTTCCGCAAATGCGGAAGACGTCGCCTTCGGTCGCGAAAAGGGACTTTCCGCGGCCATGACGGACCGGCTTCTGCTGGATGAAGGCCGCATCAAGGGCATTTGTGAAAGCCTGCGCGACGTGGCTGCCCAGCCGGACCCGGTGGGCGAGGTCATGGACGAGTGGGACAGGCCGAACGGGCTGCATGTCAGGCGCGTCAGGACTCCGCTCGGTGTTGTCGGCGTCATATACGAAAGCAGGCCCAACGTCACGTCCGACGCGGCTTCGCTTTGCCTGAAGTCCGGCAACGCCGTGATTCTGCGCAGCGGCTCGGAGAGCTTCAACTCCGCCGGCGCCATTCACGCATGCCTGCTGGACGGCCTTGATGCCGCCGGCCTGCCCAGGGACGCCGTGCAGCGCGTTCCGACCCGCGACCGCTCCGCCGTATCCGAATTGCTGCGCATGACGGATCATGTCGATGTCATAGTGCCGAGGGGCGGCAAGGGCCTCGTGAGCGTCGTGCAGCAGGAGGCCCGGGTTCCGGTCTTTGCCCACCTTGAAGGGATCGTGCATGTCTATGTCGATGCGGCCGCCGACAAGGAAACCGCGCTTCGCGTGGTTCTGAATGCCAAGACCCGCCGTACGGGAATCTGCGGTGCGGCCGAGTGCCTCCTGATCCACAAGGATGCCTTCAGGGAGACCGGACAGCCCGTGATCAAGGCACTTCTGGAAGCTGGTGTCGAGGTAAGGGGAGACGATTCTGCACAGTCTGTCGAAGGCGTCGTGCCCGCAATCGTCGAGGACTGGGGCCACGAGTACCTGGACATGAAGATCGCCGTGAAGGTCGTCGAGTCGATTGACCGCGCCATTGAGCACATCCGCACGCACGGCTCTTCACACACGGATTGCATCATCACTGCGGATGACGGCGCAGCGGAAAGTTTCTTCCGCAACCTCGACAGCGCGATCCTGATGCGGAACGCGTCGACCCAGTTTGCGGACGGAGGCGAATTCGGCATGGGAGCCGAAATTGGCATTGCCACCGGAAAGCTCCATGCGCGCGGCCCCGTCGGCGCCATGCAGCTCACCAGCTTCAAGTACCTGGTGACGGCAGAGGGCGCAGTCAGGGGCTGACTTCCTTGATTTGCGGCTCGGCGCAGTACCGGAAAACCGGGGGGAGCCGGCACCGTCGCCTGCGTCCTGCCGGGTTCCGGTCCTGGATCAGCAAGAGGGCGGCGACCAGGGATCGCGGTCACCCAGGGGCTTCAGGTTGGCCCGGTTCCGGCGCGAAGGCGTAGCCAAGGTGAGCGCGAATCCGGTCGCTGGCGTTCCTTGTGCCCGCATCGGATTATGGTATCGTGCCGCCCCGATACGGAGAGGCCTCGCACGCCGAATGCTCAACGCGCAATGACAGACGTTTCGTTCCCGCCGACCCCCGGAAACCATGTCCGGCACCCCCTGCGTCCGGATCGGGGGACCGGCCAGGTGCAGTCCGGCATCGACGGTCGCGTCACCGTGAATTTCCCCGATGAGGGAAAGGTCGTCATCGACGGCGGCCGGATCGAGCTGATCGCGGTCTCTCACTCCGAATGATGGCAATCATTGCCTCCCGGGACTTTCCGGCGTTCGGTCGTTCATTGGCGCCGACCCGGCCTTGCAGGCGTCCGGAGCTGCTCTCGACGCGGACAGCCGGCGGCTCGAGGCATCCGGCAGGCCATGGATCTTGACGCCGCACATCTGACGCTGCGCCTTGCCAGTACGGAAGAGGACCGTCTGGCGGCCGAGCGACTGCGCTACGAGGTCTTCATCGAGGAACTGGGCGGTGACGGCGACATGGTCGATCATGCGGGCCGGTTCGAGCGGGACCACTTCGACCCGGATTTCGATCACCTTATCCTGGTCGACGGCAACCGGGACCGCGCGGCCCTCGATCACGTGGTGGGGGTCTACCGCCTGCTGCCGGGAGGCCTGCGGGACAGGTTCTATTCCGAGGACGAGTATGACGTCTCCCCGCTCGTCGAAAGCGGCAGGAAGCTTCTTGAGCTTGGCCGCTCTTGCGTGCGCCGAGGGTACCGGGGCGGCATTGCACTGCACCTCCTCTGGACCGGGCTTGCCGATTACGTGCGCGAACGGGACATCGAGATTCTCTTCGGAGTCGCGAGTCTCCATGGCACTGACATTGACGCGCTGGCCGAACCGTTGTCGCACCTGCACCACGCATACCTGGCACCACCCGAACTCCGGGTACGCGCGCAGGAGGACGTCTTCCAGCCAATGGACTTGCTTGCGCCGGAAGAGATCGACAGGGTTGCGGCAATGCGCGCCACGCCGGCATTGATCAAGTCGTACCTCAAGCTCGGCGGATTTGTCGGGGATGGCGCCTTCGTGGATCACAAGTTCAACACGACAGACGTATGCCTTGTGATCGACATTGACATGATGAGACCCGCCGCACGCATCCGCTACTCGAGAGGTTCCGGGGCATGAGCAGCCCGACATGGCGTTCCGACGTTGCACCTGACGTGTTCCGGCCCGGCCTGCTTGGCTGGATTCTCGCCGCTTTGAGGGGAGCGGTTCTGGGCGCACTGGTGTTCGGCTGTTTCGGAATCCTGATGCTGGTCAGGCTGGTCGAGCGCCCGCTGTTCGGCAGTCGCCGGCCCTGGACGCCGCACATAGTCGTTTTCGTCTGCCGCAACGCGTTTCGCATTCTCGGAATTCGCCTGGAAGTCAACGGCGCTCCGGTGAACCGCCCGGGCGTGATCGTGTCGAATCACAGTTCGTGGCTGGACATTTTCACGCTCAATGCGGCAGGACCGCTCTACTTCGTGGCAAAGGCCGAAGTGGCCAGCTGGCCCGGCATTGGATGGTTGGCGCGCGGCACGGGATCCGTCTTCGTCCAGCGAGAACGGCGGGAGGCCGGGAACCAGAAGACGACCTTCGAAGAGCGCCTCGCGGCCGGACATCGGATCCTGTTCTTTCCGGAGGGCACGTCCAGCGATGGCCGGCGCGTCCTGCCGTTCAAGTCGACGCTCTTCGCCGCGCTCTTCTCGAATCGCCTGCCCGAACTCTGGGTCCAGCCGGTCACGGTCGTATATCACGCGCCGGAAGGCGCCGACCCACGATATTACGGATGGTGGGGCGACATGGACTTTGGTCCTCATGTCGTCAAGACTCTTGGGACACGCCGCCAGGGAAAGGTCGAAGTGACATGGCACGAGCCGCTGCTCGTCACGGAATTTGCCGGGCGAAAGGCGCTTGCGGCAGAGGCGGAGGCACGCGTGCGGTCCGCCCATCCCCTGGGATCAGCCGAAGACGCGGACGAAACCGGCTAGAGCTTCGGCAGGATCGTCCTGGCGCCAGATTTCCTCGCCGACTGCGATGAAGTCGGTGACCGGGACAAGGCTCGCAGCAAGGCTGGTGTCGAGATTGCCTTCCGCCACGACAGGGAGCTCGATCATCTCGGACCACCAGGCAAAGAGACCACGTTCGGCCAATGTGCCGTCACCAAGCGCCGACCTGCCGACAGGCCCGAAAGCCACGTAGTTGGCGCCAGCCTCGGCGGCATTCATTCCGTCATGACAAGAGGCGTGGCAGGAGGCTCCCACGATGGCGTCCTTGCCCAGCGCACCGCGTGCCTTCCTGACCGATCGTGCCCCGTCGACGAGGTGGACGCCGTCGAGCCCAAGGTCCCGGACGAGGGCGAGATGCGATTCGATGACTATGGCCACGTCGCGGGCATGCGCTGCCTCGCGCAATGCATCTCCCGCGCGTGAAAGCCGGACCTCGTCCCGCGTCGCCATCGAAAGGCGCAGGCATGCGACCTCGTGCGCGTCCAGGACGGCGGCCAGCTGGTCCTGAAACGTCGGGAGGTCAAACTCCGGCGGAGTCAGCAAGTATATCTGAGGCTTGTCCGATCCGGCCATCCCGCATCTCCCGGGTCTTGCGCCCGAGGCTATAGCCGCTTGCCGCCTGCATGGGAAGGCTGGCGACCCTCTCTTGTGCCCGCGTCGGAGGCGTCCTATTTGCGCAGGCGTGAGCAAACCCCTCTTTGTCCTTGTAGAGCCCCAGATGGGCGAGAACATCGGCGCTGCCGCGCGGGCGATGTGGAATTTCGGCCTGGACCGCATGATGATCGTCGCGCCAAGGGACGGTTGGCCGAATTCCAGGGCGGTGGCCATGGCAAGCGGTGCGGGACGGCTTCTCGACGAGGCGCGGCTGGTCGGATCAACCGCTGAAGCGGTTTCAGGCGCGGCCTTCGTGTACGCGACCACGGCGCGCAGCCGGGAATTGAAGAAGGACGTCCTCACGCCTCAGGTCGCGATGGAGGATGCGGTGGCCAGAATCGCCCAAGGACAGGACGTGGCCGTGTTGTTCGGGCCGGAGCGGGCGGGGCTCCGGAACGATGATGTCGCGCGGGCAAACGCGATCGTCTCTGTGCCCGTGAATCCGGAGTTCCCTTCCCTCAACCTGGCGCAATGCGTGCTCCTGACCGCGTATGAATGGCGCCGGGCAATGGGCAGCGATTCGCATCAGGAGCGTGAACCCGCGGAACCCTTGCCAGCCTCGCACGCAGAAGTGCAACATCTGGCATCCCACTACGAGGACCGTCTCCAGGAGGCCGGTTTCTTTTTCCCTCCCGAGAAGGCCGCCGGCATGAAGCAGACGCTCAGGAATCTATGGTCGCGCATGCCGCTCACGTCGGCGGACGTGCAGGTTCTTCACGGAATCCTGCGCCAGATGGTGCGCTGGAAAGAGCGCGACGACTGACTGGACGGTTCGCGGAGGCCGACTTACGCTTTGATCGAGGCAAGGGGCGGGAGATGAGCAGGAAACGCAGCATTTTCGAGGAAGTCGGTGAAGGCGCGGAACGGCCCGCCGTGCCCGCGGGCGGTGCCATAGACGGTGTCCGGAAGGGCGCCAGGGGAGCTGTTCGCCTTTGGCTGTTCACGCTTGGCATGCTGGTTGTGCTGATAGTCGTTGTGGGCGGGATGACGCGTCTGACAGACAGCGGGCTTTCGATCACTGAATGGCGACCCGTTTCCGGCGCCCTTCTCCCCATGGGTGTCGAAGCGTGGGAAGCGGAGTTCGAGAAATACCGGCAGACTCCCGAGTACCGGCTTCAGAACGAAGGCATGTCCCTTGCCGAATTCAGGACCATCTACTGGTGGGAATGGGGTCATCGGCAGCTTGGGCGTGTCACGGGCCTCGTTTGGGCCGCCGGTTTCCTTTTCTTTCTTGCCACGCGCCGCATCCCTGCAGGCTGGACGGGGCGTTTGCTGCTGCCGGGCATTCTCGGCGGGGCCCAGGGCGCGATCGGGTGGTGGATGGTATCGTCCGGTCTTTCCGGTGACATGCTGGACGTCGCTTCCTACAGGCTTGCGGTGCATCTCGGGCTGGCTTTCGTGATCCTCGGCATCATTGCATGGCAGGTGATGCTTCTTGGCCGGAGCGAGGCCGGACTCCTGCAAGCGAGGCGGATGCGCGACGCTCGGCTTCTGTCAGCGGCCACGGGTCTCATGCACCTTGCGTTCCTGCAGATCCTGCTCGGGGCGCTCGTGGCGGGAATCGACGCAGGCCGCACATTCAACGACTGGCCGGGCATGGCGGGGCAGTTTTTCCCGCCCGCGGCCTTCGACCTTGAGCCGGTGTGGCGGAACTTCATGGAGAATGCCGGGCTGGTGCAATTCATGCACCGAATTGCGGGCTACCTGCTTCTGGTCCTGGGCATCGCTTTCTGGCTGCGAGCCAGAAGATCGGGCAACAAGGCGATCCGTGGGGCGTTCACGGCGGTTCTCGCCATGTTGGTCCTTCAGTTGCTGCTTGGAATCATGACCGTGCTCTACGTGGCTCCGCCGGGACTTTCGATTCTGCATCAAGTTGGCGCGATGCTGCTCTTCGTCCTGATCCTTCGGGCACGGTTCCTGGCGAGCTATCCGCTTGAACAGTCGGTGAGGGATGCGACATGAGCGCGTATGGCGAACTGATGGCGTTCCAGCGCGAGACCGAAGCGTTGGGTCAGGTCATGGGGCGGCTGTCCTGGGACCAGGAGACCGTCATGCCATCCGGTGCAGGCGAGCAGAGAGCGGAGGAAGTCGCCGCCCTCGAAGGCGTCCTGCACCGTCGGCGCACCGATTCCCGCATCGGAGACTGGCTTGAGGCGGCGCGCCCGGCAGACGAAGTGCAATGTCGGCAGGTCGAGTTGATTCGCCGAAACTACGAGCGCGACCTGCGCGTTCCCGAGAAGCTTTCCGCGGCGCTCGCGCGAACCGGGTCGATTTCGCGGCGCGTATGGGCCGAGGCGCGGCGCACGGACGACTTTGGCCTGTTCGCGCCGAAGCTTGGCGAGGTTTTGGCGCTGGTGCGCGAAAAGGCGGCGGCGCTTGCCGACGGAGGCAATCCCTATGACGCCCTGCTTGACGGGTACGAACCAGAAATGACCGAGATCGAGCTTGACAAGATGTTCGGCGCGCTGCGACCGCGCCTCTTGGACTTGCGCGATCGCATCATGGGGTCGGAGCGGCAGGTTCCGGAACTCCGTCACGAATTTGACGAGGCAGGCCAGCTCCGGCTTTCGGCCGAACTTGCAGAAGTGTTCGGCTATGACAGGTCGCGCGGCCGGATAGACAAGGCAGTGCATCCGTTTTCCTCCGGATCCGGCCTTGACGTGCGCATTACGACGCGGACGGAATCGAGGGATCCGTTCAATTGCATCTATTCGACGATTCACGAAGTCGGTCATGCCTGCTACGAGCAGGGAATCGATCGGGCCTATCTCCTGACGCCGCTTGGTGACGGCGTGTCAACGGGCGTGCACGAAAGCCAGAGCCGCATCTTCGAGAACCAGATCGGCCGCAGCAGGGAATTCACCGGCTGGCTCTTCCGGAGAATGCGGGACCTCTTCGGGGATTTCGGCATCGCGGACGAAGAAGCGTTCTTCGCCACGGTCAACAGGTTTTCTTCCGGCTTCATCCGGACCGAGGCGGACGAGGTTGACTACAATCTCCACGTGCTGCTCCGTTTTGACCTGGAGCGCGACCTGGTCAACGGGCGGCTCGAGGCAGGTGACGTCAACGAGGCGTGGAACGAGAGATTCCAGGCGGATTTCGGGGTCGGCGTCGACAGGCCGTCCAACGGAGTCCTGCAGGACGTGCACTGGTCCGAGGGATTCATGGGCTATTTTCCGACCTACACGCTGGGCAACGTCTATGCGGGTTGCCTGCACGCCACCATGAAGCGCGAGGTCCCCGGATTGGGCGAAGCGCTTGCAGAGGGTGTGACCGAGCCCGCCCGCCGCTGGCTCGGCGAGCGCATACACCGCTTTGGCGGCCTGCTGAAGCCTCGCGACCTCATGGAGCGTGCGATCGGCGAATTGCCCACGGAAGACCCTCTTCTCGACTACCTCGACGCGAAGTTCGGCGAGATCTACTGGAAGTAGAGTGACCTTTCCGGACGGCGCCGGCGGCTTGATGCGGGCGTCGTTCCCGGGTTCCGGCCCGGTCCCGTGCTTCCCATGTTTCCGTGAACGCGCAGAGTTCTTCGGGGCCGGTCCGGATCAGGATGCCGAACGCGGATTCACCCTTCGCGTCGCCGGACATGGTGCAGCTGCGGCGGTCACGAATTCCGTCAGCCAACTCCGGGCGCGAATCCCGGAAGGTCTCGTCCTGCATCGCTGAACATTGGGTTCACGTGTCATTTCGCGGGCGTGCATCGGTGAAGATGCGGCATGGCCCTGATCGCCCGTCATCGGGATGACAGGTCAGCGCTTTCGCTCAACCGCCCGTGTGGCTCATGTGACGGCTAACCTGTCCGTCCGCGCGCTGACGCGAATAGTCGAAGTCGTGGCCCTTCGGCTTGCGCCCGATGGCTGCCCGAATCGCGTCCACCAGCAGCCCGTCGCCCTCCGAGGCCCGAAGAGGAGCTCGGAGGTCCGCCATGTCTTCCTGGCCGAGGCACATGTAGAGTTCACCGGTGCAGGTCAGCCGCACCCGGTTACACGATTCGCAGAAGTTGTGCGTCAAGGGCGTGATGAAGCCCACTTGCTGGCCAGTCTCCTCGAACCGCACGTATCGCGCGGGCCCTCCCGTCCGGTGGGCCAGGTCGACAAGCGTGTAGCGCTCTTCAAGACGGTTGCGCAGATCCTTCAGGCTCCAGTACTGGCCAACGCGGTCTTCACCGCCGAGATCGCCCATTGGCATGACCTCGATGAAGGTAAGGTCCATGTCACGCGACGCGCACCATTCCGCAAGCCGAAAGAGCTCGTCTTCATTGAATCCCCTTAGCGCAACCGTGTTGATCTTGACGCGCAGCCCGGCATTCTGCGCAGCATCAATGCCGTTCAGCACCTGGGGCAGGCGACCCCAGCGCGTGACGCGGGCGAACTTCTCCTGGTCCAGCGTGTCAAGCGAGACGTTCACGCGCCGCACTCCGGCATCGACAAGGTCATCCGCAAACCGCGCGAGCTGGCTGCCGTTGGTCGTAACGGTCAGTTCCTTGAGGGCGCCTCGCTCCACGTGCCTGGTCATGGCGCGGAAAAACGTGAGAATCCCGCGCCTGACGAGCGGCTCGCCGCCTGTGATCCTGAGCTTCTTGACACCCAGTCGAATGAATGCCGAGCACATCCGGTCCAGCTCTTCCAGGGTCAGCAGATCCCGCTTCGGCAGGAAGGTCATGTTTTCCGACATGCAATACACGCAACGGAAATCGCAGCGGTCGGTGACCGAAACGCGCAAATACGTGATTTCGCGCTGAAACGGATCTATGAGTGGCGCGTCCGGCATGGTGTCAAGTTAGGCTGCGAGACGCGTTTCCGCAAGTGGGAGCTGGTGTCGGGCACTGCGGTCGCGGGGCCATCGCGCCTGCATTCTTCGTGGCTCTGCACCTGGACCTGGCCTGCTTGCGAGACGGCAGGCCACGGCAGGATTGGCAACAAGCCGTGCAAGATGCCATTGTCTGCGGTCCGAGCCGCTCGCCGGCACGGCTGGACTGACGGCGAAGGATCTTGAGGATCTCGAGTTGGTGATGGGCGAAGCGAACCGGCGGACTATCCTCAATCCGCCGACGGACGGAAACCCGGTCGTGCCAATTCATTGCGTGGGATCCGCGAGTCGACCGCAACGCCTGCGCCCCGCTTCACCGCGTCGGGCCGCGAGAGCGGATGAGAGGGAACAGCTTTCGCGACCGCCTGATGCCGAAGGGGCGACCCGCCTTTACCTGCGTGCATTTTCTTCGGCGCGCCTCTCGACGATCTCATCGGCTTCGCGACCGTACAACTCCTGAAAATGCGCAAAGTCAGCCTCGTAGCTGCCAACACCCTGTGTTGCCGACCGAAGATTGTTGATCAGGCCTTCAAGGGACGTGCCGGGCATGAGCGCGCGAACAACATCCCAGCCCTCTGCATCGGCATCGCGATCAAATCCGAGAATCTGGCCGCGCATGGACGAGATCATCGGATTGAGTGCGCCCGTAAAGACTGATGGCGCCCGGAACCGGACTTCGAAAATCGGTTCCAGCAATACCGGTTGCGCCTTGCTCAATCCTTCGGCAACGCCGCCGCGGCCGGCGATCCTGAAAGCCATGTCCGACGAATCGACCGAATGGTGCTGGCCGTCGTGCAGGTTGACCAGCACATCAATGACAGGAAATCCAAGCGGTCCTCGCGCCATGGACTCTTCGGCACCCAACTTGACTGCCGGAATGTAGTTCCTGGGGACCGATCCACCATGAATCGTCTCCGAAAAGGCGAAACCGTCTCCCCGCTTGGCGGGCCCAACCGTCAGCTTGACGTCGGCAAACTGACCGGCACCTCCGGACTGCTTCTTGTGACGGAAATGTATCTCGGCCTTCCGGGTAATCGTTTCCCGGTAGTGGGCAACGAATGGACCGGTGTCCGTTCCGACACCGAAGACATCGGACAGGGTCTGCTGGATTCTTCGAAGATGCTGCGATCCCTGGGTGCCAAGGATGACTTGGCCGCTCTCCTGGTCATGAATCACGGTCAGCGACCGGTCTTCCGCGGCAATCTGGTGCAAGGCTTCCGAGAGCTTGGCGTCATCCCGGTCGTTCAAGGCTGATATCGTCCGGTTCCAGAGCGCGGGATACGCCCTGTACCATTCCGGGGATTCGATCTCGCCGGTCTCCGAATACAGGCCTCCGGCATTCAGGTGTTCCGATTTAACGGCCGACGCGACCCCGCCGGCATCGATCGATGTCTTTGCAGCGGGTCTTTCCCCGAACGGCTCCACCAGCCCGCCTATCGAATTTCCGCCGACCGTTGCTCCCGGACTCAATGCGTCAGCAAAACTGCGCAACCAGACAAGCTTGCCGACGTGCATCCGGGTGCGGCTCATGAAGGCGGACGCAGCGGCGCCGTTCAGGCGGGAACGCGTGTCACCGGGCTGGGGTGCCTCGTGGCGGAGGGCTTTCATCAGCCGACGGATGCCGTTTCCGGACGCGGCGGATCCGAAAAAGGCCGGGACCGTCAGGTTTTCGGCAAGCGTCCGGGCGCAGATCCCGTAAACCGCACCCGTCGCGGGCGTTCGATCTTCAATGATTTCCTCGAGAAGCCAGTCATCATGTTCCGAAAGGGTCTCAAGCAGTTCTTCACGACCCTCTGCCTGCCGGTCCTGAAGTTCATCCGGCACCTCGATGAGTTCGGACGGTTCACCGTCCCGATAACGCCAGGCCCGGTCGGACACGAGATCGACCGCGCCGACGACACGTTCACCATCACGAATGGGAACCTGCCTCAGGATGATCGGATGGGCAGAATAGGACTGAATGGCCGACATGATTCCGCGGGCGTCGTGGCGGCACTCGTCAATGCGGTTCACGAAAACAAATCGCGGAACGTTTCCCGTCTCGGCGAGGCGAATCCAGGGAGCAGCAAGGACGGCCTGGTCGGGGTCAGGGGATGCAACGATGACGACGGCATCGGCGCAGAGAATGGCATCCAGCGTCGTTTGAGCAAACTCGAGCGATCCCGGGCAGTCCAGTGCGACCCAGTCCTCACCGAGGTAGGAGAACTCCGCGCAGCGCAGGTCGACTGGCGGTGCGGCAGGCGGCCGTTTGCCTTCGAGCATGGTCATCTGGTCTATGAGTTCGGACTTGCCAACTGCTGACGGGCCGATAACAGCTATACATCTAGTAATCTTAGATCCTCCCCTATCCGGTCACTTCAGATTTCGCGCCGCAACAGTCTCATGAAAAGCTGGGCAGATTCAATTACGCATTTATCAGATGCGCCGTAAAGCCCCGTCCTTCCAGGTCAGGGAATCAAGGGAATCGAACTTGTCCGCAGCCGCTGCCGGTTCGCAAAGGAAATGTGGATGGCTTCCGCTTGACGGGCGAATTCCCTTCTGGATGCCGTGCGGGAACGTCGCTACGTTCGGGACGACGGCTGGCGGGGGCAGTCGCCCCCGGCATCCGGATCATGGCTGCAGTTCTGCGCCAGCGACGGCGTCATGCCCGTCCCAAATGCCGGAGGCTTTCGGACCGAGATCATCGGCAACGATGTCACGGCGCGGCATGACGACCATCCGGTCATCAAGCAGGGATGCGTGTTGAATGTCCTGTGCGAAGCATCACGGCGCTGCGGTCTGCGGACGGGCTTGAGTTTGGGCCGCCGGTTGAACCGGCGAAGGGATGGCTGCCTGAGACCGGCGAGAGCAGGCGGATTTCAGTCGAGTTCCCTGAGTCGACCGAGCGCAGTCCCGAACCGGCCAAGCTCCTCGGCCTTCCGTGACGCCGCGTCCTCGGTCTCGGCAATCACGTCTTCGGCAGCATTCTCGCGGAACTTGCTGTTGTTCAGGCGGCCCTGAAGCCCCGCAAGCTCCTTTTCGAGCTTGCCGACCGTCCTTTCGAGTCGGGCCCGCTCTGCCGCAACGTCAATCAATCCCTCGAGCGGCAGCGCGAAAGTGCCGCCAAGTGCGGCGATCGTGGCGGAGCCCTTGGGTGCCGCTTCTGCGTCGGCCAGGGCCTCGATGCGCGCTTGACGCATGATCATCGACTCGTTGTTCGTCCAGGCCGTCTCGCCTGCCGCATCCAGGGACAGCTTGAGCAGCGGAGTCTTCGTGCCGGCGGGCACGTTCATTTCGCCCCGGACCGAGCGAACCTTCTCGATGAGGTCGATGACCCAGCCGATTTCCGTCTCGGCCGCGGCGTCGACGAGTTCTTCGCCACAGGTCGGCCAATCCGCATGAACGAGCAACTCCTCGCGGGTCGGGGCCGAAAGCGCCCAGAGCTCCTCGGTGATGAACGGCATGAACGGATGGAGCAGGATCAGGGTCTGATCAAGCAGCCAAGCCATGGTGCGTCGCGTTTCCTCGGCATGTTTCGTGTCGAAGAGCGGCTTCGAGAACTCGACATACCAGTCGCAGAACGTGCCCCAAACAAACGTGTAGAGCGCGTTCGCGGCATCATTGAATCGAAATCCGTCCAACGCCTCGTCGACGGCGATGCGCGTTTTCGCGAGCTCGCCGATGATCCACTTGTTGACGGTCTGCGTGGCGATTGGCGTCCTGTCCTCAACCTCGAAGACTCCGTTCAGATCCGCAAACCGGGCCGCATTCCAGAGCTTGGTCGTAAAGTTGCGGTATCCGGCGACACGGCCCTCCGACAGCTTGAGGTCGCGACCCATGGCAGCCATGGAAGCGAGCGTGAAGCGGACCGCGTCGGCCCCGAACATGTCGACCAGCTCGATCGGGTCGATGACATTGCCGAGGGATTTCGACATCTTGTTCCCCGCCGCGTCGCGCACGAGGGCATGGACGTAGACGGTGTCGAACGGGCGGGCGCCGACCATCGCGTACTGCATCATCATCATGCGCGCGACCCAGAAGAATATGATGTCAAAGCCGGTGACCAGAACGCTGGTCGGGAAGTATCTCTCGAGTTCGGCAGTCTTCTCGGGCCAGCCAAGAGTGCCGATGGGCCAGAGCCCGGAGGAGAACCACGTGTCCAGCACGTCAGGGTCACGGCATAGTGGCGCGGTCCAGTCACCGCCGCACGCCGCCATTGCCATGCTGTCCGAAACTGCGTCGTTCCATGCCATGGCGTCGGCGACGACGGCCACGTCTGCGGAATAGTGCTCTTTGGCCAGCGCGGCGGCACCGGCCTCGTCGGCCGCGCAGAAGGCTTCGAATTCATCCGCGCAAGGCTTGCCGTCCCTGAGTTTCGGGCCGTACCAGACCGGGATTTGGTGCCCCCACCAGAGCTGGCGGGATATGCACCAGGGCTCGATGCTTGTCAGCCAGTTGAAATAGACCTTCTTGTGCTGCTCGGGCAGGATTTCCGTCGTGCCGTCACGAACCGCCGTCAGGGCGGGACCGACAATCTTCGCCGTATCGACGAACCACTGGTCGGTCAGCATGGGTTCGATGACGACCTTTGAACGGTCGCCGAACGGCTGCATGATCTTCCTGGCTTCCACGAGGGGGGCAGGCGTGCCTTCGCCCGCGTCCTCCGCCGGTGCCTGCTTGCCAAGGCGCGGATCGTCCGCAACGGTCATGACCGCGAGCCCTTCGGCGGTAATCTGTTCGACGACCCTGCTTCGCGCCTCGAACCGGTCCAGTCCGCGCAGGTCGTCCGGGACCAGATTGATCGCGTCCGCGCCGGCTTCGGTAAGGCTCTCCTTGCCTTCGGCAACGTTGATCGCGACCGCCGCGGCTTCGGCATACGGGGCGCCGTCGTCGCGCATGTGCCCCTTGGTGTCCATGAGTCGGTACATGGGAATGCCGCCGCGCCGGGCGACGACATAGTCGTTGAAGTCATGGGCCCCGGTGATCTTGACCGCGCCGGAGCCGAACCCGGGATCCGGGTACGCATCCGTGATGATCGGGATCAGGCGACGGTGATCCTTCGGGCCGACAGGGATTTCGCAGAGTTTTCCGACGATTGGCGCATATCGCTCATCCGAAGGGTGGACCGCGACTGCGCCGTCACCGAGCATGGTCTCGGGCCGGGTGGTCGCGATCGAGATGTAGTCCCGGGTCTCGCGCAGGGTCACGTTCCCGTCTTCATCCTTCTCGACATACTCGTAGGTCGCATTTCCGGCGAGCGGGTACTTGAAGTGCCACATGTGTCCGTCGACCTCGACGTTCTCGACCTCGAGGTCCGAGATCGCCGTCTCGAAATGCGGATCCCAGTTGACCAGGCGCTTGCCTCGGTAGATGAGGCCGTCTTCATGCATCTTGACGAAGGCGCGAATGACGGCGTCATGGAAGTTGCCTTCTTCGCTGGCAGGTGCATCCGGCGCGCCCGACATGGTGAACGCGTTTCGGGACCAGTCGCAGCTGGCGCCCAGGCGCTTGAGTTGCTCGATGATGGTCCCGCCGGACTCTTCCTTCCATTCCCAGACCTTCCCGGTGAATGCCTCTCGGCCCATTTCGCGTCGCGACGGCTGGCCGGTTTCGGCCAGCATGCGTTCGACAACCATCTGCGTGGCGATGCCCGCGTGATCCTGTCCGGGCTGCCAGAGCGTGTCGAAGCCCCGCATCCTGTGCCAGCGGACGAGAATGTCCTGGAGCGTGTTGTTGAAGGCGTGACCCATGTGGAGAACGCCGGTCACGTTGGGTGGCGGGATCATTATGCAGAACGGTTTGGCACCGGGCCGCGCATTGGCGCCCGCCCTGAAAGCGCCCGCACTCTCCCACGCCGCGTAGATGCGGGTTTCGGCTTCGTGGGCGTCAAAAGTCTTGTCCATGGCGTCGGTCCTTCCGTTCGGCGCTCCCTTTATCGCTGCCTTGCGGCGAGGAAAAGGCCGATGCGCGTCTTGGTCGGTTCGCACGCCCGCGAATGGAAATGTCCGGTTCCGTTCCGAAGCGGCGGACGTTCGCCCCAGAGGCGTTTGCCGCCGTTGCGAATTGCGTGCATTGGGCCTCTGGACTCCGGTTGACACGAGGCTAGGGTTTGCGGACTGGCAATTCGGAAACTTCGATGGACAAGTTTGGCAAGTCGCAACCGGTTCGACGGCTCGAGGACCGGCGATTTCTGACCGGGGCAGGCCGGTATGTCGATGACATCGCTCCGGATGACGCGCTCTATGCGGTCTTCGTGAGATCGCAGGTGGCGCATGGGCACCTGGCCGCCGTGGACCTTGAAGAGGCGCGCAGGATGCCGGGCGTGGTTCTTGCGATGGCCAGCGATGATCTTGCGGCAATGGGCGTGACCTACTCGCTTGGGACGAAAGTTGTCACGAACAGCGACGGCTCGACCCCAGCCGAACCGCGTCGTCCGATCCTGGCGGAAGGCAAGGTTCGGTTCGTGGGCGACCCGATCGCCGTTGTCGTGGCCGAATCGCTTGTGCAGGCGAAGGATGCCGCCGAATGCGTCCTTGCCGACGTGGAGGAACTTGGCGCCAAGCTGGATCTGGCGCCTGGCGGCGACGCGATTCATGATGAGGCCCCGGACAATGTTGCCTTTGACTGGCAGGCCGGTGACGCCGCGGCCGTGGACGGCGCGATTGCCAGGGCCGCGCATGTCGTGACAACGCGGGTCGCGGACAATCGCGTCATCTGCAATTCAATGGAGCCGCGCGGCTGTTTTTCGGAATGGGATGGCGAACGCCTGCATTTCTCCTACAGCGGCCAGGGCGTCTGGGGCATGAAGGACGACCTGATCGCGTGTTTCGGGCTTGGAAAGGACCAGGTCCGGGTCACCATTCCCGATGTAGGCGGCGGATTCGGCATGAAGGCCTTCGGCTATCCCGAGTATTTTGCGATTGCCGCCTGCGCCAAGTCGCTGGGCCGGCCGGTGCGCTGGATGTCCGAGCGCACCGAGGCGATGCTGGCCGACAATTCCGGACGGGACCTGGTCTCCGACACGACGCTCGCCTTCGACTCCGATTTCAGGATCCAGGCCTACAAGGTCAGCACGTCCTGCAACCTCGGGGCCTACCTTTCGGGAGAGGCGCAGCAAATTCAGACAGAACTGTTCGCCAAGGTCGCAATGGGCGTCTACGACGTCCAGACGGTCGCCCTGACCTGCAAGGGGTTCTTCACCAATACTGGCCAGGTCGATGCATACCGTGGCGCAGGAAGGCCCGAGGCAATGCTCGCACTCGAGCGTTCGATCGACAATGCCGCCCGCGTGCTCTGCGTCGACCCCCACGAACTGCGGCGGAAGAACTTCATTCTCCCTGCAAAGTTTCCCTACAAGACCGCGATCGCCGAGACCTATGATGTTGGCGAATTCGACCGGGTTCTCACCTCCGCCGAGGCAAATTCCGACCATGCGGGCTTCGCCGCACGTCGTGCCGAGTCCGAGGCAAGGGGTCGTTTGCGGGGACAGGGTCTCTGCTACTACATCGAATCCATTCTCGGCGACCAGGTCGAGGACGCCCGGGTCGTGTTCGAGGAGGGTGGCACCGTCAGCCTCTATGTCGGCACGCAGTCGAACGGCCAGGGACACGAGACGGTCTTCGCGACCTTCCTGGCGGACCACACAGGAATTCCGGCGGACGCAATTCGGATCGTGCAGGGCGACAGCGATCTGGTGCCGTGCGGCGGCGGCACGGGCGGCTCGCGCTCGGTGACGATGCAGACGGGAGCGACGCTCGCCGCCGCGGCCACGATCACGAAGCGGTTCGGCGCGTTTCTTGCGGGAATGTTCGAATCCGACGATGTGGAATTCGACGACGAACGTTTTCGGATCGAAGGATCGAACGATACGCCAACGATGCTGGAGGTGGCGGACATGGCCCGGGCCGACGGCAGGACCGACCTGCTGGACGTGCGGGAACGGTGGTCCGTCGAGAACATGTCCTTTCCGAACGGAGCCCACGTCGCGGAAGTCGAGATCGACCCGGAAACCGGAACCGTGGTCGTGGACCGTTATTCCGTGACGGACGACCTCGGCAACATGATCAATCCGCTTCTGGCCGAAGGCCAAGTGCATGGAGGCGTTGTCCAGGGCATCGGCCAGGCAATTTGCGAGCATGTTGCATATGACGAGGACGGCCAGTTGCTGACGGCCACGTTCATGGACTACGGCATGCCGCGTGCGGCGGACGTGCCGATGATCGGGTTCGATACGGAACCTGTTCCCTCGCTCTACAATCCGACAGGCATGAAGGGGTGCGGGGAGGCCGGGACGGTCGGAGCCCTTGGTGCCGTGGCCAATGCGGTGGCGGACGCCTTGGCGAGTCGCGGCGTGGAGACGGTGGACATGCCATACACGCCCGTGAAGGTCTGGCATGCGCTGAACGCAGGAGGTGTCGCAAGCTAGAAGTGGTCGTCACGTTGTTTCACGAGAGCGGGTCTTGCTCAAGGCTGGGTCATCGCCCTGAACCTGCCTTGCGGGTCCCGGGTCTGTTACGCGAGGACTTTCGATGAGTCTGAGGGCTCAGATACGTGATCTTGCCGGCTTCCTCCGCCGGACCGAGCGATCCGTGCATCAGCACACGCGGGAACGAGTCGATCATGTCGTTCTTCTCGACGGAACCATGTCATCTCTGGCCGCGGGCGAAGAGACGAATGTCGGCTTGATCTACAATCTTCTGGAAGAAGTGGCCCGGTCAGGCAGGCTGAGTCTCTATTATGAAGCCGGAACTCAATGGTCGGACTGGTCGAAGACCCTGGATGTCATAGAGGGCCGGGGGATCAACAGGCGGATCCGTCGCGCCTATGGCTGGCTCGCCACCCGATATCGGCCCGGGGACCGGATCTTCCTGATCGGCTATTCGCGGGGCGCCTTTGCGGTCCGGTCGCTGGCAGGCGTGATCGACAGGGTCGGCCTCCTGCGGCAGGACGAGGCGATTGAGCGCCTGGTCCAGCAAGCTTTTCGTCATTACCAGATCAACAACGGAGGGGAAGCGCGTGAAGTGTTTTCTGAATCGCATTGCAGGCGTGACGTGCCGATCGAGATGATCGGCTGCTTCGATACGGTCAAGTCCTTGGGATTGCGGGCTCCCTTTGTCTGGAAGTGGTCGGAAATCAGGCATTCCTTCCACAATCACCAGCTAGGTCACCATATCAGGCACGGGTTTCACGCCTTGGCCCTCGACGAGACACGCGAAGCCTTTCGGCCAATTCTCTGGGAATGCGAACCTGGCCGCGAGGGCACCGTGGAGCAGGTCTGGTTTCGCGGTTCGCACAGCGATATCGGAGGTCAGCTGGCAGGCAGCCACAAGGCGCGGCCGCTCTCGAACATCCCGCTTACGTGGATGCTTGAGCGGATCGAGCGAAGCGGCGTGTCGCTGCCGGCGCGTTGGAAGCAGAGGTTTCCGACGGACCCCGACGCACCTTCGGTTGGCACGTGGTCGGGATGGGGCAAGATATTTCTCGCACGGAAGAAGCGCGTGTACGGCACCGATCCGTCCGAGTCCGTGCATCCTTCCGCAGCGGGCCGCTCGTTTCTTGCGAGAGAGTTTGGCGAGGCGGTTCGGTCCTAGCGCCTCGCCGCCCGAACGCAGGCTCTCGAACTGACGAGTCAGCGCGATGGCTTGCCAAGCATCACTTGGCTTACTCCGAAACCATGCAAGGAACGTCCACCCCGGTCTTCGCCTGACAACGCCAGTTTGTATTTTTCCACGTAATGTCGGGTAGTTGTGTTGCATTCTGTCGGCCGATGGCCGTCAATCGCGGACTGTCATGCGCACCCGTTTCTTTCCTCGCGTTGACTGTCGTGTTTCAAATTCGGCCAATTCGGGATACGCTGTGCCTCATTGAAGACCTCAAGCCAGCCAGGCGCGTGGCCCGGGTGAAGCTCACCCTGACCACGCGCACGGTGGACGCCGACCGGAGGGGCGGCGCCATCATCAACCCCCGCCAGGAGGAGCACGATCTCCTCGGTGAGGCCGAGAACGGCGGATCGATCGCGTTCAGGTCCTGAAACTAGCTGCGGGCCTCCAGGAAGTCGGCAACCTCGTTCGCCGTCTCGACGCCGCTCGTGATGGCGCCGTTCACGATCGGCGACCGCATGAAGTCGCCCGCGATGCGGAGGTTCTGCAGGTCTTCCGTCATGTCCTGCCGCATCCGTGTCATGGCGGTGAACATGCCGGGCAGCCCCTTGCAGATTGCGTCGTGCCAGCGGTACACGCGCGCAAAGACCACGTCCTCGTACTGCGGAAGCGCCGAGCCGGGAGGTGCCTTTGCATGAGCGTCCGCAAGCAGCGTGCGCGCAATCTCCTCGTCGTCGAGTTCCATCAGGTCCCTGGCGCGGCTCTCCCCGACCCAAAGGTCCAGCAGGCTCTTGCCGGGCGGCGCGCACTCGGGAAGGTTGACGGTGCGGTCCAGCAGCGACGGCGTGTCGTCCTCGGGATACAGCGCCGCGCTCCACCCGGGAGGAAGCGGACGACGGTCAAGGCCCAGCACCACGCGGATGCCGAACGAATACTGCACCTTGCCCAGCGCGCGGCGAATCCTTTCCGGCAGGTCCGGCATGATCTCCAGCGCTCTTGTCGCCGGCACGCTGCAAATGACCGCGTCGGCCTCCATGAAGCCGTCGTCGGTAACGACGCCGGTCGCCCTTCCGTTCTCGATGACCACCCGCCTCACCGGCGTCGAGACGCGAATGGCGGTGCCCAGCCTCTCCGCCAGCGCTTCCGACAGACGGCTGCAACCGCCCTCCGGCGTGTAAAGCTTGTCCGGCTTGAACAGGACCTCTGCCAGGAACGCACGGATCCAGGTCGCCCCGAACTCTTCGGGATTTCCCATGGTCAAGCCCAGGAACCCTTCCAGCGTCACCCGCACCGGCTCGGGCACGCCCAGCCTGTCAAGGTATTCTCCATAGGTCTCGTCCGTGTCCAGGTCCGCGATGCGGTGCGTGCTCGCGTAGTTCAGGTGCCTGGCGTCGGCCTTGAGGCTCCAGACCAGCTTCATTGTCGGCCAGATTCCCCGGAGCGAAAGGAACCCGATGGTCCGGAACGGTCCAATGTTCCTGAACAACGTGCCCAGCGAGGTGATCGGCGTCGTGACGACCCAGCGCCCGTGCCTGTGCCAGCCGATGTCCATGCTGAGGTTGGTCAGGGGTACGCCCAGCTCTTCGCACAGACGGAACGTCGTGTCGTAGGAGACCGGGAAGAAGTCCGCGGCCTTGTCCGTGGAGAAGCCGTCGATTCTCTCGCCGCCCATGCGCCCGCCGACCTGTTCCGTGGCCTCCAGCAAAAGGGGGGCGAGGCCGCGCTTCTTCAGCGTGTAGGCGGCGCTCAGTCCTCCGGGCCCGCCTCCGATGACGATGACCCGCTTGCCTGGACGCGTTCCCGTCACGGGAATCTCCGCTGGGCCGCTGGGCCGCTGGGCCGCTGGGCCGCTGGGCCGCTGGGCCGCTGG
>VXSG01000039.1:105061-120561 GCA_009838075.1 Boseongicola sp. SB0665_bin_10 | reverse complement strand
AACGGCTTGAAAGGCACCCGGTTCGGCAGTCAAGCGAAAACCGTCGAAGTCAGGAAGCGCGGCCAGGGCTTCGGAAATGGAACCGCGCATGCCCACCAAATGGTTGAATTGTGCATCGCATCCGGCCACCGGCGCTGGGTAGCTGCGGATCTCCGTCTCGATCAACTGCCGCGCGGCCTCGAGCCTTTCGGTCGCGGTGGCCAGGCACTCCTGGTAGGTCATGGCTGCCCCCTGGTCTTCGGCATGTGCATCGTCGTCCGATCAGGACTCCCGGTCAAGGCCGCTCCAGACCTTGCCGGGCACGAAGACATGGCCTTCTGCCAGCTTGCGTGCCGTACGGACAAGCCCGGCCCAGTTCAGTTCGAACTGATCGCCATCCCGCGAATAGTCGATCACGACTTCGAGCTGGCCCATAGGATGCTCGAGGGCAAGGCGCGCCGGAGCGGACGGCAATGCCTTGAGGAGCCCCTCCCCCACGGTGCCGGGGCACAAAAGGCAGGCCGCCATGCATTGCGACCCAGTCACTGCAAGGCTGGGGTGAGTGGTCCAAGGCATGAAGTACCGGGTTGCTACGGAGCCTCCGTTCCGGGCGGAAGCCAGGAGGCCGAACTTGGGCGTGACGGACTTCGAAGCGTCCCCCATCCCCATCCGTTTCGCGGCCGCCAGCCGGATCGCTTCCATGCGATCGAAGAAATCGCGGTTCTCGTTCAGTTCAGCCGCGCTTTCGTGACCCGTCAGGCCGAACGCCTCGGCGCGGGCGATGGCCATGGGCATGGCCACGTCCATGCAAGTCACGTCGACGCCATCGATCCGGTCGCTCCGCGAGCGCGTTGGAAACATCGATCCCGTGGCGCCGCCGACCGTGTCCATGAACTGCAGTTCGACCGGGGACGCCGTGCCGGGAACGCCGTCAATCGCCGCATCTCCGTCATACAGGACCGAACCGTCATTCATGCGCACCTTCGCGAGGACGCGCGCGCCCGTGTTGACCGCCCGGATCTTCACGTCTGCAACGTCGCCGGCCGCGGGTATCAGGCCCATCTCGATTGCAGCGGGACCCACACCAACCAGGATATTGCCGCAAGTCGGCTTGAAATCGACCAGGCGATCCTCGACGCCGACTTGCGCGAAAAAGTAGTCGACGTCCGCCCATTCGTCCTCCGAAGATGACAGCATCGCCACCTTTGTCGTCACTGCGGTGCCACCGCCAATCCCGTCGATGTTGATCGGATGCCCGGCACCCACCATCGCAACCAGCACGGCCGCAAGCCGATCCCGATCCTCGGGCAGCTGATCACGTCTGAGATAGGGTCCACGCGAGGTTCCTCCGCGCATGAACAGGAATGGAATGCCGGTCTGGGCCATTCTCCGCCACCTGCCTTGTCCGCAGCAACTTGCACGCTGAGGAGCCGCTTGCAAGGGAGCCATGCGTCGGACCTTGGGCCAAGAGCCCAGTTCCGAGTGCCGAGCCCTTGAAGGCGGCAGCGCACTCGGCGTGCATGCCCGGGCATTGCAAACGCGGGATCCGCCGGCCTGCACCAAGCCATCCGCAAAATCGCATGGAGCCTGATGGTGACTCACTTATGTGCATTACAGTACACAAGGAACTCGTGCATAGCTCCGGCAGGTGCACATTGTCACAAGGGATAGAATTGAGTCTGATTTGGAGCGTAACAGCAAAAAAATCATCAAGATGCTCAAGAAGGACGGCTGGCGGGAAGTGGCCACCAAGGGCGACCACATCCAGATCCAGCATCCGGCAAAGCCAAGCCGGGTGACTGTTCCGCACCCAAACAAGGACATCAAGGCCGGGACGGTCATGTCCATCTACAGACAGGCGGGATGGAGATAGGGAGGTCTCCGGGCGTGTTGCGTCAGGAAGAAGGAAGCAATCTAGGCGAAAGGACCATCAAATGCGTTACGTGGCGTTTGTTCATACGGATGATGCACCAGGCTTCGGCGTGAGCTTCCCGGACTTTCCGGGTTGCGTGACTCAAGGCGACACGCTCGACGAAGCGCTGCGCCTGGCACGCGAGGCTCTCGCGTTTCATGTCGAGGGCATGTTGGCCGACGGCCAGGCCGTTCGCGAGCCGAGCGATGTTCAGCAAGTCGTGTCCGACCAGGATCTCGCCGAGTGGCGGGAGGGCGCAACGCTGGCCTATGTGCCCCTGATCCTCGATCTGGGTTCCCCCAAACGGGTCAATGTATCCATCGCCCCAGGACTGCTGAAGGCCATCGACGACACCGCAAGGGCGCGCGGGATGAACCGCTCCGCATTTCTCGCAAGTGCCGCGCGAAAGGAAATCGCGGGCAGCTGGTAGGGGAGCCACCATCGTTTGCCACTCCCGGAGACCCGGACAACATCAGGTAAGGGGCCAGGGCAGGTCCACGAATGATTGAAGCAGTCCGGGCGGGAAGTCCCGGTTCAGCAGCCACGCCATGAAGCACATGAAAACGATCCCCGCGCCCGTGTAGGCCGCCGCGTAACCCGCCGGCCGCCCGGCGCGATGGTAGATGAACGCGAACAGGAAGAGGGCCAGCGCAATGATGAATCCCAGGAGCGCGGTCAGGATCAGGAGACCCGCGAACCAGGCCAGCGTTGGCCAGAGGCCATGGACGTCTTCCCGGTCTCCGCCTGCATCGCGATCCGCGAACAACGCATGGGACTCTGGGCGGACGATCATTTGGACCAGCAGAATCAGGGCGCCGACGATCGCCACTCCGGAAACGAAACGCGGGAAGACACGATCCGCCGCAGCGTAGTCCGGTATCAGCGACGCATCGACAAACGAGACAACCAGATATGCCAGCACCGCCAGCAGGAAGATCATCGGCGCCAACTTCCGCCCGGACTTGACGGCGCCCTCGGCCATGATCGTCTTTGCCTGCCTCAGTCCGACAACGACCGAGATCAGCGTGATGATGATGAGCACGATGACGATCGGCGAGAAGATGTAGTCGATGCCCTCGGCGAACCCCTTGCGGAACCTGGACTGCGCGATCTGCACGGCCTGGTTGGCGTAGGTCTCGGCTGGATTGGACAGGACGAACCCGATCAGGAATGCCGGGCGCGACCAGTCAAAGCGGCGCATCATGATGCCCAGGAACCCGATCACGAAGAGCGCCACGAGGTCCATCAGGTCCTGGCCCGACTGGAAGGCCGCGAAGGCGATGATCATGAACAGGAACGGGGCCAGGAGGCTGAAGGGAATCGTCGTCAGCCGCGCTATTCCGCCAGAGGCGCCGATGCAGATCAGCGTTCCGACAACGTTGGCCAGCGCCAGAAGCCAGACGATCGCGTAGGTGATGTCGAGATTGTTCTTCAGCATCGAGGGGCCGACCTCGATGTTCCCGGATCCCAGCAGCGCGATCGCGCCGATGAAGATCGCCATCGAACCGGAACCCGGAATGCCGAAGAGAAGGGTTGGAACAAGTCCGCCGCCTTCCTTCGCGTTGTTCGAGCTCTCTGGGCCGATCACGCCGCGCACCTCGCCGCTCCCGAACCTGGACTTGTCCTTCGTGGTCTGGACGGTGTGACCGTAGGCGATCCAGTCGACGACCGAACCGCCGAGTCCGGGGATCACCCCGACGACGACGCCGATGATGGAGCAGCGAACGCTGAGCCAGGCATTGGCAAGCCAGTCGCGGACGCCGCGCATCCAGCCGCCGCCAAGTACAGAACGCTCCGAGATGGCGCGGTCCTGGCGCAGCAGGGCGACGATCTCGGGAATTGCGAAGATCCCGAGGCCGACGATCACGAGTTTCAGCCCGTCGACCAGGTAGGGCAGGTCGTAGCTGGCCATCCGGAGCTCGCCGGACGAGTCTCCTTCGCCGATCGTGCCGACCATCATGCCGAGGCCGGCGGCCACGATTCCCTTCAGGGCCACGCGACCGGCAAGAATGCCGACCATGGAAAGGCCGAACACCGTGATCATCAGGAGTTCGGGCGTCCGGAACTCGAGCACGATCGGTCGTGCGACAAGGATGAAGAGCGTCAGGAACGCCGCGCCGACCAGGCCGCCGAAAAGCGATGATGCAAAGGCCGCCGAAAGGGCGCGGGCCGCCTCCCCCTTCTTTGCCATCGGGAACCCGTCAAGGACGGTCGCCTGCGAGGCCGACGAGCCTGGAATTCCCATCAGGACGGATGCGAACGTGTCGGACGTCGGCACCACCGCAACCATGCCGATCATCAGCGCGAGACCCAGAACCGGGTCCATTCCGAACATGAAAGGCAGGAGGAGCGAAAGCCCGGCGATTCCGCCAAGACCGGGAAAGACGCCGACGCAAAGCCCCATCACGACGCCGAGCACGAGGTAGCCAAGGACGACCGGTTGCAGGATCAGCCCGGCGGCACTGCCCAGGGCAGGAAGCGCGACTGACAGAATGTCCATGTGCCCGGCTTTCGGTCCTGTTGCCCCACGAATTCAGGAATTCGCCCCGGCCGATAGCGCCGGCCGGGGTCCATCGCCGAAGCCCCTACAGCGAGACGCCGTACCGCTCCAGCAGCCAGTCCACGACGAATTCCTTCGCCGAATCCGGCACCTTGGTCGCGCTCGCAAGCGCTCCGGTCGCCTCGTCGCCGGTCATCTGCGGATAGACGCCAAGGCGGCCCATCGAGATCTCGGCAAAGTCAGAGCGGGCCTTTACGGCTTCGAACGCCTCCGAATAGGTCGCGATTGCGGCATCGGGCGCCCCTGCCGGCAGGAAGACCATCTTCTGTGCCGGGAAGCCCGCCACGAAGAACGCCTTCCACGCATCCCACTTTTCGCCGCTGGTCTCGCAGCCAGGCGTCGCGTCGCACACTTCCTTGAAGGTCGGCATGTCGGGGAAGGTGGGATCGCGCACGATGTTGCCGCTTGCATCGAGAGCGCCCCAGCTCATCATCGGAACGGCCGTGCCAGCCTCGACCAGCGGGGTCACGCCCTTCAGGTAGGAGGACGAGGTCTGATAGTCGATATTGGCCTCGCCACGTTCGAACATGAGCCGGCCGTCGCCGCGCCCCTTGATTCCGAAGACGGGCTCCACGCTGAGACCGAGCATCTCCCACGCCAGAAGCGGCACGAGATCAAGCCGGGTCGCACCCTGGCTGCCGTATATGAAGTCGGTGCCCTTGAGGCCGCTGGCATCAAGCCCGTTCATCATGCCGGCCAGGTCCGGCGGCAGGTAGGCGACGCCGCCCGTGCCGGAGGCAAGGACCACGTTCCAGTCATTGTATTCGTAGCGCACCCGGGGGTCGCCGAGAAGATACGGGAACTGCGTGGAACCCGAGGACCCGAAGATCAGCGTGCCGTCCTTGTAGGACTGTCCCTGGAACCAGTTTGCACCCTTCGTCGAGCCCGCACCCGGCATGAACTTGACCACCACCGTGGGATTGCCGGGAAGCGCCTCGCTCAAGAGCGGCGCATAGAAATTGGCCCATTTGGCCGACCCGCCGGTTTCCGAGAACGGGATGACCCATTCCACCGTCTTGCCTTTCAGGTCGATGCCCTGGCTGGCAGCCATGCCTGACATGGCAAGGGTCGCAGATACGGCCATAACGAGGCCAAGCGCCGCGCGGCGCAAGATAGTCTTGAGGTTCATTGTGTCTCTCTCCTTGTTGGACTGACGCACGTGCATCCAGTCGCGCACGGCAGAATATGCCGTCCTGCCTGATGACCGCAAGGCGGGAAATCGGGGCCTTGGGTTGCTCGGGGTCCGGGCCTCAGAACGCGACCTTGTCGCCCCCCTTGAGCCCGAGCCTTTCGCGCGCCTCTTCGGGCGTCGCGACTTCAAGGCCCAGCGCCTCGACGATCGTGCGGATCTTCTCGACCTGCTGGGCGTTCGAGACCGCGAGTTCGCCCCTGCCGATGTAGAGGCTGTCCTCGAGCCCCACACGGAGGTTGCCGCCAAGCAGGGCGGCCTGAGTGGCCATGTTCATCTGCTGCCGTCCAGCCCCGAGCACCGACCACTCGTAGTTCTCCGGCCCGAAGAGCTTGTCGGCCATCCGGTTCAGGTGCTGCAGATTCTCCAGCTCCGCGCCGGCACCCCCGAGGATTCCGAGCACGAACTGGATGAAGAAGGGCGGCCTGATCATTCCCTGGTCGACAAACCACTTGACATTGTAGAGATGGCCCAGGTCGTAGCACTCGAACTCGAACTTCGTCCCGTGCTGCTCCCCAAGCTCCTTGAGCGCGTACTCGATTGTGGCGAACGTGTTGGGGAAGATGAAGTCCCGTGTCATGGACAGGAATTCCGGCTCCCAGTCGAACTTCCACTCCTTGTACCTCTCCAGCATCGGGAAGATGCCGAAATTCATCGACCCCATGTTGAGCGAGGCCATTTCCGGGCTTGCGGAAGTGGCGGCAGCGAGGCGTTCGTCCATCGTCATTCCAAGCCCGCCGCCGGTCGAGATGTTGATGACGGCTTCGCTCGACTGCTTGATGACCGGCAGGAACTGTCGAAACGTCTCCGGTCGCGGATCGGGCTTGCCGGTCTCTGGGTCGCGCGCATGGAGATGGATGATCGATGCCCCGGCCTCGGACGCATCGATGCTCGCGCGCGCGATTTCGGCTGGCGTGACCGGCAGGTGTTCGGACATGGTCGGCGTATGGATGCCGCCCGTCGGAGCACAGGTGACGATCACTGATCTTGGCATGCTGCCGCTCCCATTGCGGACGAAGTTCCCCGCATACGCATCGAGATCTGGGCCGAAGCAGCCAAACCGTCCCGGGATGCCTCAAATCCAGCGTCACGATTGTATCGCACAGCTGCCAGGACTCGTCGCATGCAGGACCGACCGAACACAGGTCATGAACGCGTTGTCAAGTGCCGCGCATCATGCTTTAGTCCGCGAGCAACACTTTGGGGAGGAAGGAATCCAATGAACAAGATGAAGACATTGGCTGCCGGCGCAGCCATCACCATCGGCGTCGCGACTGCGGCCCATGCCGATTGCGGGATCGCGGGCGGCAACGTCAGCGTCCTTGCGAACGACTTTCCGGCGCTTCACGCGGTGGTCGGCAAGGCCGAGGAGTGCGCCAGTTCAACGGTCACGTTTTCGAAGAACCACACGACCGAGCATCGCGACATCCAGGTCGCGGCCATGACAGCGAATCCGTCGGAATACACGACGGCGATCGTTGCCAACTCGTCCGTCGTGCCGCTCCTGAACGGAGGGCTCATCCGGCCTCTCGACGATCTGGTGACCAAGCACGGGCAAGACCTCAAGAAGAACCAGCTGATCACCATCGACGGCAAGATCATGGCGATCGCGTTCATGGCCAACGCCCAGCACCTCGTCGTGCGCAAGGACATC
Source organism: Boseongicola sp. SB0665_bin_10 (assembly GCA_009838075.1). Taxonomy (GTDB): domain Bacteria; phylum Pseudomonadota; class Alphaproteobacteria; order Rhodobacterales; family Rhodobacteraceae; genus JAJEFO01. The sequence continues at coordinate 113,267 of VXSG01000039.1, read as the reverse complement.
CTGGATGAGGTCGGACTGGACATTCCCGAGACTTACGAGGACGTTCTGGCCGCAGCCGAAGCGATCGAGGCAGCCGGTGTCATGGAGCATCCGTTCGCAATGCTGACGATGTCTGACTGGAATCTCGGCGAGGAATTCGTGAACATGTACCTTGGCCATGGCGGCGAGTTCTTCAAGCCAGGCACGGCGGAACCGGCGGTCAACAACGAGAAGGGCATCGCGACCCTCAACATGCTGAAGGCGCTGGTCGAATACTCGAATCCCGACTTCCTGACCTACAACACGGGAGTCGTCGCACCGATCTGGGAGTCGGGCAATCTCGCCATGGCGCAGATGTGGGGATCGTCGATGGGCCAGCTGCTTGACAACGAAGGCTCCTCGGCAGAGGTCGTCTCGGGCACCCTTCCGGTCGGCGCGATGACCGTCGCCGGCGGAACCACGCCGGCGTCGAGCCTCTGGTGGGACGGGTTCACCATCGCCGCGAACATCTCTGACGAAGATGCCGAAGCGACGTTCCTGGCAATGTTGAACGGCATCTCCAACGAGATGGTCATGGAAGGGGACAACAACGACAGGGCCGTCTGGCTGATGGACGCCTACAAGCCCGGCATCGCTGCGGCCGGCATTGCCGCGACGGCTGCGGCAGGTGCCGAACCCTATCCGATGCTGCCCTACATGGGGCTTCTGCACGGTGCGTTCTTCGCGGAACTGCCGGACTTCCTGCAGGGCAACGAAAGTGCCGAGCAGACGCTTGCCGACATTGAAGCCGCCTACATCACGTCAGCCAAGGAAAAGGGCTTCCTGCAATAGACCTTGATCGTCGGGGCCGGCATGCTGGCCCCGGCACCCAAAGCCGGTCCGCCCGGGAATTCCGAGACGCACACTCCTCCCGGGCACCGGAGGATGGACGGTTTCAGTGAAGCACAAGACCTTCTTCTGGTTCATAATGCCCTCGCTTGCCGCGATGCTTCTGTTCATCGCGATGCCGCTCGTGTCCGTCGCCATCCAGTCGCTCTTCGTCGAGCACGACCAGGTCCTGGTCGAGGTCGAGAACTGCACGCCGTTCAAGTGCGAATCGTCCGTGGCCGTGGACCAGGAGGCAACGGCAGCGCTCCGCGAAGAGCGCCCGCTCGGCCAGTTCAACGCGCTCGGCACATACACCAATCGCAGCCACCTCGCCTTTGCCGAAGTTCGCGAGGCCTGGAACGCCTCAGGGAGCCTGTACGATTTCGGCGCGCAACTGATGAATCTGCCCTTCTACAAGGCCCTGGCCTTCACGATCACCTATACGGCAGTGGTGACTCCATTTGTCATCGTGCTGGGCCTGGCGATCGCACTTGGCGTCAACGCGTTGCCGCAACTCGTGAAGGGCCCGACCATATTCTGTTCGCTTTTGCCGATGATCGTGACCCCGCTCATCGGATCGCTGATCCTGTTCTGGATGGTGGATGCCGATGGCATCCTGGGGGCTGCGCTGCAGAGGATCTTCGACGACGACCAGCTGTCATTGAAAGCGTCCCATTCGCTGACATGGATCATGCTGATCGTCTACGGCATCTGGCATTCTGCGCCGTTCAGCTTCATCGTGTTCTATGCCGGGCTGCAAACCGTGCCGCAGGAAACGCTGGAAGCCGCTCAGATCGACGGCGCCACGAGATGGCAGCGCGTGCGCTACGTGGTGGTGCCCTACATGACGCCGCTCGTCGTCTTCATCACGCTGATGCAACTGATGGACAATTTCCGGGTCTTCGAGCCGATCGTGGGCTTCTCGGCCTCGGCCAAGGCGACATCGCTTTCCTGGATCATCTTCAACGACCTGCGCGGCGGGGACATACAGCTGTTCGGCAGCGCCGCGGCAACGTCACTGCTGACAATCCTTGGTGTCATCGTCCTGCTGATGCCGGTCCTGATCCGCACTTGGCAGGAATTCGGCAGAAAGGTGGTTTGAAGGATGGCCTCCGTAGCACAACGCCGATCTCCCGGCCTCATTTTCTTCTCCACCGCTTTCATCGTCTTCTGGCTGATGATCGCGACTGGCCCCTTCATCTGGACGGTCTGGGGCTCGTTCAAGGTGCAAGGCGACTTCTTCTCCAAGACCGACTGGCGCTACGCGCTCTACGGCGTCCGCACGATCACCGAAACCGGCGACGCTTTCACCGGGAACGGATATTTCGGCGCATGGATCCAGCAGGAATTCTGGAGAAACGCGTTCAACACCGTGATCGTCGTCACCTTCACGGTCATCATCTCGCTGACAATGGGCACGCTTGGGGGCTACGCCCTGGCGCGGTCGGGATTCCGTTACGCGTTCTGGCTGCTGATGGCGGCGCTGGTCTTCCGTGCGATGCCGCACATAACGCTGGTTTCCGGCTACCTTCTCCCTTTCTTCGAGTGGAATCTCTGGGGGCATCTCCCGACCACGATCATCGTGCTCGTCGCCATCAACCAGCCCTTCACGCTCTGGATGCTGCATTCCTTCTTCCTGAACATTCCAAAGGACATGGACGAAAGCGCGCTGGTCGACGGCTGCACGCGGCTCCAGGCGTTTCGCCACGTCATCATCCCCGTGATGTGGCCCGGCGTCATCACCACGGGCCTGTTCAGCTTCCTCCTGGCCTACAACGACTTCGCGGTGACCTCGGTGCTGCTCAGCCAGGAAAACCAGACGATGGTGCCCAAGATTGCCAGCTTCCTCGGCACCGTGCGCCAGCAGGGCCAGGTCATGTTCGCCGTTGCCGCGGTGGTTTCGGCCATGGTGCCGCTGTTCTTCCTGGTGCTGTTCTTCCAGCGCCAGATCGTCAGCGGCCTGACGACAGGCGCCGTCAAGGGGTAGCAGGGATATGCCGCGCGACCATCACCCTGCGAAGCCGCTCGCACGTCGACACATGCCTGCGGGTTTCGACATCTCCATCGAGAGTTACACCAATGGCAGGACGGTGCGGATTCCGAGCGACTACGGGCCGGCACAGGACATGCGCGGCTTTGACGCCTACCGCAACATTGTCGACTACATCGTGCGGATCACCCACAGGATCTGGGAAAGCGCAGATCACGCAGGCGCGCCGCGCGACGTGGAATACATCGACGCATGCTACGCGCCGAATTCAATGGTCTACGACGACTACGGGCTGCAGCGGGGCAGCAGGAAGATCATCGACGACACGCATCACACGACCGGCGCCTTCCCCGACATTGTTCTCGACGCGGAAGAAGTGATCTGGGCCGGCAACGACGCAGTGGGATTCCACACGTCCCATCTGACTCGCATCATTGGGACCAACACCAAGGCAAGCCGCTACGGGCCCGCGGCAGGAACTCGGATCAGCATCCCGGTCATCGCCAATTGCGTCGCGCTCGAGAACGACATCTTTCTTGAGCATGTGCTCTACAACACGTCGGCAATGCTCAGGCAGCTTGGCCTCGACCTCCGGGAAGAGGCGGCGCGACTTGCCGCTGACCCGCCTCCGGGCTGGCCTCGGGACAAGTCGGTCTGGGACGGATTGCGAAGTGCTGCGGCGCCCGCGCGGCCTTTGTCACTTGCCGAACCGGTCGACGGCTTCGACCCCGATGCCTTTGCACGATCGATCCATGACAACGTCTGGAACGGGGACGGCTCGGCAGTCGCCGCGCGATATCACGCCGACATGCGCTTCGAGGGCACGACCGATCGGGAATTCGCCGGCACCGACGCCTATCGCGATTATGCAAACGAGCTGCGCGGCGCCTTTCCTGACTTCGCGCTGCAGGTCGATGAAGTCTACTGGATGGGGAATGAGACCGATGGCTGGCTGGTCTCCACGAGGTGGAGCGCCGAAGGCACGCACTCCGGCAACACGATCTACCGCGAACCGACCGGCAAACGCTGCCAGATTTGGGGGATCACGCAGTGGCGTGTCGAGGGCGGGCGAGTTGTTCGGGAATGGCAACTCTTCAACGAATTTGACCTGATGATGCAGATAGAGGGAGCCCGCCGTGGATGAGCACGCCCTTCAGGACGCCAAGCGTCTCGTCCTTGACCACTACGAAGCGGTCGATGCCGCGGCCCCAGGCCAATTGGCCAGGGCCTTCGCCCAAAACACGGTGCCGGACATGCTTTGGCGCGGCATGCATCCTTTCCACGAGCAGGTCGGGTCCGACGCGGTCGCCGAGGTTTTTCTTGAACCCTTGGCAGGCGCCATGGGACCGTGGCAGCGGCGACCGGACATCTTCTTCTCCGGCATGAACCGCATGGCGGGCAGGCACGGCCTCTGGGTGGTGCAAATGGGCCATCTCATGGGCCTTTGGGACCAACCGTTCGTCGGTATTCCGCCAAGCCGCAAGATCGCGTTCCTGAGATACGTGGATTTCCACAGGGTCGAAGACGGAGCGATCGTGGAAGCGGCCTGCTTCACCGATCTCATCGCCCTCGCCTACCAGGCCGGACTCCAGCCGCTCCCGCCGCAGACCGGAGCGGCGATCCTGACGCCGGGACCGCGAACCCATGACGGGTTGCTCCATGGCGTGCAGGATCCGGCGGACGGGCAAAAGACGATCGAGCTCATCGACGGCATGATCGACGAACTGATAGACCTCGGGGCTGCTTCGCCGATCGAGCATCTCAAGCGCTGGTGGCTGCCTGACATGTGCTGGTTCGGCCCGGGCGGGATTGGCGCAAGCGCGTTCTTCAAGGGCTATCATCGCGGCCACACGAATCCCTTTGAAGAGGGATTGGAGTTCATCAGGCATCGCGGACATGTGACAAGGCTTGCCGAGGGCAACTATGGCGGCTTTTTTGGCTGGCCGAGCATGACCATGCGTCCGACCGGCGGGTTCATGGGCATGCCGGCCAACGACAGGCCGAGCGACATGCGCATCGTTGACCTCTACCGGCGCGAAGGCGACCTGCTGGCCGAGAACTGGATATTCATCGACCTCCTGCATTTTTTTGCCATGCAGGGAATCGACATTCTCGAACGCCTCCGCGAAGTGCCCCGGACTTGAGCGAACTGCAGCACGCAAAGGCGGTCGTGCGTGCATTCTACGACGCACTCGACCATGCCGGACCGCCTGATACGGCCGACGCAATGGCCAAGCACTGCGCACCCGACCTTGTGTGGCGAGGGTTTCATCCGTTCAACCAGATCATTGGGAGCGAGCAGGTTGCGGAGCGGTTCTGGGTGCCGCTCAAGACATCGCTGACGTCCTTGCAGCGCCGTCTCGACCTGTTCTTCGCCGGACGCAACCAGATCGACGGATTCGAGACGATCTGGGTCGGGACGATGGGACACCTGATGGGACTTTTTGACGAGCCCTGGATCGGCATCCGGTCAACCGGCAAGGTCGCGCTGCTCCGATACGCGGCCTTTCACAGGGTTGCCGCCGGCCGCATCGCCGAGACCGCGATGTATTTCGACATCCCGCACCTGATGCTGCAGGCGGGCGTGAACCACTTTGCCCCGCAGACGGGCGCGCATCTGGTCCAGCCCGGACCCATGACGCATGACGGCCTGCTCTACGACCCCCAGGAACCGTCCGAGGGAGAAGCGACGCTGTCGGCCATCAATGCCATGCTTGGCGACATCTGCAGCTGGGATGTCGAACGAACGGAACCGCTGGTCGACGAATTGCGCCGAACCTGGAACGAACACATGGTCTGGTGGGGGCCTGCGGGGATCGGCGCAACCTACACGATTCCGCGCTACGCCGCGCAGCACTCCGGCCCGTTTCGCAGCGCGTTCCGGACAAGGCGATTCAGCGGAGACCTGGCAATGATCGCCGAGGGCCGCTTCGGAGGGCTTGTGGGCTGGCCCAACCTGACACTGCAGCATGACGGCGGGTTCATGGGCATGCCGGCCACCGGTCGCGAGGGCGACATGCGCGTGATCGACATGTACCGCCGCGAGGGACGAAAGCTGACCGAAAACTGGATATTCATTGACCTCTTGCACTTCTGGAACATGCAGGGCCTCGATGTGCTCGGAAGGATGGCCATGATTGAACCCGTACACGCGGCCACGTAGACGCTGCCGCCAATCTTCTCTTGCCGAGAACTGCCAGCCGCAACGATGTCCGCCAATGCAATCCTGAGCCGTGCAGGCAGGTTTCAAGGACATTCCGTGCCCTGAACGATCTGCGGGCTGTTTGCACCACAGGCATTTCGCGAAGATCGTGCCACGCTCAATGGCCGGCTTGCGAGCACTCAAGGCCATCTCGGGCCCTTGCGTGCGCCCGGTTGAAATCTCGGCGTCACTTTCGTATATTTTTCCTGAAGAGGAAAGAGTTTTGGAATGATGTCCGAACTCACTATCAATGAGGTCGCGCATATCGCGGAAGTGCCGACACGAAGTGTCGAGAAAGCGATCGAGACCGGAATCATGAAACCCGTGAAGCGCCGTGCAGTGCTTTCCAAGGCACGCGCCCGGCTCCTGGAGGTGGACGCAGTCTGCTACTTCGCCGCCGTCGGGCACTCAAAGTTCCTGAAAGACGTCCCGGTCAGACGGAGAAAGGCTCTGTTCAAGGCAATTTGCGAGATGTCTGGCCCAAGCCTTGAGCCACTCGATCTTGAGCCTGGCCTCCATCTCGACCTTCCAATGATCGCGGGTCCGAAGATGGAGGCGGCGCACGCCTACCTCGCGGACAAGAAACGCTACATCACCACAGATCCGGGCATTTTCGGTGGCATCCCCATCATCAAGGGGACCCGCATTTCAGTCTATGCGATCCACGGGAGGCTGGCAGGCGGCGACATGATCGATGATCTTCTGGATGACTATCCCAAGATCCCGCGCGAAGCGTTCATCGCAGCCGATATCTACGCACGTACGCATCCTGAACGGGGACGTCCAGTGGCGGCAGGTCGCCCTTGGGAGGCCGCATAGCACCGCATGAACCTCTTTTTCGATGAACGCGTTCCGGCAAGCGCCGCCGTGCAGTTTCGGAAGACGACCAATCACGCGACTTGGCATACGTGAGACGTCCGCTACCGCCATCACGCCATTCCAGCCTCTAGGAGTCGTTGCCGTCGAAACCAAGTTAACAAGGGAGGCACATATGCCAAGACTTGCGCCTTGCGAAACAAGCAATGGACGGACAGAGTTTGCCATTCGCCGGATTCGAAACGGGGAAGAGGAAGCTGTTGCGGAACTTTGGCGCGTCTGCGGGCTGACGCGACCTTGGAACGATCCGTACGACGATATCGGAAGCGCTCGCACAAATGTCTCTTCAGAGATCTTCCTGGCCATCACGTGCGATGGTGGTGAAATTGCAGGCAGCGTCATGGTCGGATATGACGGCCATCGGGGTTGGGTCTATTATGTCGCAGTTGCGCCGGAGTATCGCGCGCAACGATTGGGAAAACGACTGATGCGCCATGCTGAGACCTGGCTGCGGAAACTCGGCGCCCGCAAGGTCATGCTGATGATTCGCGAGGACAACGAGGAAGTGCGCCGCTTCTACGAAGGGCTGGGCTACGGAACCGAGAAGCGCACGGTCATGAGCTTCTGGATGGGCGAAGGCAGGTAGTCCGTGGCAACCATCCCCAATTGATCCAGCCGTGAACGGCAAGGAACGCCTCGCTTCCACTGCCGCTGCGGGCCAAGTTGACTCTTTCTCGACATTGCCGGTCGAATTCGAAAATGGGGAATTGCGAAAATGCGCGCCATCGGGACTATCCCGTCGAGCCGACCCGTCCGTGTCGGCGCCATCGTGTCCACTGCGGCATTGGTGCCGGCTGCGATCTCGCGCCACGTACGCACTGATCGCCCGCCGCCGGATTGAACCGATCCGTGCGCTTCTCGGGTCGCCCATACGACCGTTCAAGACGGGCGGAACGGCCGTCAGGCGCAAAGAGCCGTGTGCTGCAACACACACGCAGCACCCATGGACCATGCACGTGACAGACAACTCGCATCGTCACGAGGGACGGACGCTGAGCGAAATCCGGGCATTCATCGACCTGCTGCACCACTGGAACATGCCAAACCTCGATTTCCTCGATCGGATGGCCGCAACTGTACTCGCACACACTGCCACGCAGGCGCTGCCGTCAAACCTCTCCTGTCGGAATTGCCGGCCGCAGCGATGCCGGCACTTGCAAGGCGAAAGCTCATTCTGCCTCGGACGCTCCGTCCGTTGGCGGAAAGCGATATCGCGCCGCCGCCACGGTCCAGTCCATGTGGTTGCGCACGTATTCGCTCGCCGCATCGCGATGCGGGTTGAAATCCCAAGC
>VXSG01000039.1:0-105051 GCA_009838075.1 Boseongicola sp. SB0665_bin_10 | reverse complement strand
GCCTTCGGGCCGTGGCGGACCATTCAGCACGCCCTGCCAGGTTCTCTGTTTCATCCGGATCCGTCGAGAGGTCAAAGAGCAGCGGAGGATCGGCATTGCAATGAATGTATTTCAGGTTGCCCCGCCTGATCATGAACACGGGCGACGGCGTCATCTCGGCGCAATACTCGCCGATGGCCTCGTCCACGGGATCGGTCTCGCCTCGCGCGAGCGGCATCAGCGAGCGCCCGTCGATGGTCCCGTCCGGAGCGCAATCCCCCCCGCCCGCGATTTCGAGAAACGTCGGCAAGAGATCGACCAGCGAGCATGCATTCCGTGCCGCGCCACGGGCCACGCCTGGGCCCGCCATGATCAGTGGCACGCGTGCGGAATGCTCGAAGAACGACATCTTGTACCAGAGCCCTCGCTCTCCCAGCATGTCGCCGTGATCGGAGGTCACGATGACGATGGTGTTGTCTATCTCGCCAATCTCCTCCAGCGCCTTCACGATCGCGCCGATCTTGCTGTCAAGATAGCTGACATTCGCCAGGTAGGCGCGGCGCGCGCAGCGAATCTCTTCATCCGTCAAGGCAACGGTGCTTGCCTCGATGCCGTCCATGACGCGCCGCGAAAACGGGTCCTGCTCGTCCGGGGCAAGCGTCATGCCCGGCATATCGATCTCGTCGTCGGCATAGAGATCCCAGAATTCGCACTTCGCCACGTAAGGATCGTGAGGGTGGATGAAACTTGCCACCAGGCAGAACGGTGCGTCGTCGCCCGCGCCACGGTCCCGGCCCCGATCGATCAGCCACCGTCGGGTGGCAAACTCGACCTCGTCATCGTAGTCGGTCTGGAAGGTCGCGACGGCGACGCCGCTCTCCTTCACCGTCTGCATGTTGTGATACCACTTGTCGATCCGCTCCTCGTTGGCGTTCCAGTTCGGCGTCCAGGCAAAGTCGGACGGGTAGATGTCGGTTGTGACGCGATCCTCGAAACCGTGCTTCTGATCGGGGCCGACAAAGTGCATCTTGCCCGACAGACAGGTGCGGTAGCCAAGGCCCTTCAGGTAGTGCGCGAAGGTCGGAACGCTGGCGGGAAACTCGCTGGCATTGTCATAGGCGCCGATCCGGCTGATCAGCTGGCCGGACATGAACGCGGCGCGTGACGGCGCGCAAAGCGGCGAGTTGCAATATGCCGCGTCAAACCGCATTCCCCGCGCTGCCAGCGCATCCATGTGCGGCGTCTTCGCCACCTGATGGCCATAGGCGCCCGTGAACTGCGGCGCCAGCTGGTCAGCCATTATGACAACGATGTTGGGTTTCCGCATCGCTATGCTCCTGTTGATCCGTCGATACCGCCGCCCGATTGCGCCAATGGCCGTGGCTCCGGAATCGACGTTGCCGGAACGATTGGGCGACACGCCGGCCCATTGCGCCTGAATTCAGCCACCCCGCAATGTTGCCCCGGTCATGCCACGGGCGCCCGCTTTGTCAGGCCGAGCCTGTCGCGCACCTCGTCTGGGCCGATCACGCGCGCGCCCATGTTCTCGATGATGCACACGGCGCGCTCGACCAGTTGCGCGTTTGTCGCAAGTACGCCCTTTCCGAGCCAGAGGTTGTCCTCAAGCCCCACGCGCACGTTGCCACCCGCCAGCACGGACGCCGCGACATAGGCCATCTGGTGCCTGCCGAGCGAGAAGGCGGACCAGGCCCAGCCCTGCGGCACGTTGTTGACCATGGCCATGAACGTGTTCAGGTCGTCGGGCGCACCCCAGGGCACGCCCATGCAGAGCTGGGCCAATGCCGGCGCCTTCAGCACGCCTTCATCCACAAGCGTGCTCGAGAACCAGAGGTGACCGGTATCGAAAGCCTCGATCTCGGGCGTCACGCCAAGTTCCGTCATCAGCCCGCCCATGGCGCGAAGCATCCCCGGCGTGTTGGTCATCACGTAGTCGGCCTCGGCAAAGTTCATTGTGCCGCAATCCAGAGTGCAGATCTCGGGCCGGCACTCGGCAATGTGGGCCACGCGCTCTTCGGCGCTCGCCATGTCCGTGCCATCCCGCAACGGCAACGGCTCTTCGGGCGCGCCGAATACCAGGTCACCGCCCATGCCTGCAGTCAGGTTCAGGACAACGTCCACATCGGCCGACCTTATGCGGTCGGTCACTTCCCGGTACAGTTCCTTCTTGCGTGCGGGCGCGCCCGTTTCTGGATCACGCACGTGACAGTGGACCACGGCTGCCCCGGCCTTCGCCGCATCGATGGCGGAGCCTGCGATCTCCTCTGGTGACCTAGGCACATGCGGGCTGCGATCCTGGGTGCCGCCCGCGCCGGTCACGGCACAGGTGATGAAGACCTCGTGATTCATGGCAAGCGGCATCCGTTACCTCCCCTTCCAGACCGGGTCGCGCTTTTCCGCAAACGCGCGGGCCCCTTCGATCTGGTCTTCCGAGCGATAGAGCCTTTCGACGGTTGCGAACTGGCTCTTGGTGATGCGGTTCATGGCATCCTGGAACTTCATGTCTTCGGCCTCGCGCACGATCTCCTTGATCGCGGCATGCACAAGCGGGGGGCCAGCGGCAAGGAGATCCGCCATCTCGCGGGCCTTTTCCATGAGATCGCCCTTGGGATGCACCTGGTTCACAAGCCCCCAGCGCGCCGCCTCTTCCGCGGTGATCCACCGTCCCGTCAGCAGCATTTCCATTGCAACGTGATAGGGAATGCGCTTGGGGAGCCTGACACTTGCCGCGTCGGCCACGGTGCCCGAGCGAATCTCGGGAAGGGCAAAGGTCGCGTGATCCGCTGCAAGGATGATGTCCCCTGAAAGCGCCAGTTCAAGGCCGCCGCCGCAGCAGATGCCGTTCACGGCCATGACGACCGGCTTGTTCAGACCGCGCAGCTCCTGCAATCCGCCAAATCCGCCCGCGCCATAGTCCCCGTCCACCGCGTCGCCTTCCGCGGCGGCCTTGAGATCCCACCCTGGACAGAAGAACTTCTCGCCTGCAGCCGTCACCAGAGCCACCCGCAGATCCGGGTCGTCGCGAAACTCCGTGAACACGTCTCCCATGACCCGGCTCGTGGCCAGGTCGATCGCATTGGCCTTGGGCCGGTCGAGCGTCACTTCAAGGACATGCCCCCTGCTTGTCGTCCTGATCGGCGTTTCCGTCATCTCCCATCCCTCAATCGAATCAGCGCATCCGCCGCCACTGCCCGGGTTGAGGTCGCGATGAGCGGATTGACCTCGACCTCAAGAACGGTCCCGGCATTTGCAGCCACATAGTCCTGTACCGCGAGAACGGCCGATGCAATCCCGGCGCAATCTGCGGCGGGTGCGCCACGATAGCCCGAGAGCACGGGCGCGATGCGTAGCCGGTCGAGCGCGACGCGGACGTCGTCCTCCGTCACCGGCAACAGAAGCGACGTCACGTCTTCCAGGATCTCGGTCATCGTGCCTCCGGCCCCAAGCGTCAGCACGAACCCGTGGGCAGGGTCGGCGATCACTCCGACGAGCAGTTCGGCGACCGTGCCCGTCACCATTTCCTCAACAAGATAGCCGTCGGCCTTCATGCGGCGGACCTCGTCACCCAACGCGGCGGGATCGCGCAGATCCAGGGCAATCGCGCCGACCTCGGTCTTGTGCGCCCTGCCCTCGCCCTTCAGGACCAGGGGGAATCCGATCTCTCCCGCCGCCGCCACGGCTTCTTCCGGTGAAGCCGCACTTGCGCCCTTGGGAACGTCGAGTCCGTGCGCGGCAAGAGCGGCCTTGGCCTCGGCCTCGGCAATCAAGCGGGACGGGCCGCCTGGCCCGGGCACGAGGAGCGGCGGCGCTTCCGTCCCGGGCCTGCCAAGCTGCGCGGCGATGTCGATCGCGGCCAGCGCTTCCGGAATGCCGGCAAGGGGCGCGACGTCGTTTGCAACGAGCCGGTCCGAGACGTCCTCCGGCATGTTTTCGGGAAGGGTGGACACGATGGCCATGGGGACACCCGTCGCCTTCCGCGTCGTCTCGACGGCTTCCAGCACGCGGTCCCATTCGGTCCGGTCGCAACGGTCGGGGTGCGGCATGTCAAGGATGACCATCCCAAGGCCAAGATCTTCTTGCATCATCGCCATGAAGCAAGCCGTCAAGGCCCGGCCGTCCCTCCAGATGTAGGTGTGATAGTCCAGGGGATTGGCGAGCGCGACCTTGTGGCCGAGCACCTTGGCAAGGTCTTCGCGCTGCAGTTCGGACAATGGCGGAAACTCCAGCCCGGTGGACAGCGCCGTGTCCGCAACCAGGCTCGCCTCGCCGCCAGAGCATGACATCGAGGCGATGCGGTTCGACGCCAGCGGCCCTGTCACATGGAGGAGCTTGAGCGCCTCCAGAAACACCGGAAGGCTCTCCGCCTGCCCGATGCCAAGCCGCGCGAGAAGCGCACGTGCGCCGGTCGCACTGCCGGCAAGCGAGGCGGTATGGGACACGGTTGCGGCCTGCGCCTGCTCGGACGCGCCGACCTTCAGGGCGACGATCGGCTTGCCAAGGGATCGCGCCGTGTTTGCCATGGTCTCGAAGCGGCGAACGTCTCCGATGCCCTCGACATGCAGGCCGAGCGCCGTCACGCGTTCGTCTTCCAGCAACATCGATCCGATTTCGGCCTGGTCCGTCTGCGCCTGGTTGCCCCCTGCAACCACGTAGGCCAAGGGCAGGCCGCGTGTCTGCATGGTCATGCTCAGTGCCATGTTGGACGACTGGGTGATCACGGCCACGCCTCGCCCGGTCCGCCTCGCACCGTGCTGGTCGGGCCATAGCGCCGCCCCGTCGAGAAGGTTGAGCAGCCCATAGCAATTGGGGCCCAGGAAGCGCATGTCGTCCGCCGCCTCCAGCAGGGACGCCTGCATCTGGCCGCCGTCCCCCGTTTCGGCTTCCGCCTCGCGATAGCCGGACGCGAAGCATATCGCGCCGCCCGCGCCCGCCCGCCTCAAGCTTCGCACCACCTCGATCGTCGCCTCGCGATTGACGCCAATGAAGCTTGCATCCGGGGGCGAGGGAAGCGCCTCGACCGAACTGTACGCGGACAGGCCGCCGATTTCGTCTCGGGTCGGATGCACGGGCCAGACCTCGCCGTCGAACCCGATCTTTCGGCATTCGCGGATCACGTTCGCGCACCACGTTCCGCCGCCGATCACGGCAATGGTCCGAGGCTTCAGAAGGCGTTGGAGGTCACCCATGTGCGCATGCCCTGCATCCCGGTTCCGCCTGGTTCATGCGCCGAGCGGCCGAAAGAGCTCGCGACTGATGATGTGCCGCTGAATTTCCGAGGTGCCGTCCCAGATGCGCTCGACCCGCGCATCGCGCCAGAATCGCTCGATCGGAAAGTCGTCCATGAGGCCCATGCCGCCAAAGACCTGCAGGGTTGCGTCTGTCACCCGCGCCAGCATCTCCGATGCGTAGAGCTTTGCCGACGCGATCTCGCGGTTCGCCGGCAATCCACGGTCAAGCCGCCACGCCCCCGCCAATGTCAGCCAGTCGGCGGCGTCGATTTCGGTGATCATGTCGGCAACCTGGAAGCTCACGCCCTGGAACTTCGCGATCTGCTGCCCGAACTGCCTGCGCTCGGCGGCGTAGTTCACGGCATAGTCGAGACAGCGCCGCGCCCGCCCGACCGAAGACGCGGCAACCGTCAATCGGGTCGCGTAGAGCCACTCGTTCATCACGGCAAACCCGTTGTCGACCTCGCCAAGCACCTGGGTTCCGGGCAGTCGGCAATCGTCGAATGTCAGGATGCAGTTCTTGTAGCCCCTGTGGCTGACCGAGTTGTATCCGTCCCGCACCTCGAATCCTGGATGGCCTCGGTCGACAAGGAACCCGGTGATTCGCTTCTTCGCGCCCTTCGGGGTCTCGTCGACACCCGTCGCCACGAAGACGATGAAGAAGTCCGCATGTTCCGCGCCGGAAATGAAGTGCTTGGAACCGTTCACGATCCAGTCGCCTCCCTCGCGGACCGCCGTGCATTTCATGCTGCGAATGTCGGAGCCGGCATCCGGCTCGGTCATCGCCAGCGCGTCCATTCTCTCGCCTCGGACAGCGGGCAGGAGATAGCGCTCGCGCTGATCCCCCGTGCACGCCATCAGGATCTTCTGGGGCCGCCCGAAGAAATGCGTGAGCGCCATTGCACCGCGCCCCAGCTCCCGCTCCACGAGCGTGAAATCGACATGGGAAAGCCCGGCGCCACCCACCTCCTCCGGAAAATTGCAGGCATAGAAGCCGAGATCGATGACCTTGTTCCTGATCTCGTCGCCCAGCTCGAGCGGCACGTGCCCGGTGCGCTCGATCTCCGCCTCGTGCGGGTAAATCTCCTTCTCGACAAAGTTCCGGACGGTCGAGACGATCATTTCCTGCTCTTCGTCCAACCCGAATTCCATGGCTTCGCCCCCTTGTGCGCCCAGCGGTGGTAGCGTTACTTCCCTTTCGGAACCAAGCGGAATCCGACAATTTCAGGCCGAATGCGAAAATATTCGTCGTCAACCCACCGACCCGGGCAGCAAACGCGAGGCAAGCCATGGACAATGACATGATTCCAGCCTTCACCGGACCGGAACTCTGCGCCCTGGATGCCCATGAAGTCGTGGGCCTTCTCAGAAGGCGGGAGATTTCCCCGGAAGAGCTTCTCGACGCGTCATTTGCCAGGATCGAGACGGTCGAGCCAGCGGTCAACGCCATGCCCACGGTATGTTCCGACCGCGCCCGCGCGGCCGCCAGGGCACTCTCGAACACGCATTCCGGCCATCCCGGCTGGCTTGGCGGCCTGCCCCTCGGCATCAAGGACCTGGATCGGGTCAAGGGCGTCAGGACAACGTTCGGAACCCTCGGCCTTTCGGACCATGTGCCCGACTTCTCGGACCACTTTGTCGAAAGGCTGGAGCAGCGCGGCGGGCTTGTCGTCGGCAAGACCAACACGCCCGAGATGGGAGCGGGCGGCAACACCTTCAACGCCGTATTCGGCGCCACGAGAAACCCGTGGAACACCGCCCTCAACCCCGGCGGATCCTCGGGAGGCGCGGCCGCGTCGCTCGCCACGGGCGAAACATGGCTCAGCCAAGGCTCGGATCATGGCGGTTCGCTGCGCACGCCGGCGGCCTATTGCGGCGTTGTCGGGCTTCGCACCACGCCTGGTCGCGTGCCGACGACGCTCGTCGCGGGCGTCAGTGCAGCCCACATTGGCGATGGCGTGATCGGTCCCATGGCGCGTTCGGTCCGGGACTGTGCGCTGTTTCTGGACTCGCTCTCGGGTTTCGAGCCGCGGTTTCCGCTGTCCCTGCCTTCGCCAAACACGTCGTTTCAGGATGCCGTTGCGAGATCGACGCCAAGGGTGCGGATCGCCTTTGCTGCCGACCTTGGCGGCCTCTGCCCGGTGGAAGCCACGATTCGTGACGCTCTCGCATCGGCCCTCGACAAGGTCGAGGCCGAAGGCGGAACGGTCATCGAGGACTGGCCGGACCTGTCCGGACTGGAAGACACCTACCGAAAGCTGCGTGCACTCGGTCTCGTGGCTGCCTTCTCGCGCCTGCCAGAGGATGTGTATCGACATTTCAAGCCTGCGCTGCGCGACAACTGGGCATATGCACGGACCCTGACGCTGGAGGACTTTGCCGACGCCTACATCGACCGGACGCGGCTTTTCCTGGCAATGCAGGGCTTTCTTGAGGACTTCGACGTGCTTGCCTGCCCGACCGTGAGCTGCATGCCGAGGAATTCGGACATCGAATGGATCGACGAGGTCGAGGGCGAGACCTTCGACGACTACCTTGGCTGGATGAAGTTCGCCTTTCTTGCCACAACCGCCGGGCTGCCCGCCGCTTCGGTTCCGGTTGCGGTTTCCGAGCAAGGTTTGCCCATCGGCATCCAGCTGGTCGGACCGCCCAGGGGCGAAGCGACCGTGCTGACCGTCGCACGGGCGATCGAGATGGCGGTCGGCGGCCCGTTAGGGCCGATCGATCCGGTCGTCGCTGGGTAGCGGAGGGCCCGCGGCACGGAAAGTCGGCTGTGCCGTGCCAGTCGCCCGGAACTGCCGGCCATGCGCAGCTTTCGCCAGACACCTGCCAGCATGAGCCGCGTCAAGTGGTGGCACCGTTCTGAATCGTTCCCGGAGGAACAGGCCGGACTTGCGGCAGCGGCATCGCCGCAGTTCCCATGAGCGGGGCACCCATCACGGTATCGAATGTGCGTCCGGGACGCCGGTCGACCGGCCGACGGGAAATCAGCTGGTCCGCCACGGACCAGATCGCGACGCAGAACCCCATGACCGCCACGAAGATCATGGCAAGCGACACAATGCCGACCAGGGTTCCGCCCACGGACGAGTCCGCGGTGACCACCAGGATCCAGCTCTTCGGGTTGCGCAGCTGGAAGCTCGCAACGCCCCATGCGGTTTCCGGCAAGGCCTGGTCATCGGTGCCGCCGCCTGGTGCGTGGACCTTCCGGATCAGGCAAGGGCCGAGCCGGATCAGCTACGCGGCCCCTGCGATGCGCAGGATCGGCTGAATCACCGGGACCATTTCGAACAGCGCTCCGGCACCGACCGAGGCAAGGACCAGGAACGCGATCGAAGTTGCCGACAGGCGCGGGTCCCTGCGCCGCGTGGCGCTGCCTGCATCAATCCCGATCAAGCGCCGCAATCACGAGATCGGCTCTCCTGTCCGCACCCGGCTCTCCGGGATCAAGCGCCATTGCACCGACAAGTGCCTGCCACCGGGCTGCCGCTTTGGACATTGTGGCCGGCAAGTTCAGGCCTGCCACCATCCTCGCCGCCTCTTCCATCTCGGCGCCGCGCCTTTCCCCGTGGACCATCATGCGGTCCAGGGCATAGGCGCCCCGCTCCGCCCAGCGAAATCCGGGATAGGTGGCATCCAGCGACGCAAGAACTTCGTCCGTGACGCCGAGCTTCCGCCCGGCGACAAGCATCTCCGCGGCAATCGCCTCCATCCCCTTCACGGCAATTGAGCGGACGAGCTTGATCGCCGACGCTCTGCCTACGGGGCCTGCCACGACCGAAACGTTCATGTCGAGTTGCTTCATGGTCCGTTCGGCCTCGTCTGCATGACTCCCGCTGGCCAGCACCGACGTTCTGTGCAGTGCAGGATGAACCGGCGTCATGACCGCAACGTCCATGTACTTTCCGCCCGCCGCCTCGATTGCGTCGCAAGATGCCTGCTTGGTCTGGGGCGCGGACGAGTTGCAATCGAGGAACAGGCGGTTCTCGATGCCGGACCTTGCCGCGGCTTCCGCAGCGGCGAGAGACTGATCCGCCGTGACCATGGAAAGGACAACGTCGCAGGTCGAGATGGCCTTGTGCAGTTCGTCGCATCCCAGGATGCCATCGGCCCTGTAGTCGGCGCGCTTTCCGTCACGCTCGGATCCCGGACACTCGGTCTTGATGTCATAGGCCGAAACGTCAGGCATGCCGCCCACCGACCAGCCTCGCACGAACGCCCGCGCAGCCTCGCCATAGCCCAGGAAGGTCACTCGCGGGCGGTTGCCTGCATTCTTGCGCGCCATCTCCGACATCTCCACACTCTTCGCCGCGTTGCTACCAGATTGCCACGAGAAGCGAAATTCCGGACTGGCCACGAAGGGACCAAGCGAGGTGACGCTGCCGGGCAGTCCGAAGCACGGCCTCCCGCCGCTGGCGAAGCAGGTGGAGCGGGGCCGGCCAATGGGCCAAACGGAATTCGATACGATCTCGGACGTTGTCATGTGATGGCCGGGTTGGATTCCCTGGAATCCGCCGTTTGCACCTTGACCCGCGAAGGATTCCTTTCCGGCCTTCCTGCGAGTTCCGCCCGGTTGCATTGAATTCAGGTGGTCACGCGCTTCAGACCCTAGGTCCCGGCGTGCAGGTCCATTCGGCACAAACTGCGGTTTGACGCGGCTGCACGGCTTGTTCGGGTGACACGACATCGCGACCTGGATCAGACCAGCCGAAAGGACCCCGCGACAATCACCTTGCTCCGGGGCCACTTGTAGCTCGCGCGACGCGATGTCATCCTCGCACAAACGCCGTCCGGCGTCGCCGCGATGACGGCCGGTGTCGGGATGGCTGCCACGATTGCCGGGTCAGGCAAACTGACAGTCAAGGCCGTCCGGCCCAGGCCAAATTGAAAGGACCGCGCTTGGCCCTCAAGACTGCACTTGTTGGGATCGGCAAAATAGCCCGGGACCAGCACATCCCGGCGATCGAAGCCAATCCCGAATTCGAACTTGTCGCTACGGCCAGTCGAAATGCCGATGTGGAGGGCATTCCCGCATTCCGCAACCTGGCGAGCCTTCTCGGGAGCATTTCGAAGGTGGATTGCGTTTCGTTGTGCACGCCGCCGGCAGCACGGCATTCCGACGCGCGGTTGGCCGTCGAGGCTGGAAGCCACGTGATGCTGGAAAAGCCGCCCGGAACAACGCTCGCGGATGTGCAGGAACTTGCATCGCTTGCCGACAAGTCGGGCGTGACGCTCTTTGCATCTTGGCACTCGCGAGAGGCCGCCTCCGTGCGCGCGACCAGGGATTGGCTGCAAGGCAGGACGGTCCGGGAAGTTAGAATCGACTGGAAGGAGGATGTCCGGTTCTGGCACCCTGGTCAGGACTGGATCTGGCAGGCGGACGGTTTCGGCGTGTTCGATCCGGGCATCAACGCGCTTTCCATCCTGACGGCAATCCACCCACGCACCCTTGTCGTTTCTGAAGCCAGCCTTTCGATTCCCGAAAATCGCGACGCGCCTGTCGCTGCGCAGATGCTTCTGCACGACTCGGAAGGAACGAAAGTGTCCGTGGAACTTGACTGGCTGAACAAGGGTTCCCCGAAATGGGACATCCGGATTCTTGCCGATGACGGGGAGGCACTGCTTCGCGACGGCGGGGCACGTCTGCTGGTTGACGGCGAGGAAACCGTGTCGGGTCCGGATCGGGAGTACCAGGCGCTATATGAACGCCTTGCCGGATTGATCGCGTCAGGGTCAAGCGACGTTGACCTTGCACCGATGCGAATCGTGTCTGACGTGATGGCAGTGGCGCACCGCGAGGTCGCCCCTCCGTTCGCGTGGTGAGGCGATGACCGCGACCGCATTCCTGATCGTCGCGGCCGGCCGCGGCGTGCGCATCGGCGGCGACGTGCCGAAGCAGTATGTCGATCTCGGCGGCAAGGCGCTTCTGCGGCACACGATCGACCGCGTCCTCGCCCTCCCGGAGACGTCCTGCGTCATGGCCGTCATCGGAAATGGAGACGACAAGCTGTATGGCACGGCGATGGAAGGGGTGGACCGGGATCGCCTGATGGACCCGGTCGTTGGCGGCGCTACCCGCGCGCAATCGGTTCGCGCCGGCCTTGAGGCGCTGGTCCCCATGGCGCCGAGAAACGTCCTGATCCACGATGCGGCCCGACCCTTCGTGACCCCTGGCATCATTCGCGGCGTCATCGCTGCGCTCGATGGGCACGACGGCGCCTTTCCCGCCCTGCCCGTCGTCGACGCGCTCTGGCTCGCGAAGGACGGCATCGCGCTGGAAGCGCGGTCCCGCAACAATCTCTGGCGCGCGCAGACGCCGCAGGGGTTCAAGTTCAAGCGCATCCTGGACGCGCACCGGAACTTCCCGGGCGACGCCGCCGACGATGTCGAAGTGGCCCGTGCCGCCGGGCTCGATGTGCGGGTCGTCGAGGGCTCCGAGGCCAATGTCAAGGTCACGACGCCGGACGATCTTGCCCGCGCACGGGTCCTGCTCGAGAGATTCGCGGGCCTTGATTGACTGGACGCGCCGCCGTCCCGGACGCGTTTATGGGTCGACGCGCAGCGGGGCGACCCGGCATGCAGCCGGGGCAAGGAACTTGTTCAAGGATCAAGGCTTTGCGAGTGCTTCCGGGTCACGCGCCACAAGGATGGCCGACCTTGCACGCCCCTTGCCGCTCCTTTTCGCTTTTTTGCGGCCCGTATGCGGGACGCACCATCCACCTGACGGTGCTGTGGCGATTCGCAGAGCGTTGATATCACGTCTCTTTTTCCTGTCCAACCCGCAGCGCCGGGCAGGGTCATTACGGCTTCCTGTTCCCCGCTGCAACTGCACGGGTGAACAGATCGATGGCAACGGCCACACTCACCGACGCCCGAATCAGGGCGCTCAAGCCCCGCAACTCAGCCCGCGACATCCGCGACGGGAAGCTGAACGGCTTCGGCATCAGGGTGTCGCCTTCGGGGGGAAGCGGTTCTTCATTCATTGTCAGCACGAAGGCAGGCGCATCTGGAAGATCGTCGGCGACGCCGAATTGATGAGCGCGAACGAAGCCCGTTCGCGGGCGGCCGCGATGATGGCCGCGATCCGGCAGGACGGTCCTGCGCCAGCATCCCCGGAGGAAACGCTCTTCGAGGCCGTCGCGGAGACGGCATTCCGCAGGCACGAGCGGATCTGGAAGCCAAGGACGCTGTACGTGAACCGCGGCTACCTGCGCAAGCAGATCCTGCCGCGCTTCGCCGGTCGACAGGTCGCGGAGATCACACGGCAGGACGTCATGAAATGGTTCGCGTCGCTGTGTGCGACGCCGGTCGCGGCGGATCGTTCCATGCCGGTCCTGTCGGTCATCATGCGCGAGGCGGAACGTATGGGCTTCCGGGAGGAGCGCTCCAATCCCTGCCTTGGCATACGCCGGCACCGTCGGAACGGCCGGGAACGCTGCCTGTCCGACACGAAGATCCGCTCCCTTTCCGCCTGCCTCGTGGCCCGCGTGGCCGAGCGCCCGCTGGCCGTCGCGGCGATCCTGCTGCTGCTCCTGACGGGCTGCCGAAGATCGGAAGTCCTGACCCTGCGCTGGACGGACCTTCGCGAGGACTCGCTGTTCCTTCGGGACAGCAAGACCGGGCCGCGGACCGTCTGGCTTTCGCGCGCCGCGCTGAAGGTGCTCGACGGGATCGACCGGTCACGCAATTTGGCGGACACTTGCCCAGGACGTCGGTGGCTGCAGCGATTCGTCAAGGCTGCCTGGAAGGGAAGGCTGCCGCGCGGGCCTTGATGAAGGCGTTCAAGCTCTGCCAGCTGCCGCCCCTTCGGCGGCGGCGACACCAAGAGCGGGCCGACGACGGCGAAGCGCAGCCGCGCCCAGCCGTCCCTGCCCGGTTCGTTCGTGAAGGACATGATGGCGTTCCCCCTGATGCACCAGGCGCCTTGTCACCTGACGATCGTCAAGCCGGCACGTTGGCCTGCAGTCTCCAGATCGGCCAAGGCGGTCGAATCCGTGCGAACGGGACGGCTGGCGGCCAGGCCCAGGTCGCTTGGGCTCAGGCGGTCGCCGAACAGCAGCATCGCATCTGCGTGGCTGTCCCGAACCGAAGACCAGACGAGTCCGTGCGCCCCCGGATTGTCACGCCAGGCACGAAACGCAAGCGTGCGGCAATGTGCGTATGCCGCGTCAGACGGTCTGAAGAATTCAGAAGGGTCAATCCTCCACCTCAAGAGCTCCGGGGTGAAGAACGGCACGAGATCAAGGGCCGGTCCGGTCTCGAGGGAACTGATCGAGTACTTGTCGAGGTCTTCTCGACGGACGGATTCATACTTGTCTCGAATGCCGTGAAACACCGACTCAAAGGCTGCACCGTCAAGCGTTGTTGCAGCGTAGGAAGTCGGGATGCACTGTCCGCTTCCGTCGTGGAGAGGCGCAAATCGGCTCGGCCCGCCCTTGCACGGATTGAACGCGTTTCCGGCGAAATTCGCCTTGTGGACCCCCTGATGCACCAGGCGCCTTGTCACCTGACGATCGTCAAGCCGGCACGTTGGCCTGCAGTCTCCAGATCGGCCAAGGCGGTCGAATCCGTGCGAACGGGACGGCTGGCGGCCAGGCCCAGGTCGCTTGGGCTCAGGCGGTCGCCGAACAGCAGCATCGCATCTGCGTGGCTGTCCCGAACCGAAGACCAGACGAGTCCGTGCGCCCCCGGATTGTCACGCCAGGCACGAAACGCAAGCGTGCGGCAATGTGCGTATGCCGCGTCAGACGGTCTGAAGAATTCAGAAGGGTCAATCCTCCACCTCAAGAGCTCCGGGGTGAAGAACGGCACGAGATCAAGGGCCGGTCCGGTCTCGAGGGAACTGATCGAGTACTTGTCGAGGTCTTCTCGACGGACGGATTCATACTTGTCTCGAATGCCGTGAAACACCGACTCAAAGGCTGCACCGTCAAGCGTTGTTGCAGCGTAGGAAGTCGGGATGCACTGTCCGCTTCCGTCGTGGAGAGGCGCAAATCGGCTCGGCCCGCCCTTGCACGGATTGAACGCGTTTCCGGCGAAATTCGCCTTGTGGACCCGGTAGAGCGTCGTCGATGCTGGCAGGGGATGCAGGCGCGCGACACGGGCGACTTCGGGAATTCTCATCCGCTCGGGGTCTTCCTCTAACCGACGGGCAGCCGGCTGGCTGACCTGGCCACTTCAACCACTCGGTCATTTCCGTCCCGCATCGCTTTCTCCGGCGTATCGCCATCCAGCTCCTCCTTCGGGCTGACAAGCCAGAAGGCGCGTTGCCATGGGGTGAAATCCGTCGGCAAGGCGTCGAGAATGGCCTTCATCAGTCCCAAGGGCTGACCGTCCGCGTCAAACTGAAATTCCGGGTAGCCATACCTGCCTTGGACTGGCAGGCCGAGAATGCGCCCCCGTTTCCTCCAGGCATTGACCGTTTGGGCAGTGTTTATCCCCCTCAGCCCCGCCTGCCTGTGCACCGTGGCGCTGTCCAGGACAGGGAAGTCCTTCACGAACTCTTTCCGCAGTTCGGCGTTGCGCGCGTCTATCCTCGCCTCGACGTGCTGGAACGGATCGGCATCTATCAGGACGTCCAGGAGCGACTGGATTCTCTCCTCGCTCAGTTCGGAAGCGCGCTCCGACAGTTTCGCCAGGAGACTTGGCACTCCCGACGGTTGATTGAACCATCTGCCCATCGGAACCGCAGCATGGTTCGGGCAGGAACTCGTCACTTTCCAGGTGCGCCCATCCACTATGAGCAGCAGATGATCCTCCATCTCGCGTTGCGGGACGATGAGAAAGCGAGTTCTCGCATCGCGGTCTCCCGTTGTCGCGTCGGCATCCTCGTCCGCATGCATGTGTTCGGCAATGATCTTCCAGGCCCTTTGGAGCTCCTGTTCATCACGCGCAGCGTGTCTCGAGGCGGGCAGTGGCCGCAGTTCGCCTTCTATCAGCACTTCGAACATCGGTGCGTTTGTGGTCATGCAGTCAACCTCTTGAACAGACCCGAACCCAGGTCACCATATAACGTATATGTCCTTTGTCATCAATTGTTCAATATGACGCCGAGACTGGCCAGCGCGAATCGCGCGCCAAACCCGAGCACGATCGAAATGATCACGGTCTGCGCCCAGTCTGCGGAACTCACGATGCCAGGGGCTTTCGTGACGCGGTCCACAAGCGCGGATTTGCGTTCGGCTTGTTCAGTCGCATATCCCGCCCGACCATCTTCGGTTCCCTCCGCCCAGGACGGGGACCTGCCCGCCGGAACCAGCTTCCGGACAGCATCCGGCCAACTGCCGCAATTGCGCCAGCGTTCAAGGCGAGGCCGACATTGATGATGCGCAGGGTCAGGCGGCCTTCCAGTCCCGCTCTCGCCGTGCAGCCAGGTGCGCAGTTCTGCCAGATCGACCTCTGTCATTGCAACGCCGTCGCCCCGGTGACGCCCGCTTGCGCCGCCCCCCTCGTGCCGAATTTCACCAACGTTCCAGCCTAATGTCATCCAAGGTAGTCAGTGTCGTCCAACGTTGGACGCCTATTGACAGTCAAGCACCTCGCCGTGCTGATGACGGCCTACGCTGCCGGTCTCCGGGTCAGCGAGATCTGCCATCTGCAGGTCGCGGACATCGACTCCGGGCGGATGTGCCTGCGCGTCGACCAGGGCACGGGCAACAAGGACCGCTACGTGCTGTGTCGCAGCGGCTTCTCGCGCAGCTCCGCCACTACTGGTGCCACCAGCGTCCCCGTTCCTGGCTGTTCCCCAGCCGGTACGGCGACCGGCCGATGTCGCGCGACGGAGCGGCATTCGTGTACCGCAGCGCCAAGCGGAAGGCCGGGATCACAAAGTCCGGCGGCATCCACACCATCACAAGATTCGACCCAATCCGGCTTGTCGAGCGCAACATTTTCAAGACCAGGCAAGAATTGGTCCGAAAGGCATGCTCTCAAGGGTCTGGGCACGGAAGGGAACGCGCCCGCGCATCGTGCGGGATTGCCGCTACGGATACGACTGCCTGTTCTCCGCGGCCTGCCCCGGCGACCGGGACCGCGGTCGGGCATGATTGCGCGAAGACTGAAACCGAAGAGATGAACCGCCACCTCCGGGAGATTGGAGAGCGGGTTCCCACGGGCATGCATGCCCTCATCGTCCACGACGGCGTTGGCACCGGTCCAGGGAACTGAAAGTCCCCGCCAACGTCTCTGCTCCGGCTGCCGCCCTGCAGTCCGGAACTGAACCGCGTCGAGACGCCGTTCCCGGTCCTGAATCATCCCGAATTCGCAACCCGCATGTTCGAAAGCGCCGCGGATGTCGGGAGACCGTCGAAGAGGTGTGGTAGGGGTTCGCCCGCAAGACAGGAGAGATCATGCAGATCACGGCAAGGGAGCGGGCCGTGCCGTGAAGTGCGGGCTCGCTCTTATCCGTGATCTTTTTTGGTTTGTCATTATATGTCAGCACCTTATGAGATTTTTGCATACGTTTGCAAAAATGGCTTGCCGAATCGCCAACCCTGAGTCTACCGTAAATGATCTGCTGCGGTTCTGCCTGCGACCGCCGTGGGAGTGAGAGCATGGCTGAAATCGTCGTGAGCAATGTCTCCAAACGGTGGGACAGCTTCGTTGGCGTTCATGACTTTGATCGGACAATTGCAGATCGCGAGTTTCTCGTTCTTCCCGGCCCATCGGACTGCGGCAAGACGACAGCCATGCGCATGGTCGCTGGGCTTGAGGATCCGTCGTCGGGCGAATTCTGGATTGACGGTCGCGCCGCCAACGACCTTGAACCGGAAGATCGCGACGTTGCCATGGTGTTCCAGTCCTACGCGCTCTACCCCAACATGAACGTCCACGAGAACATCCGCTTTCCTCTGAAGGTCCGTGGTGTCGACCCCGCTACGCATGATGAAAGGGTGCGCCGCGCCTCTGCCATGGTGGAGCTGGATGACTTCCTGCACCGCAGGCCGGCGGAACTGTCGGGCGGCCAGCGGCAGCGTGTCGCGCCCGGCCGGGCGATCGTGCGGGAACCCGTCGCCTTCCTGGTGGACGAACCGCTCTCGAACCTTGACGCCAAGCTCCAGGTCTCCACTCGGGCCCAGATCAAGAACCTAAGCCACGAGCTGGCCGTTACTACGGTTTACGTGACCCACGACCAGATCGAAGCCATGACGCTCGCCGACCGCGTTGTGGTCATGAAGCAGGGTGTCGTGCAGCAGGTTGGCACCCCGACCGAGATTTACGGCAGACCCGCCAACGCATTCGTGGCGAGCTTCATCGGCAACCCGGCCATGAACCTTGTTGATGGTGAGATCGCCGACAGTTCCTTCAAGGCCGAAAACGCATTGATCGAAGGCCTTTCGGCTCCGGAAGGCGCTCTGACCCTTGGCTTCCGCGCCGAGGATGCGGAGGTGGTCACCGAAGGCGGCCAGATCAACGCCCGGATTTGCAAGATGGCGCGCCTGCGGGACGCAACCGTGGTGTCCGTCCGTATCGGCGGCTCCCTGGCATCCGTGAAGGCCGACAAGAACTATCGCGCCGAAATCGACGACACGGTTTCGATCCGCATCTCAACAGATCTCTGCCACCTCTTCGATACGAAGATGGGAGAGCGTGTCGGGGACTGACCCCGAGCCATGACCCCGGTCCGGCAAGGGCCGGGGTTCACCGAGCGGTGCGCGGTTGCATTGCGCACCGAACCAACAGAAACCAAGGAGAATACAATGTTTCTGAAGAAAGTAGCCCTCGCGGGCGCCGTAGCTGGCCTCATGGGTTCGGCAGCATTCGCGGCAGACTGTGGTCCGTCCGGCAAATCGGTCCGGATCCTCGGCTCCGACTTCCCGGCCATTCAGGCCGTGGCTGGCGCCGCCGAAGCCAATTGCGCGGCAAATGCGGGTGAGTTTACCATCAACCTGCGCGACAACACGCGTGACATGATGAACCAGGCCCTGACCCCGAACCCGGCAGAGTACACCTCGGTCATCGTCGCCAACTCGACCCTGACCCAGTTGATGAACGACGGCCTGGTCCGCCCGCTGGACGAATATGTTGCAAAATACGGCCAGCACCTGAAGCCGTCGCAACTGATCACCATTGGCGGCAAAGTCATGGCTGTGGCCTTCATGGCGAATTCGCAGCACCTGTATTCGCGCACCGACATCCTCGGGCAGGCGGGCGTCGAAGGGATCCCGGCAACTGTTGAAGAAATCGTTGCAGCGGCCGAGAAAATCCGCGCTGCAGGCATCATGGAACATCCGATCGTGATGAACATGAAGGTTGGCTGGAACGTCGGCGAAATTTTCAACCTGTTCTTCTTCGCCAACGGCGGTGAGCTGTTCAAGCCGGGTTCGGCCGAGCCGAACGTCAACTCCCCCGAAGGCATTGCCGCTCTGGGGACGATCAAGTCGCTGCTCGAGTACGCACACCCGGATCACCTGAGCCATGCCTCGAATGAAACCCAGGGTCTGTGGGAAGCCGGCAAGGCGGCCATGGCCATCATGTGGGGGTCGCGCGGCGGTGCGGTTCTTGACGACGAAGGTTCGAGCGACGAAGTCACGTCAAACACCGTCTTGTCTGCAGCACCGACGGCAGGCGGCGGGTCGACGCCGGCCGCGACCCTGTGGTGGGATGGCGTGACCGTCGCCAAGAACATTCCGGATGAAGACGCGGAAGCCACCTTCGCGGCTCTGGTCAGCGGCCTGACCCCTGATCTGATGGAAGAGCACAACGACAAAGCCATCTGGCTGATCGAGGGCTTCCAAGCCGGCCCGGCAGCAGCAGGTGTTTCGGCAACTGCAGCAGCTGGTGCCAAGCCTTACCCGATGATCCCGTTCATCAACCTGATGCACAACGCACTGGGTTCCGAACTGGTGGACTTCTACAAGGGTGACGAGAGCGCAGAAGACGCTCTGGCTGACGTTGAAGCGGCTTACCGGACCTCTGCGAAGGAAGCAGGCTTCCTGCAGTAGCCTCTCCGCTGAAGGGGGCCCTCGGGGGCCCTCTTCTACCCATTGGATTTCACGACGGGGCACATGCGATGAAACACCGTACGTTCTTTTGGTTCATCTTGCCGACACTCTCGGCGATGATACTCTTTATCGCCCTGCCCATCGTCTCGGTCTTCATCCAGTCGCTGTTTGTGCAGCACGAACAGGTCCTGGTTGTCTCGGAGAGCTGCGGCCCCTTCGGCTGTGTTGAGGAAACCCAGGTCGACACGGAAGCGACTGCCAAGCTGCGCGAAGAACAGCCACTTGGCCAATTCAACGGCCTGGCCACCTATTTTGACCGCTCCCACCTGGCGTCCGCAGAGATCGCCGAGGTCTGGCACACATCAACCGGACTGTCATCCTTCATTGATGGCATAATGGACCTGAAATTCTACAAGGCCCTGGTCTTTACGCTGACCTACACCTTTGTCGTGACGCCGCTGGTCCTGATTTTCGGACTGGCCGTTGCCGTCGGCGTAAACAACCTGCCCAAGGCGTTCCGTGGCGTGGCGATTTTCATCTCGCTCCTGCCTTTCCTTGTCGCGACGATCGTCGGCTCGATGATCCTCTCCTGGATGGTCGATGGTGAAGGCATCATCGGCGCGACGCTTCAGAACATCTTCAACGACCCGTCTCTCAGCATCAAGGCCTCGACGCCGCTCATGTGGATCATGCTGATGGTCTACGGGGTCTGGCACACCCTGCCTTTCGCCTTCATCACATTTTACGCCGGGCTGCAAACGGTGCCCCAGGACACGTTGGAGGCTGCCCGTGTGGATGGAGCCAACAAGTGGCAGACGATGATCAGCGTCGTGGTTCCGCACCTGATGCCGCTCGTGTCCTTCGTCACGCTGATGCTTCTGATGGACAATTTCCGGGTGTTCGAACCGCTGGTCAGTTTCCAGGCGGAGGCTCACGCCCAGTCACTGAGCACCTTCATCGTCAGCGACCTTCGTGAAGCCGGCAATCCGCTCTACGCCTCCGCCAGTGCGACCTCGATGCTGACGATCCTCGGCGTTGTGATCCTGCTGACACCCGTGCTGATCCGCACCTGGCGCGATTTCAACGCCAAGGTACATTGAGGAGACGACAATCATGGCGACGAAGGCAGAATCCCGTCTCACAACGCTAAGGGCTGTTTCCTATGCGCTCGTGATCACCTGGCTGATCATCGCGGCCTTTCCCTTCCTTTGGACGGTATGGGGCAGCTTCAAGGTGCAGGGCGACTTTTTCTCGAAAGCGGACTGGACCAACGCCATCTACGGCATCTTGACGACCCGTGAAACCGGTGGCGCCTTCACGCTCAAAGGCTACTACGGTGCGTGGATCCAGGAGGAGTTCTGGAGAAACGTGTTCAACACCATGGTCATCGTTTTCTTCACCGTCTGCATTTCGCTCACCTTCGGAACGCTCGGCGGGTACGCGCTGGCCCGCTCCGGCTTCCGCTATGCATTTTGGGTCCTGATGGCAGCCCTCGCGTTCCGCGCAATGCCGCACATCACGCTGGTTTCGGGTTACATGCTGCCGTTCTTCGAGTGGAACATCTGGGGACTGAAGGCGACAACCGTCATCGTGCTTGTGGCGATCAACCAGCCCTTCACGCTCTGGATGCTGCACTCGTTCTTCCTGAACATCCCGAAAGACATGGACGAAAGTGCCATGGTCGACGGCTGCACCCGGTTCCAGGCTTTCTGGAACGTCATCGTGCCGGTCATGTGGCCGGGGGTGATCACCACGGGCCTCTTCAGCTTCCTGCTAGCCTACAATGACTATGCTGTCACCTCGATGCTGCTGAGCAAACCGAACGAGACGATGGTCCCGGCGGTCGCCAGCTTCCTCGGTTCGGTTCAGGTGCAGGGCAACATCATGTTCGCGGTCGCAGCCGTTGTTTCGGCCACGGCACCGCTCTTCGTGCTGATCCTGTTTTTCCAGCGGCAGATCGTAAGCGGGCTGACGGCGGGCGCGGTCAAGGGTTGAACCCCCCTGCTGACAACGCACGGCGCAGTCCGCAATTCGGACTCCTGGGAGACAAGATGCCATGACCGGCGTTCACGAGTTGAATCGCGCTGCCCTCGATCCGCTGCGCGCGGCCCAGCATGACTGGGACGAGGCGACTCTGCGCCGAACGCTCAATGAGATCTTTGCTCCCGGGGCGACAAGTCACCTCTCTCATCCTTTCGGGGACATGGCGGGACCGGAGGCGTTCCACGATCAAGCGCTGGCATTGCTCAGGTCCGCATGGCCCGATGTCGAGCGAAGGGACTGGATCGTGATGGCGGGCGACGACGATCACGGGAATGACTGGGTCGGCTGTGGCGGTCATTTCATGGGCACGTTCACGTCGCCCTTTCTCGACATCCCGCCGACGGGCCACCTGGCACATATGCGATTTCACGAATTCTACCGGTTCGAGTCCGGCCGGGTCGTCGAATGCCAGGCACTGTGGGATGTCCCCGAAGTCATGATGCAAGCGAATGCGTGGCCAATGGCACCTTCCCTCGGTCGCGAATTCTGCATTCCCGGTCCGTCATCGGGAGACGGTCTGATCCGCCCGCCCAGGGACGACACCGACAGCAAGGCCAGCAAGGACATTGTCGTGGACATGTTGCAGCACATGAAACGGCACCCCTCTCAGGGCAGCCCCGAGGTAATGGAGATGCCGCGTTTCTGGAACGCTCGCATGAACTGGTACGGACCTGCGGGGATTGGCACCGGACGGGGAATCGACGGGTTTCGCAACTGGCACCAGATCCCTTTCCTGAAGGCGATGCCAGACCGGGGATCCAAGGCAGATCAGGTCACGTACCATTTCTTCGGCGACAACAACTACTGTGCCGTGACCGGATGGCCCAACATGATCCAGACCCTGACGCATGACGGTTGGCTCGGCATTGCGCCGTCGGGCAAGGAGATCACCATGCGCTCGCTGGACTTCTGGCGCATCGAGAACGGCAAGATCCGCGAGAACTGGGTGATGGTGGACATTCTCGACACCTATCGGCAGCTTGGCGTCGACGTGCTTGCCAGGCTTCGGGAGTTCAACAAGGCTCGCAATCTTGGCCGTATCAATCCAGGCGGCGGACATCCATAGGCCTGCCGAGATCTGGCGCTCCGCAAGCAAGAGCCGTTGCATGCGACCGAACAGTCTCCTTCGGAGAGTCATTCACGCAACTCGAAGCACCTGATTGCGGAGCCCGTTCAGCGACATCGCCCAAGACACTTCATGACAACCAGAACCGATGCGGATGTCGTGAATGCGGGCGATTCAGGCTGCTCAGGTGCCGCAATCTCCCGGTCGTGCCAACGGCAGGCTTCCGTCAGCCGCCTTGCCGGAAAGCCAGTCATGCAGCTTTGACCACCTCCGCCGTGCCGAGGCGCTTTTGACGGCCATTGCGACCGCCTTCCTCTGTCCAACCAGGACGACGAGCCTCTTTCCGCGCGTGACTCCGGTATAGATCAGGTTGCGCTGCAGCATCACGTAGTGCTGCATCATTACGGGAATGACGACGGCCGGGTATTCCGAGCCCTGGCTCTTGTGAATCGTTGCCGCGTAGGCTGGTACCAGCGCATCGAGTTCCCCAAATCCAATCCTGACGGACCGGCCATCGAATTCGACGGCAATCTTGCTCTCGTCCAGATCGACGGACATGATCATGCCAATGTCGCCGTTGAATATGTCCTTGTCGTAGTCGTTCGCGATCTGCATGACCTTGTCGCCTATCCCGAAGGTCCTGCCAAAGCGCTCGACCTTGAGATCGCCGGGCGGATTCAGGACGGACTGCAACTCGATGTTCAGCGAGTTCGCGCCAACGCCGCCCCGGTTCATCGGGCAAAGCACCTGAATGTCCCTGACCGGATCCATCCCGAACCGCTTCGGGATTCGGTTCCTGACGAGCTCGGTGATGCGAAGGACAGCCTGTTCCGGATTCTCGGCCGGCACAAAATGGAAATCGGCATCGCCATCCGCCGCGGAAAGGTCGGGCACGCGTCCTTCGTTGATCCTGTGGGCGCTCATGACGATCTTGCTTTGTGCCGCCTGTCGAAACACTTCCGCAAGCCGCACAACCGGGACGGCCCCGGAATTGATCATGTCGGCCAGCACCTGACCCGGTCCGACGGAGGGCAACTGGTCGATGTCGCCCACGACATGAAGGGCTGCCGTGCTCGGCAACGCCCTGAGCAACGACTGCATCAGGGGAACGTCGACCATCGAGGCCTCGTCCACAACGAGCAGGTCGCAGTCGAGCGGATTTTCCTCGTTTCGCTTGAAACCGAATTTCATGGGATCGAATTCCAGGGTTCGGTGGATCGTCCTGGCTTCCATCCCGGTGGCTTCGGTCATGCGCTTGGCGGCACGTCCCGTCGGTGCACACAGCATCAGCTTCATCCTCTTCGCCGCCAGAATGCGAAGGATGGAGTTCACGATGGTCGTCTTGCCGACACCGGGACCGCCCGTGATGATCAGCACCTTGGATGTCAGCGCAAGCCGGATTGCCTCGGCCTGGCTGGGCGCAAGCGTCAGCCCGGTCCTCCGCTCGACCCAGGGCAAGGCCCGGTCCGCATCGATTGAAGGCCAAGGCAGGGCACCCGCAATGATCCGGCGCACGTGGCGCGCGATGCCGCGCTCCGCCTGGTAGAGGCCCGTCAGGAATATGCAGTCCGCATCACCGACCTGGTCGGCCGTGACATTGCCATCCCCGAGTTCCAGCGCCATCGCCGTCTCGACAAGGGGACCGGGCACGTCCAGCAACTCCTCCGCCAGAGAATGCAGTTCGCCCTCAGGCAAGCCGCAGTGACCGTTGCCCATTGCCTCGCTTAACGCGAACGTGATTCCTGCACGCACACGGATCATGGCGGTCTTTTCGATGCCGATCTTCCCTGCGATCGTGTCCGCAGTGCGGAACCCGATGCCATGGATGTCCTTCGCCAGCCGATATGGATTCTCGCTCAGCACCTGTACGGCGTCGGCGCCGTAGGTCTTGTAGATCCTGACGGCCCGTGCGGTCCCGACGCCGTGCTGGTGGAGAAAGACCATGATCTCCCGAACGATCCTTTGGTCTGCCCAGCTCGCCGTGATCTTGTCGGCTCGAATGGGCCCGATTCCTTCCACCTCGCGCAATCGTTCGGGACTTGCCTCGATGACGTCAAAGACGTCCTTGCCAAAGTGCCGGACCAGCCGTTCGGCGTAAACCGACCCGATCCCCCGAATCATGCCTGAGCCGAGGTACTTCTCGATGCCTTCGAGCGTCGTCGGCGCAGTGGCCTTCAAGAAACGCGCCTTGAACTGAAGGCCGAACTTTCGGTCATTGTTCCAGGAACCCGATGCCGTGACCCATTCACCGGCAGAGATCATCGCCGCGCTGCCAACGACGGTGACAACGTCGCGATGGCCGCGCGCCTTCACGCGCAGAACGCAGAATCCGCTCTCGGATGAATGGAAAGCGACACGCTCGACGAGCCCGGAAAGAACCTCCGCTCGCTCTGGGTCAGCCATCAGAAGCCCACTTCAGGCGAGGTCCGGAACCGCCAGATTCACGCGCCATGCATGTCTCCCGGTCGCGCCGACAGACACCTTCGAGATTGGCAACAAACGCAATTGCAAGCATGAGGTTCAGGATAGCATTAACGCCTTCTGGTCAAACCCTGAATATCTGGTCAATGCAAGCTGCAGGTCCCTTTCCTGCCCCCCGCTTCACTTCCCGACGCAAGCACGCCTTGCGCATCTGCCTGGATTGCCAGTCGCATCCAGCCTCCACAGGCACGAAGTCCGTCTTACGTCAGATCACCGGATCTTTCGTCGCCGTTTCGACCGGACAGGCATGGCCGTCGGCAGGTTGTTCCGATGTCCTGGAAATGTGCGTGCTTGGCGCCCGGGATCGCCCAGGGCGAGATTGATGCGCGCAATAGATTGAATTCGAACGGCCTTCCCGATCACGCCACGCGCGCCAACCGGAAGTGTTCGCAGTGTCACGCGACGGCTTCGATCCAAGGGCATTGCCCTTCCCGGACAGGATCACCGGGAATTCACGCTTGCCGCACGTTGACCGCTCCGATAGACCCGGCAACGGAGACGTGGCCGAGTGGTCGAAGGCGCTCCCCTGCTAAGGGAGTAGACGGGGAACCGTCTCGAGGGTTCGAATCCCTTCGTCTCCGCCACTCTCAATTCGCAATCCCAAGAGAAAATCCCTGACAAGGCCATGTCCCTCCTTGTTTCAAAGGGGATTGGCTGGGACATCCGACTTCTGGGGACCGGTCTTCGCGCAAGGACCGGTCTCTGCACGCCCCGCGTCTCTTTCCGCCCGAGCTTCAACCAGCGGAGCGCCCTGCCGTGATGCTCGATCAGGGCGCACTAGTTCCAGAAACGCCCTTGCACGCGGGCCTCTCGTGGCCCTTGTGGCGTCTCGACGATCAGTTCCGCACCCGGATTCCAATGGCCCGCATCCACCATCCCGATCGCAACGTTGGTCTGGAAATCCGGCGACCAGGCCGCCGACGTCACTTGACCGATCCTCTCTCCGTTCTTCGTCAACGGCCACGCCGTGCGGGCGTGGCCGAGCGCCTCTCCCAGGATCGAAATCGCGCGAATCTGGCGTTCAGGGCCCTGCGCGGCTTCCAGCGCGAGCGCCTCGCGGCCGATATGCTCCAGCCCCTCGGCGGGCTTGCAGAACTTGCCAAGGCCGCACTCCAGCGGGGTGTTGTCCATGGTCATGTCATTGCCGTAGCTCAACAACCCGCTCTCGACCCGCTCGATCAGGTTCGGGCAGCCTGGGCGCACGTTCAGGTCCTCTCCAGCCTCGAGGAGGGCATCCCAGAGAGGCATGCCATGCCGACTGCCCTCAACATAGATTTCGTACCCGCCCTGTTTCGAGTAGCCCGAGCGCGCAACGATGAACGAGGTATCCATGAAGGCCAGCCGCCTATGGCGAAAAAAGCGGATGTCATGCACGTCAGGACCAAAGACCCGCTCCATCAGGGCGCCCGATTTCGGCCCCTGCACGGCCAAGGGCGACACGTCCGGCTCGAACACGTCGGCGTCCAGCCCCGCGCCAAGCGCCAGCCCCTTGACCCAGAACAGCAGGTCGCTATCGGCAATCGAGATCCACCAGCGCGTGTCCCCGTGCTTGATCGCCACCGGATCGTTCAGCATCTTGCCGTTTTCATCAACGATCGGCGCATAGTGGCATTGATCGGGTTGCATCTTGCGCAGATCACGCGGCGTCAGCATCTGCACCAGCCGTGCGGCATCCGGGCCGTTCAGCTCGATCTGGCGTTCCACCGATACGTCCCAGACCTGCACATGCTCCTTAAGATGGTGGTAGTCGGATTCCATGTCCTCGAAGACCGTCGGCAGAAGCATGCGATTGTAGACGGTGTAGGCCTTGACGCCGGCGGCTTCGACACCGGGCGTAAATGGCGTCCTGCGCAGGCGGCGGGAAAGCGAAATCAGGTACGCCATTCAGGTGCTCATGGACTTTGCGGCATCGCGAAGCTGAAACTTCTGGATCTTGCCGGTAGAGGTCTTGGGAAGTTCGGAGAACACGACAGCTTTCGGAGTCTTGAAGCCGGCGAGATGCTCGCGGCAAAAATTTATGATCTCGTCAGCGGTCGCCCGTGCTCCCGGCCGCAATTCAACAAAGGCGCAGGGCACTTCGCCCCATTTCGCGTCAGGCATCGCGACCACGGCTGCCACCTGGACCGCCGGGTGGCGAAACAGCACGGCCTCGACTTCGACGGACGAGATGTTCTCGCCTCCTGAGATGATGACGTCTTTCAGCCGGTCGCGGATCTGCATGTATCCGTCGGGATTCACCACGGCGGCGTCGCCAGACCAGAACCAGCCGTCTTCGAAGGCTTTTGCCGTGGCATCGGGATCCTTGTAATATCCCTTCATCACGGTGTTGCCGCGCACCGCGATCTCGCCTTGGGTCTTGCCATCCATGCGAACGGGCTGGCCGGTGTCTGCATCAATGACCGAGACGGTCTCGACCATCGGCAGGGCAATGCCCTGTTGCGCCTGAAGCTGCGCCTGCTCGCTGGCGTCCAGATCTTCCCAACCGTCCTGCCAGAGGCACATGGAAATGTGCCCGTAGGTCTCCGTCAGCCCGTAGACCTGCATGACCTCGAATCCCATTGCCCTGGTCTTTTCCAGGACCGACGGCGGCGGCGGTGCGCCCGCAGTCAGCACCTTGATCGCCGGGTCAAACGGTTCGGTGGTACCGGATTCGGTCTCGGCGAGCATTTGCAGTACAATTGGCGCAGCGCCAAAATGGGTCACGCCATGAGTGCGGATGGCGCCCAGAATCAGATCCGGCGCGGGCGTCCTGGTAAAGACCATGGTTCCCCCCAGCATGGCGATCACCCAGGGATGCCCCCAGCCGTTGCAGTGAAACATCGGCACGACGGACAGATAGACCGGATAGTGCGGATTTTGCCAGGCCGCCACGGTTCCAAGCGCCATCAGATAGGCGCCCCGGTGATGATAAACCACGCCCTTGGGCCGCCCGGAGGTGCCGGAGGTGTAGTTCAGGGCAATGGCGTCCCACTCGTCATCCGGCAGGCCAAGGCCCCCAACTGGCCCCGCATCCTGCAACAGGTCCTCGTAGTCCTGGCCACCAATGGTGTGCGACACGCTCGTGTTGGGATCGGCAATCTCGATGACGGGCAAAGTCCGCCCCAACTCCTCGAAGGCGCGGGTCAGGAGCGGGATCAGTTCCCGGTCCACGATCACGGCCTTTGTGTCGGCGTGATTTAGGATGTAGGCAATCGTCCCCGGTTCGAGCCGCGTGTTCAGCGTGTTGATCACCGCCCCGGTCAGCGGAAGGGCGAAATGCAACTCGAACAGCTCGGGGATGTTCGGGCAGAGCACCGACACGGTATCGCCCCTGCCGATACCCATCGCGACAAGACCGGCTGCAACGGCATGCACACGCGTCGCCATTTCCGACCAGCTGCGCCGCAGATCTCCGTAGATCACGGCCGTGCGGGCGCCGTGAAGCGCTTCCGCCCGATGCAGGAACGATACGGGCGACAGCGGGACGAAATTGGCTGAAACCTTGTCGAACTCTTCATGGTTCTCTTGCATGGTCGCTCCTCCCAAAAGAACAGTGCGGGATGCGTGCACGGGGGTTCAGCTTTCGCCGAACCCCTTGGGCACTGGCAGGTCCGGAAGAGACCTGGCACGCTTCTGCAGGGACCGGCCGATCACCACGCGGCTGATTTCGGTCGTGCCATCGACGATGCGCAGCATCTGGCTAAGGCGTGAAAGGCGATCCAGGCCGTAGGGCTTTAGCAGCCCCATGCCGCCCAGCACCTGCGTGCAGGCATTGGCCGCGTTCACCGCTGCATCGGGCACGAAGCGTTTCGCATGGGCCGCCATGACCGGACCTTCGGGCGTGCCAAGAGCATTGGCCGCCGCACGATAGAGCAGTCGCGAAGCCTCAAGATCCGTCGCAACGTCACCCAGCATCCACTGGATGCCGTCGAGATCAAGGGTCTTGCCACCGAACATCTTGCGGCTCCTGGAGTAGCTCAACGCGATGTCCATTGCGGCTTCCATTAGGCCACAGCACCCCGACGCAATCGAGACCCGGGCGATATCGATCGCCATCAGCGAGCCCTGAAGGCCCTGTCCGACCGGCAGGATGATGTTGTCCTCGGAGACGGTCACATCCGTCATGTACATCTCGCTCAGCGGCAGGAATTCATAGGACGGCGTGTCATAGCGCGGTCCGAAGGAAAGTCCTTCGGCATCCGCCGGAATGGCGATCATGGCCATGTCGTGGTGGCCGGGCCTGTCGGTGGTCTTGACCACGGTGAAATAGATGTCGGCCTCGCCGGCCAGCGACACCCAGGCCTTGGCGCCGTTTATGGTCCAGGTGCCGTCACCGTTGATCGCCGCGCGCGAGTACATGTTGGCCGCATCCGAGCCCGACTGCGGCTCTGTCAGCGCGAAGTTTGCCAGCTTGCGGCCCGAAGTCAGCTCGCGGCCCCATTTCTCCTTGAAGGCGTCGGTTCCGAAGCCGCAGCATGCATAGGTGCAGATATTGTGCATCGACAGCGCAAAGGCATAGGCGCCATCTCCCTTGCCCAGCTCCTCATAGACGCGGATGCCTTCGCCCAGCGGCAAGCCCTGACCGCCGAACTCCTCTGGGGCATACAGCCCGGTCAATCCCAGCGCCGACGCCTTGTCGGACGCATCGCGCGGCCAGACACCGGCCTCGTTCCATGCTCCTACGTTGGGCTTGATCACCTCGTTAGTGTGTGCTCGGGCGGCGGCGAGAATGGCTTCGATCTGTGCTGGCATGGGTCCTCCCTGATCGCTGGAAAGCGTCCTTGAGCGCAATCTCTATTTTGTCATCAAGCATAGTGAAACAGGAAAATCCTTCTGGAGAACCTCTTGCAAAACCCCGCATTCGCACAGGATATCCCCAGAATCAGTCGGTTGTCTGAAAGTTCCGATCTGGATCTGGAGCCGCCTGCGCGGCATGTCGAAGGCGCATCACGGACCAAGATGCAACGCGAGCTACAGCGCGGTCTGCCGCTACGCGGCCGCCCGGAAGCAGCGCCTTGGCGCTGGCGCATCGGGCGCAAACTTTCCCCAGGCATTCAAGCCCGGTGACGCGTTCCAGTTCGACTGGAGCCAGGAATGCGTGTCAATGCCACTGCGCAATGCAGGGCGGCTTCCCTTTACGGATCGATCTTGCCGCAATCCTTCGACCTGAACGGCGACGTAGAACCGGCAACAGCATCGTCGTTCGTGACATCAACCTGGAAGTGCCTGACGAACACGGTAACGAGTTCAGTTGCCTGCTCGATCCACTTTCGCGTCACATCTTCATCGGGAGCCTTCATGACCTTGCCCGAAGCGGTAGGATACCGGAATCCAGTCGAATAGACCGTGAGAGGTGAGAATTCCTCGAGATTGCTCTTGATGACGCAGTCCGAAGGCAGGACGGCAGTCATCCTGTCAATCTGATGATTTCCCGCGGTGGCTCTCCACTCCATTCTCGAAATGTCCTCGGAAGCAAGGGTCGCCATAACCAGGTTCAACAGCGTAGAACAAGAGCATGGCAATCTGACGATCCTCAGGACCGAGCTTTCTCGCACTGTTGACGCCGAGGAAAGCCAGCTTGACATGCGAGCCGATGGCTCGCGCCTTAGACATCGAGCCGGACGCCTTCCCGCTTCACCTCATGGCTCAATGTCGTCACGGCATTCTGCGCTGACAGAAAGTCCGACTTCTTGACTGCGAGCAAGTCCAGCGAAAGGTCCACACGCTTCTTGACTTGCCAAAGCGTCATTGGATCCGTCATGTCATCCGGGGCGTTGTCATCAATGATCGCCATGACATCCCAATCGGAGTCGTCGTGAAAATCGCCTCTTGCGCGACTGCCGAACAGCCAGACCTCCTCCGCGCGCAAATCTGTGCGGCACAGTTCTACTAGCGTCGAAAGACACTTGTCAGGCGTACGGGTGGATGAAATTTCAGCCGGGATCATGCACGCAATCTAGGCGAAAAAGCTTGTCCAAACAACCAAGACTGGGTGGCAGGCTGCAATGAAGAGTTGCGGCAATTTGTGGAAGAGCGCACTTGTCCTCGGTTCGCGCGACACCAATCGCTTCATCGCCGCAGCCCTGAAAGGCGCATTGGCGGCACCGTATCCTCCATAGCCTTGTCGGCGCTCAACGATCTCAAAGAAGCCGTCGCCGTAAGGTCGGCTGTACAACTGGAAAAACTGGCCGCTGTCATCTTCGTCATAGAGGATGCGCCTCTCCCGAAGCCGTCTGACCAACGCTCGCCGCCAAAGGTTCAGTGTTTCGGGTCCGCGACTGGCCATGCCGACTCGGGACACGTCTTGCACGAGACCATTCGAAACGACCAACCCGATCTCGCTTCCCGATCCCGTGACAGGCGCAATTCTCTTGCTGGCATCTTGTCCGTCCGCCGGGTTGCTGCTTGTTTCGGGGAATGGCCTCGCCGTCACGCTCAGACTTGGCTCGCTGCGTATGCAGCAAGCTTTCTTTGAAACCCTGGACGCTCCGCGACTTCACGATTCAGCAGACCGACAGGTAGCTGACCTGCCCTAATGTCCAGAACCGAGGCAACGTCCGATGCGCCAATGCCGCCAAAGCACTGATCGGTCCAGCAAAGCGCATGGGGAGTAACGATCACGTTGTCGAGCTTCAGGATCGGATCGTCGGCGTCCGGCGGTTCAACTTCAAACACGTCGAGCCCGGCACCTGCGATCCGGTTGTTTTGCAGTGCATCCGTCAGAGCCGCCTGATCGATGATCGGGCCGCGGGCGGTATTGATCAGAAACGCGGATGACTTCATCTGCGAGAGCCTGTCCGCGTCGACCAGATGATGCGTATCCGGCGTCAGCGGGCAGTTGATCGCAATGACATCCGACTGGGTGAAGACCGTGTCGAGATCGACGAGGTCTACACTGAGTTCCGATGCCAGGGCGGTCCTGGCAAAAGGGTCGTGCGCGATGAACTTCATGCCAAGCGGCGCCGCCATGCGGTACATCTCTGCGCCAATGTTTCCGACGCCCACCGAGCCAAGGACCCGACCCTCGAGGCCGATGCCCATGTGAAGGCTGCGTGCGTTGAAGCCCTCGGGGCCTTGGCGGGTCAGTCGGTCCTTGACCATCAACCTGCCAGCAAGTGCAAGCATCAACGTCAGTATTGACACAGCGACCGGACGCCTCACACCGTCCGGCGCAATGCAAATCGCTATGTCGCTTGCCGTGCATGCACCGACATCAACCGTGTCATAGCCAACGCCGAATCTGGCAACGACGCAAAGACGTCCGGATGAAGGAATGCTGTCTGAAGTAAACTCTTCCGACAACAAGATCAGCGCATCGACGTCCTCAAGATCGTCAGCGGGGAGTGGGCTTCCGGGATTCAGGAATCTAAGCTCCACTCCCTCGGAATCGTTGAGAGGCGACAGGTCGAATGAAGGAAACGTCATGTCACCGTCCGGGGTTCTGAACCCGGAAGACAGTGCCACTCGGAAGGAATCACCCATTTTTGGCCGCATCCCTAAGTTCCGAGATTCCGCGAATGAGAGCGCCTTGGTAAATTGCCGTATCGGTGCCGTAGCAAATGAAGTCGAAGCCTTGCTCGATGTCCTGCAGTCCCTCCTGCGGAGAGGAAACCAATCGTCCCAATGAACGGT
The DNA here is from genome assembly GCA_009838075.1 of Boseongicola sp. SB0665_bin_10. Taxonomy (GTDB): domain Bacteria; phylum Pseudomonadota; class Alphaproteobacteria; order Rhodobacterales; family Rhodobacteraceae; genus JAJEFO01. The sequence continues at coordinate 72,682 of VXSG01000039.1, read as the reverse complement.
CGTGCTTACTTGCCGCTGCGACGATTCGATTCAAGGCCTCCAGATAGTCGGAGTGGTTGAATTGCCCGGCAATGCCCAGCGACGCAGACAGGTCGAAGTGCCCGACCCACAGACAGTCGACGCCAGGCGTTGCGGCAATCTCGTCGGCATTCTCCACACCTTCACGAGTCTCGATCAGAGCGAAGAAGGTTGTCCGCTTGTTTGCGCTTTCCAATCGTTCAGCCACCGGCACGCCATCATGCTGGAATTTGTCGTGAGCAATCCCCAACGCGACGCCACGGCCGCCTGCAGGGGGATACTTCATGTGATGCACGATCCGCGCGGCCTCTTCGGAATTGCCGATCATGGGCGCCATGATTCCTTCTGCGCCTGCGTCACAGAGGCGAGCAATCCCGTCATAGTCCTTGGATGGCGCCCGCACGATTGCCGGAATGTCCGCAGCTTCGAAGTACCGAAGCACCTGCTTCAGTGTTTCAAAGCCAAAACCGGAATGTTCCATGTCGAAGAAGACAAACTCGCACCCTGCGGACGCGAGCATGTGACCGATGCCAGGTGTTGCAAACTCACCGACATAGTGACCGATCTTCGGGCTTTGTGACCGCGTCAGCGCGGCCATGGAATTTTCAGTCTCCGTTGCCATTTCGGACTTTCCTAAGCGGCCGACGCCTCGGTGGTCAGCCTGCCAAGACGAACGCTCTTTCCACCAAAGAAATTCCCGGATTCCTGGTCAAATGCCAGAAAATGCGGCGAATTCAGATGCGCCGTGAAGGCGGCCTCGTCCGCATAGACTTCATACAGGGTGAATGCGGCGGCCTCGTCTTGAGTTTCGACGACATCAAACCGAAGGCATCCCGGCTCGTTCCGAAAGGACGCAGACGCGTTTTGGGCCAGAAGTTCCCTGGCATCCGCCATCGACGCGTCCGGAAGCAGCTCGAACTCGACAAGGACCACGTATGGTTCAGTCGCTGCCATGTTGGCTTCCTTCCTCAAATCGTTGCATGATGTCCCTCAGGTGTTGATCCATGGCTTGCCAGGCCTGCTCGGGTTCATGCGATGCAATTGCCTGAAAAATCTTTTCGTGGCTTTCGAATGCGCTGGCTTCAACGCCCTTGACCCTCAGCGAGACTGCACGTTGATTCGTAAGCCACTCTGCAATGGCCGAATGCAGCGCCGTAAAGACCGGATTGTTTCCGATCCTGGCGATCGCAAGGTGAAATTCGACATCCGTGCGCTCGAACGCAGTTGTGTCTCCCATCCCGTGTCGATTGGCAACGAGCGCAGCTTCCAGCGTTTCTATGTCCCGGGGCGTCGCAATTTCAGCAGCGTTTCGAGCTATGGCTGCTTCAAACAGGCGACGCGCATCCTGAAACGCGCGTTCGCCATCTTTCGTCGAAAGCAAGAAGCGAGCCGAACCGGAAAGCTGTTCGACGACCTTGGTCGTTGTCGGCCGCGCAACGACTGGCCTTCCCGTGTTGGAAACCTCAACGAATCCGCTGCGCTGCAGCAGAAGCAGCGCTTCGCGAACGGCCGGACGGCCAACGTTGAACGCCTCCATGAGATTTCGCTCCGATGGCAATCGATCTCCTTCCTCCAGACCGCCCGTCAGGATTTGCCTTTCGATCTGCTCCGCGACGTCTTCGTGGACCTTGCGCCGTCTCACGCTCTTGAATTCCATTCAGGACCTCACCCGCTCTCTTTCGATTTCTCAATTGCCTTGGACAGGTTCAGTTCGCTCAATCGTGCACGCTGAGCATCCAGGAACATTGCGATCAGGATGATCAGGCCCTGGATGACCTTCACCCAAAAGACCGAAACATGCATGAGATTGAGACCGCGGTCTATGGTCGAGAGCAAAAGGACGCCGCCCAGTGCTCCCAACATTGTGCCTCGGCCGCCTTGAAGACTTACGCCCCCGATGACTGCGCCCGCGAAGACGGTGAAGATGAACCCCTCGCCGAGATTGGATTGAATGGAAACCACCCGGCCGGCCAGCATCCAGCCCGCCAACGCCGCGAGCAGACCGCTGATCATGTAGACCTGCCTGATCCGGCGCTCGGTGTTGATGCCCATTGCTTCGGCTGCATCTCTATTGCCCCCGATGGCATAGAGCTCTCGACCAAAACGGTGATGTTTCAGGATGAAGTGACCAATCAAGAACAGAAGGCCCGTCGCAACCACCGCGACGGTGATTTTCCCAAGGCCCGGAAGCACGAACGCTGTCTGGTGGCCCAGCCAATAGAAGACTTCTGCATCCGGATTGTTGAAACCGTTCACCGGGGCGCCCTCGGAGAAAGCCAGCATGAAACCACGAATTATCAACAGGACAGCCAATGTAACGATGAAGTTGTGCATACGGCCAAACGTGATCAGGACACCAATGACGTAGCCGATGGCCGCGCCGGTCGCGAGAGTGGCCGCAATTGAAAGATACGGGTTGAGAAAGACGCCGCCGCCGAACGTTGGCGCACCAGCAGGAACGATCAGCCAAAGCCCCATCAGGGCGGCCAGCCCGAGCGTTGATTCAGTGGACAGGTCAAAATTTCCGCTAATCAGAACAAAGGTCTGCCCGATGACTAGGACGCCCAGTACGGCAGCGGCGGTCAGAATGTTCGAGATGTTTCGCTCTGTCAGAAAATGCTCTGACTGAAAAACGAAAAACGTGAATACAACCATAAGGATAACCCAGATCATGTTGTCGATCAGAATGGATATCCGCTTGTCAGACAGCATTTGGTCGTTCCGCCACATTGTCGCCCGATGTCTGGCTTGCCAGTCCTTGTTGCCGGCCCATTTTCTTATGCCTCTTCGAGAGCGCCGGTGATCAGGCCGGTAACTTCTTCAAGGCTGGTATCGCCAATCGGCTTGTCCGCAATTTTGCGCCCCCTGCGAAGCACCGCGACGCGGTCACACACTTCGAAGACATCCCCCATACGATGACTGACCAGGATGACCGCGTGACCCGTGTCCCGAAGCTGCGCGATCCTTGCCAGCACTTCAGCCACCTGTCGCACCGAGATCGCCGCCGTCGGCTCATCGAGCAAGACCAGTTTGGGATCGGAGAGCCGCGTTCGCGCCAGCGCCACCGCCTGCCTTTGGCCTCCCGACATCTGCTCGACCAGATCATGTGGCCGCGTTTCGGACTTCAGTTCGGCGAACAATTCGGCTGCCCGGCGGTTCATCGCGGCGTGGCTGAGCTTGTGGAACTGTCCGAAACCGGCTTGCAGTTCCCGGCCAAGAAAGACATTGGCGGCCGCCGTCAGGTTGTCGCAAAGCGCCAGATCCTGGTACACGATCTCTATGCCCAATTTCCTGGCATCGAGCGGGCTTGCAAAAACAGTGTCTTCGCCGTCAACGAATATCTGACCGGAAGTGGGCTGCACATTTCCCGCTATGATCTTCATGAGCGTAGATTTTCCGGCGCCATTGTCGCCCATCAACCCAACCGCCTCGCCAGCCCCGATCTGAAAGTCAACGCCCTGCAGGGCATTGATGGCCCCAAAGCTCTTCTTGACGTTCTTCAATTCCAGGTAGCTCATTGCCCGAATCCACGCGCCGCTGCGTCAAGAACTCTTCAAACCGGCGACACCAGTCCGCTCATGTCGGCACTTGCGCTGGTGCCAAGACTATCCCCAACCTCGGAGAGCGCAACGCCTCGGTCGCGCTCTCCGACGGGTTCAGTGCCGGCCGTTGTCTACTGGTTGCCCCAAAGACCCGGGTTGTCGACATTGTCCCTGGTGATCGAGGTCGTGCTCAAGTAGAGCAGCATGCCGACGTCGGTCATCTCAAGCCGGCCCGGCGACCAGAGCGCGCCGTCCTGATGCACCAGGCCGGGCTCGATCGCCTCTCCGGCGAACTGCTTCGCCATGAACTCCGCAACGAGCGTGCCAAAGTCCGGGATCGGCTGACCGGATGTCTGGTCGGTGGCGCCCTGGCGGATCAGTTCCAGGTTGCCGCTGCACCCGTCAATCCCTGCGATGAATATGTGACCGTCTTCGCCAGCGGGCGCAAACTGGTCGATCTCCTTCAACGTCTGCACGGTGCCGGCGGCATAGACGCAGTCCGAATGCATGTAGATCCCGTCTATGGGTTGCGCCGAGGCGACGTCGCGAACGATCTCCACGCCCTTGGCGGCGTCCCAGTCGCCCGGACGCGTGATCAGGGTGATGCCATCATGTTGATTGAGCACGTCCTGGAAGCCGGCACCCCTGAGTTGCGCAACGTTTTGCGCAAGATTGCCCGTGATTTCCAGGACGGTGCCGCTCGGCGAGCCGTTCTTCGAAGTCAGGTGCGCGACCATGGCTTCGCCCGCCTGCTGCCCGCCCAGGTAGTTGTCCGAAAGAACGACCATGTCCACCACGCAGCCCGAGGGCGCCCGGTCGATCGTGTAGAACGGAATGCCCGCCTCCTTCGCGGCCGCAACGCCGACGCATATGCCTGCGCTGTCGTCCGGCACGGCGACAATCGCCGACACGTTCTGGGTGATGAAGTCGTTGATGTCGTTGACCTGCTTCTGGGCGTCCCCACCCGAGGTCACGGAAAGGACCTTCCATCCGTGCTGCTCCGCGCCGACAAGAAAGCCCCCTTGTATCTGCGACTGCGCGCCGTCAAGCGACGGTGCTGCGTACCCGACGATTGTCTCGTCGGCTGCCTGCGCCGCACCGCTGAGCGCAAGACCGAGCGCACAGGCAGCAACCAGCTGTTTCGAATGCATCCTGTTTCTCCCTCCGGTTTGTGTCTGACGAATCCATTTGACGTCAGTCCGAGGAAACAGCGGTTGTTTCGGTATGTCAATATGATACTATACAAATATATATTGTCATACCAATTTGGAGGGCAAGGTGCCGCAAGGGCAAGACGCAAGGATCGCGGTGGTCGGGTGCGGCTTCTACGCGCAGAACCACCTTCACGCGTGGTCCGGTCTCCGCGACCAGGGTGCCGAACTTGCCGCAGTCTGCGACCTCGACAGCGAAAGGGCCAAGGCGGCAGGCGACCGGTTCGGCGTTCCCTGGTACGCTGACATTGCTCAGTTGCTGGACGAACACGCGATTGATCTGCTTGATATCGCGACACAAATGCGCAGCCACCAAGCGCTGGCAGCGATCGCTGCAAGGCGCGGCATCGCATCCATAGTACAAAAGCCTCTCGCGCCAACGCTTGAGACAGCCCGTGCAATCGTCGAACTCGCGCAAGAGAAAGGCGCATGGCTGGCCGTCCACGAGAACTTTCGTTTCGGCACCGGAATCAGGCGCGTGAAGCAGGAACTCGACGCGGGATCGATTGGCACTGCGAACTGGGCGAGAATATCGTTCAGAACTGGTTACGATGTCTATGCCGGCCAGCCTTATCTTGCGCGAGAAGACCGGCTGGTTGTCCTGGATTCGGGCATCCATGTTCTGGATCTTGCTCGCTACTTCTTGGGCGAAGTCGAACATCTCTCGTGCGAGTTGCAGAAGCGAAAGCCGGAGGTCGCGGGCGAGGATACCGCCACAATGCTGCTCAGGCACAAGTCGGGCGCCGTCTCCCTCGTTGAATCCACCTACCAGTCAAAGCGCTCACCCGACGTGTTCCCGGAGACGATGCTGGAGATCGAGGGCACCGACGGGGCAATCACCCTGGCACGTCACCAGACGATGTCGGTAACGTCACGCGGCAAGACCGAAACGCTCTCCGTTGGATCACCTCTTCTTTCCTGGACAAGCCACCCGTGGCACGTCTCGCAAGAGGCCGTTTTGCACGCCAACGCACATTTTCTCGACGCTTTCAGAAGTGGCCGCGAAGCCGACACGTCCGGGGTGGACAACCTGAAGACCTTTGCCTTGGTGGAAGCTGCTTACGAAGCGGCGGAAACACACGCGTCGGTAAAGCCGAAATTCGCATGACTGCCGACCGCCTGGATCACTCTCTCGCGATCTCGCTGTTTGGCACGGACCAGCCGGTACCGGGACGAACAGTGCTGAGCGCCGGACCCTTGGCGGCCACCTGGGAAGCCGGCGCACTGCGAAACATCCGCTACGGCGGCATCGAGATCGTGCGAGGGATCGCCTTTCTGTCGCGGGATGAAAGCTGGGGGAACATTCCCGTCGAGATCGCAAATGTTCACGTTGTCCAGGAAGAGGCCCGATTTCACCTTTCCTGTGATTTGGCATTTCTCGGAGGGCTGCAGCGACTTGCGGGAACGGTCGACATTGCAGGCTCCTCGAAGGGCAGCTTGACATTTTCCGTGTCTGCAGCTGCGGAGACGGATTTCGCGACCAATCGGACAGGGTTCACGATCCTGCACCCGCTGAAACACATGGTCGGCCAAACCGTTGATGTGACCCACACCGACGGCACTCTGACCCGGCAGACGATTCCGGAACGGATCAGCCCGGGGCAACCGATCTTCGACATCCGGTCACTGACACATGATCTTGGATCCGGCCTGAGGGTCGCGATCCAAATGGAAGGCGCCAAATTCGAAATGGAGGACCACCGGAACTGGATGGACGCTTCCTTCAAGACCTATGCGGGTTCACTGCTCGATCCGTGGCCGTACGTGATCGTCCAAGGCGAGCGCGTCACGCAATCGGTGATTGTGACCGTGACAGGGAATCCTCCTGCCAGTGCCGTGCCTTCTGATCGTCCGGAACTCACTGTGTCCTTGGGGGATCGAGCGGGAGTCTTGCCCGACCTGGGAACCGCGATGCCCAGGGATCCGCCAGCTGACCATTCCCGATTCGTCGGCCAGTTGAAGCATGCCAATCCGGCATACCTGGTCATGCGCATGGACGGTCGGCAATTTGACCTGGATCGGCAGGCAGCGGATTTGAGTACAGTCGCTCGGACAACGGACACCCCCCTGCACCTCGAAATGATACTGTCTGCGACGAACACCGCCGACCGGGAACTTGAGGAGTTGGCCATCGCGCTGGGTCGGCACGACATCATTCCCGCTGCAGTTGTTGTCACCCAAGCCCACGACATGTCGTCCTTCCAGCCAGGGGATCCTCGACCCGCAGGCCCCCGCTACATGGAAATGGCCACCGCCGCCCGCAGGGCGTTTCCAGGGATTCCAATTGGTGGAGGAATGGTGGCTTTCTTCACCGAATTGAACCGATTGCCGGTCCCGCATGGGGTGTTCGACTTCGTCACGCACGCGGTCTGCCCTGCGGTCCATGCATCCGACGACCAATCGTTGATGGAAAATCTTGAGGCCGCCAAATGGATATTCGCTTCAGCCAGGGCCATGATCGGGTCCACCCCATACCACCTTGGACCCTCCTGGATATCCTCAAGGGTGAACCCTTATGGTGCCGCCGTCTCGCCCAACCCGACGGACGAACGGATCTGTCTTGCAGAAAGCGACCCGAGACAGCGCGGCATCTTTGGCGCGTCCTGGGCCTTGGGGCTTGTGGCAGCAGCGACAGAAGCGGGGCTGGACGCCGTGGCGCTTGCGTCCCTTGCAGGTCCGCAAGGGCTGGCAATCGGCCGGGACGACAGAAAGCCGCCGGAACATCCGTCCGCAGAGGCTACTCCGGCCTTTCACGTGCTAAGGGGATTGGCGGCACAAGGGTCCCGCCACTCAATCACGACGACCATTAGTGACCCCGGAGCCATCGCAGGATTGGGCATTGAAACCCCTGCCGGTCCCGAGCTTTGGCTGGCAAACCTGACAGCGGAAGAACGGGATGTGCACGTCGATCCGTGGCACGGCCCTGCGGTGTTGCACGAATTGGATCATGCCCGATATTCGGACGCCCTTAGGCTGGATTTCCTGGATTCCCCTGGCAGGAAAGTGGACAATGCAGCCAGGCTGCGCCTTGCGCCCTACGCAACGGCGCGGCTGTCACCGGCGGCTGAGTGACGTCGCCCGATCGGCTTGCCCGGCGTCAGTTTGTCGACTCGCCTCACGATGCTCTCAGCGTCGATTCCATAGTGACGTTTCAAGTCGCCGATGGTGCCCGCTTGACCGAAACGCTCGACGTCCAGCGAGAGCTTGGGCGTTTGCAACGCCACGGGCCCGGGCCCGCTGGGCAGCAGTCCAGCCTGCGTCCAGCCGATCAGCGGAGGTAACGGCCGGCACGCCGACATCCCGCCGCGCCTCGCCGATCAACCCGGCCGCGCGCATGGCTCCGGGGGCGATGGCGCCTTGATGGCCGATCGCGACATCGCGGTTCGGCCCCGGCTTTCGCAGCCAGCAGGCCCCATCGACAGCGCCTGGTCGAAAATCGCCGTCAATGCGCTCTCCGGGCTGCTCGAGCGAATTTGCTGACAGCCGCAAATGTACCGACCCGCCGGTTTCATCGCGAAGCCACGCAAAGTCATCCGGGTTGCCATCGCCATCCCGTCGAAGATAGCCGAACGCCCTTTCCATGATGACGGCCAGTTCGTCGGCAAAGGCAGGCTCAAACGCGGCCGACCCATCTTGGCTCATCCCGATCAGCGGTGTCCCGACGGACGGATGCGCGCCGCCTTCTTGGGCCAATGTTACCCCGGAAGGGGTTCCGACCAGGATGAACCGTGCATCCTGACATCATGCGTGGTTCAGGGCATCGCGCGCGCGAGCAACAAAGGGATCATGCACCGTACCGATGGGGATCAACCGTTTGCCAAGCAGCGAATGCGACAGGCCTGCAGCTCCAAGGAGCAGCATCAGGTTCATCTCGGCGATGCACGGCTCAATATGCTGCCCCTCCGGCGCAAATTCCCATCTCGCCGTTGAGGTTATGCGATGCTCGATGAAGGCGTCCGCCTGACCGGATCGCGCGAACGGCTTGCGGTGGTTGACCCATGGGCCAAGGCTCGTCGTGCCTGTCACATCTGGCGAGACGGTGACGATACGTCCGGCAACCGGGCCGTCGCCTTTGGACAGGCCCTCAAGGATCTCGCCGAACGCCATCTGCGTAGAGACCTCGCGGGACATGTCGACGGACGGATGTCAATGCAGCGCTTGAGTGAGCAGATTGGGTTGAGTCCGACGCCGACCGCACGCCGTGTCCGACGACGGGAATCCGTGAGCGCTATCACCGGTTACGGGGTCCGGGTCGATGAAGCGGCACTTGGCTTGATGTCCCGGTCTTCGTGTCGGTGCAGTTGGACAAGCAGATCGACGACGCTCTGGCAGCATTTGAGAGCGCGATCCTCCAGTTCGCCGAGGTCGTTGACGGCTGGTTGATGACGGGCAACCGGGATTGCCAGATGCGCATGATTGCGACAAGTCTCAGTGACTTCGAGGCCTTTCTCGCCGGCAAATTGACCAAGATCGAAGGGGTGGCATCTATCGATTCGTCCATTCCTCCGCGTCGCGTCAAGTCTGCTCTTGCACGGACGCCATGGGCTGGACTGCATGATGTCGGGGTTCTTGTGGCAATGCCGGACATCGAGCGATGAGAACCTGCTGGCTCGGCCCATGGCGCTTCCTGCAACGAAAGAGATCGCAAGTCATGCGATCACCTGTCTCGGGCACGCGAAACAGTGCATTGTCCACTCCAACCTCGGAGAGCGCAACGCCTCGGTCGCGCTCTCCGACGGGTTCAGTGCCGGCCGTTGTCTACTGGTTGCCCCAAAGACCCGGGTTGTCGACATTGTCCCTGGTGATCGAGGTCGTGCTCAAGTAGAGCAGCATGCCGACGTCGGTCATCTCAAGCCGGCCCGGCGACCAGAGCGCGCCGTCCTGATGCACCAGGCCGGGCTCGATCGCCTCTCCGGCGAACTGCTTCGCCATGAACTCCGCAACGAGCGTGCCAAAGTCCGGGATCGGCTGACCGGATGTCTGGTCGGTGGCGCCCTGGCGGATCAGTTCCAGGTTGCCGCTGCACCCGTCAATCCCTGCGATGAATATGTGACCGTCTTCGCCAGCGGGCGCAAACTGGTCGATCTCCTTCAACGTCTGCACGGTGCCGGCGGCATAGACGCAGTCCGAATGCATGTAGATCCCGTCTATGGGTTGCGCCGAGGCGACGTCGCGAACGATCTCCACGCCCTTGGCGGCGTCCCAGTCGCCCGGACGCGTGATCAGGGTGATGCCATCATGTTGATTGAGCACGTCCTGGAAGCCGGCACCCCTGAGTTGCGCAACGTTTTGCGCAAGATTGCCCGTGATTTCCAGGACGGTGCCGCTCGGCGAGCCGTTCTTCGAAGTCAGGTGCGCGACCATGGCTTCGCCCGCCTGCTGCCCGCCCAGGTAGTTGTCCGAAAGAACGACCATGTCCACCACGCAGCCCGAGGGCGCCCGGTCGATCGTGTAGAACGGAATGCCCGCCTCCTTCGCGGCCGCAACGCCGACGCATATGCCTGCGCTGTCGTCCGGCACGGCGACAATCGCCGACACGTTCTGGGTGATGAAGTCGTTGATGTCGTTGACCTGCTTCTGGGCGTCCCCACCCGAGGTCACGGAAAGGACCTTCCATCCGTGCTGCTCCGCGCCGACAAGAAAGCCCCCTTGTATCTGCGACTGCGCGCCGTCAAGCGACGGTGCTGCGTACCCGACGATTGTCTCGTCGGCTGCCTGCGCCGCACCGCTGAGCGCAAGACCGAGCGCACAGGCAGCAACCAGCTGTTTCGAATGCATCCTGTTTCTCCCTCCGGTTTGTGTCTGACGAATCCATTTGACGTCAGTCCGAGGAAACAGCGGTTGTTTCGGTATGTCAATATGATACTATACAAATATATATTGTCATACCAATTTGGAGGGCAAGGTGCCGCAAGGGCAAGACGCAAGGATCGCGGTGGTCGGGTGCGGCTTCTACGCGCAGAACCACCTTCACGCGTGGTCCGGTCTCCGCGACCAGGGTGCCGAACTTGCCGCAGTCTGCGACCTCGACAGCGAAAGGGCCAAGGCGGCAGGCGACGAGACCGGCGAGAATTGCCGAAATTGCCAGGACTTCTTCATGCCTGCTGCCCTTCAATCAAGTTCCGGCCGCGGCAACCCGTGGAAGAGCGCAAGCTTCTTTGGTTCCCGCGATACCAGTCGCTTCATCGCGGCAGCCCTGTAAGGTGCGTTGACGGCGCCGTATCCGCCATGGCCATGTCGGCGCTCGACGATCTCGAAAAAGAAGCCGTCGCCGTAGGGTCGGCTGTATAGCTGGAAGAACTGTCCGCTTTCGTCTTCGTCATAGAGGATGTTCCCCTCGCGAAGCTGCGCCAACGTGTTCGCGTCCAGCGCGAAACGCGCTTCAAGATCGTCGTAGTAATTCTCCGGGACCGGCAATGCCTGGAATCCCCGCCCGCGCAGGCGCCTTTCGGTCTCGAACAGGTCGCTCGACTCGAAGGCCACGTGTTGCACGGCGGATCCCGGGCGGCCTGCAACGAAATGACCTGCCAACGTGCGGTTTGAATCCGCGCCGTTCAAGGTGATGCGCAGGCTGCCATCCGGGCTCTCGATGACCTGGCTTCGCACGACGCCGCCGGGATCAACGACATCCACGACCGGCCTCTTCGACGCTTCGAACAGAGAGGTGTAGAAAAGGGACCACGTGAGCATCTCGTCATGGCCCATGGTCTGCGCGACATGGTCCACGCGGGTCAGGCCGACCTCTTCGGAGGCATTCCCAGTTGTCTTGAACTCGACGTCCCACACGTCTGTCAGCCCGCTCGCCGCATCCAGAAAGTGCATGACGCCACCGCCGACCGACTGAATCGCGGGAAGGCGCAGTTCTCCCTGGTCGATGCGCTGATGGAACAGCCTTACCTTCAGCGCCTCTGCCCTGCGAACGGTTTCGACGGCGTCCTTCACGCGCAATCCCATGTCGCAAACGCTGGTTCCGCGCGACAGGTAGGTCGCATGTGCGAATCCTTCCCGCTCGGTATTGATGACGATGTTTATCGCGCCCTGTGTCCAGAGCGAGACGTCCTTGTTGACGTGATCCGCGGCATGAGTGAATCCCAATGTCGTCAATAGGGCGCCGAGCCGACTTGCCTCGACCTCGTCGGCGGCGAATTCGATGAACTCTACGCCCTCGATCTCCGCTCGGGGCGGCATTGACGGGACGTCGAGATGGGGGGCCGGCTCGATCCGGTTTACGTCATCCATGAGTGACAAGAGAGATCTCATGCCGTCTTCGGCAATGGCCCGAGGGCTGGCGCCCCGAAACTGGTCGTTGAAGATCTCAAGCGAGATCGGACCATCGTACCCGGTCGCGGCGACCGCTTGCATGAACGCCCGCACGTCCAGATCGCCTTCGCCGGGCATGTTGCGGAAATGCCGCGACCAATAGAGCAGGTCCATCTCGATCCGGGGCGCATCCGCAAGCTGCACGAAAAAGATCTTGTCGCCGGGAATGCGGCGGACGCTTTCCGGACTCAGCTTCCGCCCAAGCGTGTGAAAGCTGTCGACGATCAGGCCGATGCTTGGATGGTCCGCGCGCCGCACGATCTCCCATGCGTCCCGATGGTCGTTGACATGGGTGCCCCAGGCCAGCGCCTCGTAGCCCACGCGCAGTCCGTGCTCGGCGGCCACGTCGCCCAAGGCGTTCAGGTCGTCGGCGGCACGGTCAATCCCGCCCAGGGCCTTGGGATGCACCGAAGAACAGATCAGCATGAGATCGGTTCCCAGCTCTCGCATGACGTCGAACTTCCGCTTGGCCCGCTCGAAGGCGCGGGTCCTGTCCGGCTCCGGCAATCCCTCGAAGTCGCGAAAGGGCTGGAAGAGCATGATCTCCAGTCCATGGTCCCGCACCATTTGTCCCACATCGGACGGACCGCTGTCATGGGCGATGAAATCCTGTTCGAAGATCTCGACTCCGTCGAAACCCGCCGCCGCGATTGCCGCGAGTTTCTCCGGCAGTGCACCGGCGATCGAAACGGTGGCGATGCCGGTCTTCATCGCGTCACGCAAAAATCTCCTTGAAGCGGTCGATGCAGAGGCGGAACCCGGCTTCGAAGTCGCCGTCGCCGGGATGATACACGCTCTCGAAGCTGATCACGCCGTCATAGCCATCGGTGCGCAGGGCATTGGCGAGCGGCGGGAACTGGCCGGCCAACTGGCCCTCGCCCATGCGGCACACTTCCAGCGTCGCGGACGGCGTGTCGACCTGCACGTCCTTGACATGGATATGGCCCAGATATCCGTCCTTCGCCGTCTCGTATCCGCGCGGGTAGGCCTCCTCGTGGCACCAGCAGTTGTTGGCCGGGTCCCAGAGGATCTTGAGCACGTCCTTGGCATCCAGATCGTCGATGAGCTTTCGCGCGGTCCAGTTGGAGTTGACCATGGTGCCGTTGCCGGTCTCGAGCGCCAGCGTAATCCCGGCGTTGCGCGCCACGTCGCAGGCCGGGGCAATGAGAGGAAGAGTCCTGTCCCATGCACCGTGGGCGACATTCCATATCTCGGCCCCGTGCCTGCCCCAGAGGATCTGTTCCTTCTTGTTGGTCATGATCCTGACCAGCGGGCTGCCAACCACATGCGCCATGTCGATGACGCGCTTGAGTGCATCCATGTGCCGTGTGTGCAGGTCGTCGCCGGGCTCATTGGCGGCGGTCAGGCCTGCAAAGACGTGGCGCGAGAGGCAGGACACGGGCTTGCCGCGGTCGCGAAGCTGCGCGTCAATCTCGCGAATCTCCTGTGCACTGTGATCGCCGACTTCCGAGTCGCCGACGTATTGCAGCTCGGCATATTCGAGTCCAAACTCGTCCATGACGTCAACAGCATGCTCCAGGTCCCGGCTGATGCCGTCGCAGATCACGCCCAGTTTCATTGCTCACCTCCCCGATGCGGCCCCGCGTCCACGATCTCTTCAGGCACGCGCATGCAGGCCAAGTTCGTTCCCTGCGGACAATTCGACTTGGTCGAACGAATGATCCGCATCCCTGTCGATGCCATCATCATGAGCGCGTCGGCCTGCGTTCCGGGAATGCCGCCTGAACTTGACGAATCGCAGAAACGAATTTCGCCCTCCGTCAAGGCAATCCCGATTTCGCGAGGCGCTCGCGGCCCTGTGGTCGCGGTCGGATCGATCGCACCACCTGCAGCCATGTGTCCCGCCAGGCCTGCGCCGCCGAGGATTGCCAATTCTGCCTGGTTGCCGTTCATCAGCATCTCGCGGACCGCATCGGACCACTCCCCGACCACGGTCACGCTTCCCGGGGACGTGCCGCCCATGTCACGAGACGCGGTCATGCGCATCTCCCGGACCGAGGCCAGTCACCTCGAGCCCGCTGGCAATCGAATCCTGCGTGAACCCGCATCCCGTGTCCCCCAAACCAATCGCGCCGACGCGCATTTCACACTAGCTTCCGTTTTTCAATTGGCGGGGTTTCAAGCGTGTATCACGCCGGACCGGTCCGGAAGACACCCCCCGGTCCCAGCTCCGCCTCGTCATCGCACGAGGAAGAGCGAAATCTGCGGGAATGCCACGAGGATCGCGAGGATGGTGGCCTGCAGCAGGATGAACGGCCCGAACGAGCGATAGATCGTCACAAGGTCAATCTCGGGTGGAGCCACGCTCTTGAGGTAGAATGCGGCCGACCCAAAGGGCGGCGTCAGAAACGCGATCTGCATGTTCACGCTGAACAGGATCCCGAACCAGATCGGATCATAACCCAGTTGCTTCACGATCGGCATGAAGACCGGCATGGTCAACAGCACGATGCCGATCCAGTCCATGAACATTCCCAGTATGAAGAAGATGCACATCATCACCAGGATGATCACGATCGGCGCGACATCCAGGCCCACGATGGCGTTTGCAACAAAGCGGTTTCCGCCTGAAAGGCTGAACGCACCGGCAAGGACGGTCGCGCCAAACGTGACCCAGAGGATCGTGCCGACCGAACGGAACGTCTGCTCCAGACCTTCCAGTACCATGACCGTGCTCAACTCGCTCCGCACCCAGATCAGCAACAGGGAAGCCACGACACCCATTGCGGCCGCTTCCGCATAGCCGGTCACGCCGCCATAGATCGAGCCCAGGACAAGGTCGACCACGATCAAGGGCGGCAACAGTCCCTTGGCGATGGGATAGTCATCCGTTCTCTGAAGCCACGCGACCAGCAGCAACGCTGTCGTCGCGCTTGAAAAGATAAGGGTCGCAATCTGCTCGGTCCGACCGAATCCAAGGAAGCTGACGACAACGGCACAGGCAAACCCGATCACGAAGGGCGTCAGGTTGAAGACCAGTTCCATCCTCGAATTGACGTCCAGCTGTTCGACATCCACGCCGGACTCCTCAGGCAAGGGAGCAAGTGACGGATTCATCCGGGTGCGAATGACGATGTAGAGAATGTAGGTTCCCGCCAGCATCAGCCCCGGGATAAAGGACGCCGTAAAGAGCTTGGTGATCGACGTTTCGGTGACCAGACCGTAGATGATCAGCACGACCGAAGGCGGGATCATCGTGCCAAGCGAACCGCCCGCGCAGATTGTTCCGATGGCAAGGTGCTTGTCATAGCCCAGCCGCAGCATTTGCGGCAGCGCGACCAGGCCCAGCAGCACGATCTCGCCACCGATGATCCCCGACATTGCCGCCATGATCACGGCCATCACCGTGGTTACGATGGCGACGCCGCCCCGGGTCTTTCCCATCGCTACGTTCAGCGCATCATACATGTCCTTGGCAATGCCGGAGCGCTCCAGCAGTGACGCCATGACGATGAAGAACGGCACCGCGATGATGGCATGCGTCACGACCAGGTCGTAGACGCGCTGCATCACGAGCCCGAGACCCGGTTCGCCGAAATTCAGCCAAATGATGATCGCGCCCAGGAAACCGGTGGCAAAGCCCAGCGGCACGCCGGCGACAAGCAGGACAAATATGCCGACAAGCAGCAGAAGCGACAGGGTTCCGACGCCAAGGTCCGCGCGGAAGTCGCCCAAAAGCACAAGGGGAACGACCAAGGCAAGAGCGACGGTAAGCGCGAAAAACGCGATCGGCAGATGGACGGACTTCATCGCTGCGTCTTCCCCGGCCTGCTTTCCTCGGCGGTCTTCGAATCGACGAGTCCGGAAACGCCATCGTTGTGATCGGCCTCGGCCCAATCAGGGTTCCTGGTTCCGCGACCGTACCAGTCGACCAGCAGGTTGTTCACCGCGCCAAGTGCCACCAGGCAAGTGATGATCAGAACCAGGGGCTTCATGGTCGCGGGCACCGGCGGATCGAAGACCGTGCCCAGGCGCTCCCATGAAATGAAGGCGTCCCATGCCACGTCGTAGCCGCCAATCACCATGAGGACGGCGTAGACAACGAGCACGAAGATCGCGAGATAGTCGAAGAACAGGCGAAGGTTGGGCGAGACGATGTCGTAGACCGCCGTGATCCGGATGTGGGCACGCCGCTGCATCGTGTATAGCCCGGCGGCGAGATACACGATGCTCCCCAGCCAGAGCGTGAGCTCGTTGACCCAAAGCGTCGGGCTGGCAAACAGGTAGCGCATGACCACTTCGAAGAACGTCACGAAGACACCAGCGAGGATCAGGAACATCATCACCCGCGAAATCGACGTGACAATGCGGTCATAGACAGTCACGCGCGGGCTGTCCGGACGGGCCAGCACATACGCCCAGACGCCCCTGATCGGACCCCCCGATTCAACCAGCGCCTTTGCTCGGTCATCCATGCGCAGCCTCCCTCGAACCGCAGGCCCAGGTCGGCGACGGGCAGGCAAGGAGGCCTGCCCGTCACCAGAGCGACAAAGTCAGTTGACGAGTCCGACCGAACCCATGAAGGACAGGTGGCTGTCCAGCACGGCCTGGGCGGCGGGTGACTTGGCACCCCAGTCGGCCCAGCGGCCCTGTGCGAATTCGCGGAACGCCTTGCGGTCCTCGGTCGACCAGTCATAGAGCGTGACGCCTTCGGCCTGAATGCGCGTGGCGGTCTCGTTGTCCCGAATCTCGGTCAACAGGGCGAGATCGAGCGCGATGCCCTTCAGCGACACCTCGATGGCCTTTTGCACCGACGCCGGAAGCTTGCCCCATGCGCCCTTGTTGCACGACAACTGCTCGGCGGGCATCGAGTGGAAACCCGGATAGGTCGCATGCTTGGCGACGTCGAAGAGACCCAGATTTGCGTTCGTGTTCAGGGTCGAGGCATCGGCCCCGTCCACGATTCCGGTGCGCAGGGCGTTCGGAACCTCACCGAAGTCCATCACCACGGGCTTTGCGCCGAAGGACGCGAAGATCTCCGTTTCCAGTCCCGGAGGCGACCGGAATTTCCAGTCCTTCAGGTCCGCGAAGCCTGCCAGGGGCGCGGTGGAACTAAGCGATTCATGGCCCTGAAGCCAAAACCCGACCACGTGCATGTCCTGCGCGTCGTAGAGGTGTTCCTGCACCACTTCCCTGCCGCCGGCATGGTAGAACCACGACAGGAACTGGTAAGGCGTGTCATAGCCGCCCATGATGTCACCGGCGAGCATCCAGCCCGCGTCCTTGCCGACGTTGCCGGTGATCCCGCCCATGTCGCAGTCAAGAATCCCCTGGCTGGCCGCGCTCATGACCTCGTTCTGGGCCACGACTTCGGACGAGTAGTGCATTTGGATTTCGACCGCGCCGCCGGTCATGGTCTGCACTTCGTCAATGAAACGCTGGATCAATTGCCCAGGCGTAGATTCGGCGTTGAAGTGGGTCTGGATGCGCAGCTTGTGGTCCTGCGCCATTGCCGGAACTGCGGTCAGGGCAAGAACGGCCGCGCCAACAAGGTATTTTGTCATTGTCGTCATGTGATCCTCCATGTGTCGACGAAGGCAACGGCTTGATATCCGGGATGTCCCCGGTTTCTTTCAGCCAAGGCCTTGTCTTGAGTGGCGATACGAATTCACAACGGCGTTCTTCAGAGCAAGGAGAATCACATCAACTGATGCATATTGATGCCTAAGTCACATCAAGTTGGCGAATCGCGCATTGACTTTGATGTTCCCTGATGTGAACTGGGATCATGAGAGTCGACAAGATCCCAGCCAGGCGTGCCACTGTCGTGGAAATCGCCAGACGGGCAGGCGTCGGCACCGCCACCGTGGACAGGGTGCTGAATGCGCGACAAGGAGTCCGTGAAGAGACCCGCCAGCGTGTCGAACAGGCAAAGGCCGCCATCGAACAAGGGATCCCCGCCGGGCCGAGCAAGAAACCGTGGCGCCTGAAAGTGCTCTTGCCGGAACTTGCGGGGGCGCCCACCGAATACCTGGGCCAGTGCTTCCAGGAATTCGGCGCGTTGCGTCATGCGACGATCGAATGTGTCTTCACGAAGAAGATGGAGCCTGCCCTCTTGGCCAGGAAGCTCCGCGCCTGTGCCGGGCATGGCCTTGATGCGGTGGCGTTCCAGGCGCTGGAGGATCCGCGCGTGCATAACGCCGTGGACTACCTTCACAGTTTGGGCATCCCGACGCTCGGCCTCTTGTCAGGTCTTGCCAACCGGCACCTGATCGGAACCGCGGGCGCCGACAATCGCGCAGCCGGGCGGACCGCCGACTTTCTCATGGGACGGCTGGCGCAGCAATCGGGGAGCGTGGCAATTGTCACGGGCGGTCAACTCTATCGCATCCACGAGGATCGCGAAATGGGGTTTCGCGCCGCCTTGCGCAGCGGCTTTCCCAATTTCGGGAGTGCGATCGTCATCAACGGCCAAGACGATGCCTCCGAAATCTACAAGGTTGTTCGGGAGGCCCTGGACCTTCATCCCGATCTCGTTGGAATCTACAACGTGGGAGGCGGAAGCGAAGGGATCGCGCGTGCATTGCGCGAAGTCGAAGTCACGGACGAGCTTGTCTTCATCGGACACAACCTGACCGAGCGGACACAGTCCTACCTGCTCGACGAAACGATGGACATCGTGCTCCACCTCAACATGCGCGATGTCGCGGCATCGGCGACAGACGCCATGATCGCCCATCTCGAGAACCGGCCCACGACGTTGCTTCCATTGCCGATCAGCGTCGTGACCCGCGAGAACATTGTCGGGATGTCCCTTTCCTCGTCCAGCGCAAGCGGGCCGCGATGAAGACGCTACACGCTTTCGGGCGTGACTATGCTGAAATCCAGCGTCGCGATCGGCTTCTGCTGCTTGCCCCGAACGGCAAGCAACATCGCGTCAACGGTTCTTGCCGCAACGCTTTCGATCGGCGTGGAGATCGCCGCGACGACCGTTCCGTCCAGCAAGGCGCGTGCCGATGCCTCATTGATCTCGTGACAAATGTAGGCGATCCGCCCGGCACGCCCGTCATTCTGCAACGCCTTGAGGACACCTCTCACGCCGCCACCGCATTGGTACAGCCCGCTGAGATCAGGCGCGCGCCGCAGGAGCTCCGAGGCCGCCTCATAGGCGACGGCTGCATCGTCGAGGTAAACAAGGGATTCCTTCAACAGGACGTCAGGGGCTTGCTCGCGCATGTAACTCCGGAAACCAACTTCAAGCGCTTCGTGGCCAAGATATCGATGCGAGCCGACAAGAATGCCCACCTCTCCTTCCGAGAGATGCCGGCGCATCAGCCAGCCGGCGGTGCGACCCGCCTTTCGCCCGTCTATGCCGATGTAGCCCTTGACGGAGGCTGCGCTCAGCGGACTGAGCATCGAAAAGACGTGGCATCCCGCCTCCGCGGCGGAATCAATCGCCGAAGTCACGCTCGGGTGGTCAATCGAAACCACACCGAGCGCATCGACCTTTCCCGCCATGTCGCGGATCCGGCTTGAAAGATCATCTGGGGACAGCGCATCAACGAAAGACACTTCGGTGGAAACCCGGATGTCGGCCGCGCCCCCGGCTGCCGCTTCGATTGCACGGCCCAGCCTCCGGTAAAACGTCTTGCTCTCCTTCTGCAGAATGAACCCGAGCCTGCAAAAGGGGAGCGCACCGGCAACGCGGTCCGCTATCAGCCCCTTCGCGTGGTAGCCAATCCGAGACGCAGCTTCCAGAACTCTCTCGGCGGTTTCCCGGCGGACCTTGGCGCGTCCGCTCAACACGCGATCAACGGTTGCAATTCCGACGCCGGCCGCATCGGCCACGTCCGCCATCGTGACGCGTCGCTCGCCCATTTGATAGCTCCTCTCAAGGATTCGATAGATCTTGATAGGTTTGATAAAAACTATCAATGCAGGAGTTGCTTGGATAGCGTTATCGCGGCAATCAAATCCGTAGTGCCCAACGGGGGAACCTACGATGCCCAAAGATGGCTACCGCGACTATTCGCTCACCGGACCGAACGCCAAGGCGTCCTTGCTTGGCAACGCCGCGTGGTACGCGTCTCCCGCCCCACGCAAGCGAATCAAGGAACTCACGAAACGCTCGGACCGGCTGGCGCTCATCAATTACGGAACCTGGCTGGGACTTGTCGTCGCGACGGGCGCGCTGCTGGCCGCGGTCTGGGGGACGGCCTGGGCTTGGCCGGCGGCTCTGGTCTATGGCGTCTTCTATGGCTCGGGCGCGGATTCTCGCTGGCATGAAACCGGCCATGGCACACCGTTCAAGACGCGCTGGCTGAACGACGCGTTCTATCGGCTCGCGTCGTTCATGTCGCTCAGAAACCCGCATCTCTGGCGCTGGAGCCACACGCGGCATCACTCTGAAACCATCATCGTCGGTCGCGATCCGGAGATCGCCTTCCCGCGTCCGCCGTCGATCCGGGACTGGGCACTGAACCTGCTGTACATTCCCGCCATTACCAAGGAGTTGGGGAAAATGGTCCGCATCGCCCTTGGAAACTTGACGGAAGCAGAGAAGAGCTTTCTGCCTGAGAGTGAATGGCCAAAGACCTTCGCGGCATCTCGGGCGCACCTGATGGTGCTCGCCTTGGTTGGGCTTGCGGCCGTCACCATTCAGAGCTGGCTGCCGCTCTTCCTGATTGGCCTGCCCACCTTTTATGGCTCTTGGCTGCACCACATCCTGGCAACAACGCAGCATGCGGGCCTGGCCGAGGACGTCCCCGACCACCGCATGAACTCCCGCACTTTCTATCTGAACCCGTTCTTCCGCTTCATCTATTCCAACATGAATTACCACATCGAGCATCACATGTACCCGATGGTGCCGTTCTACAATCTTCCGGCACTGCACGAAGAGATCAAGGCGGACTGCCCTCCCGCCTACGGGTCGCTCTTGGCCTGCTACCGCGAAATGGTTCCCGCCGTGATGCGCCAGCAAGCCGACCCAAACCACTATGTCCAGCGCCCGTTGCCCGCAGGCGCTGGCGCTACCCCGGCCTACGAACGGCCTGTCATTGCAGCGGAATGAAGTGATGCCCAACTGGGTGCGTGCCTGTGACGCAAACGAAGTCGAAGTCGAAGATCTGGTCCGTTTTGACCACGGAGACCGCACCTTCGCCGTCTATCGGAGTCCCGATGACGGTTATTTTTGCACAGACGGGCTTTGCACGCATGAGCAAGTCCATCTCGCAGACGGGCTTGTCATGGACTACGAGATCGAATGCCCGAAGCACAACGCGACTTTCGACTACCGCACCGGGGAAGCCAGGCGCGCGCCCGCCTGCGTCAATCTCGCAACCTATCCCGTAAAGATCGAAAACGGATCGGTCTGGATTGAAATCTGAGGTTCGGCATGAAGCGGAATTGGGACTGCCGCTTACGACGCCGGAGTCGGAACCGCACCGCAGCCACGATTCCGACGGAGCATTCGAGACCGTTGGCCGGATGGCGATCGTGGAGTACGTTTGCACCATTGAGCACGGCACTCCGCAGGAATGCTGCTCAAGCCGCGCAAGTGGAACATTCCGACGAAAGCGGTGAGCCGGGGGCAGAGCGAATTTCCTTCTTTGGGTGATCGGCACTTCCTGCATGGGTATCCCGAACCGGCCAACACTCCCGTTCAAGCCGTCCATGACGCCTCCTGACCGGAAGCGAATTCGGGGCGGCAATTGGCCTCGCGAGCCTGACCGTTGCGCCGGCGGCGCCGGAAGACGAGCCGCGCTCCCGCGCACTCATGGACGAGCAACACTATCTCGGCGCGCCGTGGAAGATCAGCCAGACCGTCTGGTACGTGGCCAACGATGACAGCGGCGCGTGGCCTGCGCTGGCCGCCTTCTCGGCGGCGGCGCTCAAGTGCAGCGCGCGCGACGCCTGGACCGGATGGTGCCCCCGCGACCAGTACGGGCAGCTGCACTTGGTCGCCAACAACGTCCGCCTGTTGCTTCTCGGGCGCCGTCCGAACCACGGCTCGCGGTTCCCTGCGCTCCGCGCCCGGCGCATCGAGCGCCGGGATGTGCGCGAATGCGCAATCCGGATCCCGTTCCCTGCTCCCGCTGACTGATTCGGCCGCTTCACCGATTGCAGTCACGTGCAAGGCCCGACGCTGTTGACTGTAGCCGGAGCGGTCGCCAAATGTTTCACGATCGAATTCGGCAGATTGGCGATTCGCCAAGCGGTTGCGAAGTTCGTCGACCGCCGCCAAATCGATCGTCGGGAACGGCGGCGACCTTGCAAGTCGCCCAAGCAGGATGAAAACCGTGAAATGGTCACCGGAAACGACGCAGGTAAACAGTTGGAACGAATGGGATCCGCTCAAGCACGTCATAGTCGGATACGCGACGGATTGTCATATTCCGCCGCCGGAACCGGCCCTCGAAGCCAAGGTCCCAGAGGACTCCGACATGAGGGGGCAGTGGGGAAAACGACCCCAAGACATGATCGACCGTGGCAACGAACTGCTTGATGCGTTCGCAGAAATGCTGCGCGGTCGCGGTATCAGGGTTGACCGCCCGACTCCGATAGACTTTTCCCAACCTGTAGTCACTCCGGACTTCGAAACCGGCAGCGGGTTCGGATGCATGCCGCCCCGCGATGTCCTGCTGACGGTCGGGAATGAAATCCTGGAAGCGACGATGTCCTATCGTTGCCGCTGGTTCGAATACCTGTGCTACCGTCCCTTGTTGACGAGGTACTGGGAGGAGGACCGAAACTTCCGGCACGAGGCTGCGCCAAAACCGCGGCTGGCCGACAGCGATTATCGCCCCGACTACCTTTCCGGAAACATCAGCATTGAAACCCGGCTGGAGTGGACCGCAGAAAAGTACTTCGTGACGACGGAGGAGGAACCGCTGTTCGATGCCGCAGATGTCTTGCGATTCGGAAAGGACCTCGTTGTTCAGCACGGGTTCACGACCAACCTGAAGGGAATCGAATGGATTCGGCGCCACTTTCCGGAACACAGGGTACATGCGACCAATTTTCCCGGAGACCCGTACCCGATCCATATCGATGCGACCTTCACGCCAATCAGGCCAGGCCTCATCCTGAACAATCCCGAACGCCGTTTGCCGGATGATCAGAGAGCACTGTTCACGAGGAATGACTGGGAAATCGTCGATGCTGCCCGCCCCGCTCACAATTCGCCTCCGCCGCTATGCTATTCGTCGACATGGCTGTCGATGAATGTCCTCGTGCTTGATCCCAAGACCGTTTGCGTGGAGAAGTCGGAGGTCCATCAGGCGGAGCAACTCGACCGTCTCGGAATGGAAGTTATCGAAGTGGATCTTCGTGACGCGTATGCGTTCGGAGGAGGTTTGCACTGCTGTACGGCAGACGTATACCGGGAAGGCGGAATCGAGGACTATTTTCCCGTCCAGCCTGATTCCGCCGGGGCTATGTAACCGCGGTTGCGAGCGTTGCGCAGCGCGCCGGGCTTGCGCTTGCGCACTGGCACGTGTGGCCGGGGGCCCGGGGGACTTGAAGACGGTCGGAAAACTGGTCAGATTCTGACAAGCGAGAATTCTCGCAGGACTCATCGATCCACGAATCCACGCCACTCCGATCCCGCGGCAGGCAGCCGACGAAGGAACGCCAATGAACCGCTACGAACGATTGATGAAGCGCATAGATGAGGGCGAACGGATCCTCATTGACGGCGCAACCGGTACGGAAATCGAGAGACGCGGCGTTCCCCAGCTGGACAACGCCTGGAACGGCGGCGGCGCGTTGAGCCATCCGGACGTCCTTCGCACGGTTCACGAGGACTACATTCGCGAAGGCGCGGAAATCGTCATATCGAACACGTTTGCCACGCATCGGCACGTGCTGGTCGATGCAAGGGTCGAGGATCGGTTTGAGCAATTGAACCGCCGAAGCGTCGAGCTGGCCAAGGAGGCGCGAGATCGCATGGCGGCTCCGGACGTCCTGGTGTCCGGGGGCATTTCGTACTGGTCCTTTACGGAAAATTGGCCAGAACCTGAAGACCTGCGCGGCAGCGCCGAAGCACAGGCAGCGGTCATGGCCGAGGCCGGCGCAGACCTGCTGATGCTGGAGATGATGGTGGACATCGACAGCATGCTGGTCGTGCTCGAGGCCGCCCAAACGAGCGGACTGCCGGTTTGGGTCGGGCTGTCCTGCGAGCGGAATGCCTCGGGTGCCATGACGCTCTTGCGAGGCGGCGGCCTGGCCGATGCCCTCGACGCTCTGGCTGGTCGCGAGGTTCCGCTCGTAAGCGTCATGCACACGGAGGTGGAAGACATCGACGCCTGCCTTGACGTCGTTCAGGACCGCTGGCCGGGACCGGTCGGGGTCTATGCGCATTCGGCACGTTGGGAGGGTCACGTCTGCTTTTTCGACAACACAATTCTCCCGGACGCCTATGCAAGCCATGCGCAATCATGGCTGCGACGCGGCGTGCAGGTCATAGGCGGCTGTTGCGGCTTGGGCGTCGACCACATCAGGGCCCTTCGCGAAATTCTGTAATCCGGCTCAGGAGCACATGTCGGGCGTCTTGCAGGTCACGTCAGTCGCGATCTTCAGGACCCCGGCAAAGGGAATCGCCGAGCCTGGCCAATGCGCCGCATCGGCAGCTGGCCGGAATGGTCGATCCGATGCGCAGCGTTCGCGTTGAATGTCGTGTCCCCACGCAGCGCAGCGAACGTGGCGGCGCGGAACAGCGACCAAGGCCTGTCCGAACTGACGCAGGGAGGGAGCCCGCTTGTATTCGAACGACAGGGCAGCTATCGGCAATTCTTCCATTTTCCGCAGAGGCGAACGATGAACGTGTCGGAAGACAGCTGGTTCGACGCTCAAGTCTCCGAGGCTTTGGGGCAAAGCAGGATGCCGCGCGCAAGGGTTGCACGTGAGGGCGCATTTCAGCTGACCTCCGTCGTCGACGTGTCGGGCCTGGCGCTTGCCGCGATGACGGCCGCTGCGCAACAGCTGGCTCTGCTGGTTGGCGCTGCAGAAGTCTCCATCGACCGACGCCGAACCGAGCTTTGGTGCGGGATGACGCTGAGGCCGGAGAATTGGGCCTTGCCGGAAGCATGGGACCCGGTTGCCGGAAACTACCGGACCAAGGATGGCTGGATCCGGCTGCATACGAACGTGCCGAGACATCTGTCGGCCACGCTTCGCGTGCTTGGAGCGGATGCGGACCGCGACGACGTGGCCCGGAAGGTCCTGTCATGGGGTCGCCTCGATCTTGAACGGGCCGTTGTGGTGGCCGGGGGTGTAGCCGCCGCCATGAACCGGCTGTCTGATTGGGCGGCACATCCTCAGGGACGGGCCGTGGCCAACGAGCCATTGATCCACTGGCAGGAATTTACGGGGTCCCAGCCCCGTTTGCCTGCCTTCGCGAAGACCCTTGACGGACTGCGAGTCCTCGACTTGACACGCGTGCTGGCGGGGCCTGTCGCGACGCGTTTTCTTGCAGGGTTCGGTGCCAGCGTGCTCCGGATCGATCCGCCGCACTGGCGGGAGGACGGGCTCGAAGCCGAGGTGACGCTTGGCAAGGCCTGCGCGAGTCTCGATCTGCACAAGGCGGAGGACCGGACGCGCCTGGAATCCCTGTTGTCCGAGGCGCATGTGGTCGTGCATGGCTACCGGCCCGGCGCGCTTGATCGGCTCGGATACGGCGAATGCCGCCGTCGCGAGATCAATCCCGACATCATTGACGTGTCGCTGTCGGCATATGGCTGGACCGGACCATGGCGAAAGCGGCGCGGCTTCGACAGCGTCGTGCAGGTCAATTCGGGCCTTGCACAAGAGGGAATGACGCGCCTTGGCACCGACAAGCCGGTGCAACTGCCTGTCCAGGCCCTGGATCATGGCACCGGCTACCTGATGGCCGCCGCCGTACTGCGCGCCTTGCGCCTGCAAAGGGCCGACGGACGTCCCAGATCGGCCAGGCTGTCGCTGGCGCGAACGGCGCACCTGCTGATTTCCAATGGCGTGCGGGATCCGATTGCCCCGCCTTCAAGCGAGACTTGCGCCACGGAACTGGCAGAGATGACGCACTGGGGCCCTGCGCGTCGTGTCGCCTTTCCAGTGGCACTGGATGGGTGCGGCCCGGTCTGGCGAAGACAGGCCGCACCGTTTCGTTCGGCCAAGGCAGAATGGCCAGCGAGCGAAAGACAGGGCGCGGAGCCCTGAGCGGAACATGGCTCAGTGACTCTTCGGTCGCCGCGAACCGCCCCTGAGATTGACGTCCGATCCGGGGTCGCTGTTCAACTTCCTCACGGCAGATCCTGGATCCTGGCAAGAACGCGGCAACCGCTCGGACGGCGATTGGAAGAGCCGACAGCCCTCGGTCCAGACGCTGACAGGGAGATTCCTGCAGTATGTCACGCGCCGGAGAATTCCGGCGCCCAGTGTTCCCCCCAAGCGTCCTTCCACAACTTGTCATGGGTCACGTTGGACTTGGCGCTGCCGCCCCGCCAAAGATCGAACCTTGGCACAGAATGGGTGTCGAAGAACGAGGAAATCCTGTCGCGAAGGTCGTCGGCTGTCGCGGAATGCTCCGGGAGCGCGATCAGGTTCGTCCGCTCCAGGGGATCGTTGGCCAAGTGGTACAATTCATCGTTCATTGGATAGGATCCTGCGCCTTGGAACCGCATGGCATAGAGCCACTCGCGGGTCCGGATGGCACGCGTTTCCTCCTGTTCAAAGAAGATTGCGTCCGGCCGGTCCTGCACTTCACCCCGAAGCGCGGGGCCCAGATCACGGGCGCTGCTTGGCAGGCTTGGTCGCGCGTCGGCCGCGCCAATCATCGCTGCCAGCGTCGGAAACAGGTCGATCTGGCTGACCAGCTCGTCGCACGCGGCCCCTTCGGCAACGTGGCCTCCTGCAATGATCAGGGGAATCTGGTACGAAGGTCGATGCGCGCTCGCCGGAAAACTCGCGGCACCGTGCCCCCAGATACCGTTGTGCCCGAGCGAAAATCCGTGGTCGGAAGTGTAGATGACCACCGTGTTCCGGTCGAGCCCGAGCCGCTCAAGCGATGCAAGAATGCGCCCTACACCGTTGTCGATCAAGCTGACCTGGCTGAAGTAGTTCCGAAGCGACTCAACGTTGTTCGGCAGGAGCAACGGTCCCTTGAATTGCTCGCGCAAGCCGCCTTCCAATACGCGCAACCCAAACCGGTCGAGCACCTTGCTTGAAACGCTCTCGCGCGGGATCGAATGCATGTCCGCATCGTCATAGAGGCCAGCAAACTCGTTGACGGCACGGCCTTGGATCGCCGGCCAATGCCCGTAGGGCCCGTTATAGGGCACGAACGCGAAGAACGGTTCGTCCTGATCGGCCTGGTGTTCCAGAAACTCGATTGTCTTGTCGGTGAAGAAGTCTACCGTATGGCCGGCAAACCTGTATCGCTCGTCCTGATCGATGACTTCGTTGCCGTAGAAGCTGGTCGTGTGGCCGTGTGGAAAGGTGACCCAATGATCAAAGGCCAGCTGCGGCACGAACGGCACCCCGAGATGGAACTTGCCAATCAATGCAGTTGCATAGCCGGCTTGCTTGACGATTGACGGGATGTTGGTGAATTCCGCGACCGCGGACCAGTTCTCCGGCCAGCGTTCGATGAGCCTGTCGTCAAGCCAGTTATGGATCCCGTGCTGGCTAGGCATCAATCCGGTCAGGACGGAAGCGCGGCAAGGCGAGCACATGGCGTTCACGCAGAATGCGTTTGCGAACCTGGTTCCGCGCTCGGCCAACCGGTCGATATGAGGAGTATTGACCTCATCGTTGCCGTAGCAGGCCAACAAGTCTGCCGGCTGGTTGTCGGACATGAAAAGAAGGATGTTCGGGCGTGTCATGGGCATTCTTGGTTGGATGGACAATCTGCCCCCAAACAAGTGAAGGAGACAAGCTCAACTTCCCGGTCCACGATGGAACGCCTCACGATCGCTCCTGCTGCGACCCGCACGTCGCATTCGCGAGATGCAGCATACAGCCTTGCATGAATGAACGGAGCAATTGCTCGTCGCAATCAGGCGGTCACGGCGATCCCGGACGTCAAGCAGTCTGCCACTCCTGCCAACAAAGGGAATTCCTTTGCGTTCAGAACTCGCAGCTTGCGGCGCTCCATCCGAAAGCGGTTCCAGTCGAGATGTCGGATGAGCGGCCAGTTCCGAACTGATTCGCACCGTCCAAATGGATTACGGATCTGAAACATCCCTTGCGGATTCGCCCGACCCCTCTGGCAAAGAACCCGATCCAGAACAGCGTCTTCAGGGCCGGACGCAAAGGACTGCCCTCGGGCGCCATGCCTTGGCCGCATGCTTTGTCGGCCTGCACCTGTGGGAATTGTCGCGGCGCATTGTCAAGGCGGCCGCTTAAGGGTCATCTTCCCGGCGCCGGCCGCCACGGTCTGAAGGCGGCGACTTTCCTGTTTGCCAATCCTGCCTAGATGCAGAAATTAACGAGGCCCAGTCGTCGGGCGGATCTTCCCGCGCCAGCATTTTGGCGAAGACCTTGTACGGATCGGTTCTGCTCTTTGATGAGCGCAACGTGGATTGGTCATTGACCCACGCGTAGACGATCACCCTTGCCCTTGCGTCATAGCGGAAGAACAGCCGAAACCGCCTGCCGATTCTGGCGCGTCGCCAATGGCGGTAGCGTGGACCGAGAGTGTTGCCTTGGCGAAATTCGTCTCGTGAGGGATCCTGCAGGACGATCTCCAGCATCAACCGGCTCAGTGCGTGAAACAGTTTGACGTTCGCATTGTATGCGAACTCCGCGGGATCGCGTCGGTGCGCGCGCTGCACTGCGTGGTGAAGATTGCGCAGCTGAACGATGAGGCAATCGTGGAACAGCAGAGTCCAACCGTGGCGCTGCATCAGAGAGCGACTTCTCCGTCGATGTCCCCGTCCGACCCCTCGTGACGCCGCGCGCATTCGAGCATGTCCTGTGCCAGATCGTCCGGAATTGCCCGCACATGCCGCCCGGCCTGGACATCTCCGGCAAGCAGGTCAAGAAACGCGGCGATGGCCGGATCTTCATGCTCGGCGTCGACACGGCTGACGACAACTTGTCCATCGTCTTGGAGGTCGAATGCAACCTTGGAGCCGACATCGACCTTCAATGCCTGGCGGACTGTCTTGGGCAGCGTGATCTGGCCCTTCGCGGTCATTGTTGCGACTTCGTGGATGATCGACATGTTCTGTGCTCCTTCTGCGCACGGCGGATTCGTAAGGATTTTTCCTTACAGTGTCAACGAGACGTGGGCATCCTGTTCGAGGATTCACCGAAGTGAGTCACGCGACGACTCCATCAGCGACCCTACGATGCCAGCATCGGCGGACAACTGCCAATGCTGCACTATGTCCGGATCGAGAGGTTGACCGTTGCAAGCAGACGGCCACCGCGCTCCCGGACAGTGAAGAGGCCGCCGCTCCTGCCAAAGGAATCGTCCGCGTTCAGAACACGCCTCGCGCCGCGCCCCTCCGAATAAAGCGGACCATTGAAGATCCTGTCGTTCCACTCCTCAGGAAAAAGCACCTGGCCTGTCAGGTACGCCGTGTTGCCCACATGCACCTTGCAATGCGTGTGGACTGCACGCCCGCCATAGAATCCCGGATAGATCGCGTCGAACTCGACGATGCCATCGGCATCAGCAGCCAGCACGCCACGCAGGAATCGGGTCGGAACATCGGGCTCGCGACGTCGGCCCCTCTGCCGTGCCAGGTTCGGACTGTCGGGATTCACGGCATGGCCGGAATAGTTTCCGCGGGCGTCACATTGCCAGACATCCACTATGGCACCCGGGACGGTTCCACAGGCCTGATCGGTGACGCGCAGCGACAGGGTCATCGGCGTGCCCATGACGCCCTGGGCGATGTTTCGGGCATTCATCGTGTCGGTACAAATGAAATAGGGACCTTCCACGGTGTCTCTCGACAACTCGCAACGCCCGGCACGCGCGAAGTTCGCAGGCGTGGCGATGCGGCCGGACATTTCCGATGCTGCCACGCCGGCATTCTCGCATCCCGAAATGTGACCTCCCGAAATCATCGGCCGGTCCGCCGCAAGCGCGGACCCGGCAGCGGTGCCGATTCCGACGGACGCCATCCCGGTCAGCATGCCACGGCGGGTCAACGCGGATTTCCCAGGTTGCTTCATTCTCCAGTTCCTCCAAAGCCTACCGCTGCACTCATGCGGCCAGGACGGCAATGCGCGCCCAATTGCCGTACAACGTCGCCGGGGACACCTTCCGCCGCTCGCCGGAAACTCTCGCTGAAGCCGGCGTTCGATGCTGCCGTTGAGCAGGCTTGGCGCGGATGCTGTCCGTTGCAGATGGGCAAGGCAGAACACGTCGCAGAAGAAGGCGAAAGGATCGGGAACCAGTCCGGCCTACATGCGCTCGGGTCGATTGACGGGCACTGCGTCGAATTCAGGAATGTCGAGACCGAGCTCCAGGTTTTCGGACAGATGTCGCGCCTGTTGCCGGACCGCGTCGCAGAGACCTTTCCCGGCCAAGCGCGGCAGATCCTCCGTCGCTTGCACCAATGCCTGGGCGATGCCGATCACGCGATTCTCCTGGGCTTTCGAGAAGCCACGCGCACCAAGGGCGGTCATGAACGCGCTCAAGTCGTCACGGTCCACGTCGTCCGCCATGCGCGCCTTGCCTATGCGGAATGACATCTCGTGGGTCACTCCTGCATCCAGGAGGACAGGGCCGATGTCGTAGGCAGGCGCCAAGTCCGGCCTTGCGGCCGCGTAGAGCAGCGCGTGGTTCTTTGCATGATTGTCGGAATTGCCGAGGACCATGTTGGTCAACGTGATTTCGAAGAACGCCTGGCGCGCCAGCGCCGGCACGCGGGTTGACCTCAGGATCTCGCAGATGGCCGATGCGTTGAAGGCACGCCCCTCCACGCCCCTTCGCTCGTATTTCAAGGTATGTCCGAGTCCGAGCGCTTGGCAAAGGTCCTCCTGGTGCAGGCGGTGCACCTTCCCCTCCGCGACATTCCGGTCAAATCGAGTGATCAGCAGCCCTTGGAGCGACCCCTCGCCCATTACGCGCGTCTGGGCGACCGGATGTCTTTGGACTCGTGCCATGAGCCGAGTTGCCAGGTGTTCACGGACGACGGAGGACATGGCGCTTTCGCGCGGAACCTTGAGGATATGCGTTGTCGGCGCGCCGCTGCCGGGCTTGGGAAGCCCCAGGCGCCCATTCGGCAAGACCGCCAGCGCGACCTTGCCCTGAACGCCGGCGAGCGGAGACGGAACGTCGATGCCGGCCGGGAGGCGTCGATGGTCACGAAGCGAAGCCATCAGGCGGGCCAGCGTGCCTTCGACCGGCAAGGGAACGATGTCAAGGCCGGTTGCGGGCGCCGCCTCTGGCACCACGGGAGCACCGTCCAGCATCTCGTAGTCGATGTCCAGGCGCCCGGGCCGCTTGCCCGGTGGCGCGCCTTCCGGCACGCAGCTGATCGCCCCTGGGCAATCGGCGCCGAGGTGGGCGAGCAACCCGACGATGTCGCGTTCCGCGATGCCATGGCGCTGCATGACTTGATCGCGCATCTCGTTTTCGAACAGGAGATTGGAGAAAAAGCCGCGCGCCGCGACGTCGCCGAAGGGCTCTGCGCGAATTGGCAGCGACGCGGAGATCGCGTGCGGGATCGCATCCGTCACGTATCGAAAGGACACGTCCCCATCGGGCTCGGAAGACAACTGACCGACGGGTTCCTGAACCGCCTCAAGATAGATGTCGAGAATGGTCACGCCCGGCTCACATCCTACGGAAACTTGAGCTCGATGGCGGCACCCAGATCCTGGCACAGTTGGAGAACCAGTCCCACTTGTGCGGTTTCCTTGCCTCGTTCAATGCCCCTGATGGTGGGTCGCGAGATCCCGGTTTGCAGCGAGAGCTCTTCCTGCGTGATCTTGAGCGCCTTGCGCGTTCTGCGCAATGCAGCGCCCAGGGAGACGGCGTCGGAAATGGGAACGGACGTCATGGCGGCTCCGTAAGGAAAAGATCATTTTCATTTTGGCTTCAAATAGGCCAACTCCCCCGAAAAGACAATGCTCACTTCCTTTATCTTCAATTCACCGCGCGCCCTCCGAAATGGAAAGGATCGCTTCTTTTCTCCGGCCTGCGCCGAACACGCAAGTCATGACGGCTGCGCTCCTGCGGCATCCAATGAGCGCGCGACCGTCGTGAAGGACACCCGCGCCGACATCACGCCACAACCCGAAGCACTTTCCGAAATCGGGTTTGAAGGACGTTTGCTCACTTCGCCAGCCCCGGACCAAAGCGCCTCGTGGCACAGCGAGCACCGCCGGTCCGAAGTCGTGACTTTCCGGTCTGCCAGCATGGCGGCGGGCCGGCTGTCGCTGCTCGATGGCGTCAACCCGGACCCTTCCCAAACGGTTCAGGCCAAGGGCTCGGCGCTCCCGGCGTACCTGAAGTGGTCCTCCAGGAAGCGCACGAAAGTCCGGCTCGTGTTGTCAAGTTCGCGCACAGACCTGCTGAGTATGCCAATGCTCCGCCGTGGCGTGCGCACCTGAATGGGCACGGCCTGGATGCCGAACTGGCTGCCGATTTCGGCCACCGTGGTCCCGGGGAGCACCGTCAGGCAGTCCGAACCTTCCAGGAAGCTCAGAACGCTGGCCAGCGACCCACCTTCGAACACCACTTCGGCTTCCTGCATTTCGAGTTCCGAAAGCACCATTTCCATGTCGGCGGCAAGCGGGCTGCCCTCCGGCGGCACGATCCAACCATAGTCGAGAAGCGCAAGCGGTCGCGGAAAGGCAAGTTTCAGAATCGGGTGCCCCGCCCGGCACGCGACGACATTCTGCGCCTCGATGAGCGGCGTGAACACGAGATCCTCCGCGATTTCACCCACGCCGCGCGGAAAAAGCGCGAGATCCGCCCGTCCGTGGCGAACGGCGTCCTTCAGTTCGTCGCCATAGCCATACGAGACCGCGAAGGACACGCTGCCATTACGATCCCGGAATGTCGGCAAGAGGCGCGAAATGACGCCATCCGTGAAGAACGGCGGTCCGGCGATGCGCAGCATGCCCTTCGTGCCGGACCGGAACTCCTGCACCTCGCGGCCGGCAAGTTCCTGGGCGCGCAGGATCGAGGCGCCTTGCATCGCAAGCGACGCACCGAGTTTCGTCAGTGACCATGGCCTGGCGGAGCGGTCGAAGATTGGTGCATCGAGGCGAATCTCGAGATCGGACACCAGCCGGGAAAGGGCAGGCTGCGACGTGCCCAGGGCAACGGCCGCGCGCGTAAGCCCCCCTTCGCGACGAATGACCTCGATTGTCGCAAGATGCTTGGAGTCCAGTTTCATATCGGGATGATATGATAAGTGATGAAATGAATACTACCATATCAATTCGAGCCAGGTATCTTCCTCGCAGGGGGGAAAGTTGGACAGATTTCAGTTCGATTTGACGGGCAGTCCGGCGCGCATCGTCTTTGGGCGCGGATCGCTTGGCAGAACTTGCGAAGCACTGGACTGGCTCGACGCCCGGCGCGCGCTGGTTCTGTCCACGGACGCGCAGAAGGAGCCCGCTGAGGCACTGGCCTGCAAGCTCGGCAAGAGGTGCCTTGGCGTCTATGCCAAGGCAACGATGCATACGCCGGTCCCGGTCACCGAGGCCGCGATGGACGTCATCAAGGAGCAGCGCGTGGATTGCCTGATCTCCTTTGGCGGCGGTTCCACGATCGGACTGGGAAAGGCCATCGCCTTTCGCACCGGTCTCCCGCAGGTCGCCATCCCGACGACCTATGCCGGCTCCGAAGTCACTCCCATCCTCGGCCAGACCGAAGATGGAAGGAAAACGACGCTTCGCAGCGAGCGCGTCCTCCCCGAGATCGTGCTCTACGATCCCGAATTGACCGCCACGCTTCCGCTGTCAATGAGCGCAACCAGCGGCATGAATGCAATCGCCCACGGCGTTGAGGCGCTCTATGCCCGGGATCGCAATCCGATCTCGACCATGATGGCGGCCGAAGGCGTCCGCGCACTCTGCGAGGCATTGCCGGCCCTCGCCGGGGGCGATGGCGACGACGAAGCGAGGGACCGTGCGCTCTTTGGCTCGTGGCTGTGCGGCTCGGTGCTCGGACAGGTAGGAATGGCCCTGCATCACAAGCTGTGCCACACGGTCGGAGGCGCTTTCGACCTGCCCCATGCGGAAACGCATACGGTCATCCTCCCGCATGCAACGGCCTTCAATGCAGCCGTTGCCGGCGACCTTCTGGAACCGGTTTCGGAAGTCCTGGACGGCGCCGCTCCCGGGCCGGGCCTGTTCGAGCTTGCAAGGGGTCTGGGCGCTCCGACCGCGCTCAGGGATCTCGGCATGCCCGAGTCCGGAATCGCTCGAGCGGCTGAACTGGCAATGGCCAACCCGTACTGGAATCCCCGACCCCTGGACAGGGATGCAATCGAGGCGCTTGTCCGCGCCGCATACGAAGGTGAGCCGCCAAGCGGTTGACCAGTCACGACAGACCCTGCACTGCGGAAAGTGCAGGGAGAAAGAAGGAGCAAGCAATGAAGAAATTCTCAAATGCACGACGGCAGTTTCTCAAGAGGTCTGCCGCCGCGGGGGTCGTTGCGGCCTCGGGTCTCTACGCGCCAGCCGCGCTCGCGCAGGCCCGGACCGTGAAGATCGGCTACGTGACGCCGCAAACCGGCCCGCTCGCGGCCTTCGCCGAGGTCGACCAGTTCACCATAGACGGGTTCCTGCAGGCCGTCTCGGGCGGAATCAAGTCCGGCGGCAGGACCTTCAATGTCGAGGTCGTGGTGAAGGACAGCCAGTCCAACCCGAACCGCGCCGCGGAAGTGGCAAAGGAACTGATCGTCGATGACGAGATCGACATCATGATCGCCGCCCACACCCCGGAGACGACGAACCCGGTGACAACCATCTGCGAGATCGAGGAAATCCCCTGCGTCTCCAGCGTTGCACCGTGGCAGCCCTGGTTCATCGGTCGTCAGGGCAATCCCGGCGATCCGGCGACGTGGAAACCGTTCGACTACACCCACCACTTCTTCTGGGGCCTCGAGGACATCATCGCCGTGTTCCTGAACATGTGGAACCAGCTCGATACCAATCGCAGCGTCGGCGGGCTCTTTCCGAATGACGCCGACGGCAACGCCTGGGGCGATCCCAATCTCGGCATGCCGCCGGCATTTGCCGCCGCCCAGTTCAACCTGACCGACCCGGGCCGCTACGAGAACTTGCAGGACGATTTCTCGGCCCAGATATCGGCCTTCAAGGATGCCGACTGCGAAATCCTCACCGGCGTCGTCCTGCCACCTGACTTCGCGACCTTCTGGACCCAGGCCGCGCAACAGGGGTACCGTCCAAAGGCCGCAACCGTCGGCAAGGCGATCCTGTTTCCCTCGGCCGTGAACGCGATCGGAGATGCGGCGCAAAACCTCTCGTCCGAGATATGGTGGTCCAACGTCCACCCGTTCAGCTCGTCCTTGACCGGCCAGTCGGCGGCGGATGTCTGCGATGCCTATGAAAGCCGGACCGGCAAGCAGTGGACGCAGCCGCTCGGATTCGTGCACGCGCTGTTCGAGGTGGTGACCGACGTCCTGAAACGGACCGACAGCGTCAACGACGCCGAGGAAGTGTCCGCAACGGTCGCTGCGACGGACCTGCAAACCATCGTTGGCCCGGTCAGGTGGGATGGCGCGAACCTGCCGCCTTTCGCGCAGAAGAACGTCTCAAAGACGCCTCTTGTGGGAGGGCAGTGGCGGAAGTCGGACGACGGCCGGTTCCGCGTCACGATCGTTGACAACCAGACCTATCCGGACATTCCCGTGGGCGGCGAAATGCAACCCATCGGTTAAGCAGGTGCGCGCGGGCGGGCCGGTCTTCGCCAGCCCGCCCGGCAAGGACGGGATCGGTGCTGCTGGAAATTCGCAATCTTCGTCGCTCGTTCGGAGCCGTTGTCGTTGCCGACGACATTTCCCTGGACGTTGCGGAGGGCGAGGCCCTGGGCATCGTCGGCCCCAACGGTGCTGGCAAGTCGTCGCTGTTCAACCTGATCACGGGACAATTGAGACCGGACGGCGGGAACATCCTTCTCGACGGCACCGAAATCACGAATGCGCCGGTGCGCAGGAGGGTGCATGACGGCATCGGAAGAAGTTTCCAGATACCGCAACCGTTCGAGCACATGACAACCTTCGAGAACGTCGCGGTCGCGGCATGCTTCGGCGCCGGCGGGTCGGAGGCGGGGGAGCAGGACCACGTGATCGACGTCCTGCACCGGACGGGCCTCTTGCCAAAGGCGAACATGCCCGCCGGCAGCCTGTCGCTCCTTGAGCGCAAGCGGCTGGAAATGGCGCGGGCGCTCGCCACGAAGCCGCGCCTGCTCCTTCTCGACGAGATTGCCGGCGGGCTGACGGAGGCCGAGTGCCAGTCATTGATTGCAACGATTCAGGAAATCAACGCGGCCGGCACAACGATCGTGTGGATCGAGCACGTGACGCACGCGCTTCTTGCCGTGGTGTCCCGCCTGATCGCGATCGACTTCGGGAAGATCATCGGCGAGGGCAACCCGCGGGCCGTGATGGAATCCGAGGCGGTTCGGCAGATCTACCTGGGGATGGAAGCTTGAGCCTCTTGGCCACCCACGACCTGACGGCGTTCTACGGCGACTTCCAGGCCCTCTATGGAATCAACGCGCATGTCGATGAAGGCGAAACCGTCGCCATCGTCGGCGCGAACGGCGCCGGAAAGTCCACCCTGCTGGCGGCGATTACCGGGCGCCGGAGGGCGCCGCCGGAGATGATCGAATTCGACGGCAGGCCCATTGGCGGGATGCGCCCCGCCGAAATCATGGCCCTTGGCGTCGCGCTGGTGCCGGAGGGGCGGCAACTCTTCCAGTCGCTGTCGGTCGAGGAAAACCTCCTGGTCGGCAACTACGGCAGAAAGGTGCGGGGACCCTGGACCCTGGAAAAGGTCTATTCGCTGTTTCCGATCCTCAAGGAGCGCCGCAACCAGGATTCAAGCTCGCTCTCGGGCGGGCAGCAGCAGATGGTGGCGCTGGGGCGTGCGCTCATGTCGAATCCGCGCCTGCTGCTGTGCGACGAGATCAGTCTCGGCCTCGCGCCTGCTGTCATCAAGGACATCTACAATGCGATAGCGGACATTCGGGCCGAGGGCGCAAGCGTCGTCATCGTGGAGCAGAACATCTCCCAGGCCCTTGCGGTCTCCGACCGCATTCTCTGCCTCCTCGAGGGCCGGGTCACGCTTTCGGGACGGCCGGGCGCGCTGACTCGCGGCCAGATCGGCATGGCATATTTCGGGGGCTAGGGAATGTTCGTTCTCGACACGTTGATTCAAGGCATCCTGCTGGGCGGACTGTATGCGCTTTTCGCCACCGGACTGAGCCTGATATTCGGCATCATGCGCCTCGTGAACCTCGCCCACGGCGATTTCATGATCATCGGCGCCTTCGCCGTGCTGGTTCTTGTCGAAGCCCTTGGGCTGCCGATCGTCTTCGCCGCGGCGCTGGCCGGCGTTGCGATGTTCGTCCTTGGCTACGCCCTGCAGCGGCTGCTGCTGAACCGAACCCTGGGCAAGGACATCCTGCCGCCGCTTCTCGTGACCTTCGGCCTGTCGATCATCCTGCAGAACGGGATGCTTGAGACGTTCTCCGCCGACACGAGGAGATTGAGCCTCGGCCCGCTCAGCGAGGCGTCCATTCCTCTCGGCGGCGGGCTGGCCGCCGGCGTCGTGCCAGTCCTGACGTTTGCCTCGGCCGTCCTGGTCATCCTGTTCCTGAACTGGCTGTTCTACCGCACGGAGACAGGCCGGGCATTTCGTGCAACCTCCGACAATCCGGAGGTCGCCCAGCTCATGGGCATAGACAACAACCGCATCTTTTCGCTGGCCATGGCGCTCGCACTGGTCGTCGTCGCGATTGCCGGGCTCTATCTCGGCGCCCGTGCGACCTTTGATCCGCTGATCGGTCCAAGCCGCCTGATCTTCGCCTTCGAGGCCGTGATCATCGGAGGCCTGGGCAGTTTCTGGGGCACCCTGATCGGCGGCATCATCCTTGGCCTGGCACAGACGATCGGCGCCCAGGTGTCTCCGGAATGGCAGACTCTTTCCGGCCATGTCGTCTTCCTGATCGTGCTCGTGCTGCGGCCGCGCGGCCTGTTTCCGAGAAGCGTCGACTGATGCCGGAGACGAGCCAGTATCAGGTCGCCAAGTCGACCCGCGCCAGCAACATCGCGCTGGTGGTGCTGGTTGTCGTGATCGCGATACTGGTCGTTGCGCCCGCGTTTGTCTCCCGGTCGCTCCTGCAGGATCTCTTCTTTGTCCTGACCATGGTCGTGCTCGCCCAGTGCTGGAACCTCCTGGCCGGGTATGGCGGGCTTGTGAGCATCGGCCAGCAGGCCTATGTCGGCCTCGGGGCCTATGCGGGATTCGGCTTCGCGATCCTGCTTGGCATGAACCCGCTCGTTGCGATTCTTGCCGCAGGCGTGATCGGCGCCCTCCTGAGCGTGCCGACGGCCTACGTCGTGTTCCGCCTGCAAGGCGCGTACTTTGCCATCGGCACCTGGGTCGCGGCCGAGGTCTATCGCCTCCTCTTCGCACAATGGAAGGCGCTTGGCGGTGGCACCGGCACGTCCCTTCCCCCGGATGTGGCGCGCAGCATCTGGGGCGTTGGCTGGGTGCGCGAGGTGTTCGATGTCAAGTCGTCCGCCGCGCGCGACATCATCTCCTACTGGGTCGCGCTCCTGCTGGCCGTCATCGTGGTCGGCGCCATCTACGCCTTCCTGCGAACCCGCAACGGCCTTGCCCTCTCCGCAATTCGCGACAACCCGGATGCGGCGGAAAGCATCGGTGTCGACACTTCCCGCGCAAAGCTTGCGGTCTACATTTTCGCGGCGACCGGCGCGGCCCTGGCCGGCGCGCTGATCTACTTCCAGAAGGCTTCCATCACGCCCCAGAGCGCGTTTTCCGTGATCGACTGGACAGCGTTCGTCCTGTTCATTGTCGTGATCGGCGGCATCGGCACCCTTGAGGGTCCAATCATCGGTGCGCTCATCCTCTTCGCCCTCCAGAACTGGTTTGCGGACTACGGCACATGGTACCTGATGGCGCTTGGCGCACTGGCGATTGCCGTTATGCTCGTGGCTCCGAAGGGAATTTGGGGTTGGGTGCAGGCCAGATACGACTATTCGATATTTCCGACGCGGCGGCGGCTGATCGGCCCGGACACGCCGGTCCCGGACTACACGCAACCCGTTCAGGAAGCGAAAGCGCCTGCGCCGGTCGGCGTGAGCGGGGCGGAACTGCCCAATGAGGTAACGACCATGTTTGACATCGAAACCGACGTGCTGATCATCGGATCAGGACCGGCCGGCGGTGCATCGGCGGCACTCCTGTCCAGCTACGGCATCCCGAACATCATGATCGAGAAATACGGCTGGCTGGCAAACACGCCTCGCGCGCACATCACCAATCAGCGCACGATGGAAGTCCTGCGCGAACTCGGCATCGAGGAGGAGGCCAAGGAAAAGTCGGTGCCGCAGGAGTTGATGGGCAACAACGTGTTCTGCACCTCGCTCGCGGGCGAGGAGATCGGGCGACTGCTGACCTGGGGCAATCACCCGAGCCGCAAGGCGGACTATGACCTGGCCTCGCCGTGCCGCATCTGCGACATCCCTCAGACCCTCCTGGAGCCGATCATCGTCGGCAAGGCGATGGAGACCGGGACCGTAACCCGGTTCAAGACCGAATATGTCAGCCACATGCAGGACTCGGACGGCGTCGTCGCTACCGTGCGGGATCGCGTGGCGGACCAGACGTATCGCATTCGCGCCAAATACATGATCGGCGCGGATGGGGCGCGGTCGATCATCACGGAGCAGCTTGGCCTGCCGATGGAAGGCGAAATGGGTCTCGAGGGCTCGATGAACATCGAGTTCACGGCCGACCTGAGCAATTTCGTGGCGCATCGCCCCTCCGTCCTCTACTGGATCTTCCAGCCAGGCTCGAACATCGGCGGCATCGGCGCCGGCGTGATTCGCATGGTGCGCCCGTGGAACAAGTGGCTGTCGATCTACGGATACGACGTGAAGGACGGCCCTCCGGACCTGACCGGCCAGGAAGCGGCGGACATCGTGAGAGGACTCATTGGCGACCAGGACATCGACGTCACCGTCACCAAGCTCAGCTACTGGACAGTGAACAACATGGTGGCCAGCAGCTATTCCAAGGGCCGGGTCTTTTGCATGGGCGATGCGGTGCACCGCCATCCTCCGACCAACGGCCTTGGTTCCAACACCTCGATCCAGGACGCCTACAACCTGTGCTGGAAGCTGAAGCTCGTGCTGGAAGGCAAGGCTGACGACAGCCTCCTCGACACCTACGACGAGGAACGCCAGCCGGTCGGCCGCCAGATCGTGACTCGCGCCAACAAGTCCATTCAGGACTATGCGCCGATTTTCGAAACCCTGGGCCTCCTGCAACCCGGCAGCCCGGACGACATCAAGCGGCGCATGGACGCCCGGAAGGAACCCACGGTCGAAGCCGACGCACGGCGAAAGGCGCTGAACAAGTATTTCAGGCAAAAGAGCTACGAGTTCAATTGCCACGGCGTGGAGATGGGACAACGCTACGCGAGCCGGGCAATCGTGCCGGACGGCACGCCCGAACCTGAGTACATGCGCGACCGAGAACTCTACTACCATGCGACGACATGGCCCGGCGCTCGCATTCCCCATGTCTGGCTGGATGTCGATCAGGACAAGGTCTCGACCCTTGATCTGGTGGGCC
Organism: Boseongicola sp. SB0665_bin_10; assembly: GCA_009838075.1. Classification (GTDB taxonomy): domain Bacteria; phylum Pseudomonadota; class Alphaproteobacteria; order Rhodobacterales; family Rhodobacteraceae; genus JAJEFO01. Next base: position 31,824 of record VXSG01000039.1, on the reverse strand, counting down.
GCGGGCGATTTGTTCTCCTGACCGGAGTTTCGGGTGCCGGATGGGTCGAGGCCGCCGCCCGCGCGGGCGCCGAGACGGAGGTGGATGTGCACACGTACCAGATCGGACCCGGCTGCGAGGTCAACGACACGTTCGGGGACTGGGCGATGCAGTCAGAGGTTTCGGACAGCGGCTGCGTCCTGGTCCGCCCGGACGGCCATGTCGGCTGGCGAGCGCAGTCGCTGAGCGCCGAGCCGACGGCGGACCTGACCCGTGTCATGCAGACCATTCTGGGGCGAACGTGATGGTGGAACAAGGCCTGACAGACTACGTCCGTGCGGCGAATTCGCCCCTGACCGACCCCGAACGCAACCGGCAGGTCGGAAGCGGGTCTTCGCGATTCGAGCTCTATCACTTCGCCCTGTCCATCTGTTCGCACAAGGTGCGCACCTGCCTCTTCGAGAAGGGCGCGGCTTTCATGAGCCATGACATCGGCATCCTGCCGCCCATGCTCGAGAACTATCATCCCGACTACGTGCGCCTGCGCATGCAGGGCGGCAGGGGGCGCGAGATGGTGAACGGCTACACCGGACGATCATCGATGAATGCCGAGGGATTTGACCCGGCGGCCGTGCCAACCCTTGTGGATCACGAGGAGGGTCAGGTTCATGTGGACAGCGTTGCCATCTGTCAGCACGTTGATCGTGCCTGGCAGGGCGGCACCGAGCTGATGCCAGCCAGGCTGCGCAGGGAGATCGAGCGTGAAGTCGAGATCGTCGACGCCACCCCGCATGTTGCGATCCTGTATGGTGCGCATCCCGACGGCGACTATCGACCCGAAGCGCTCAGGACGCGCATGGCTGGAATACATGACTACAAGATCATGAAGCTCATGGAGGGCCGCTCCCTGTCGGTCGGGCACCCGCGCCTGATCGGGGCCTATGACGCCAAGATTCGGAAAGAGGCCGCCGCCCGCCACTTCGTTGCCTCGCCGGACATGATGCGCGCCGCGACGAAAGAAGTGCTGAAGGTCGTTGCCGAACTGGACGGGCGTCTTGCCGACGGCCGGGAGTGGGCATGCGGCGATGCCTTCACGATGGCCGACGTCGTGTGGGCCGCAAGCCTGTGGCGCATGAAGTGGCTCGGCATGGGCTTCGCCTGGGAAGGCGGTCACGCGCTGAACGACACCGCGCATGACAGGACCGCCGCCTATGCCGAGCGCCTGTTCGAGCGGCCTTCGTTCCAGGAGGCCGTGATCCGATGGCCCGGGAATCCCCCGTCCGAGCACGTCATGGAACACTACCCGGACGCCGCATCCGGGGATTCGGAAAGCGCGGCGCGAACCGAGACCATCGGAGGCCACGGGCGCGACATCCGGGAGGAAAGCCTCACGGGTGCGGTCCTTGCGACGATGAAGGACACAAGAAATCCGCGCGCGCGACAGGTCCTGGCCGCGCTCACACGGCATCTTCATGCGTTTCTCGAAGAGGTGCAGCCTACGGAAGGGGAATGGGAATACGGCATCGAGTTCCTGACCAGGACCGGCCATCTCTCGACCGGCGGACGGCAGGAATTCGTGCTCCTGTCCGACGTGACGGGCGCAACCGCCCGGGTGGATCTGATCAACAACCGGTTCCCGAGCGGAGCCACGGAAAACTCGGTGCTGGGTCCGTTCTTCGTCGAGGATCGCCCGACATTCGAGAACGGCGAGGACATTTCCGGCGGCATCAAGGGCAAGCCGATGTTCTTCAATGCCCGCATCATCGACACTGACGGACAACCGGTCGCCGGCGCGCGCGTGGACATCTGGCATTCAGACGATGACGGGCATTACGACATCATGCTGCCGGACCAGAAGGAACCGGCGATGCGTGGGGTCTTTCGTTCAGACGCGCACGGGCGCGTCTGGTTCATCTCGATCCTGCCGAAAAGCTACCCGATTCCGGACGACGGCACCGTGGGCGACCTGCTGCGCGTCTCGAATCGTTCCATAATGCGACCGGCGCACGTGCATGTCCGCGTCGAGGCGCCCGGATACCGGCGCCTGACCACCATGCTGTTCCTGGACGGCGACCGTCATCTTGACAGCGACCCCGTGTTCGGGGTGAAGCAGTCCCTGATCATGCCGTTCGTCGAAAAGACCGACCATCGGGCCCCTGACGGAAAGAAGGTTCCGTCACCGGCCTATTGCGTCGAGTATGACTTCGTGTTGGCGAGGGCAGCCTGATGCCACGTTCCACCATTGCATCCAGACCACAACGAAGGAGGTCTCCATGTCCGCCATTCTGACCACCGCCTTGGTGCTCATTGTCGCCGCAATTCTCGTCATCGTGATTCTTGCGCGGCTGTATCGAAAGGCCACCCGGGAAACCAGCCTGATCCGAACAGGTCTCGGTGGCCAGCAGGTGATCATGGCCGGGGGCACAATCGCCCTGCCGTACTTCCATGAAGTCACTGAAGTCAACATGCGCACGCTGCGCCTGGAGGTGAAGCGTTCCGGCGAGGACAGCCTGATCACGAAGGACCGTCTGCGTGTCGATATCGGGGCGAGCTTTTCCGTTGCCGTGGAAGCGGATGCAGAGGCCGTGGCCAAGGCCGCACAAACGCTGGGCGACCGCACTTTCACCGCCGACAAGCTCCGCGAAATCGTCGAGGGCAAGCTTGTCGACGCGCTTCGGTCCGTGGCCGCGCAAATGACCCTCGACCAGCTGCACGAAGGACGATCAAGCTTCGTGAAGGACGTCCGCATGCTGATCGCGGAGGACTTTGCCGAGAACGGGCTGCGCATCCAGTCCGTGTCACTGACCGCCCTCGACCAGACGCCCTTCGCCGCGCTGGACGAGAACAACGCGTTCAACGCGGTCGGCATGCGCAAGCTGGCCGAGGTCATAGCGACGTCCAAGAAGGAGCGCGCGCAGATCGATGCCGACGCGGAAGTGTCGGTCAGCCTGTCGTCGATGGAGGCAACGCGCCGAAAGCTTGAAATCGAACGCGACGAAGAGCAGGCCCGGATCAGCCAGCACGAGGAGATCGAGACGCTCAAGGCCGGACAGCAGGCCGAAGTCGCGCGGCAGCGCGCGGACGCGGAACGCGAGGCGGAAGCCGCACGCATCGCCAAGGAGAAGGCGGTTCGCGAAGCGGAGGTGGCCCGCGACCGCGCAATCCGCGCTGCCGAGATCGCGCGTGACCTGGAAGTCCAGGCATCCGAGATCGCCAAGGAACGGGACTTGCAACTGAAGCAGCAGGAACGGCAGATCGCGGTGGCCGAAAAGGCCAAGGCAGAGAGCGCGGCCCGCGCCGCGGCGGACATTTCCCGGGCGGAGGCGGCCAAGGCAGAGGCTTCGATCGCCACGGCACAGCGCATGGCCGAAGCCGAGCGGGACAGGATGCTGGCATTGGTCGCGGCCCAGGAAAGGTCGGAAGCGGAAGGCGCGCGCCTGCGGACTTTGGCCAAGGCCGAGAAGGACGCGTCCGTGGACCATGCGGCCGCCCGCCTTCAGTCTGCAAAGGCGGAAGCCGACTCGGACCGTGAACGCGCGGCCGCCAGACGCGAGGCCCTGCTGGCTGAAGCCGAGGGCCAGAAAGCCCTGCACGAGGCAGAGAACACGCTCGATGCACGTCTTGTCGAGATGAAGGAGGAACTGGCGCGGATCGAGACCCTGCCAAAGGCCATAGCGGAACTGGTCCGGCCAGCCGAGAAGATCGACACGATCAAGATCCACAACGTCACCGGCTTGGGCGGCGGACACTCGGGCGACGGAGGGGAGGCTGGCAAGACTCCGGTCAACCAGGCACTGGACTCGATACTCGGGATGGCCGTGCAGCTCCCCGCCCTGAAGTCGCTTGGGGATGAGCTAGGCCTGTCGATGGGAGGCGCGCTTGGGGACGTCAAGCGTGTTTCGGATGACAAGGAGAAGGAATAGCCGCTTCAAGAGGATTCCGCGCCGCCGGGCCAATTTTCTTGAACGGCAGCATGCCGTGCCGCGTGGCGCCGTGGCGCGATCTCGTCTTCGGCAACGGACCCTTGGCAGATACCAGGAACGCATGGCGGGTTGCGCGTCGCATCGCGCCGACGCTGAAGACAGCGGGATCCGGAAAACCACGGCAAGGCATGTCCTGGTTGCGGGAAACAATCCAATGCCATCGGTCGACGAGACACGCCGTGCCTCCAAGCAAGAGATTCGACGTGTCAATCCCACAAGGCCGACAAGGGGACGGCAGCCAACCGCTCTCCAAAGGGAACGACGTCAGTGCCGTCATGAAGCACAACACCGTAGGCGAACCTGCTTCCGCACGTTTCCGCAAGAATCTTCAGCCCGCCGAAATCGCCCGACCTTACCGTTGCGGATGCCTTCACCTCAATGCCGGCAATCAAGCCGTCATTGCGCTCAAGGACGATGTCCACCTCGCGATTCATGTGGTCACGAAAATGGAAGAGGCTCAGCCACAAGTCCGATGCGGTCATCAGTTTCCGGACTTCCGAGTATACGAAGCTTTCGAGCAATGCCCCAAACAGATCGCGACTGTTTGTCACGCGTTCAATGCTGAGTCCTCGCGTTGCTGCCAACAACCCGGAATCGAGAAAGTGCAGCTTTGGAGTCTTGACGATCCGCTTGAGCCCATTTGAATGCCATGGCCGCAAGGTCGAAACCAGGAATATCTGTTCAAGCAGCATGATGTAGCGTTGTGCGGTCTTGTGGCTGACATTGATGCCGGCAGCGATGCGGGAGAAATTGACGAGCTGTCCAGAGTGTTCGGCCAAGAGCTGCACGAACCTTGGAAGCTCGGTCAGCTTTTCCATGTCGGCAATGTCCCTGAGATCGCGTGTCAGAACCGACGTTAGGTAGGAACGCGCCCAACTTATGCGGCGGCGCTCGCTCTCGCGATCAAGCACCTCCGGAAATCCTCCACTCATGGCCCTGTGAATGATGTCGTCGCCAACATTGTTGCGCGGCACGCCTTGCAGCTGTCCTTCGAACAATCGCTCCAAGAAGGATGGCACAGAGCCAATGATCTCGGCTTGGGCCAATGGAAGCATCTGGATGGTTTCCATTCGGCCAGCCAAACTGTCGGCGACACGCGGCAATGTCAGTACATTGGCCGAGCCAGTGAGCAGAAACCTTCCTGGGCGCTTGCCTTCATCCACGGATTTCTTGATCGCCAGCAGCAGATCCGGCGCGCGCTGGATTTCATCAATCGTCGCCCGTTCCAGTCGCCGCACGAAGCCAACCGGATCGGAATGTGCGGCTTCGAGGGTCGCCGGATCGTCGAGCGTAATGTACGTTCGACTGTCGCTCTCAATGTCTTGCACCAAAGTGGTTTTGCCAGCCCGGCGTGGTCCCACCACCAGGACCACGGGCGTGTCTTCAAGGGCTTCCTTGGTCCTGTGCTTGATCAATCGATCATACATGCGCTGGCTCCCAGTCCGTGAAAATCGGGAATAAACCACATGATGATTGGAAGTCAAGAGCATGATGATTGGAACCTTAAGGAATGATGATTGGGAATTTGCCAGCCAACATTTTCAATTTTTGCGGACACCATGCATGCAGCTCACCCTGATGAATTCCCGGACCATAACGCTGCTTGCCGGATCCAGGGACCGTTGGGCACTCGCGGGCGATCAGTTCTACGTTGACCTGGATCTTTCGAGGGAGAACCTTCCTGCCGGGACCAGGCTTGCCATTGGCTCGGCAACAATAGAGGTGACGGACGTCCCGCACACCGGTTGCAAGAAATTCATGTCCCGCTTCGGCATCGAAGCGTTGAAGTTCGTGAACTCCCGGCGCGGAGGGGAGCTGTGCCTGCGCGGCATCAATGCAAGGGTGGTGGTATCGGGTCGCGTGGAAGCAGGGGACAAGATCCAGAAGGAGCAGGCGGGAACGACGTAAGATTCACCGTGCCGTCCGCCTGCGACAGAAGACGTGCCTTGCAAGGCAGGCTTGGCCGAGCCAGACCGGAACCTGGACAGTCTGCAGAAGGCAAGCCAGCCGCCCGACTCTACACCAGTTGCCGCTGCGCAGGATGTGCTTCAGCATTGCCTGCCTCCCGCGTCAAGGCAAGGACACGGCCTCACGTTCCGTCCCCGAGGCACCCATGTCCCGCACAATGGAGTGGAAACGTGTTGCGGCGCCCGCACCTCGGGATCCGCGACAACCCGGCCTCAATCAATGACAAAAGGACCTCGCCATCCGCGAGACCGCCTGGGAAACGCCATTGCTCCAGCCATTCCCGGAGCCGGATCCCTGCCATCTCAGCGACGTCTGGCAATCCCCCGGGCGGGCATCATCCGCATTGATTCCCGAACAGTCCTCGCAAGCATCGGCGCACACGCATGCACGAAGCATCTCTGCAAGGAACAATCCGGCGATCACGGCACCCGTCGAGACCGAACCGTGCAGAAGTCGTCAATCAGCTCATCCGATTGCCGCCATCGACGTTCAGGGTCTGCCCGGTGATGTACCTGGCCTCAGGGGATGCCAGAAACACGCACGGATCCGCAATCTCTTCCGGTCGTCCCATATGCCCGAGCGGAACCGCCTCTCCAACCAGCCGCTTCTTCTCGCCGATGGCGAGATCTTCATATCGTGCAAACTGGCTGTCCACGGTGTCCCACATCGGTGTGTCGACGACGCCTGGCGCGATTGCATTGACGCGGATGCCGTCACCGGCAAGTTCAAGCGCAAGTGATTGCGTGATCGAGATCACTGCAGCCTTGGTCGAACAATATACGGAAATGTTCGGTTCACCGCGCCTTCCCGCCTGAGATGCCAAATTTATTATTGCGCCGCCTTGTGCCCTGCGCTTCATGCCGGGCACGACCGCCTGGGTCACGAAAATAGTGCCTCCGACATTGACGTCATATTGGCGCCGGTAGTCCTCTACGGCGATTTCCTCGATCGGAGACATGTTGAAGATGCCGGCATTGTTGACCAGGACGTCGATCCCGCCCCATTTCTCCTCGACAGCGCGAACGCCATCGGAAATTGAGGCTAGATCCGTCACGTCGAGACGCAGCGCGAGCCCATCAATGTCGGTGGCGACACTTGTCGCATTCTCGAGCAGGACATCCGCCACGGCCACGCGTGCCCCTTCCCGCGCGTAGGCCTCGCAGATGGCCCGCCCGATTCCCTGTGCGCCACCCGTGACGAGCGCGACCATGCCGAAGAGCCGTTTCAATTCCGTAGGCCTCCCGAATCCAAGGTGATGATGGCGTTCCGGACCAGATGCAAGCACGTGCCGTGCCAGAAGACGATCTCGCTGTCGGCGCGACCGGGGATCGTCTCGGCGATCCCCTTCCCTTGAGCGAGGAGCAACGTGTCCAAGCCAAGAGGCCCGGAGACTCCAAGGATCCCCGACCAGTTGAACTCAATTCATGCCGCGACACTGGGCATGGTCGACCGCAGCGTTCTTGGCTCCACCACTCGACGGGTGTCGCCGGCAGGGATTTCCGGAGATGTGCCAGAACAACATTCATTGTGTCCATGAGCATGGTCTTCCGGACCAGCGCCGACGCGGTCGGCGTGGCCAGGAATGCCGCCATGACAGGTGTGCGGAGGACGCGCCGTCCGTCCATCGCCTGGTCCAGCAAATGCGCAGGCCGGACGCATGCAGTCACCGTGACGACGGTCGCGCCGACGACGGTGAGGAGCATCGCCAGGCGGATGGGCCAGAGCGAAAGCCAGAGAGCCATTTCCGGTGCCATCAACATCCAGCTGAGCGGAAACTCGAGGTGGTCACCGACATGATGCGGACAGCCGAACGCGAATGTCCGCTTGCCATGGACTCGCTCACGTTTGACGGGGTTGCCGTGTCAGATGCCGGATTGCTCTAACCAGTGCCGGCGTCCGGAAGGCAAAGGGCCGCCGCCTCCGGACCGGAGACGGCCGGGTCAGTAGCCAGTCGCCTCCATCTCCTCGGTGGTGAGCGCCTCCGCCACGGTCGCCGGCCCACAGAGACGGCCGAGAACCCCTGTCTTACCCGTGTCGCAATGTCGAGTGGATTTCCCGACGCCGTCCGGATCGTTGAAAGACTTGGAAACCCTAGGCCGGGAGACGCCGCTCACTAAGGCAAACTCTTCCATGTTCCTGATTCTCGTCTGCGAAGCAACCTTGCTTCTTCACACCGGAAATCCGCACCTGCGGTGCTGAGCAGACCTAACAGTCTGTAAATAAAGGATCTTCTCTCTCGCGTCAAACGCCGGAATGCGGCCGTTTCCGCCCATTCCGGTCCGTCAACGCAACTGATTCGGGAGAGAATCCATGGCCAACCGTCGCCTTACCCAAAGACTGATCGACACCCTCAAGCCAAGCAAGTCCGTCCACGAGATCCGCGACACGGAACTACGCGGCTTCGGCGTCCGGATCCTGCCATCCGGTCGCAAGCGGTTCTTCGTCCACGCGCAGACCAACGGCCGACGCACGTGGAAGGCCATCGGCGATGCCGGCGCGATGCCCCTGGCCGATGCGCGGGATCTTGCGCGGTCGAATCTGGCCGCCAGCAGGGCGGGCGACCAATCTCGCCCTACGGAGATCGCCGCAGAGACCCCTTTCGAGGACGTCGCGGACGCCGTCTTCCACCTGCAGTCCCGGCATTGCAAGCCAGGCACCCTCGAAGTCAATCGCGGTTGTCTGAAGAACCAGATCCTTCCCCGGTTCCGGGGACAGCCGATCGGCGCGATCACGAGCGCAGACGTCAAGCATTGGTTTGCCTCATTCGCGCCCCGGCCTCGACGGCCAGGGTCCTGGCATCCTCTCCGGACCGGCGCAGCAGGTCCTGCGCGACGCAGAGGCGGATGTCCGTGCTTCGCCGGTGATGCCAGCGCGCCGCCAGGGCCGACCCTCCCCCGATCCGGATGTCGTCGTTGCTCCATATCCCCAGAAGGGCCGGGCCGAGGCGCTCCAGGATGGCATCGGCCGACGGCGGGATCGCCAGGCCTGTCATTCCTCGCCACCGGGGACGACTCCCACCCACCCGTCGGGCCGGACCGCGAACTGGTTCAACCAGCGCGACAGGGCGCCGCGTTCCAGGCCACAGTCGTGCACGGCCCGCGCGATGTGCCAGGCGCTGATGGCGTCCTTGCGGCGGAACTGCGGATAGTCGTGTTCGCGCACAGTGGTCAGCATCTCGGCCATCAGGCCCCGCTGCCTGTCATCCGTCATGCCCAGCGTCAGCCAGTCGAAGAGTTCCCTTGGGCTCGGCCTGCCCGAATACCCGGCGAGATGGCGGGCGATCAGGCTCTCGAGCAGGAGGTGGTCAGGATCCATGGGAAAGAGCACGGCGCGCGCGATGTCGTTGTCGAACCACTCCATGGGCATCGGCGCGTAGCGGAAGCGCTTTTCGAGGGGCTGGACGATGTCGTCCCACGGAATCACCTCTCCCTTCCCGCTGATGTCGTTGCCGTGGCGTCCGACTCCGGAATTCCGCGGATCCTTGCCTGCGGCCGCCAGCGTCCCTTCCAGTCTCCAGTGCCACCGCGCGAGAATGTCTTCCCGGGTGGTGATCCGGTCGGTGCGGAGCGCGCCGCCCGACCTGTCGAGCCGCCAGAATTCGCGCCTTACAGCTTCCATGTCCATTGCAAAGGACCCTTGACCGGGCCGACCGCCCGACCAAGCCGGGCGGCGCGGCGTCAACCCATCTTTCAATCCGCAAAAGGATGCAACGCCGGGTTCAGGCCGACAAGGACCCCGAAGGTCCCGCGGGATTTCCTGCATCGTCGCCGGCGAAGGTTTCGAGGACGTCATGATGCCGGATCATCCGCTCGGCCGGTTCCGCGGCGAAGCCGCGCCCGTCCGCGATCCGGATGACCTCTTTTGCCGACGTCTTCATTGCCATAACCGTCGCGGCCACTCGTGCGGCGGGAAGCCCTGGCAGGTGGGGTCGACGTCGTCGGTCGGGAGATGCACGCGCCAGGGGCGGACGAGCGTCGCCCTGCCCGGCCGCGCGCCCAGCCACCAGGAGTTCCAGTCCGGAAGCATCGCCCGGAGCCGGTCCAGCACCCGCTCGGGCACGTCCAGCTCCGACCGCCAGCTCTCGATCCACCAGCCGACGACGCCTGCCAGCGAGCGGATGCCGAGCAGTTCCACGTAGTCGGCCACCTTGCCGGGGTCGAAGCTCTTGAGGATGAAGGGCGCCGTTGCCAGCGCGTCGATGACCTCGTCCCTGCCGCAGGAACGGTCGGGCCGGTGCAGGACGTCGACCAGGGTGCGCTCGAAGGCCGTGACCCTGACCGGTATCCCTGCCGGCTCCTTCCAGACGGTGAGGAAGTCCGTCTTCCCGGCATCGACCAGCGCGCGATGGGGCCTGACGAACCTGCAGCGGCCGAACGGCGTCTTGGCAAAGCCGGCGGGACCGCTGCTGATGACCTGCACTTCGGAAATGAACACGGAATACTGGATGCCGAAGAGCCTGAGGCCGGTGTGATAGCCCAGCACGCCGTCCGGGCGGTACTTGCTGGCGTGGATGTAGTCCGGCAGCATCAGTCGCCCCGGCGCATTGCGGTTCGGAAGCGATGCGTACACCTCGCGACGAAGCCGCGTGAGCCGTTCGGCCGCAACCTGCTGTCCTAGCAGGCGGCCGACAGCCGAAGAGCTCTTCGGCAAGTCCATTGCGGCGGCGAACTCGTCCCGCCTGAACACCGGATTGGCATCCATGAAGGCCGTCGCCCGTTCCTGCAGTTCCGTCGCCATCGTCCTCTCCGCGTTCGCGGCAAGACTAGCGGGTTTCCGCCTTCAACGCACTGCCCGAAAGCCATGAAATTCGCGAAACGTCCTGGACCCAAGGGCGTGCGTCGCGGCTTCCTGGGCACCCAGCGCGGGCGGCGGCGGCAGGTCTCCGCGATCTCCACTTTCCTGCTTTCTATCTCGGCGTGCATCGGTCCTGCGCCACCAGCTGCCCAGTCCGTGGGTCCGGTCTGGCCGGCACGATGTCCAGTCGGCGGGCCGAACGCCAGAAGTGCGCGAGACGCGATCCAGGTGCGTGTCATCGCCCGATCCCGAGGTGGCGCCCGCGCTCCCGTTCCAGTCCGCGAACTATGCCGGTTGCCCGCGATCGCCATGTGCCGCGCGAGCCAGGGCGACGGCTCCGGATCCGTGACGCCACGGTGCAGCTTCGGCATAGTGAGGCAAGAAACAGCCAGCCGTCTCCGCAAAACGCACCACGTCAAGCGATCCCACCGTCTCAGCGCGACACCGCCCGATGAATCAGGGATTCGGCACGAAAAGTGCCTCGGCCCGCTGCCCAAAGCGCCCGGCGATCAAGAGAGAAAGCCAGGATCCTTTCGAACGTGATCTTCATCATGCAAGGCGACGCCATCGGGCCAGAATGTGCCAGCCGACTGTTTGCGGATTCCTGGGCACAAATCGCGAGAGGTGTCGCCATCTTGTGACGACAGGTTCTGATCAGGACGGGCCGCTCCTCTCCTTGGACCTGGACGCGACCGTCATGGGCTTCCCAGGCGAACTGCTCTGCTCCGCCGGGCAAGTTGCGTGTGCGCCATGACCGGGTCGAGAAGCGCAGGCGGCCATGGCTCGGCATTCCGCTTCGACCGGGGATTGTCCCATTGGCTGACCGATACGCAACGTGACGCGCGCAGCGAGTTTCAAGCCATACAGTATCGTGCAAGTCGGTCAGATAACAAACCCCGTTTTGGCCCGAAATCGCCCGGATGCACATGCGACGAGTTCCCGTCGCGGACCGACCCGGGAAACCAGGTTGCACGAAGCTATCGCCAAAGGGAACGAACAACGCGAAGAGTTTCCGCAAGTGTGCCCGTGGTTGCAATCGGACGGTTCCATTTGCGCTGGGACTGCCGCATGCGACGTCCGGCGTAGCCCGCAGCCACGGCGCTCCCTGCGGCATATCCGGCAAGGGTCCAGCCGAAGCCGAAGAACGATCCGAACAGGGACAGCGGAAGCACCATCGCGAATGTCCGGACAACCATCAGACGGAGTGCCTCGCCAGGCATCTGCAGTCCGTTGAATGTCGCGACGGTCATGTTGAAGACGCCCTGAAACGCGTATGACGCCGCGACAATGCGGAAGTAGAGGGTCACGGACCGGATGACCTCGGGCTCGTCCGAGAAGATCCGTGCGATCCACGGGCCCAGCAACGCAAGTCCCGCGAACAGCACCAAGCCCAGGCAGACTGACAGCTTTCCGGCGAAGACCAATGCATCGTCGATCCTGTCGTGCTCTCCTGCACCGAAATTCCGGGCGACAAACGGGGTGACGGACATCGAGGCGGCGTAGATGCCGATCAGCGCAAGCGCCTCGATCCTGCTGGCGATCCCGAACGCGGCGACCGCCGCGGTGCCATGGCCCGACAGGAGGAATGCCATGAACATGCCGGTCGCCGGGACGAGGACCTGCATCGAGATCGTCGGGACGGAAACCGCGAGCATCTCCTTCGTGTCGACGAGGCTGCTGCGCAGGCCGGTGAAGCCGAGCAGGCCATGGCGCCACATGATTGCCATCACGCCCAGGAAGATGAAGACGAATGACAGGACGGTCGCGATCGCCGCGCCCGCCAGGCCGAGTTCCGGGAACGGCCCCTTGCCGAAGATCAGGAGCCAGTCGAAGATCAGGTTCAGGATGCCCGCCCCGGCGAAGACGAGCTCGGTCTGCCCGGTGATGCCGATGGCGCGGACGGCACCGCTGCCGACGATCCCCAGCATCAGGAAGGGGAAGCCGAGATAGAGGATGCCCATGTATTGCCTGACGAGCGGGAGGAGCTCTTCGCCGGCGCCCAGCAGGGAAAACATGGGAGAGATCAGGCTGCGGGCCAGCAGGCACAGGCCGACAGACAGGAGGAGCGCCAGTCCCAATGCGATCGTGGCCATCCGGTTCGCCCTGCCTCCCTGGTCCGAGCCTGCCGCCCTCGCCACGACCGAGGAGACGCCGACGGAGAGGCCCATGAACACGGAGACGAGCACCAGGTAGGCCGTCGAGGAAAACGCCAGCGCGGCCAGTTCGGCAGAACCCAGCTTGCCGACGAAGTAGGTGTCGACGATCTGGAACAGGAATGTCGAGAGCATGCCGAGGGCGATTGGCGCCGCCATGCCGACGAGCACGTGGCCGACCGGTGCCGCGGTCATCGGGTCGGAGGCATGCCGGTCGCTCAAGAGTCCGTCTCCTGCCTGGACCTGCCGGGGCAATTTCCGCATCGCGGGACTCCGGAGGCGCCTCCCTGAGGCAGTTTCTTCCGCCCGACGGCCCGACGACCGACGGTCCCGCATCCCACGCCTGTCACGAGGACCCGCCGACCTTCGGGCTCGTGCCCTGAGCCGTGTGCACCTTCTGGACGGCCGGATCTGCGGCCAGCTCTCTCACGACCCGGTCGACGTTGCCGTAGCTGGCCGTCGACCTCTCGAAGCCGTACGCCCAGTTCGCCATTGGATAGAGGAACGCGTCCGCAACGGATTTCCGGTCGCCCACCATCCAGTCGCGCCCCTCCAGGTGATCGTCGATCAACGTCAGCGCCTTGCCGACGAGAAGCTGGCTTGCGGCCTTGACGCTCGCGTGCCCGTCCGCATCGGTCGTGAACCGCATCGGCATGAAGTAGGGCCAGAAGTAGGGATGCAGCGTTCCCGAGAGATAGACGAGCCACCTGTGCAGTTCGATCCGGCCCGGAGTTCCCGCAGCAGGACCGATGTCGGCATCCGGGTTCAGGTCCACGAGGTAGAGCAGAATGGCCATTCCCTCCGGCAGCACCATCTCGCCATCGACGAGCGTGGGCACGACCCCCGAGGGGTTCAGCCTGAGGTAGTCCGGCGACTTCATGCCCGCGAAATCGAGATGCGCGACCTCGTAGGGCTTGCCGATCCATTCAAGCGCGATGTGCATCGCGGTGGCACAGGTGCCCGGGGCAGAGTAGAGTTTCATCGGGTTTCTCCTTCGGTTCAATTTGCGTGGACATGCTCGGCGATCAGGTCCGCGACCGAGGGCCCGGGTCCGACCAGTTCAAGCACGTTCCTGTCGGGGTCGCGGATGAAGATCGTCCTGGTGCCGCGAAACTCGCGCCGCCCGGTGATCGCTATTCCGTTCTCGGCCACGAACGCTTCCGCGGCTTCGGCGGCCCGGACCTTGACGGCGAGATGCGTTATGCCTGGATACTTGACCTCTTCATCCATCAGGACGTTCTCGCCCTGCCGCGCGTTGGCCGGGCCGAGCAGGTTGATGTTGATCCCGGAGGGATGCAGCATCACCAGGGGGTGCCCGCGCGCGTAGCCGCCGTCGGCGACCAGCTTGAACCCGAGCAGTTCGTAGAACGCCACCGACCTGTCGCGGTCGCTGATGCGTATGCCGACATGGTCGAAGTTCGTGATGTCCAGCATGGCATTTGGCCTTTCCCTTCAGTTTCCCTACAGCTACGCTTGCATCATGAACGTCACTAGATCGGAAAAAAACACAGCTCCTGCTCATCTGGGTCACAGGCCGAGCCTTGACCGGCTGCGCGAGTTTCTCGAGGTGACACGCGCGGGCAGCATTTCCGAAGCCGCACGCAGGCTGGGCCTGCCGCGCGCAACGCTCAGCCGCCGCATTGCCTCGCTTGAGGCCGATCTGGGTGTCCGCCTGCTCTTGCGTCGAACGACCCGGCTCGCGCTGACACGCCCTGGCGAAGAGCTCCTCAAGCGTGCGCAACGCGTCGTGGTCGACGCGGATGCTGCCTGGGAGGCCGTCCGGCGCCTGGACGACATCCCACGCGGCCTGCTGCGGGTTTCCGTCACGGGCCCGCACTTCCTGCGGCTGTTCACGAGCTTTCTGCGCGACTTCCCCGAGGTGGTCCTTGAAGTGCAGTCGACGACACGGCACGTGGACCTGCTTGCCGAAGGGGTCGATGTCGCGGTGCGAATCGGACCAGTCAGGGATCAGGACCTGATTGCAAGGCAGGTGTATTCCGACCGGCTGATAGTGGTTGCATCGCCGGAGTATCTCGGTCGGGCCGGACGCCCTGTGCGGGCAATGGACCTGACACGGCACGATTGCATAGTCGGGTTCTCGGGGGCGTGGGCCCCCAGTGCGAAATGGCCCCGATGGAACGGAGGAACCGTCCCGGTTGCCGGCAGGTTTTCGGCGAACGAGATCGAGCACATCCGGGACGCCGCGATCGAGGGGATAGGGTGCGCATTGATCGCTTCGGCAGTCGTGGCCGAGGACATCGGAGAGGGTCGCCTTGAGCCGATCCTGGAAGATGAGGTCGGCGCCGACCTGCCGGTGAGCCTCGTCTACGCCGACCGCGAATTCATCGACCCGAAGGTGCGGGAGTTCGTGGACCGTGCAGCCAACGTGATTGCCGGCGAAATGCCACGGCCCCTAGGGCAATCGGCAACCGCCGGAATGACTCGCTCGACCCCTTGACGAAGTGGCTGAAACGATGCCGCAGGCCTCGGCTTGGCAAGTCGGCCGAGCCGCGACAGCGGTCCCGAGTCGCCCGGGAAGGCACGATTGGCCGAGGTCAAGGACATGCCGCAAGACCCGGACAGACCGGCTGGAGCTTCTCGGGCGGGCCCTTGCGGCGCCTCCCCCCGGGCCACGGCAACTGCACAGATACGGACTCACGCCTCGCCACGGGCGGCGCCTTGGCGGCGGGCCGCCGCGACCGCGGCCAGGACCGGGCGCATCAAGGTTGTCGAAGCCGTGCGCATGAGGGATGGACGGAGAGCCTGCCGACTGTCCGGCCGCGCATTTCCGGCGTTGCAGGCAAGAAAGTGCTGGCGTATGGTATACCACAGGCTATGACGCAACCTGGGGGACGGAACGAAATGGCCGGCAGATTGCCGCTGAAGCCGATCGCGACGAACTTCACCCTGAAGGATCACATCTACGAAACGCTTCGGGATGCGATCACGCAGATGAACATCTACGTCGAAGGTGCCGACCTGCGCCTGGACGAGCGTTCCATCGCGGAACAGCTCGGCATCTCCCGAACCCCGCTTCGCGAGGCCTTGGCCCGCCTTGAGAAGGACGGCCTCGTCAGCATTGCGCCACGAAAGGGTGTCTTTGTCGTGCGCAAGTCGCTGACCGAGATCCTCGAAATGATCGTCGCGTGGGCAGCGCTCGAGTCGATGGCGGCACGGCTCGCGGCATCCGACGCCAGCGAGAGAGAGGTCAGGCAGCTGCGCAAGCATGCAATGCGCCATTCCGAGAGTTCGGCACGCGCCGATCTCGGCGAGTATTCGGACGCCAACATCCGGTTCCACCAGATGATCCTGAAGATGTCAGGTTGCAAACTGCTTGCCGACATGGCCGAGAGTCTTTTCGTCCACATGCACGCCATCCGGCGCCGTGCGCTTGGCGAAAACGATCGAGCCAGCCGCTCGGTGGTTGACCACATGTCCATCATCGAGGCGCTCGAAGCGCGTGACCCTGATCTCGCGGAGAGGCTCGTGCGCGAACACACGATGCGCCTTCACGACCATGTCGCTCGCACCTGGGCGCGCCTGGAACCCGTTGCCGAGTCAGGCAGCCAACCTGGAGCATGACGAATATGGACGGATCGGACTCGAAGACGGAAGTCTCGCAGGAGCTTACGGACGGCTTCCACCTGATCATCGACGCGCTCAAGCTCAACGGGATCAGCAACGTCTACCATGTCCCTGGCATCCCGGTTACGGATCTCGGCCGAATGATGCAGGCCGAGGGCATGCGCGTCATTTCGTTCCGGCATGAATCCAATGCCGGCAACGCCGCGGCGACCGCCGGCTACCTGACCCGGAAGCCCGGCGTGTGTCTCACCGTGTCGGCGCCGGGATTCCTCAACGGCCTCGTCAGCCTTGCCCATGCGACCACGAACTGCTGGCCGATGATCCTGATCTCTGGAAGTTCCGAGCGTGAAATCGTGGATCTCCAGAAGGGTGACTACGAGGAGATGGACCAGCTCGCCGTGGCCAAACCTCTGTGCAAGGCCGCCTACCGCATCCTCCACGCCGACGACATCGGCGTCGGGATCGCGCGTGCCATACGTGCTGCCGTTTCAGGCCGGCCAGGCGGTGTCTATCTCGACATCCCTGCCAGCCTGCTCGGACAGGTCATGGATGCGGAGACAGGAGCAAGGGGCCTGATCAAGGTTGTCGACCCGAGCCCGGCGCAGCTCCCCGCGCCGCACGCCGTCGACCGGGCGATTGACGTTCTCAAGGGTGCAAGAAAGCCGTTGCTCATCCTCGGCAAGGGCGCGGCCTATGCGCAATGCGACGCGATCGTGCGGCAGTTCGTCGAAAGAACTGGCGCACCCTACATCGCGATGTCCATGGCCAAGGGCCTTCTGCCGGACGACCATCCGCAATATGCCGGCGCTGCCCGAAGCCTTGTCCTGAAGGAAAGCGATTGCGTCATGCTGATCGGCGCGCGCCTCAACTGGCTGCTGGGGCATGGACAGGGACGGCAGTGGGGCGAACGCTTCACCAAGAAATTCATTCACGTCGACATCGACCCGAAGGAAATGGACTCCAACCAGCCGATCGACGCGCCGCTGGTCGGCGACATCGAAAGCACGCTGTCCCTGATGCTGGCGAAGATGGACAGGTGGGCGCCCCCGCCCGCGGACTGGACCGAGGCGGTCTGCGCAAAGCGTGCCGCCAATGTCGAACGGATGGCGCCCAAGCTTGCCAACAACAACGTGCCGATGGACTTCCACGGTGCGCTGGGTCGGTTGAAGAGGATATTCGCCGATCATCCGGATGCGATACTTGTCAACGAGGGCGCGAACACGCTCGACTTCGCGCGGTCGATCATCGACATGTCCAGGCCGCGCAAGCGGCTTGATGTCGGCACGTGGGGCGTGATGGGCATCGGCATGGGCACGGCGATTGCCGCCGCGGTCGAGACCGGTCACCCGGTCGTGGCGGTCGAGGGCGATTCCGCCTTCGGGTTCAGCGGCATGGAAGTGGAGACCATATGCCGCTACGGGCTGCCTGTCTGCGTCGTGGTCTTCAACAATTCAGGGATCTACCGGGGCACCGATGCCGATCCCACGGGCCGCGACCCCGGCACCACCGTGTTCGTGCGGGAGTCCAGATACGACCTCATGATGCAGGCTTTCGGGGGCGAGGGAGTCACCGCTCGCAGTCCGGACGACCTGGAGCGCGCCGTGCGCGATGCCGTTGCCAGCGGCAAGCCGACCCTCGTCAACGCCATCATCGATCCCGAGGCCGGCACCGAATCGGGCCGCATCGGAAACCTGAACCCGCAGAGCGCAGTGCAACGGAATTGACATCACGCCCGGGCGGCTCCAGGCGTCGCCGAACGCAGGCAACCCGGGACACAAAGAGAGATGAGGAGATGAAGGCACTCGATGGAATAAGGGTTCTGGACTTCACCCATGTCCAGTCCGGCCCGACCTGCACCCAGCTTCTTGCATGGTTCGGGGCGGACGTGATCAAGGTCGAGCGTCCGGGCGTGGGCGACGCGACCCGGAAGCAGCTGGTGGACGTGCCCGGAGCCGACAGCCTGTATTTCACGATGCTCAACCACAACAAGCGTTCGATCGAGCTCAACTCGAAGAACGAGACCGGCAGGGAGGTCCTGACCCGACTCATCGAGATCTGTGACGTGATGGTCGAGAACTTCGCGCCCGGAGCGCTTGACCGCATGGGCTTTTCCTGGGAGCGAATCCAGGAAATCAACCCGCGCATCATCCTCGCATCGATCAAGGGATTTGGCCCCGGCAAGTACGAGGACTGCAAGGTCTACGAAAACGTGGCCCAGTGCGCCGGCGGATCTGCATCGACCACCGGCTTCCACGACGGTCCGCCCCTCGTGACCGGTGCCCAGGTGGGCGACAGCGGAACGGGCCTGCATCTTTGCCTTGGCATCGTGACCGCGCTCTACCAGCGCGAGAGTTCCGGACGCGGCCAGAAGGTCTCGGCGGCGATGCAGGACGGTGTCCTGAACCTCGCGCGGGTCAAGCTGCGCGACCAGCAAAGGCTCGCCCGAGGGCCGCTCACGGAATACAGCCAGCATGGCGAGGGCATCCCGTTCGGCGAGGCCACCCCGCGCGCCGGGAACGATTCCGGCGGCGGCCAGCCAGGGCGCATCCTGAAGTGCAGGGGATGGGAAACCGATCCCAACGCGTACACGTATTTCATCACCCAGGCTGCAGCCTGGGAACAGGTCTGCGATGTCATCGGCGAACCTGAATGGAAGACGAAAGAGGGCTATGCGACCCCGCCGGAAAGGCTCGACAAGCTCAACGAGATCTTCGAGCGGATCGAGGAGTGGACCATGACCAAGACAAAGTTCGAAGTGATGGAAATCTGCAACCCGCTCAACATCCCCGTCGGACCGATCCTGTCGATGAAGGAACTGATGGAGGACGAGGGCCTGCGCGAGACGGGCACCATCGTCGATGTCGAGCACCCGGAACGGGGAACCTACGTGTCGGTCGGCTGCCCCATCAAGCTCTCCGACAGCCCGGTGGACGTGATCCGCTCGCCGCTGCTCGGAGAACACACCCGAGAGATCCTGGCCGGGGACCTTGGCTACGGAGGCGACGACCTGATGCGCGTGCTCGAAAGCGGCGCCGTGGGAGACGTGAACAAGGAGGCGGCCGAGTGACCACCGAGACTGCGTTCCTGTCTCCCGTCACCAGCGTATGGAGACCTGCATGAGAGTGATTGTCATGGGCCAGCAGGCGTTTGGAAAGGACAGCCTCGCCCGCATTCTCGAAGAAGGCCGTGACGAGGTCGTGGCGGTCTATTGCGAACCTGATCGCGAGGGGAGGCCGGTCGACCCGATCAAGGAGTTCGCCCTGGAGGAGTCGCTCCCGGTGCTGCAGCCAGGCGACTTCAATGACGCGGCGGCGCTGGAAGAGCTCGCGGGTTTCAACGCCGACCTGATGATAATGGCCTTCGTCAACATATTCGTGCCGGAGGCGGCGCGCGACACGCCCAGGCTTGGCTCCATCTGCTTTCATCCGTCCCTGCTCCCCTTGCATCGCGGACCGTCGGCGGTCAACTGGCCGATCATCATGGGTGCGACAAGGTCCGGCTACAGCTGGTTCTACCCTTCGGACGGGCTCGACGAAGGCGACTGCCTCTTGCAGTGGGAGTGCGAGATCGGCCCTGACGACACGGTCATCGACCTGTACTTCAAGAAGATCTATCCGCCTGCTGTAGAGAGCGTCATCGAGGTCTGCGACCTGTTCCGAACCGGCAGTCCGCCCCGCATCGCGCCGGAGGAATCGGAGGCGACATATGAGCGGCGCTGCACGAAGAGGCACAGCCGCATCGATTGGAACAAGCCCTTCGAGCAGGTCTACAACCTGATCCGCGGCACCAACCCTGCACCTGGTGCCTGGACGACCTGCAACGGACAGGAACTCGGGATCTTTGACTGCGCCCGCGCCGATGGTGACGGTATCTCGTCGCGCGTGATGGACGTCAGTGACGCGGGAATCACCGTTCAGTGCGTCGGCGGCCGCATCCTGATCAAGCGCGTTCGACCTGCTGGATCCGGGAAGATTCCGGCTGCCGAATGGGCAGGTGAGGCCGGCATCTCAAAGGGTGACGTGCTGGGGGAGTAGCCGTGGGACTGGCGGAAAGAGACACGACCGGAATCGGAGGCCGAACCTAGTGCGGGAATGCGCGATGCATACGATCATGCTGCCGGTTCGCGGCGACGGAAAGGGCAGGAACGTCCTCGCCCATGCCACCGTCCTCGCCAAGCGTTTCGGGGCGCATGTCCGGATCGTGCACTGCCATCCAACGCCGGATGACATGATGCCATATGGGGTGGTCATGCCCAGCGTGCTGAGAAAGCAGATCGAGGAGGCAGCCGGCCGCAACGCCGATGTCACGCGAACGCGGCTCACCACCGAGTTCCGGAAGCTTGCAGAGGAATTCGGGCTGAAAGACGCGGACCCGCAGCCGGGCACGACGACTGCCCGATTCATCGAGTTCGAGGGCAAGCAGGTCGACGCGGTCCGTCACTACGGACGTGTTGCCGACCTCATCTGCGTACCGCAGCCCGAAGGCGCGAGTCTTGGGGCGAATACCCTGAAATCAGCGCTGTTTGCGTCAGGCCGACCGGTCATGATGTGCCCCGATACGGATCCGGCCCATGATCGCCTTGGAACCCATGTCGCAATTGCATGGAACGGCTCGATCGAGGCTTCCCGCGCGGTCGGCCTTGCCATGCCGATCATCGCGCACGCCGAATCCGTCACGATCATATCGTCCGGCTCCATTGACCATCCGGCAAGTTCCGAAGAGCTTCGGCACTATCTCGAATCCAAGGGCATACCCTCGGCAATCCGGCGTTTCGAGGCCCGTGGATCCGTAGTCGGTCACCAGCTGCTCTCGGAATCCAGATCCGCCGAAGCCGACATGCTGGTCATGGGCGCCTATCACGAAAGCTATGAACGCGAGTCGATCTTTGGCGGCAACAGCCAAGTGGTCGTCGCGAAAGCGGATTTACCAGTGGTTTTGGTTCATTGAGGCAAATGATGCAGGAATTCGATCGAGATCATCGCTCCTTGCCGCGACCGGACAGTCGGCGGAGACCGGCATTCGGCGCGACAAGGGAAATCAAGTCATGGAAAACCCGATGGAGGAAAACCATGAAATACCTGAAGACCCTAATGGCAAGCGCGCTGGCGGTTGCCGTATCTGCGCCCGTCGCACTGGCGGAGTGGCAGCCCCGCAAGCCGGTGGAATTCATCATCATGGCGGGAACCGGAGGCGGCGCCGACCAGATCGCGCGTCTGCTTCAGGGCCTGATCGAACAAAAGGGGCTCAGCTCGCGCCCGTTCATTCCGATCAACAAGCCCGGCGGCTCCGGTGCCGAAGCCCTGCGCTACATGCAGGACAAGGCCGGGGACGATCACACGGTGATGATGACGCTGAACAGCTTCTATACCACCCCGATCATTCAAGAGGATCTCGGCGTTGACGTGACCAAGTTCACGCCCATCGGATTGATGGCAATGGACACGTTCCTGCTCTGGGTTCACACGGACCGCGAAGACATCACCGACCTTGACTCCTATGTCGACGCGGTGAAGGGCGCGGGGCTGGACTGGAAAGTCGGCGGCACGGGCTCGGGCCAGGAAGACAGCGTCCTGACGGCAATGATGGAGGCGGCCTTCGACTACGAGGTGACCTACATTCCGTTTCCGGGAGGGGGCACCGTGGCCAAGAACCTGATCGGCAAGCAGATCGACTCGACGGTCAACAACCCCTCCGAGCAGCTTGCCTTCTACGAGTCCGGCGACTCCAAGCCCTTGGTGCAGTTCACCGGCGAGCGGATGGCCGCGTTTCCGGACGTTCCGACTGCACGGGAGCTCGGAGTGGACATCGAGTACTACATGCAGCGTTCGGTCAACGGCCCTCCGGGAATGTCACCCGAGGCGGTTGAGTTCTACACGAACCTCTTCCAGACGCTGTTTGACAGCGCGGAATGGCAGGAATTCTGCGTGTCTGACGGCCTCACCTGCGACGGCATGCTCAATGGTGCGGACTTGGCGAGCTTCCACGCCAGCCAGGTCGAGGCGCACAAGAAGCTGATCGCACAGGTCGGCGCCGGCGCGATCACCGGCGAATAAGAAAGATCGCTCCGGGCCGGGAAACCGGCCCGGAGCCATATGCATTGCCAAACACGGCGAGATTCCGGAGTCTCGTACAGGTCTGGCCGCGCTTGGGCTGCGGCCCTCGGGGAGGAACAAGATGTCGACACGATCCGCTGAGCTTCTTATGGCTGTCGGGTTGCTTCTGCTGTCGCTCGGGCTGATGTGGACCGTCGTGACGGACGAACTGCACATTGGCTGGGTCGAAGGCAGGGGTCCTGGCGCAGGCGTCTGGCCCTTTTGGCTGAGCGCGGGAATGGCGCTGGCTTCGCTCTGGACGCTGGCCCGCTGGTTCCGGGGCGCGACTCCGGAAAGCCGGAACAAGGCACCCTACATTGACAGCCAGAGCCTCGGGCTCGTCCTGATCTCCTTCGTGGCACTTACGGTCATGCTCCTGCTCGTGCAAGTTGTGGGAACCTACATCGCCACGGCGCTGTTCCTCGGATTCTACATGCGGTTCATCGGCAAGCATTCCTGGCGCACAACCGCGAGCACGTGCGTCGGCATGGTCCTTCTCATCTATTTCCTTTTTGAATGGCAGCTCACGAAATACCTGCCCAAGGGCATGAAGGCATTCGAGGACGGATTTCTCTGGATCGACGATTTCCGCTGGCAGTACCTGATGTAGCCCCGGAGGCTGGAAACAAGACATGCTGGACATCGCAACACTTCTCGGCGCGGGATTGCTGCAAGCCTTCGAGCCCCTCAACCTCATGATGATCTTCGTCGGGTGCCTCGCCGGACTGTTCATCGGCGCGATGCCGGGGCTTGGCTCCGTCAACGGCGTGGCAATCCTCTTGCCGGTGACGTTTCTCGTTCCGCCCACTGCGGCCATCATCTTTCTCGCCGCGCTCTACTACGGCGCCATGTATGGCGGCGCGGTCAGTTCGATCACGCTTGGCATTCCAGGCGCCTCAACTGCCGTGGCCACGGTCTTTGACGGGCGACCCATGGCACAGCAGGGGAAGGCGGACCAGGCGCTAACGGCTGCCGCCGTGGCGTCCTTCATTGGCGGCACGATCTCGGTCGTGCTCTTCACGCTCTTTGCGCCACCGCTGGCGGTGTTCGCCCTGAAGTTCGGTCCACAGGAAGAGTTCGCCCTCATGGTTCTCGCCTTCGCGACCTTCATCGGTCTCGGCGGCGACGACATCCCGAAGACGATATTCTCGATCCTCCTCGGCCTCGTGATGGCAGCGGTCGGATTTGACATCATCTCCGGCCAGCCGCGAATGATCTTCTTTGACTTCGTGGAGCTGCAGCGCGGAATCGGCTTTCTGGTTCTCGCCATCGGCATCTACGGCATCGGGGAAATGTTGTGGACGCTCGAGAACACCAAGGGCGATGTCAGGATCCATGCCGTGACCAGCACCTGGAAGAGTTTCAAGAAAAACCTCTCCCACGTCCGCGAGTACCTTCCCACGACCGCGCTTGGCTCGGCTCTCGGATTCTTCGTGGGAACCCTTCCGGCTGCGGGAGCCACGCCGGCTTCGCTCATGTCGTACGGCCTGGCCAAGACGTTCGCGAGGGACCCGGACAGCTTCGGAAAGGGGAACGTTTCCGGGGTCGCGGCGCCCGAGGCGGCGAACAACGCGGCCTCCACGGGTTCAATGCTTCCGATGATCACGCTCGGCATTCCAGGCTCGCCGACCACGGCGATCCTCCTTGGCGGCATGATCATCTGGGGATTGCGGCCAGGCCCCCTGCTCTTCACGGACAGGCCCGACTTCGTCTGGGGCCTCATCGGCTCGATGTATGTCGCGAATTTCGTGACCGTCGCGCTGAACCTTGCGCTTATCCCGCTCTTCGTGCGCGTTCTGGCAATGCCCTTCACGATCCTGACCCCGATCATCTTCATCCTGTGCTTCGTAGGCGTCTTCGCGACGACCGACCGGATGTTCGATGTCTGGCTCATGCTGCTTCTGGGCCTTGGCGGCTACCTGATGCGCAAGCTCAACTACCCGGTCGCGCCGGCGGTGCTGGCAATCGTCCTGGGACCGCTCGCGGAACGATCGCTGCGACAATCGCTGATATCGAGCCGGGGCGACGTCATGACGTTCTTCGAGCGCCCGATATCGCTCACCTGCATGCTTCTGGCCCTGGCATTGATGATCTACCCCATTTGGCTCGGCATCCGGCGTCGGCGGGCTGGCTCCGCTAGCGGCACTGGATGAACACGGCCTTTGCCGACACCGAGCATGGTCCGTGGAACCCGGGCCTCTCCTCGACGATCAAGCCGAATCTCATGCCCCGGGTCACGATCTACGATCCGGCCAACGGCCTCGTGCCATGGGAAACGGCTCGCGACCTTGCGGAAGCGACCGGCCTGAAACCGCAGGAACTGGCCACCTTCAGGCCGGAGCGCCTCCTGTTGCATCATGTCATGATCCGGGTGACTGCGGAAACTCACGTCCCGGACGGCCCGTCATACGCCGATCTTGGCATCAACCTCCGCAGCATGGCGGCTGACATCTACGCCATGGAAGTCGAGCCGCGACTCCCGGACCTGCGGCGCGCGTTCGAAGACGCGCGGTCCCGTGCCAGGACCGTGATCCGCGCAGAGCTGGAGGACAGTGTCTTTGGCCGCCTGCCCGTCGCCGAGCCGAAGGGGTTCCTTCGCCGCCTGTTCGGGCCTGCATCTCCCAGGCCGCCAACCGCCTCCCGCGACGAACGCGCGCTGGCCGCCAGCGCGGCATGGGCGGAACGCGCAGATGACGAAGCCGAGCCGCTCCATGCATCCTGCCTCAGGGCGATGTCGCGTACTGTTGGCGCCGCATTGGCGCACAGGGGTTCCCTCGTTCTGCCCCAGGACATCATCGAGGACGTCGCCGTCAACATGGTGTCGAACGATCATGTCGACGCGCTGCTGGCCGGGCGCGTGGCGCCCCTCTTCGACATCGCCGCGGAACGGCTTGGATTCTTCCGGCTGCCGTCTCAGTCCGAACCGGTCGTGCTCAACGCGAAGGGCGCGTCCGCGAGCGGCAAGAGCTCGATCCGCAGCCAGCAGCGACGCATCGCGAAGAAGCTTGGGATCGACTGGAAGAACTTCGCGATAATCAGCCCCGACTACTGGCGAAAGCTGCTGATCGACTACGACGGACTGGGCGACGACTACAGATACGCGGCCATGCTGACCGGCCAGGAACTGGAAATCATCGACCGGAAGCTCGACGCCTTGATGGCGGAAAAGGCGTCATGCGGCACGGTGCCGCACATGCTGATCGACCGGTTTCGGTTCGACAGCTTTCTGACCGCGAAGACCGGGGCCGCCGAAAGCAGCCTGCTCACGCGCTTCGGCGCCCGCATCTACATGTTCTTCCTGATCACGCCGCCCGAAGAGACCGTGGTCAGGGCCTGGGAACGCGGGCTTGAAACCGGACGCTACAAGGCGGTTGATGATCTTCTGTTTCACAACATCGAGGCCTATTCCGGCATGCCTGGCCTGTTCTTCGCATGGGCGCGGCTGGAAGACCGTTGGGTCCACTACGAGTTCCTGGACAATTCGGTACCCCTGGGCACCCCCCCTCGGACGATCGCCTTCGGCCAGAATGGCAATTTCGTTGTCCTGGATCTGGAACGGCTGTGCGACGTCGAGCGATTCCGTCACGTCGACGTCAATGCAAGCACCGCCGACCAGGTCATTGGCCGCACGCTTGACTGGCAGGAAGCCATGGCTTTCGTCCGCAGCGCCTGCGCCGAGCTTGCCGAGGTCGCGTTCGTCGTCCCCGGCACCGACCGGATCTTTGCCAAGTCAACCGGGCGAAAGATTCTCGTGGACACATCCTCCCTGCCCGAGGGCATCGCGCCCTCTGACTTCGGTTCTCACGAGATCACGACAGAGAATCTCGGGACGTTTGATCCCGGCACAGCGGCTCACGTCATCGGCGATCTCGGCTGCGGTCGGCATGCATGAAGCGTGACATGATGTGCAAAGGAGTCCGGAATGTCGCTTCAATCGACGGAATTCACCGAACAGCGTCGCGTTGCGGTGCCTCGAAGAGGGGAAGGCCGGGTTGATCGACGTCGCTTTCGTCGGTTGAGGCGTTCATCAGGCACATCAGCGAAGACAGGTCGTCTGGAAGCCACCTCCCCCCTCTCCTGACCAGCTCGGGATTCCCGGAACTCTCGTTCTCGGTGCGCTTGACCCACAGGGGCACCCATGCGGCCTTCAGGTCTTCCAGGGCTCCGTTCCAGGTCCCGCCCCTGTCCGGCGTGCTGCTTATCACGATTGCAGTCTCGGCAAGGCAGTAGATGCACCGATTGCGGGACATCGCGTTGCCAACGTTGAACCCGGCCTCCGGATTGAACGGCGTTACCAGCACCAGGTCTCCTGCAAGCAGGTGCTTCCTGAACCTCTCGGAAGTTCCGGCGCGCAGCAGGCTGTCAGCCAATACGCCGATCGCGGTTCCGTCATTGCCAAGAGCTCCGAGCATCGCACGCTCATCAACGCCCCGCGCTCCGCCGGATACGATCGAAAACCCTTGCTGTGCGGCGGCGCTGCCGAAGTTCTCGGCAAACTCCAGGTCTTCACGACTTGCATTCCTGGACCCAACGACCGCAAGGCCTCCCCGATCAAGAAGCGCCTTGTTGCCGCAACCGAACAGGATCGGCGGGGAAGCCTGCTGCAGTCGGCGTTTCACGCGCTCCGGATATTCCGGTTCCGGCCGCGCGATGACCCAAATGCCGGCTCGCCGCCACCGTTCAATTGCAAGCCCCAGCATTCCCCCGCGGCCAATGAGGTGGTCAAGGCGGGACAATGTGACCGACCGGTCCATCCACCCGGAAAGCGTGGACTTCAGGCCACCCTTCAAGAGGTCCGACGGTTCCATTCCGCGCTCGTTCAGCCAGGCTGCGAGGCGTGACCACTCACGCGCAGAGAGCGGCCTGTCGTCCGCGTTGCCGGACTTCCCGAGTGACACGGTTAGGAGCATCATGGCCTGTGCTTGGGAGCTTTGGGTCATTTCAGGCTCCGATGCTTGCGGTTGCCAAGGCGAAGGGCCAAACTGGCCCGCTGCCAGCGCGTCGAAGAAGCGCGGCGACAATGGTCATTGTCCACCTGGAGTCTATGACGTCGTCGACCAAAAGGACAGGCCCGGCCGGCAGTTGTCCACTGATTGCGAAGACACCATCGAGATTTCGGCACTGATGGTACCTGTTCTGCTGCAGCTTCTGCGGTTCGTTTTCCTTGATCTTCGTCACGATTGGCTCAAAGGGAAGTTCCAATGCCTCAGCCAACCGCCTGGAGTAGTCGGCAACCAGGTTCGGGTGCCTTGTCGACGGCACACATGTAACCCAGTTCGGCCAAGGACTTGGAATCCATCGATGGTTCAACATGTCCGCAGCGGCATCAACGAGTTCGTCGCGAAAGCGCCCGTCATGCTTGCCCTCGGCGACCAGGGATCCCCAGCCTGCATCGCCCCATCGGGAAAGAACCCGCCCGGTATTGGCTCGATACGCCTCGCGTAGATTTGCGGTGAAGTCGTATTTTGTGAACGCACCGCTCGCGACCTGCTTTTTGCATTCCAGGGGAAACTCCGACCGGCCGAGAAACCGTGCGGCGTCCGTCGCCGTTTCGCGCGAATAGGACGCATCGACAACTGGGCGTCCGGTGCACGAGGCGCATTTGCCACATGGCTGGGGGTCAATGTCGTCAAGCGCCTCGGCCAGAAACTTCATCAGGCACCCGCTTTCTCCAACATATTCCTGCACTTCGTTCCACTCGGATTCCCGCTGATTTGTCAGCCTTTGGATCTTGGCTCGGTCCATCTGATACGGGACAGGCGTACGGCGCCATGTCGATCCAGACTTGATGACCGGCGAAACACTCTCCACGGACAGGTGCTTGAGCACTTGCTGAATTTGCCCGCTCCTGAGATTGACGGCGCCTTCCAATTGACGAATGGTCAGCCCGTCGCCCTTTCCCAAGCGGGTGAGTATGTCTTGCACCCACTCCTCCTCGGGGAATGCGGTCCTTCGAAAGTACTCATGAATTCTCTCATCTTCGTGGCCCGACATCATGATTCCGACCGCGTGGCTGATGGCGCGCCCAGCGCGGCCGACCTGCTGGTAGTAAGCCACGATGGATCCCGGTGCCTGGTAATGAATGACGAACCCGAGGTCCGGCTTGTCATATCCCATGCCAAGCGCGCTCGTTGCGACCAGTGCCTTTATCTCGTTTTGCAGAAGCTGCTCTTCCACATGCCTGCGATAGGAGTCCGAGTCCTCGAAGCCCTCCGATCTTGCGTCGCTGTAGTACGGGCTTGCCGAAATTCCTCGTGCTTGAAGCCAGCGGGCAACCTGATCCGCGTCGCGTCTTGTCAGCGTGTAGACGATGCCGGTGCCGGGTAGGGCTTCCACATGTTCGGCGAGCCACGCCAGGCGGGCCGACTGGGACGGCAGCTCCAGGTTCTGAAGGGCAAGGGATTCGCGCATAAGGACGCCGCGCTGGACGCCGACTCTGCCGAGTTGGGTCCGGACATCCTCAATGACGCGATTGTTCGCAGTCGCCGTCGTGCCAAGTATCGGCACGTTCTCGGGCATGTGCCGAATGACGTTGGCAAGGCGCCGATAGTCCGGGCGAAAGTCATGCCCCCAGTCAGAGATGCAGTGCGCCTCGTCGACCACCAGCAAGCCAATGCCATCGGAAATCGGCATCAAGACGTTTTCGACGAATTCGTCGTTTGCCAGCCGTTCGGGCGAAATCAACAGAGCGTCCACCTTGCCCCTACGCACGTCTTGCTGAAGAGAAGGCCAGTCCTGTCTATTGGTCGAATTTATGGTCTCCGCACGAATTCCCAGCCTGCCGGCGGCCTGGATCTGGTTCCGCATCAAGGCAAGCAGAGGCGAAACGATGAGCGTCGGGCCGCGCCCGCCGTCCCGCAAGATCCGCGTGGCGATGAAGTAGACCGAGCTTTTTCCCCAGCCTGTGCGTTGCACCACAAGCAGGCGGCCGCGTCTGTTGACCAACGCATTTATGGCCTCCCACTGACCCTGCCGGAAGTCCGCAGCCTGATCATCCAAGGCAACCTGGAGAAGGTTGCGAGCCACCGATCTACTCGCCAAGGTCACTCATCCTCCTGTTTGACGCCGCCATGCCATCGTGAACTGGCTTGCATGACATGGCCCTCTTTCTCCCTGATCGGCCACCGTCAAGGCTTCAAGCAATTCCAGGAACCGCACGAAGTCGCGCCCGCCAAGCCTGCCGCGAAGGTCCTCCGCAATGGCCATTGCAGAATCATGGTTGTCAAAAAGCACTTTCCGGCATCCGGATGCGACACCTATGGCCTGCCTTGCGGCTGCCAGAGGGTGTATCCTGCAAGCTGTGGTCAGGCCAATCTAGATCAATCTGCATTCCAGTGCGGAAAGTTCGACTATCGGTTGTTCTCGACACACTTGATTCATTCCGCAACGAGCGCAACATCGGCGCCCGCCGTCCGAAAACGCCCAAGTTGCCGCAGGGCGCGCGCAGCATGATGCCCCGCGCGCCGTTCATGTCCCCGTCGACGACGATCTTGCCGTCCGAATCCGTTCTTGCGCCGCCAAGGTTCCGGTTGACGAAGCCGTCCCATGAGCGTGTCCTGCTGGTGAAGGCTTCGTTCGCCACGATCAACCGCTTGCCGTGTTTGCGACACATCCACTCGAGCTTCTGCCTGAACCGGTAGTGGGCAAGGCCCAGCATCGAGCGCACGGTCCTTGTCCTGATCCGGCGATCCTCCTTCGCGCTCATCCCCTTCGTTTCGAAGGACGGCAGCAGAATCACGTCGAAGGACTAAGGACTGCACGAGGTCGTAGGCCAAACGCCTGTGCAGGTCGTCGACCAGGTTGCGGACGCGGATCGCGAGCCTGTCGATCCGCTTCTGGAAGTGGCGCTTCCATTGCCCGCACCTTGCCTTCGCGCGCTGCCCGACCAGGCGGTCGAGCTGCAGCAGGAGCGGAAACACCTTGCGGGCGTAGAAGCCATCGCCGTAGCTGGCGGCGTGGTTCACCGAGCAATCGGTCACGAAGGTCAGCCGTCTTCTCGTTGCGCACGGAATCTTCAGTGCCATTGACCGACAGGATTCAGCGTGCCGCAGACGGCTCCCCGGGAACCGCCACCTCGCGTTCGAGCCGCTGCAGGAGAACTGACATCTTCCTGGCCCACAGGTAGATGGCGTCGGCGCGTGCCAGTTGCGCGCATAGTCACATCAGCAACTGACTTTCCCACACCCTTGTGCCTGTTGATTGCATCGGACTTGTCTTGCATTTCTTTGCAACTCGGCTGCAATTGGTGCTTATAGCGCTGAAAACACCTGGATTTCAAAGAGAGTGTGGCCACAACTTTGACAATGTGCTAGTATCGGTGTCATGAACACCGGAAAATCCCGAAACTTGAAGAAGGTGCTCGACGCCGTACCCTCCGGGTATCTCGTTGACGCCAACTGGCTTACCTCGCACGGCATCGCCTACGAGACCTTTCGCGACTATGTCAAGCGGGGCTGGCTTGAACGTGTTCACCGTGGCGTCTTCCGCCGTCCCGCTCCCAGTCCGTCCGCATCAAGCACCATCGACTGGAAAGTCTGCCTACTCTCCATGCAGCACATTATGCGCCATGACATTCATGTCGGTGGCACGGCTGCACTCTCTCAACAAGGCCACGATCACTATCTGCGTCTGGGCAGCAAAGCCCAAGTTTGGATTTATGGCGACACAATCCCCAACTGGCTTACCAAGTTGCAGCTTGACGCCTCGGTTGAGACGCGCAAGACAACTCTTTTTGACGACCCTGCGCTCGCCCTCACAAAGGAAGAGTTCAATTCAACAAATGCCCTGCCCTGGGACTGGCGCTTGAGAATGTCGGCACCCGAACGAGCAGTCATGGAAGCCATGGATGAACTGCCGGGCCAAGAGACCTTTCACAACCTCGACAAGATCTTTGAAGGCTTGACGACATTGCGTCCAAAGACAATTGCGGCACTCCTGCACAGTTGCAGGAAGATAAAGGTCAGGCGCCTCTTCTTCGTGTTCGCTGATCGACACGATCACCCTTGGCGAAAGCACCTCGATCCCGATGACTTCAACCTCGGAAGTGGTGACCGCGCTTTAGTCAAAGGAGGCAGAATACACCCGGGCTATCGGATCATGGTGCCGCACGAATTTGCAGAATCGGATTCCGAAATTGG
Organism: Boseongicola sp. SB0665_bin_10; assembly: GCA_009838075.1. Classification (GTDB taxonomy): domain Bacteria; phylum Pseudomonadota; class Alphaproteobacteria; order Rhodobacterales; family Rhodobacteraceae; genus JAJEFO01. The sequence goes on along the minus strand of VXSG01000039.1, from coordinate 133 downwards.
CACATGAAGCATACGAGGCACAGGTGGCCCTCCTTGTGCGGTTGCTGCCTCATGTAGCCAGGAATGAGGTATTCGCACTCAAGCCCGTCTTCGACAGCAAATCCTCGATCCTGGAGTTCTCCGCTGTCGGATC
>VXSG01000119.1 GCA_009838075.1 Boseongicola sp. SB0665_bin_10 | reverse complement strand
TCTTGCCCCTGGCCGCCCCTCTCAGGGAAAAAAAAGCGTAAACGGGGGGCGGGGGCGGTGGAACAAGTCCGGCCTTTCGCCTCTCCGGGTACTTTGCCAGGTGCGGAATCGAGTATGTTTTACTGGCTTTAGAGGCCGTTCCAGGGGAAAACCGCAAACGGGGGGCGTTTCAGCGCGGCCATGTCCTTCCGCAGTTCCCCGCGAAGCTCCGCAAGATCGGCCTTGGCCGCCAACCCGCCGGTCATTCCGGCTTGCCCGCCTCGATCCGGGTCAACGCCTGCTCGATCCCGGCCAGCCTTGCGTTGGTGTCGTAGATTTGCACACCCAGCCACACGAGCGCGGCGACGATCCCGGCACCCACAACCTTCATCCAGCGCTGTTCGGCCCGCAAGTCCGCCATGTCGCTGCGCAGTTCGCCACGAAGTTCCGCAAGATCGGCCTTGGTCGCCACCCCGCCGGTCACGCCGTCCTTGATCGCCGTGGTGATGGCGGCGGCCTGGCGTTCCTCGATGCCGCTCTCGCGCAGGAGCCGGGCCGTGGCCAGGGTGTCGAATGCAGCGTCTGCCATGCGTTGAACCTAACCGGAGATTGCCGCATCCGTCAAAGACTGAATTGCCGCAGCGTCCGCTGCCAGGTTTCCGGCACCCGTGCCCCGGCCTTGAGAGCCTTTTCGCGTGTTGCGCTTGACGGGACCCGGCAGGCCATGGTTCAGGGACAGCCACCAACTGCAAGGAGCGAGTCGCAATGCGATACAGGATCAGGATCAAGGGGCTGTCGCCCCTCGTCATGCACAACGGCGCGGCAGGACTGGACAACCGGTCGCCCGCCAACATCGAGAAGGCGGAGATCGCCAGCAAGCGCGGCAAGAACCGGACGGAAGCCGACGATGCGCGGCTCCGCGAGCTTGAAACGCTCACGTCGCTCTGGCTCGACGCGGACGGAGCGCCGACAGTCCCGGCATCAGCATTGAGGGCCACCATCGAGACCGGGGCGCGGAAGCTGAAGCAGGGGCCGCAGGTCCGCGAGGGACTGATCGTGGACAGGGTGGAGTCCTTCGACTACGACACGTCCCTCGGCGAAACTGTCGAGGAACTGTGCAAGACCGTGCAGTTCACGACCGGCGTCGTCGTGCAGCGCAACCGCATCCTTCGGACGCGGGCGAAGTTCGACGAGTGGGCCGTGACGTTCACCGTCGAATGCGACGACGAACTGGTTGACGAACGGCAGCTTGCGGTGTGGCTCGACATTGCCGGACGGCGCATCGGCCTTGGCGACTGGCGGCCTGAGAAGTCCGGCCACTACGGACGCTTCGTGACGGAGAGCCTTGAAGAGTTCTGATTTTGTGGCAAGATGGGGTCCCGGCTTGGCGGGGCAAGGCGTGGCACCGCATGGCGGGGCGAGGCGTGGCGAGGCTCGGCGCGGCAAGGCAAGGAGGGGGCGGCCTTTGGGCCGTCCCCTGACCTCAAGACAAAGTGCCTTGGTCAGTTTTTTGGCGAAGGGCGGCTTCCAATGCGCCATTCGGGCGGGCAGCCGGGGACCATGATCGCCGCAAACGATGTTGACCTCGCCGACGGCAATTGCGATGTTCTGGTTCTCGTGGCAGGGCGGGGCGCGGCATGGCTCGGCTAGGCGTGGCATGGCGGGGCGAGTCAAGGCAAGGGGGGACGGTCTGCTGGCCGTCCCCAAACCGCAAGACCCGGCATCACGGAACTCCGATCCCGTGGCGGGGCAAGGCGTGGCTCGGCGGGACGTGGCACGGCCTGGCACGGCGGGGCTTGGCGAGGCAAGGAGGGGGCGGCCAACAGGCCGTCCCCGAACCGCAAGGTGTTGCCCATTTGCCTCAGTCGCAAAAAATGAGTCTCACGCACTTGTCAGGCAGCAGGATGATTCCGCATCAACGACGTGCGGACCTTTAATGGTCTGAATTTGGAAAGTATGGAGAAAAAAATGAAAGTGAGAAATACACTGCTAGCATCGGTCGCCTTGGCACTGGCTGCTGGCTCGGTTGCCGCCGAAGTGGCGATTACGGGCGACGGGCGACTCGGAGTCAAGAGCGTGAACGGCGGCGATGTCGAATTCACCAGCCGTGTCCGCATCGTCTTCACGGCGAGCGGCGTGACGGACAGCGGCCTTTCGTTCGGCGGCTCGATCCGCGCTGACAACGCCGGTGGCGGCGCTGCTGGCACAGGTGGCAGCGTCTTTATCATGGGGCCGTTCGGGACGATCAGTGCGGGCGATGTCGATTCCGCCGCGAAGGCGTCCGCTGGTCAAGTGTCGGGAATAGGACTCACTGGACTGGGTGATCTGCACGAAATCCCCTATATCGGGGGCAAAGATGATCCCTCCCTACAATGGTCCTACACAATGGATTCGCTCACCCTGCGGGTTTCGGCTGACAACCCTGGAGCGAAATACCCGGCGACAATGGGTCAAATGGTTGACACGAATGGAGATGTAGTGGGCAAGCCTCACCCAATGGCAGGGATGGAAAAGGATACGGCGTTTAGTGGAGGCGTGAGTTACGCCATTGGTGATGTTGGGGTCGGGGTTGGCGTCGAAAGGGTCGGCGACATTCAGAACGTTGTTGCCAGTGCCAACGCCACGCTCGGAAATGCATCTGTCAAGCTGGTTTATGGTTCTCGTGACGACGGTGTCGCCGCCACCGAAGATGACTCGTACGGTGCCTCTGCGTCGTTCACGTCCGGCATGGCCACGTTCACGGCTTTCGCCTCGAACACGAACAACATGGATCACTTCGGCATCGGCATGGCCTACGACCTAGGTGGTGCATCGATCAAGGGCGGCTTTGTTGACGGCGACAGCCTCACCGACGCGAGCTTCGACCTTGGCATTTCGATGGGTTTCTAGACCCGCTGCCAATCTTCATGCGGGCGTTCGCCCGCGAACAATCTCACAGCTAGGCAAAGGAGCATAGCAAATGAACTCGAACTTGAAACTACTGCCTGCGGCGCTGCTTGTGTCAGTGCTTGCATTGGCTGGCTGCGGAGGCGGCAGCGGGTCTGACGGCGACATGGACGACATGATGCCTGAAATGACCGAAGCGCAGAAGTGCGCCGCCAAGGGTCAAGGCTACACGCTCGACGACGAAGATATGTGCGTGAACGTTGATGACGCCGTTGATAAAGCCTACGAGGACGGCAAGGAAAAGGGCGCGGAAGAAGAAGGTATGAAGCGCGACAAGGCGGCTGACGACCAGAAGATGTCTGACGACATGAAGGCGGCGAGGCAGCTAGCGGCGAAACTGTACAGTGCCATTGGTCCAACCAGTTTTGAAGAAACGTCTTCAGCTGGCTCTCCCGCCGGTATTGCAGTTACCGCTGTCACCGACGCAGGCAAGGCGACGGCTATGGTTGCGGCACAAGCCCTAAAGAGAGGGGCTATGCAGGCAAATCTCGGCAACTGGAATGGTTACGATTACGCCGCGACCAAGCAGACTGCACGGCTTTACACGACGACGGGCGCAGCCACGCCAGGCGGCAAGTTCTCATCGACAACGGATGGCGCAGATTTGGGCACTCCCAATGGAGACGGCGAGTATACGTTGAGCACTTCTGGTCCCCGCACCACCGTCGCGCAACTCCAGAGTCGCACAAAGATCACTGCGTTCACACAGACCTCCGGTTCGCACACCTTCAAGCCGATACGGAACTTGGTCACTCAGGCAGGTTCTTATTGGGGGGTTCCAGGTACTTACTACTGCAGCGGCACTGATTGCAGTGCAACAGTTACCTCAAATGGTGTGCAACTCGGGGGAACAAATTCTTGGACGTTCAAGCCGACCGATCCAAACCAAATGGTCATGGAAACCGCTGGAGATCGCTACGCCTTTGGCTGGTGGCTTAACGAAAGCGGGTCCTCTCCCAGTGTCACCGCCTTCGCGACCCACGACGCAAGCCAAGACCTTGAAATTTCGGGTTTGAGGGGAAAGGCGACCTACAAGGGCGCGGCTGCGGGCAAGTATGCCTTGCACCATGACACTACCGGTGGCGCTAGTGATGCGGGAAATTTCACGGCTGACGCTGAATTGACCGCAGAGTTTGATGCTGCGCATACCATTTCTGGCACCATTGACAACTTCATGGGTGACGACGGCAAAACTAGAGACTGGAAAGTTACCTTGGATTCGATCAGCGTGGCGGCAACGGGAATTGCGGCTCCTGCTGCAACAGATGGTGATCTTAACAACGGCAACGAGGCCATGACCACCACATGGACTATCGGCGAAGACGCCGCGTCTGCGGCTGGTTCGTGGAGCGGCCAAATGCACGGCAACCACAAGTCTAGCGGTACACCAGAAGCAGTCACGGGCGTCTTCAATGCGGGCTATAACAACGTGGGTCGCATGGAGGGCGCATTCGGCACGACCCACGAATAGTCGTCCCTCCACGACTGACTCACCCCGGCCTGTCATGGGCCGGGGTTTCTTCTCCAGCCAGGCATTTCCTTAGTCGATTTTGAATTCCACCGGAGCGTTTGTGGGGCGCGTGGCCCGCCCTTGAGCGTCGGCCCTTCCCGGTGGAAACTCTTTCTGAGGGGCCGACGCAGGCCGCACAAAGGAGGAAACCATGAAGACAATGATTGCAGCACTCGCAGTTTCGGCCCTTTCCGTTTTTGGTTTTGCGCCGAATTCATCGTTCGCCAATGAACACGAACATCTTGGGCAATGCATTGAACCTGAGGGCGAACCGTTCACCGTACGAAAGCCTACGGAGGAAGAATTTGAGGATGTGGATATGTACGAAGAACTGGAATTTGTCTGCTTGTGTTTTCCACCGCTCCCAGCACCGCCAGGATTTCCAGAGCCTCGCCAATGGCCCTGCTATTGGCAACCAGCCGTAGCGCAAGGTAGCTGATACCGTCTACCGACAGAGCTTCACATTTCGCTTTAGACTGGCCGCCCGTGTGCGGCTATGACGCGAGCGGCCCCGGACTGGAACACCGGGGGCGCGGTCGGATGCCGGTTTGCGGGATGGATTGCAGCGACGGTGCAGCCTGGGATCCATTGTGATCGTCAAGAACGTCCGGCTCACCCTGCCAGCGTCCAGCCGACAGCCGCGATCACGGCGGCGGCGGTGACGGAGTTCAGGGCAAGTCTCATATCGAGTCCACAATTCGTTCCAGCCTGGCAGGTGCCGGGGCCGTTGCTGCGTCACCCAAGAATGGCTATGGAGTCAATCTTGGGCGCTGGTGTCATCAGGCTTCTTTATGGTCCCCTTGGGCTTCTTTGAGGTCCCTGCCACGTGCACTTCTGGCTTTCCGGCAGAAAACTTGACAGCGGCCTTCACGATGCGCCTTTGTTCCTCTTCGGTTTGTCCAACCATCTTTTCCATCATGGCAAGTACCTTTTCGTTCTGCTTCTTGAGCGACCACCGGTGCCACCATACCAACGGGCTGCTAATCACGAGAATTGCCGTCTCTGCGCAAAGCAGACCGCGCTCCCACGGGTGTTCCCAGACCCAAGCCACCAACATCGACAGGCACTCCATGCCGTCGTCATCCGACATATTTCATCATTGCTCAAGCACAATTCCCCATAGCGAAGGGCAACGGGCAACGGGCGGCACCTGACCATCACAAGTAACGCAAAGCCTCTCCGGCGGTCTCGTTGCGGCCATACCGGGAGATCATCCGCTCCGAGTTCCAGCGCCCCTGCCGCATGATCGCGGCGCTCGGAGCCTGGTTGCGCAGCATCGTGATGGCCATGCCGACCCTGCCGGAATGGCCGGAGAATCCGTCGCCGAGTCCGGCAGCCTTCGCGCAGTCGGCCACGCGCCTAGAAACCTGGCGACCGGACAGGCCGAACACCGATCCCGTGCGCCCCTGGCCTTGCAGTTCAGCCCAGCGCTCAAGATCGCGCATCGCGGCGCTAGTGACCGCAACGACAGCGCCTTCGCCTTCCTGGTCGGTCTTGGACCGCGTGACCGTCAGGCGTCCGCTCCCGTCCGCCTCCGTCCCGACCTGCGACCAGTCGAGCGCGGCGGCCTCGGATCGCCGCAGGCCGGTGCAGGCCAGGAGCGAGACGATGGCCATGTCCCTTGCCTTGACGGGCGTCCCGCAGTCTCCGAGCGCGTGGCGGATCGAGGCAACCGCATCGACGGTCAGTGCAGCAGCTTGCCGCTGCGTCGGGCCTTCCTGCGCCGCCTGGCGCACGAGTCCCTTCATGGCGGTCTTCACCACACGGTCCGCGCACGGGTTCGCATGGCCTGCGGCGTCGTGCGCTGCGGCGATTGCGGCGACCGCCAGTCTCAAGGAGGGCACGGACATCCCTTCCTCCGCCCTTTTCGCAAGGAACAGCGCCACGGCGTCCGGCTGCGCGGGCATGGCCGTTGCGCCGTGCTGGGTGGCCCATCCCTCCCACTTCCTCCAGGCGGCGCGGTAGGCCCGGACGGTCGCCGGTGCCTTGCTGTCGCGGATCGCGGTCTCCAGGCGTTCGGTGACGTTGCCTTCGACCGCGACTGCGCCTTGGGTGGTCTTGACTGTCGGCGTCGGATGATCGAATCGTGTCATGTGGTTGCTCCCCTGTAGAGCATTTGGGCAGGGGCACCCCAACGCCCCTGCCACACATCACTCCGTCAATGGACACGAGTCAAGCGGGGGGATTCTCTTTGCCGGGGGAAGGCTTGTTCGGCGGGCGGCCCGTCATGGCCCAGGACGCGGCGATTCGAGCTTGGCATCCTCCGGCAGTTGCGGCGTCACGGGGATTGCGCTAGAGGCGGTCTTGGGCGGGCTTGAGACTTCGGTTCGATTCCCAATGGTGCCCATATAGAACTATGGGCAAAGCGTGGGACAAGGCAAATTGCGGAGAGGCGTTTCAGCCCTGCAAATAAGGTGTTTAAGGCGATTCGAAGGCACCTCTCCTGGGCACCACATCGCATTCGGACAGCAGATCGGCTTCGACGGCGTCATCGTCGCACGCCCCGCGCTCGCACTTCTCGATCCAGATGCGGTTGAGGCTGCGGCAAACATCATGACGTTGGCTCAGGGTCCGGAGCCCCTCTCCGTCCAGGCAGGCTTCAACCACCTCGCGTTTCTTCGCAGTGCTGCGTCTTCGATGTCTCCTGGTCATGGGACCACCTTGCAGAAGGCCCCGGATGGGGGAAATTGAATCGCCAAATTGCCCAGCCACAGGGGCGCGCTCCGGAACTCAATGCTATCGCCCAAGCACCTTGATCGTGCTGGCCGCGAAACGACCGCCCTTCGCTCAGCAGAGCTTCCCACGCGCATCAATTGTCAGCACGGACATGCCACCTGCCGTTCGTTCGAGCCACGCATTGTCCACCATGTTGGTCACGACGCAAATGTGATTTGGGACGATGTTCACCTGGTCTCCGACTTCAAGCCTGTCACCTGGACCACATCGGACGATTCCGTGCTCCTCGCTCAGTCCGGTTATTCGCGCCTGCGGATGTCCGACGAGATGCCCGAAGCCTTCAAGCCCAAGCAGGTCCGTCGTGAGGATCTTGGACCCAGCGTCGATGATTGCCCTGCCTTCCGAAGGGACGCTCACGACAGTGGCAACGATCCGGCCAGCGCAATCCTCCCAGGCACAGGTCGCCCGTTCGACCAGCGAGCGGTCGTTGAAGACATAGGTCCCTGCCCGATACTCGGTGATCGTCCCGTCGTGACTTCGGGCATGCCACATGTCGGGCGATCCGCCCGAGGAGACCGCCGAACATGCGAGACCGCACGCTTCGATCCCGGCCTTGGCAAGCGTCATGAAGCCAAGCACGTCGCGCTGGCCGCCGACTGCCGGATAGGTCATCAGCCCACCGAACTGAATGCCTGGCAGGGTGGCAATCCTCCTTGCAAGCGTGATCGCTCGTTCGGGAGTCTGCGCGCCACATCGGCGGCCACCCGTGTCACATTCAACCAGGACCGTCAGGGGCCGCGACGCTGTTTCGAATTCCTTGCTCAATCCGTCCACGACCACGTCATTGTCGGCCACCACGGACAGGGCTTTCGTCCGTTCGGCAAGGGAACGAAGACGCCCGAGCTTGCGGTTGCCGAGAATGTTGTAGGCAATGAGAATGTCGTCGATGCCGCCATCTGCCATGACTTCGGCCTCACCGATCTTCTGGCAGGTGATCCCGGTCGCGCCGGCCGCGACCTGCGCCCTTGCAAAGTGAACGCACTTGTGCGTCTTGACATGCGGACGCAGATTCAGGCCGTTGTCGTCACAGTGCCATTGGAACCGTTCTATGTTCCTGAGCGCCACTTCTTCACGAATGACCAGCGCGGGGGTCTCAATCCTGATCGGGCTGGGAAACATGGGGGTTCTCATGAAGTGGCCAGACCTTTCGGCTCAGGTTGCGATAGCCATTCGTTGCCGGGTTGCTCGGATAGGGCCCGTCGACCGTAACATACAGGATCTTCGAAGCGATCGCCGAAAACGCGTCGTGGAAATGGTTGGTGGACTTCACCACAAGCAAGGTCCTTTCCCTGGGATCTATGCCGAAATTGGAAAACACGTCTGGATGAAAGACCTGGCTGCGCACGGTATTGAGAATGACATCGATGCCCCCGACCGAAATCCACGCGCTGTCTCCAAGTGGCACGACACTTTCGCCAAAGCTCTGAACCGCTTCCCTCAGAATGCGGCGTACAGTGACCTTGGCGTCAAGCGGTTCGCCACCTGCGCGTGACATCTTCCCCCCGAAGCGAAGCTGCAGCTCGGCACCCTCTCCTGCTGACATGCACGTGCGAACCGCCATGGGGTCCCAGATTGTTGCCAACGCAGCATTGCTTGTCTTTCGCCGGATCATCTCACGCAGGATGATGGTGGAGTCTCCAGGCACGCCACCTCCGGGATTGTCCCATACGTCCGCAATCACGACCGGGCCGTCAGTCGCCGTCTGGGCCTCGTCCAATGCCTCGCTTGGCGAAAGAAAGTCCGGTCGTGTCTTGCCCCTCATTGAAAACAGCTCCAGCCCGAGCTTTCTGGCAAGCGCATCGCCCTCGTCCTTCGCATCATCGGTGATCACGATCATCTTGGCCCCGAGGTCGGGCACATCGCCGGCCATGAAGCCGTGGATGACGGAAACGGAAAGGATCTTGCCGCGTCCCTCGATCCCCTTCAACACGTCGACAAAGCTGCGCATCGGTTCCTGGCTCGTCGGAAAGACGTCGATGATCCGGCAGTCGAAGGTCGAGATCACCGGCACGATGCTCCCGACCGAAGCGCAGTTCACCAGATTGATCAGGTTCTCGGCCGTTTCGACGAAGTCCGTATGGGGAAACTCCTTGAAGACCGTGATCAGGTCGGCATTCTCCACCCGCCTGTCAGACAGATGGCTGTGCGGGTCGAACGTCACCCCGAGGATCGCGTCGGGACCTGTGATCGTGCGAACCGCCTCGATCAGCTCGCCTTCGCAGTCGAGGCATCCCTGGGACACCATGGCACCATGCAGCCCGAGCAGGACTATGTCCACCGGCAGTGCGTCGCGGAGTTCATCAAGAAGCTGATCGCGAAGGTTTTCCCAGGTGCGCTGGTTGACGATTCCGCCCGGCTCCGCCCAGGTCGCCGTGCCTTCGATCAACGTCCAGCCGATTTTGCCGGCCTTCGCACGCGCGACCGGGTAGATCGCGCTGCACAACGTTGGCGTCGAGGGGTGCAGGCCGGGGGGCGCGAAGAAGCTGTCCTTGAAGTCGCGCAAGTCCGTCCGCAACGGAGAGAACGTGTTGGTTTCAGTTGCGATTGATCCCAGGAAGACACGTTTCTGACCCATCATGCGATCCTCTTTTCGAGGCGCGGAATCGAGGCAAGCAGCCTTCGCGTATAGGCGTGCCGCGGTGTCTCGAAAATCTGTCGTTTCTCGCCAGTCTCCACTAGCGTCCCCCTGTACATGACCGCAATCCGGTCGCTTATGTGGCGGACTGCGCCAAGATCGTGACTGATGAACAGCATCGACACGCCGCTGTCGCGTTGAAGCCTCTTCAGCAGGTTCAGAACCTGGGCCTGGATGGAGACATCGAGGGCCGACACCGGCTCGTCTGCAATGACAAGGCGTGGTGTCAGGATCATGACTCTGGCGATGCCGATGCGCTGACGCTGGCCGCCGGAAAATTCGTGCGGAAAGCGACTCATCGATTCCGCATCCATGCCCACAAGTTCAAGCGTCGCGGCGATCCTCTCGCGCGCTTCCGATCGGTCGCGCACAAGCCTGTGAATGAAGAGCGGCTCGGCCAGCTTCTGCTCGATGCTGAGGCGTGGGTTGAGCGAGGCGAATGGATCCTGAAAGATCATCTGGATGTCGCGCCGCAACGGCCGGAATTCGGCGGGCGAAAGACTCAGGATGTCCCGCCCGTCGAACACGGCAGATCCGGTCGTGGCCGTTTCCAGGTGCGTCAGGGTCCGTCCGACCGTGGACTTGCCGCAGCCACTTTCGCCAACGAGGCTGAGCACTTCACCTTCATGGATGCTGAACGAAACGCCATCGACGGCCCTGAGCACGGATTTCCTGCGCATGAACCCGCTCCTGCCAATGCTGAAGTGTGTCCTCAGCTCGCGCACTTCCAGCAACGGACGGGTCATGACGAAGATCCTTGCGGAAAGTGGCAACGCACGATGTGGGCCGGCGAAACGGCTGCAGCGTCCGGATCTGCGGTCCTGCAGGATCCTCTTGCCGCGAAGCAGCGCGGGTGAAACGCGCAGCCCGGCACCGCTTCATCCAGCGTTGGCACCCGGCCGGGGATCGCGTCAAGCCATTCCACGTCGTGATCGGTCGCCGGAATCGAGCCGAGCAGTCCCAGCGTGTACGGGTGGCTCATGTTCGAAAAGAGCGTCGAAGTCGATGCCTGCTCGACAATCCTGCCGCGGTACATGACGGCGACCTTGTCGCAGGTCTCGGAAATCACGCCGAGATCGTGCGAGATAAGGACGATGGACATGCCGGTTCGCGCCTGCAGGCTGCGCACGAGTTCCAGCACCTCCTTCTGCACGGTGACGTCGAGCGCCGTCGTCGGCTCGTCGGCAATCAGGAGCTTTGGATCGCAGGCAAGCGCCATGGCGATCATGACCCTTTGTCTTTGTCCGCCGGACATCTGGTGCGGAAAACTGTCGATCCGGCGTGCCGGATCGGGAATGCGCACGAGTTCCAGCAGTTCGAGCGCACGGTCATGCGCCTGTCTTCCGGACATGCTGCGGTGCTGCAGGACCGCTTCCTTGATCTGGTCGCCGACCCGGTAGACAGGATTCAGGCTTGTCATGGGTTCCTGAAATATCATGGCCATCTGGTCCCCCATCACGCGCCGGCGCTCCTCGGGCGAAAGCGCCAGGAGGTTCCGGCCCTGGAAGTGGATTGACCCTCCGGCTATCCGCGCTGCCGAGCCTTCAAGCAGGCCCATGACCGCCAGTGCGGTCAGGCTCTTGCCGCACCCGCTCTCGCCGACGATTCCCAGCGTTTCGTTTTCCTCGACGGCAAGTGACACCCCTTGAACCACGGGCAGGAGTTCGCTGCCTCGCGCGATGGTCAGGTCCAAGTTCCTTATGTCGAGCAAAGCCACGGATCAGACCCCTGCAATGTCGTCTTTGAACCGGGGATCGATGTTGTCACGCAACGCGTCTCCGACAAGGTTCATCGAAAAGACCGAAAGGATGATCAGCGCACCGGGGAATATCAGCAGCCACGGTGCACGGGTCACATAGATTCTTTCCTCGCTCAACATGTTTCCCCAGCTCGGAACCTCCGGCGGAAGGCCCAGCCCCAGGAAGTCAAGCGCTGCTGCCTGCAATTGCGCGAACGCGAAGATGAAGCTCACCTGCACCAGCATCGGCGACAGGAGATTCGGCAGGATGTGCCGGAACAGGACCGAGGCGTGCCCTGCGCCGCTGCAGATCGCGGCGTCAACGAAGACATCGCGTTTCAGCTTCAGGGTCATGCCGAACACGATCCGGGCCGTGGTCGTGGCGTAGACAATGCCGATCACGATTATCGTGTTCAGCACGCTGCGCTCGAGGAGCGTCATCAGGACCAGGGCAAGGAGCAATGCCGGGAACGCCATCAGCACGTCCACAATCCGCATCAGCAAGTGACCCAGCCGGACAAAGTAGGCGGAAAGCATGCCGGTGAGGCCGCCGACGACCAGGGCGATCAACACGCTGCCCGACCCGATCAGGATCGCCATGCGCGCGCCGTAGATCGCACGTGAAAGCGAGTCCCGACCAAAATGATCGGTGCCGAAGAGGTGGGGCCAGCCCGGGTCGGAAAGGCGGACGAACGGGTCGAATTCCAGCGGGTCGAACGGCGCCAGGAGCGGCGCTCCGATCGCCGCGATGCCGACGACCAGCAGCCAGCACGCCCCAACCGCTGCCAGTGCGCGACCGCGAAAGACCAGCGCGATTGAATGCGGTACGCTCATTTTAGCGACACCCTTGGATCGAGGCTGGCATAGGCAAGGTCCACCAGGAGATTGATGGTCATGTAGAAGACCACGATGATCAGGATGACGCCCTGGATCACGGGATAGTCTCGCCGCAGGATGGACTGCACGACAAGCCTGCCTATGCCGGGCAGGGAAAAGACGGTCTCCGTCACCACCGCTTCGCTGACCAGCGCCGCGAAGGTGAAGCCGAACGCGGCGGAAACGGCGATGAGCGCGTTTCGGAAGATGTGCTTGATGGCCACGCGAACCGGGTGAAGGCCCTTCGCCCGGGCCGTGCGCACGTGGTCCTCCCGCGAGACGTCAAGCATGGAAGCGCGGATCAGGCGGATGATGAGCGCCGCGTTCGGGGCCGCCAGGGTCAGGCTGGGCAGAACGAGGTAGCGCAGGTTCGAGACTCCGCCCTCATCGGCAAGCGACGGGAATCCCGAAGACGGAAACCAGCCAAGCCAGACCGAGAAGATCAGGATCAGGTAGAGTCCAAGCCAGAACGTCGGAACCGAGGCGAACAGCATGGCTCCGCCAGACGTCGCCTGATCGACCCATGAACCGTGCCGAACGGCGGAAACGATGCCGATCGGAACACCGAACACGACAATCCAGAACATTGTCATCGTCGCCAGGAGGATCGAGGTTTCGGCACCGTCCGCAATGACCGAAAGAACCGGTTCACGGAAGAACACCGAAGTCCCGAGATCACCCTGCAGGACATTGCCCAGCCACAGGGCATACTGCGTCCAAAGCGGCTCATCGAGACCAAGCTCGCGAGAGAGTTCGGCGACTTCCTCCGGCGTTGCGGTATCACCCAGCAGGATCGAAGCCGGATCGCCGGGGATCAGGTGGATGAACATGAAGACCAGGAACGAGGCAGCCAGAAGCGTGGGGACAAGCGTCAGGACTCTGTTCAAGGCATAGTTCAACATGAAACGACCTGAATGGAACGCGATTCGGCCTCCCCGCCACCGAGCGGCGGGAAGGCCAGGGGACTATCCCCTATTTTGAAACGTTCCAGAAGTGCGGCCAGATCAGGGTCGCCTCGCCGAGGCCGTCCAGCTCGGGCGACGCGATGTTGTAGGTGTAGACATCGCCCGTCTTCATCGTCGGTACCTGCTGATAGATCAACGCCTGAATCTCGGTCCAGATCGCCTGGCGCTCGGCGGGGTCCGAGCTCTCGGTGAACCTGGCCTTCAGGGCGTTCTTTTCCTCGGTTGTCCACCAGCCGGGATAATTGTCGTTCATTACCGAGATCAGGATCGGATCGGGCACGAATCCATGATGGGTGAAGAACATGTCCCACTGGTCCGGCTGAGCCCGCTTTTCGATCAGGGTAGCCCAGTCGTAGACCTGAAGGTCGATGTTGAACCCGGCTTGCGCCAGCTGCCTCGTGTAGACGATCGCGGTGTCGTAATGGAACGGGTAGTTCGTCGAAACCATGAACTTGATCGGCTCGCCGCCGTATCCCGATTCTTCGGCCATGGCGCGCGCGGCGTTCGCGTCACCCTCGCTGTAGTGTTCGGTGCCGGCATCCGTGAACCAGACGTTGCCGTCGGGCAGGAACGAGCCGTTCGCACGCCACAGCCCCTCCGGGCCAATTGCCACGTGCAGCGCGGGCACCTTGTCCAGCGCGGTCTGGATTGCGCGCCGCAGGCCGAAGTTCTCCTGAAGCGGGCCGTCCTTGGAATTCATGAACACCAGGCCGAAGATCGGTCCGCCATTCAGTATCGTGACGACCGAAGGATCAGCCTCGAGGTCGGCGTAGAGATCGCCGGGAATGCTCTCGGCATAGTCATAGTCGCCGGCCTTCAGGCCCGCCACCCGCGTCCCGACGTCAGGCACGGGGATGAACTGCAGCTTGTCGAACACGGCGACGCGCGCACCGCCGTAACCATCTGGTTCGCCGGCGGGCGAGACATAGCCGTCGAACCTTGCCAATTCGACGTGGCGGTTCGGCTCCCACGCGCCAAACCTGTACGGCCCCGTGCCAATGTAGCTGTCCGGCGCGATCGGCTCCTTGCCGGCGCCTTCCGCAACCGAGGCCGGGTAGATCGCAGGCCCGCCGTTGATGAAGGCCAAAAGGTTCTTCCAGGGGCCGAAGGGCTGGGCAAGCCTGATCGTGACCTCGTGATCCCCTGTGGCGGTCACGCTTTCGACATTCGCGAACAGAAGCCCGCCCCGCGACCCGAATTCTCCCCACCGCTTCAGCGATGCGACGACGTCCGCCGATGTCATGTCCTGGCCGTTGTGGAACTTCACGCCTTCCCGGAGCGTGATCGTGATCGTCTTCCCGTCATCCGAGACAGCCTCGCCAGCGGCGAGCAGGCCGACCGGCGAGTTCGAGGCATCGAACGTGTAGAGCCCCTCGAAGACGTGATGGGCAATCGTGGTCGACAGATCGGAAGTGAGAACCTGCTGGTCAAGGCTTGGCGGCTCGCCGACCGTCGCATAACGCAATGTCCCGGCCGCGAAAGCCGCACCTGAAAGCGTGGTGAGTGCCGCCAAGACAATCGCCGCGCGCAACCAGATTCTGAAGTTCATCGTCTCCTCCTCTCTCAATGTTGGTCATCTGAAGGCTGTATTGTAAGTTTATTACATTTTTTGAGAGCCTGTCAAGGGAGTTTCATGGGAGTTTCAAGCAATATGTGTGTAACAATTTGATAACAAAGTATGTTTCGGAAACTCTCCGTGCACGGGTGGGCGCATCATTACGATACTTTCATTCTTTTTTACCGTTCGGGACAATTCATCCGCTCATCGGACGTGCGGCCCGGACCGGTCGCCCGAATTGATTCGCCTGCAGCGGAGGTTGCGCGGCGCTTGGCATGACGGTTGGGTTCCCGAGGCTCGGGACGGCGTGAGAAACCGCTGCGGAACGCGACTGGACACCTCGCCCGAAAGGGCCGGCCAGCCGGAGTTGATTGCCGTGACCAGGCGCAGCGAGGAGCCGGCGTCCCGGCGTCCGCGCACGGTTCCGCGCATTCGGAGCACGGCCGAGGACAAGGCGGCGGTTCAACCGCCGGCGTTCCGCGTGCATGCAGTCGGAGCCATCCGATGCAGGCAGGCGATGCGTGCGGCCAGGACCTTGCCGCCGCGGAGTCGCCGCCGCAGGATCGCAACCCGCCGATGCCGAAGATGCTGAACAATCCGTTCCCATGCCCGCGAGAGCCGCGGTCGCTGCCCGTCGGACGATATCGGCAGATGCCTGCCCGACCACGTTGCACGCACGGAACTGGCCGAGAAACGGAAATTGCGGCCGGTTGCCCTTGCATGGCCGCGCCTGTTGCGCGCGGACCCCCCTTTGCCAGCAAGCGAGGGATGCCGCGGGCGGATCAACCGGACCCGATGTCAGTCGCCTATCGGCTTTGGGCCCATGTCTTCGGAGAGCGCGATCATGGAAGTGCGAATGCGGCGCAGGTACTCCTTGACCGATTCCGGTCGCTTGCGGGCCGTGCCCGCCGCGAGCACGTCGATTATGGCAATGAAGACGAGCCGCGAGGCCGACGGCTTGTAGATGTCCTGGTCTTCGGGAATGTCGATCTCGATGGAGACGTCGGCAGACTTGGCGAGCGGTGTGCCCGCCTTGGTCAGGCTGATTGACTTCGCGCCATACTGTCGGGCGATTGCAACGCTGTCCAGCAGCTCGGCCGGATGGCCGCTCGCGGAAATGGCAAAGATGACATCGCCATCCGACAGGGTCGAGGCAAGCATGCGCTGGAAATAGCCGTCTGCATGCGCTTCGGTGGGAATCCCGAGACGAAAGAACCTGTTGGCACCTTCGCGGGCAACGTTTGCCGAGCCGCCGCCGACCCCGATGAACGAGATCCGCCGTGCATTCGCCAGCACCGAGACGGCCTGCTCCACGGCTTCGCTGTCAAGCTGGAATCGCGCCAGATTGAGTGTGTCGACAAGCGCGCCAAAGACTTGCGTGACGAGTTGCTCGGATTCGGAATCCGTGCGGCTCGGGCCGCCAAGATATTGCAGGCTTACCGCCACGCTTTGCGCGAGCTTGATGTTGAAGTCGCGGAAGCCCTCGCAGCCGACGGTCTGGCAGAACCGGTTCACCGTCGCGACAGAGACATCGGCCGCCTCCGCGATTTCGTTCTGCGTGAGGCGCGTTGCACGCTCCAGGTTGGAGAGCACGAAATCCGCGACCCGCTGTTCGCGCTTCGGAAACCTGCCGTCGAGTTTCCGCATCTGGGATATGACGTCGATAATCTTGGTCATGGTCCTGTCGCCCGTCACATGCCGGCTATTCGGGCTTGTACGCGATCACGTCCATTTCAACCCTCGCGTCGACCATGAGTGCGGACCGGACCGTGGAGCGGGCGGGCGGATGATCGCGGAAGTGGCGTTCGAACACGGCGTTGAAGCTGGTGAAATCGCGAGGATCATCCAGCCAGACATTGACCTTGACCACGTGTTCCAGCCCGCAATCCGCGACATCGAGAGCGGCAATGACGTTCGCGATGACCCGTTCCGCCTGCTCAACGATGCCGCCGGCGACGATCTCGCCGTCCACGGCAGGGACCTGGCCGGAAACAAGGACGAAGTCGCCCGCGCGCACCGCCTTGGCAAACGGACGCCGGGTGCCGCCGGCCGCGTCGTCGGTCATGTCGAAACGAGTTATGCCTGTCACCATGTTGCACACCCTCCAGCGTGTAAGTAACTTACATGCATTGGCGCAAGCTGTTCAACTCGTCAACACCGTGGCCTCGCCTTGCAGCGGTCCGCGAAGGGCGTCGGCCGCGAGCCAATGCGGGAACGGAGTTTCGCGTCCGCGAGGCAGTGCAAGGCTTGCTTGACTCCCTGGGCCTTGGCGGGTTCGAAGGCCTCCAACGCCATTGCGCGTCGCCGGAAGCCTTCTCGGGAGGAGAGCCCTGATGCCGGTACGAACCCTTGATCTTGCCGAACCGTTCTTCACGGTCCGGATCATCACGACCAGCCCGGCCCATCGCGTGTCGGGCAAGGCCATCCTGCTGAACATTTCGGAGAAACCCGTGCAGGTCCGCGAACAGCGTCTCGGGCATCTTCAATCGGCCGTGGTTGCGGATGTCGAGCTTCGCGACGTGGCCCACGCCGTCATCGTGGAGCGTTTCGCGGACCATGATGACGAAGACCGGCTCTTTGCAGAGGTGAGGCGCAGCTGGCCGTCCGCATTCGACGTTCGCCGGGAGGAACGGCTGCGCGGCGTCAGCCACTACATGTCACCCAAGGTCTGGGTCGGGCAGCATGGCTTCACGATGTACCACTCCGGCTCGGTCCCCCTGAATGTCGGGCTGCACCGGGACCATGCCTTCTTTCCGGTGCCCGGGTTTCGCGAAGTCCACACCCAGATCGTCGGCGTTGGCAAGATGCAGCAATGCCGCGAAAACGACGTTTCGACGCTTTATCTGGAGGAGCCGATGGCGCCCGGTGCCACGCACCGTCCCATGTTTGACGCGGACGGCAACTATCCCTGGCACCAGTACGAAACCATCACGCCATCGATCTTCATGGCCGTGGAGATGCTGCCGGACGGCGCGACGCCGCCAATGTGAGGACATCATGACGGAAAGGCTCATCCCGCAGGGCGTGGACTTCAACGCCGCGTATCCAGGCCTGTCACGGCGACTGCGGCTCGGCGTGGTCGGTGGCGGGCGCATTGCCCGAACCCAGGCGACGGCGGCCCGAATGAGTGACCGCTGGGACGTCGTTGCAGGCGCGTTCTCGTCGGACCCGGCCAAGGCAAGCGCGGGCGCCGCCGAGTGGCATGTCGCCGAAGATCGTTCGTACGGTTCCTTCGCCGAAATGGCGGCGCGCGAGGCTGCCCGCGCGGACGGGGTCGAAGCCGTGATGATCACGACTCCCAACAGTCTCCATTGCGTCGCCGCGACGTGCTTCCTTGAGGCTGGCATCGACGTGCTCTGCGACAAGCCGCTCGCGAACGAAATCGAGGAGGCCGAGACCCTGGTCTCTCTTGCACGGGAGGCAGGCTGCGTCTTCGGCGTGTCCTACGTGATGTCCTGCTATCCGATGGTCCGCGAGGCACGCGCAATCGCGGCAAGCGGGGCACTCGGACGCGTCAACCAGATCCATGTCGAATTCATGCAGGACTGGATGATCCCGGAAGACTCGCACGACGCGCCCCATGTCAGGTGGCGACTCGATCCGGCGGTTTCCGGACCCACCAGCTGCGTGGGCGACATCGGCACGCATGCGGCGCATCTTGCCAGTTTCGTCTCCGGGCTTGAGCTGACCCATCTGCGTGCGGAATTCCATGTCTGCGGCGCGCCCAAGCCCCTGGAGGACACCGTGTTCATGGCGACCCGCCACTCCGGCTCCGTGCCGGGAACGCTGATGGCAACGCGGCTTGCCACCGGGAACCGGGGCGGGTTGCGGCTTCGTGTCTTCGGCACCGAGGCCGGACTCGAATGGGACATGGAACGGTGCGAGCACCTGAAGCTCAATCGCTTCGGCGAGCCGGACCGGATTGTCAGCCGGGGTCACGGCCATGGCGTTTCGCCGCAAACCGAGCGCCTGGTCCGCAACGGTCGCGGCTTCCCGGAAGGCCTCATAGAGGCCTGGGCAAACCTATACACCGAATTCGCGATGGCCGTGGCGGCGCGCAGGGACCGCCTTTCGACACCCGCGGACTGGCTGACACTGCCGTCGGTGGAGGACGGCGCCCGAGGCGTCCGCTTCATTCACGCCGCCGTTCAGTCAAACAGCGCCGGCGGAACCTGGCAACCGGTCTGAATCGAATCAGGTCGGGGAATCGCGCCAAGAGACGCCGGCACTGACCTGGCCGGCGAAGTGCCTCGTTCCTTCAACACGGATCTGGACGGGCCACATGTCTGCAGCCCCGAAGTTCGGGACGCCGAACGCGCGCAAATGGATGTCCGGTTTCGAGAGACGGCCTTCCGGGCAAGCTCGTGAACGACGTCCTTGACAGAATCATGAAGAGGTGGGGGATTCTTATCGTTGACTGAAACGGAGGAACGCGGCATGTCCGGGACAGCCAGAAGGGCGGGTTTCCCGCCGATCTTCGCAAAGGCTTTGGGCCTATGGCCCCGTGAACGACCGCCGCGTGGGCGGAAAGGCATGACGAGGCGTCCGGGATTGGCGCATCCGCACGGCGAGGGGCGTTCGGGTTGCCGACCTCATCGACCCGTGAAATCAGCCGGGGCTGAAACGCATCGCGTTTCAGTCAACGGTATAATGCCCAAGAGGTGTGCCTTTTCTGCGCACGTGGCGATCGCCTTCGATGCCTTGCAGGAGACCCTGAATGCACAGCCAGACTCGACCTGAAGGCAATCGTGCAGCCTTCCCGACGGCCGTCGACCATGTCGGGAGGCCGGGTCTCGACGCGCGTGGCCGGCACGGGCGGAACGAGGCCGCCTGGACGGGTCTCCCGGATGGCGAAGTCGAGGTCGTCAATTGACGAAGCACAAGGCTCTCCGGATTCCGGTCCAGAAGGGCCGGGCCGGCTGGAACGCCATTCTGGGCGATTTGCCTCCGCCACGGCGTCTTGAGAAGGACGGGACCGCTGACTTCGTCATCGTCGGCGCCGGATTTGCGGGACTGGCGGCGGCCAGGCGGCTCACGCAGCTCGTCCCGGGTGCAACCATCTCCATTCTCGAAGCCGGACGGGTCGCCGAGGGCGCGGCGGGGCGGAATTCGGGCTTCATGATCGATCTGCCGCACAATCTCCCGGGTTCGGAGGAAATGGCGGCCCGAGGCGAACGCGAGCTGATTTCGCTGAACCGCCAGGCGCAGGACTTCGCCGAGGCGGCGGTCGAGGAATACGGAATCGACCCGAACTTCTTCGACCGTGCGGGCAAGATAAACGGCGCCGGCGACTCCGCCGGCCACGCCGCCAACGAGCGGGACAAGGCGCATCTCGACAGGATCGGCGAGCCGTCCGAGATGCTTGACGCCGGGCAGATGACAGAGGTCACGGGCAGCGCATACTATCGCTCCGGGCTCTACACGCCCGGGACCGTGATGCTGCAGCCGGCCGGCTTCATCCGGGGAATGGCCGCCGGTCTTCTGCGCGGCGGCGTCCGCGTGTTCGAGGAAAGCCCGGTCACCGGTTTCGCGCGACACGGCAGCGGCTGGACCGTGTCCACGCCGAAGGCCACGGTGCAGGCCGGCAAGCTGATCCTGGCCGTCAATGGCCATCTCGAGAGCTTCGGCTTCGCGCGCGGGCGCTTGATGCACCTGCTCCTGTTCGGGGCGATGACGCCCGAGCTTTCCTCCAGCCAGATCCGGCAGACAGGAGGGCAGCGCCGTTGGGGCATCACGCCCGCCGACCATTTGGGCGCGACGGTCCGGCGCATCGACCGGGGCCAGGGCGGCAACCGGATCCTCATCCGTGCCACGGTGGTGCTGCGGTCGGGGATGGTTCCGAGAGCGTCCGATCTGGCCCGCGCGACACATGGCATGCAGGTGCGCTTCGATGCACGGTTTCCCTCCCTTGCGGGCATGTCGTTCGAACATGTCTGGGCCGGGCATGCATGCCTGAGCCGAAACGGCGTCGCGGTCATGCGCGAAATTGACGAGGGTGTCTTTTCGGCGTGCGTCCAGAACGGCCTCGGCGCGGCGCGAGGCACGCTCACAGGCATGGGCGCCGCCGAACTGGCCTGCGGCGCAAGCAGCGCGATCACGAAGCGTTTCACTGCGGAGGACGCGCCTGCACGGCTTCCGCCCCAGCCATTCCGTGAAATCGGCATGAACGCCGTGCTGCGCTGGCGGGAATGGATGGCACGCAAGGGCTGATCAACAGGCCTGGTTCAGCTCTTCCGCTGCGGGTATCTCGCGCTCGCGCCGCGCGATGTAGTCGCGGAGCGCCTCGTCGACTCCCGGGTCCAACCCGGGCTCCTCGTAGTCGGCCAGGAGCTTTCGCGCGTGCTTGAGCGCTCGCTCGGTCGTGCCCAGGGATCCTTCCGCAATCCACTGCTCCACGGAGTTGTTGTCGAACAGCTCGGGAAGGAAGAACGCCGTCTGGAAATTCTCCTGCGTGTGCGGATGGCCCAGGTAGTGCCCTCCCGGACCGATGTCGGACACGGCCGACACCGCCTGGTCAAAGTCATGCCACCTTGGGCCCTGTGCCATGCGATACGCCATCGCGCACTGTTCGGCGTCGACGACGAACTTCGCGACCGAGCAATGCATGCCCGCCTCGTTCCAGCCCGCCGAGTGCCAAATGTAGTGCGCGCCGGCATGGATCACGGCCGCCAGCGTCGCGGCGCTTTCGTAGCCGGCTTGCGCATCGAGGACCTTTGCGCCGCCCAGCGTGTTCGAGCTGCGCCACGGCACGCCGTAATGCCGCGCCATCTGCCCGATCATGAAGTTCATCAGGCTGATCTCGGGCGTTCCGGCCATGGGCGCGCCGGATTTCATGCTGACCGTCGAAAGATAGTGGCCGTAAATCGCCGGTGCGCCCTTCCGGACGACCTGCGTATAGGCAAGCGCGGACAGCGCCTCCGCGTTCAGCTGCGCGACCGCTGCCGGCACGCTGGCCGGCGTGTTTGCGCCGCCAAGCACGAAGGGCGAGCAGAGAACCGGCTGGTTGCGCCGCGCAAACGCGCGCATCGCGCCCAGCATGGTCTCGTCCCAGACCAGCGGTGAGTTGCCGTTGCAGTTGCCGGTGCAGACCGGGTGCGTTTCCATGAATTCCTCGCCGAAGAGGATCGCGCACATCTCCATCACGTCTTCGGCGTTTTTCGGGCTGGTCGTCATGCCCATGAACATCTTGTCCGAGTGCTTCATCGACGAATAGGTGATGCGGAGATGCCGGTGGCTGACCGGATGGTCCATCGGCTCGACGATGTGATGCGACGTTGAATGCATGGCCGGAAGCATGTGGCTGAGCTTGTGGAACATCGCGAGGTCTTCGAGCGTCGGGTTCCGTCGCACGTCGTCGAGGTCGCGCAGGTAGGGTGCACCCGACATCGGGACGAAGACCGAACTGCGCCCGCCAAGCCTGACGTTCTTGCCTGGATCGCGCGCGTGATAGGTGAACTCGGACGGAATCGTGACGACCAGCTCGCGCACGAGGCCGCGGTCGAGATGCACCATCTCGCCCGCGACCTTGGCGCCGGCCCGCTTCCAGTCGCTCAGCGCGACGGGATCACGGAACAGCACGCCCACGTCTTCGAGGATTTGCATCGACGCGGCATCGATGCGTTCGACCTCGGAGTCGTCCATGACCTCGCAGAGCGGCAGGGTACCGGCCAGCGCAGGCAGCATGTCGAAGCTCGGTGCCGTCCTGAGGGCGCGGCGCGCGGCGCGTCCTCCGGCTCGGGCGCGCGGGGCTTCCTGGGCAACCATGGCGTCTCCTTCCTGAGCTTCCTGTCCGGCGCATCGCGCCGTTCGGACGGTCGCGCAAACAGCGTCTCCCGTTACGGGAACTCGCAATCAGGGAAATTTCAGTCCCAGTCCATCACGACCTTTCCCGCTTCTCCCAACAGCATGGCGGCAAATCCCTCGCCGAAGTCGTCGACGTGAATGCGGTGCGTGATGAGGCCCGAGACATCAAGGCCCGACTGCACAAGGGCGATCATCTTGTACCAGGTCTCGTACATTTCGCGGCCATAGATCCCCTTCACGTTGAGCATCTTGAAGATGATCTTGTTCCAGTCGACCGCGAATTCGGTCGGGGCGATTCCAAGAAGCGCGATCTTCCCGCCGTTGTTCATCTTGTCGATCATGTCACGCAGGGCTGGGGCGGCACCGGACATTTCCAGGCCGACGTCAAACCCTTCCGTCATGCCGATCCTGGTCATGACGTCATCCAGGTCCTCCGTGGCCGCGTCCACGACATGCGCGACGCCCAGCCTGCGCGCCAGCCCGCGGCGATAGGCGCTGATGTCGGTTATGACCACCTTTCGTGCGCCCACGCCCTGCGCAACCAGCGCACCCATGATGCCGATGGGGCCAGCCCCGGCAACCAGAACGTCCTCGCCGACGAGATCGAAGCTGAGGGCGGTGTGGACTGCGTTGCCGAGGGGATCGAGAATCGCGGCAATCTCGTCCGGGATGGCGTCCGGAAGCGGCACCACGTTGCTTTCCGGCAGGCAGATGTACTCGGCAAAGCTCCCCGGACGATGGACGCCCACGCCCACCGTGTTCCTGCAGAGATGGCCGCGCCCTGCGCGACAGTTCCGGCATGCGCCGCAAACCACGTGACCTTCGCCGGCGACGCGCTGCCCGACCCGGTACCTGGTCGCCGCATTGCCGCATTCGACGATCCTGCCGCAGAATTCATGGCCGACGACCATGGGAACGGGCACCGTCTTCGCGGACCACTCATCCCATTTCCAGATATGGACGTCCGTGCCGCAAATGGCCGACTTCACGACCTTGATCAGCACCTCGTCCGTGCCTGGTTCGGGAACCGGCACCCGCTGCATCCAGAGTCCTTCCTCTGGCCGGGCCTTCACCAGCGCCTTCATGTCGCCTTTCATGCCAGGACTCCCATGTCATGGCCGACCTCGATGAAGGCGTCGATTGCACGGTCGAGCTCGTCGCGTCCATGTGCAGCCGACATCTGGGTGCGAATCCGGTCCTGCCCCCTGGGGACGACCGGAAAGCTGAACGGGGCAACGTAGACGCCCTTCCGGTCGAGTCGCGCTGCCATGTCCTGGGCAAGAACCGGATCGCGAAGCATGACGGGAATGATCGGGTGCGCGCCTGGAAGGAGGTCGAAACCGGCATCGCTCATGCGCGTCCGGAAACGCGCCGTGTTCTCCATGAGCCGGTCCCGCCGTTCGGTGGAGGCTTCCAGCATGTCGAGCACCTTGATCGACGTCGCCGCAATGACGGGCGCGAGCGTGTTCGAGAACAGGTAGGGCCGGGACCGCTGCCGTAGCCAATCGACGATCTCGCGCCCAGCCGAGACGTAACCGCCCGATGCGCCGCCAAGCGCCTTGCCAAGCGTTCCGGTCACGATGCCGACCCTGCCCATGACGCCGCAATGCTCGATGCTGCCCCGACCGGTCGGACCCATTACGCCGATCGCATGGCTGTCATCGACCATGACCACGGCGTCATGCCGCTCGGCAAGATCGCAGATTGCCGACAGGTACGCGACATGACCGTCCATGGAGAAGACGCCGTCCGTTGCAATGAGCCTGAACCGCGCGTCGACGGCAGCCCGAAGCTGCGCCTCGAGATCGGCCATGTCCGAATTCGCGTAGCGAAGCCGCCTTGCCTTGCAGAGCCGGATGCCGTCGATGATCGACGCGTGATTGAGCGCGTCCGAAATCACGGCATCCCCGGGTCCGAGGATGGTCTCGAACAGGCCGGCGTTTGCGTCGAAGCAGCTGGAATACAGGATCGTGTCCTCGAACCCCAGGAATGCCGAGAGCCTCGCCTCCAGCACCTTGTGCACGTCCTGCGTGCCGCAGATGAAGCGAACGGACGACATGCCGTATCCGTGACGCTCAAGCGCCTCCTGTCCGGTCGCAACAAGCTCGGCATTGCCGGAAAGACCGAGATAGTTGTTCGCGCAAAGGTTGATGACGTCCTGCCCGGTCGAAAGCTCCACGGTTCCGGCCTGCCGACCCGTGATGATCCGCTCAGACTTGTAGAGACCGGCAGATTTCAGCGCGTCCAGCTCGGCTTGAAGATGCATGGCAAGTGAGGTCATCCCGCGTTCCAAAGGTGGCAGCCTGATCCAGCAATAGGCCCATCACGGATCACGCGACAGCCCAAAAGACGACCGGCCGGCCGCGAAATGCGCTCTCGAGTTCATGTCCCGCGCCAGGGCCGTCCGTCCCGTCCTTGCCGACATCCGCGGCGGACGGCGACACCTGCGCCGCGTACCTGTTCATGCCCGTGACTGCTGCTATAGTGGCGGCAAGCATTCGCAGGGTGCCGCAGGCGCGTGTCGATGGCGCATTGACCGGGAGGTTCCATGGACAATTTCAACCTGGACGTGCAGCCGGATGTGTCAGGCCATTTCGACGAGGCATCGAACACGATCAGCTACATCGTCTCGGATCCCGGAAGCGATCATTGCGCCATATTCGACAGCGTCATGGACATAGACTACGCCGCCGGACGCATCACTCACGAACATGCCGACGCGTTGATCAGCGAAGTGACGGAACGTGGCCTCGTGCTGGACTGGATCATCGAGACGCACGTCCATGCGGACCACCTTTCCGCCGCACCCTACATTCAGGACAGGATTGGCGGAAAGATCGGGATCGGCTCGAAAATCCTCGCGGTTCAGGAAACCTTCGGCAAGATCTTCAACGAGGGAACCGAGTTCCAGCGGGACGGCAGCCAGTTCGACCAGCTCTTCGAGAACGGCGACACCTACATGGTCGGCAACCTGGAGGCCGTGACCCTGTGCACACCCGGACACACGCCGGCCTGCATGACGCACGTGATCGGGAATGCCGCCTTTGTGGGGGACACGCTGTTCATGCCGGACAGCGGTTCGGCGCGGGCGGACTTTCCCGGTGGAGACGCAGGAGAGCTCTATGACAGCATCGTGCGAATCCTGTCCTTGCCGGACGAGATGCGGCTGTTCATGTGCCACGACTACGGCCCGAACGGGCGCGACATTCGCTGGGAAACGACCGTGGAGGACGAACGCGAGCACAACATACATGTCGGAGGCGGAACGACGCGGGAAGAGTTCATCAGGATGCGGACCGAACGGGATGCGACCCTGGCGATGCCCCAGCTGATCATCCCGTCACTGCAGGTCAACATGCGCGCGGGGGAGGTGCCCAGGGACATGGACGGGAAGCCGATGCTCAAGGTGCCTGTCAACGGGCTCTAGGTGCAGCGGCCGCGCATGAGTCTCGCGGCATTGAAGTCGCCCCGGGACTCCGCGGCGGATGGACGGGACGGCCGGACCGTGAGGCCGGGCGCTTGGGGACATTCCCCTTCACGAAAGAACGAGGTTCGCCGGAAGTCGCGCGGCGGCCACGCGCCTGGCATTGGGAAGGTCATTGCCGTGCGCCCACGCTCGCGCGTCATCCAAGGCCAGGCCAAGATCCAGCCAGCGATCAATCAGTCGTTCCTCAAGAACATCATGCGGCTCGTCAAGATACACGGAAAGGTCCCATTGACGCGCCAGGTCGCGCCAGCCCGGCTCGTCCAGAAGAAGGTAGTTGCCCTCGACAATCACCCACCGATGTCCCGCCTGAACGATCGTGCCCGAATCGACCACCCTGTCCAAGGCCCTGTCAAATGCCGGTATCGCGACCCCGTCCTCGCGGACCAGTTGCTCCAGGAGACCTGAGAGCCCCGCAAGGTCGAAGGTCTCCGGTGCGCCCTTCCGGTCTCGCAGGCCGCGCGCCGTCAAGGTGTCGTTGTCGAAATGGAACCCGTCCATGGGCACAAGCGCCGCCGTCGGTCCCAGCTCCTGCACCAGGGCGGCGGCCAGGGTGGACTTTCCCGCGCCTGGAGGCCCGGCGATCGCGACGAGGCGGCGACTGCCCTCGGGCAACGCTCGCATCCGTTCGGCAACAGCCTTTGTCCGGGCGTTGAGGACAGACGTCACGCGGCCTCCGTTCCCGGAGGTTCCATGGCTCCCGTCATGAGAGCCACGGCATCGGACATCGAGTGCTCATTCGGATCAATCACGCAAAGCCGCCGCCCAAGCCGGTGAACGTGGATCCGGTCGGAGACTTCGAACACGTGCGGCATGTTGTGGCTGATCAGGATGATCGGTATGCCGCGCGACCGGACATCGTTGATCAGGTCAAGCACCCTGCGGCTTTCCTTCACGCCAAGCGCCGCTGTCGGTTCATCGAGAATGATCACTTTCGAGCCGAACGCCACCGCACGCGCCACTGCCACGCCTTGTCGCTGGCCACCCGACAGCGTCTCGACGGCCTGCTTGATGTTCTGGATCGTCATGAGCCCGAGTTCGCTCAGCTTTTCGCGTGCGAACCTCTCCATCGCCGGACGGTCGAGCATGTGAAAGACGGTGCCCAGGAGTCCGGACCGACGCAACTCGCGACCCATGAACATGTTGTCGGCAATCGAGAGGGCGGGTGACATGGCAAGCGTCTGGTACACGGTTTCGATGCCGTGCTGACGGGCATGGATGGGCGACGTGAAATGAACCTGCCGCCCTTCGAGAAAGACTTCGCCCTCGTCCGGCATCACGGCGCCAGACACCGCCTTGATGAGCGTGGACTTGCCGGCGCCGTTGTCGCCGATCACGCCCAGGACCTCGCCGCGATATAGCTCGAAGTCGCAACGATCGAGCGCCGTCACCTTGCCGAACTTCTTGACCAGGCTTCTGGCGCTCAGAATCGGTTCGCGCCCCTCCGTCATATCGACACCTTTCTGATCCACTGGTCGACCGCGACAGCGGCGATGATGAGCACTCCGATCAAGAGAAACGTCCATTGGGGGTCGGCGCCGGCCATGCGAAGGCCGAGCTCGAACACGCCGACGATGAGCGCTCCGAAGAGGGCGCCCAGGATGGAGCCACGGCCTCCGAAAAGCGAGATGCCGCCAATGACCACGGCGGTGATCGCCTGGATGTTGCCGATGACTCCGGTGGTGGCCGACGGCGAGACCGAACCGAACCGTCCGATCATGACCCAGCCGGCGAATGCGCAGATAAGGCCCGCCAGCATGTAGACCGAAACGAGAGTTCGGTGCCTGTCGACGCCAGCGAGTTCCGCCGCCTCCGGGTCATCGCCGACGGCATAGACATGCCGTCCCCAGGGGGTGGACCTGAGCGCGTAGGCCAACGCGAAGGCGATGATCAGCATGGAAATCACGCCGAGGGTGAAGGTCGCCCCGTAGAACGTGTACTTGGTTCCAAGAAATTGAAGGAGCGGCGCCTCGGCCTCGATGTCCTGGCTGCGGATCGTCTCGTTTGCCGAATACAGGTAGTTCGCCGCAAGCACGATCTGCCACATTCCCAACGTGACTATGAAGGGCGGCAGCTTGATCCGGCTGACAAGCCAGCCCGAGACGGCGCCGATCGCGGTGCCGAACGCGAGGCCGATGGCCACCGACACCGCCGGAGGAATTCCGTAGCGAAACGTGAACTGCCCCATGATGACCGAGCAAAGCACCGCGATGGCGCCGACGCTGAGGTCGATGCCCGCCGTCAGGATGATCAGCGTCTGCGCGGCGGCCAGCACGCCCACGATCTGGACCTGCTGCAGGATGAGCGTCAACGTGAAGGCCTTGAAGAACCTGAACGAGCCGTTCGAGACCTCTTCGGGCGAAGCGAGGCCGAGACTTGCGCTGATCGCGCCCCAGTCGATGTAGACGCCCAGGCCCAGCGTGGACAGCACGAGAACGATCAGCGGCACCAGGGACGGATTGGTGTGCAGGATGTGCTGCAGCCAGGGGATGAAACCTGAACGGTGATCGTCGAATTCCGCCACGTTCCCGCTTGCCTGATTCAGCGCCGATTCGAATTCCTGCCCTTTCGTCGTGGTTTCGGACATTTTGTTCCCCTCAGCATGGCGGGTGCGGGATTGCGCTCGGCAAGCGCCAGTTTAGGCGGGCCTTGGGGTGCCCGTCCAGACAAGCGAAGGGGCGGAATGCGCCCGCCCCTTCAACTTCAGCCAGCAGGCCTCAGCCCCAGCAGAGTGCGGTGCCCTCGGCGGTATCGATCGAGTCCACGCCTGCGACCGGCATGTCGGTCACCAGCGCCACGCCGGTGTCGAAGAAGTCCTTCCCCGGCGTGGTCGCGGGCTTCTCGCCGCTGTCTGCCCACTTCTTGACGGCCTCGACGCCAAGCGACGCCATCAGCAGCGGATACTGCTGCGACGTGGCGCCGATCACGCCTTCCTTGACGTTCTGGACGCCTGGACAGCCGCCGTCGACCGAAACGATGAGGACGTCGTTCTCGCGACCGATGGCCTTCAGGGCCTCGTAGGCACCGGCTGCCGCCGGCTCGTTGATCGTGTAGACGACGTTTATGCCTGAGTCCTTCGCCAGAAGGTTCTCCATCGCCCGGCGTCCGCCTTCCTCGTTACCTGCCGTGACATCGTTGCCGACGATGCGCGGATCCGTCTCGTCGCCCCACTTGTTCGGGTCGCCAAGGTCAATGCCGAAGCCCTGCAGGAAGCCCTGGTCGCGCAGCACGCCGACCGTCGGCTGGCTGATGGCGATGTCCAGCATTGCGATCCTGGCATTGGCCGCATCGGCTCCGAGCGTGGCGACCGCCCACTTGCCGATGAGTTCGCCGGCCAGGAAGTTGTCGGTGGCGAAGGTGGCGTCAGCCGCATCAATCGGGTCAAGCGGCGTGTCGAGAGCGATCACCAGGAGCCCGGCGTCGCGCGCCTGCTTGACCGACGGCACGATCGACGCCGTGTCGGATGCGGTCAGGAGAATGCCCTTTGCGCCGTCTGCTATGCAGGTCTCGATGGCCTGGACCTGGGTTTCGTTGTCGCCGTCGACCTTTCCGGCATAGGCTTTCAGGGTCATGCCCAGCTCTTCCGCCTTCGCGGTCGCGCCCTCCTTCATCTTCACGAAGAAGGGGTTGGTGTCCGTCTTGGTGATCAGGCAGACGGTCGTGCTTGCCATGGCGCTTCCCGCCACGGCCGTAACGGCAATCGCCGATGCACCGATGAGATGTGTGAGTTTCAAGATCTGTTCCTCCCTTGAACGAGTGATCAAGGCCGCGCGAAAACGCGGCATGCTGAATGAGATCACACGATTCGAGGTCGCTGTCAATAAATAACTCATAGTGATTTATTTTTTAATTTGACTCGCCTCCGCCGCTCGCCCAACCTGAGGCCGGGAGGTGAAGCTTGGAGCAAGCATTCTCAGGCAAGTCCGCCTCGGGGATGGATGTCTCCGGCGTTCTCGGCACGAACCAGAGCGACATGCGGGACAGGAACGAAAGGCTGGTTCTTTCGCTCCTGCGCCAACGTCGCGCGCTTGCGCGCGCCGAAATCGCGCGCGTGACCGGCCTGTCCGCCCAGACCGTGTCCGTGATCACGCGCAAGCTCGAAGACGAGGGGTTGCTGCGCCGCGAACAGCCTGTGCGCGGAAAGGTCGGCCAGCCTTCGGTGCCCATGGCGCTGAGCCCGGACGGAGCGCTCTTCTTCGGCCTGAAGGTCGGGCGGCGCAGCATCGACCTCGTGCTCGTCGACTTTCTCGGACGCATCCTTTCGCGCGAACACCTCACCTACCGCTTTCCCGCTCCGGACGGCACGCTTCGATTCGTCAAGGATGCCGCCGAACGACTCTCCGGCCAGCTTGATGCCGGGCGGAGGGCACGCGTCGCCGGACTCGGCATCGCGATCCCGTTCTTCCTGTGGGAGTGGGGCGCGATCCTTGGCACGTCCGCCGAAGACATGGAGGCGTGGCGCGACTTCGACCTGCGCTCCGAAGTCGCGGCACTGTTCGATTTTCCGGTCTTCCTGCAGAACGACGCCACCTGTGCCTGCGGCGCGGAACTTGTCTTCGGGGCCCGGGACACGCCGCCCGATTTCCTGTATTTCTACATGGGATACTTCGTTGGGGGCGGGGTCGTCCTGAGCGGTCGGCTGTTCACCGGTTCGACAGGCAACGCGGGCGCCCTCGGGCCAATGCCAATTCCGGACCCGGACGGAGGAACGCGCCAACTCATCGATGTCGCCTCCCTTGCCGGCCTGGAACGGATGGTGGTCGATGCCGGAGGCGAAGCAGGCGCGCTTTGGACGAGCGCGACGGACTGGTGCGTGCCCCCCCAGCTGATCGATGCCTGGACAAGAGCTGCCGCGCCTGCGATCGCGCATGCAATTGTCGCGTCCGTCTCCGTCATGGATTTCGAGCACGTGCTGATCGACGGCTGGCTGCCGGATCGGGTCCGGGAAGGCCTGGTTGCCAGCGTTCAGGCCGAACTGGACCGCATGGACCTTTCCGGACTGCCGCATCCAACCGTCATGTCCGGCACGGTCGGGGCGGATGCGAGAACTCTCGGCGCGGCAAGCCTGCCGCTGTCACAAAGATACCTCGTGGACACGGCCCAATGAATGCACCGGGTTGAAGCGCAGGCACTTCAGGTGCATCAAGGCAAGGCATGCAACTGGAGGGGCCCGTGGCCAACAATCTCTACCAGCGCGACCTGCCAGACGGTCTTGACCTCGGCCAGTCGGTGGCCATCGACTGCGAGACCATGGGCCTGAATCCGCACCGCGACCGGCTCTGTCTCGTTCAGTTGTCTTCCGGCGATGGGGACACGCATCTCGTCCAGGTCGACATGGGACAGGAAACGGCCCCGAACCTGGAACGCCTGCTGACCGACCCGAACGTGCTCAAGCTCTTCCACTTCGGGCGCTTCGACATCGCGGCGCTCTTGCACCGCTTTGGCGCCCTTGCGGCCCCGGTCTACTGCACCAAGATCGCCTCCAAGCTCGTCCGCACATATGCGGTTCGGCATGGCCTGAAACACCTTGTCAGCGAGCTTCTGGGCGTCGACATCTCGAAGGTCGAGCAGATGAGCGACTGGGGTGCCGGCACGCTGACGGAAGCGCAGCTCGAATACGCCGCCTCTGACGTGATCTACCTGCATCGCCTGAAGGAGGAGCTGGACGACCGTCTCATGCGCGAGGGCCGGACGGACCTGGCGCAGGCGGCATTTGACTTCCTTCCGACCCGTGCCCGTCTTGACCTCGCCGGCTGGCCAGACGTCGACGTCTTCGCCCATTAGCCGAAATGTCCTATATGTCGGACATGGCTGCCACGGACAGATATTCGCGCCTGGTGTTCCGGCTGAAGCTCGCCCTGCCGCTTGCGGCGCTGGCAATATTGTCAACGCTCTTCTTCGTGGCCGAATCCCTCGATCCCGATGCCGCCATTCCGTATGCCGAAGTGGACGTCGCACGGATCCTCGAAGAACAGGGCGTCTCGAACGCATCGCTGGGAGGCGTGACGTCCGACGGGGTGGCGATTTCGCTTGCGGCACGCAAGATTCGGGCGGACGCGTCCCAGACCGTGCTCATGGGAGAGACGCTGACCGCGGTGCTGAACATGCCGGACGGCAGCCGCATCGACATCGTGAGTCCGTCCGGCACCGTCGATTCCAACACCCAGGAAGTCACGCTTGACGGGGGCGTGCGGCTTGAGAGCACCAACGGATATGTCGTCACCACCGACCGGCTGGTGACGTCGCTGCGCCACGCCAGCGCCGCATCCGAAGGCAAGATCGTGGCCACCGGACCGGCCGGGGAGATCTCCGCCGGGTCCATGATGCTTGTCCGGCCCGAATCTGACGGCGGACATCAACTTGTTTTCCAAGACGGTGTGAGGATGGTATATCATCCCTGATTCCAAGGACGGCGACCCGTGACCTTACGCATTGCGCTCATTTTCGTGCTGACCATGCTGGCACATGCCGCCTCATCGCAGATTACGGGAATCAAGCTTGGTTCCGCCGGGTTCGACAGGACTCAGCCCGTCGAGGTCACGGCTGACGCCCTGTTCCTGGATCAGGAAAGCGGGTCCGCCACCTTCGATGGCAATGTCCTCGTCCTGCAGGACACCCTCCGGCTCTCGGCAGGCCGCGTGCTGGTCGAGTACAGCGAAGAAGGCCTCGGGGCGAACGGCATTGCTCGACTGATTGCCTCGGGCGGCGTAACGTTCGTCACGACCAACGAAGCGGTCGAGGCCAGAGAAGCCGCATATTCCGTTGCGGGCGCCGAATTGCAGTTCAGCGGGGATGTTCTTCTGACGCAGGGACCCAACTCGATTTCCGGGGACAGGCTGACAATCAACCTCGAAACGGGATCGGGCCGGATGGAAGGCAACGTCCGCACCATTTTCAACCCCCGGGGCGGAAACCAATGACGGTACTCACGGTCGCCTCGGAAACCGAACGGGGACTCCATGTCCGCAACCTGCGGAAGTCCTTCCGCAGACGGCCGATCATCCGGAACGTGAACCTCGACCTGAAGCGTGGCGAAGTCGTGGCGCTTCTCGGACCCAACGGGTCCGGCAAGACCACGTGCTTCTACACGATTGCAGGGCTGGTCATGCCGGATGGCGGACAGGTGCGCGTCGACGGGCGCGACGTCACCAACTACCCCATGTATCGTCGCGCGAGACTTGGCATCGGCTACCTTCCGCAAGAGCGATCGATCTTCCAGGGCCTCAACGTGGAGGACAACATCCTTGCGATTCTCGAGATCGTCGAAAAGGACAGGTCCAAGCGGCGCGAAAGGCTCGAGGAGCTCCTGGACGAATTCTCCATCGCTCACTTGCGCCGCACGCCGTCAGTCGCCTTGTCGGGGGGAGAGCGCCGACGCTGCGAGATCGCGCGCAGCCTTGCGGCCGACCCGAAATACCTGCTGCTGGACGAACCCTTTCCAGGCATCGACCCGATCGCGGTCGGCGACATCCGGGAGCTTGTGATCGAGCTCAAGGACCGGGGAATCGGCGTGCTGATTACCGACCACAACGTGCGCGAAACGCTTCAGATCGTCGACCGGGCCTACATCCTCCATGACGGCACGGTGCTGATGAGCGGAAGCGCGGATGAAGTCGTCGTCGACGAAAAGGTCCGCCGCATCTTCCTGGGCCAGGAGTTTCGGATGGCATGACCGGAAGCGAGGTTGACAGCGGCAACGCGTTCCACGGCGTTTGGCGCCGATGCCGAATGCATCCCGTCGCGAATCCCAATGCCCGGAAACGCTCCGCACCTTCAATGCCGTCGGGTCGTTTCATATGTAGTTGAATGTCCAGGGCTCCAGCCGCCTGGCGGGTGGAAGGCCGCACCATTTCGGGAGAGGTCCATGCAGTATCAGGTCACAGGCAAGAAGATCGACATTGGCGAGGCGCTTCAGTCGCATGTCAGGACGTCCCTCGACGAGATCGCAGGAAAGTACGCGGGACGGCCGACCGATGCGAACGTCGTGTTCTCGAAGAGCGGCCACGAGTTCGTCTGTGAAATCGTGATCCATCTTTCGACAGGGCTCACCGTTCAGGCCCGCGGCCACGACCACGAGATATATGCCGCTTTCGAACGGAGCTGCGACAAGGCCGAAAAGCAGCTCCGGCGATACAAGCGGCGGTTGAAGGATCATCGCCGCGAACGACCTGTTGAACTTCAAGACGCCTCGGCCTATATCCTCGCGTCGTCCGACGGACACGACGAATCGGAACCTGACACGCTTCAGCCGATCATCATCGCAGAGATGGAAACGAAGATTCCGTCGCTATCCGTCGGGGAAGCGGTGATGCAGATGGAGCTCGCTGGCGCCCCGGTGCTGGTCTTTCGGAACGAACGGCAGGAAACTGGCGTCAATGTCGTGTATCGCCGGGATGACGGAAACATTGGCTGGATCGACCCGAACTAGGGCGGCGCTGCCAACCGCTGTCAAGAGGACCGGTTCGAGATGAACGTAGCAAAGATTCTCCGCCCGGAAGCGGTCAGGCACATTGCCTCGCTGAGCAGCAAGAAGCGGCTGTTTCACGAGATAGGGGATCTTGCGTCCATTGCCTATGGCCTTGATCCGGCCGACGTTGCGTCAGCGCTTCAGGAACGGGAGGCCTTGGGTCCGACCGGGGTCGGGCAGGGGGTTGCGCTTCCGCATGCGCGCCTGGCCGAACTGACAACCGTTCGCGGCCTCTTCGTGATGATCGAACGTCCCCTCGAGTTCGAGGCGGTTGACAAGCAGCCGGTCGATCTCGTCTTCGCGCTTCTTGCGCCCGAGGATGCGGGCGTCGAGCACCTGAAGGCGCTGGCAGTGGTGTCGCGCTCAATGCGCGACGCCGACCTTTGCACCAAGCTTCGCGCCAACACGGATCCGGCCACGTTGCACACCCTTCTTGCCGAACGGCCGCGCGAAAAGGCCGCCTGAGCGGCTGCTCGTTCCGCGCGTTCCTCCCCATTCCGCCCGGCGATCTGGTCGCAGGAATTCTCATCGGCGCCCGCCCCGCGTTGGCAAGGGCCGGATCGGTCTGCCTGGTCCTGAAACGTGGTGCAGCTTCGCAAGCCGGTGCCCGACGGCATGGCGCTTGCGCGCGGCAAAAGGCCCCTGAGCACCCCTGGAAGCCGCGTTGCCCGCCTTGCCGCGTTTGGCAAGCCCGCGACGGCCGTCATGGCTCGCCCGGCGCGCTTGCACAAGAAACACCGATCCGAAGCGGGCGGTGCCGCAAGTGCCGGAGCCATGCATGGTCCTGCCGCCCGGGCGACCCGTTCATTCGGCCGCGAGGATCACGCCGGGCGAATGCGCCAGGAAGAACGGGTTTCGAAAGGACGGCTTGCCATACGCGAGAGGTTCGTGCGTCTCCTTCCGGACCACGTGCCCCCCGGCGGCGGCCAGCACGGCGTGACCGGCGGCGGTGTCCCATTCCATGGTCGGGCCAAGGCGCGGATAGAAGTCCGCCTCTCCCGTCGCCACAAGGCAGAACTTCAGCGACGATCCGGCGCTCACCAGGTCCGCCACTTCGTATCTCGCAATGTAGTCGTCCGTTGCCTGATCCCTGTGCGATTTCGATGCCACCACCCGCAGCGCGGCGTTGTCCGGTTCAGCGACCCTGATGGGACGCATGTCACCAGGCCTGTCCGCGTCCAGGTCCCCCGTTTCCTCGATCGCCCCGCCTTCCGGCAATGTCATGAACAACCGTCTCTTCGCCGGCGCAAAGACAGCACCCAATGTCGGGCTCCCGTCTTCGACCAATGCGATGTTCACCGTGAAGTCGCCCCTTCGCTGCACGAATTCCCTCGTGCCGTCCAGCGGGTCAACGATCAGGAAAGTCCCGACCGACAGATCGTGGGTCGCGGACTGCTCCTCGGTTACCAGGGGCAGATCCGGGAAACCGGCCCTCAGCCCTGCGGCGATCAGCTTGTCGGCTGCCTCGTCGGCCTCCGTCACCGGCGACGAATCGTGCTTTTCCCTCACAACGAGGCCGTCGCGCCGATAGACCTCCATGATCGCGTCGCCGCCCAGAATCGCCAGGCGACGCATGGTCGACGCCAGAGCGTCTCGATCCGCATTCAACAAGGATTCCATCGCGCTCCCCCTCGAAACGTTTCGTAACGGAATCTCCGCGCTCATTGCCATCTCCGTGCGCGCGGGCAACCGGAACCAGCCATCAGCGCCGGTCCAGCGGCCGTCCCGGCCTATTCCGCGACCCTCATGGTGACGTTGATCCGGCCGCCATCGGGCAGAAGGGACGACGAGCCGAACCGGATCCGGTCGATGCCATGATACGCCAGCCGCGCCGCGCCCGACAGGACGGCCACGTCGCCGGAGGTCAGCCAGATGGATCTCGTCGGACCGCCACGGGTCGCCTGCCCGACCCTGAACAGCGCGTCATCCCCGAGCGAGATCGAGACGACCGGCCAATCCAGGTCAGCCTCGTCCCGATCCTGGTGCAGTCCCATCTTCGCTCCCTCGCCGTAATAGTTGATGAGGCACGAGTCCGGAATCCGCGCAACGCCCGCAGCCGCCGACCAGACATCGAGCACCGTGGCAGGCATCTCTGGCCAGGCTTCGCCATCCGGCTGGAGCGCATCGTACCTGTATCCGGTGCGGTCCGTGACCCAGCCGACCTTTCCGGCGGCACTCATTCTCACTGACATCCTCTTGCCGCCGGGCGTCTCATACCTGCGAAACGGCGCCATTGCGGCGACATCGCGCAGATCACGCACCATTTTGTGCTGCAGGTCCAGGGAAAGAAACCCCTTCCATACCCTGACGCCATTTATGTCCAACGGGGTCCCCGACATGCGCATAACATAGCCGGATTGCGGCAACATTCCATCGAGCGCGAAGCCAGGATCGCCATCCTGCGTGGACCAAGGTCGCGGGCGCGCACCGATTGGCGGCACGTCCTTCCACCCAGTCGCCGGTGACGGGCGGTCCGGCGCCGCCAGCCCATGCGCAATCCGGCGCTCCGGGACCGGCGGACATGCGCGGCCAGGAGCGATGGCGCAGGCCATTTCAACAGCCCGTGAAATCAGTGCCTGCAAGCCATGCACGATTCCAAAATCGCCGTCCTGACATGCTTGCAGGCGCAATGACCCCTACCTATATACCCCCACGAACCCGTGATCGCCCCTTGATGCGTCACGATCCATGGGATGGGAGACCGGTGCCGAGCCGGGCCGGTTTTCCGGGCATCGCCAAGAGAAAGAGGACACAGGAATGGGCAAAGTTATCGGTATTGACCTGGGTACCACGAACAGCTGCGTCGCCATCATGGATGGGTCACAGCCCCGGGTGATCGAAAACGCCGAAGGCGCGCGAACCACCCCTTCAATCGTCGCGTTCACAGACAAGGAGCGGCTTGTAGGGCAGCCGGCGAAGCGCCAGGCAGTCACGAATCCAGAGAACACCGTCTTCGCGGTCAAGCGCCTGATCGGGCGTCGTGTCGACGATGCCGAGGTGACGAAGGACAAGAAGGTCGTGCCGTATGCCATCGTGGATGGCGGCAACGGGGATGCCTG
This sequence comes from Boseongicola sp. SB0665_bin_10, assembly GCA_009838075.1. Taxonomy (GTDB): domain Bacteria; phylum Pseudomonadota; class Alphaproteobacteria; order Rhodobacterales; family Rhodobacteraceae; genus JAJEFO01. The sequence goes on along the minus strand of VXSG01000119.1, from coordinate 82,879 downwards.
GGTCGAGGCGGGCGGCGAAAAGTACTCGCCCTCCCAGATCTCGGCATTCATCCTCCAGAAGATGAAGGAAACCGCCGAGGGCTACCTTGGCGAGGACGTCACGCAAGCCGTCATCACCGTGCCAGCCTACTTCAACGACGCGCAGCGTCAGGCAACGAAGGACGCCGGCAAGATCGCCGGGCTCGAAGTGCTGCGGATCATCAACGAGCCGACCGCTGCGGCCCTGGCTTACGGTCTCGACAAGAAAGAGACGAAGACCATTGCCGTCTATGACCTCGGCGGCGGCACCTTCGACATCACGATCCTTGAGATCGATGACGGTCTCTTCGAGGTAAAGTCCACGAACGGCGACACCTTCCTCGGCGGCGAGGATTTCGACATGCGGGTCGTCAACTACCTGGCCGAGGAGTTCAAGAAGGAGCACGGTGTCGACCTGACCGCCGACAAGATGGCGCTTCAGCGCCTGAAGGAGGCAGCCGAAAAGGCGAAGATCGAGCTTTCGAGCTCCACCCAGACCGAAATCAACCAGCCGTTCATCTCGATGGATCCTGGCTCCGGGACGCCGCTCCACATGGTCATCAAGCTGACCCGCGCAAAGCTGGAAAGCCTTGTCGGCGACCTGATCAAGAAATCGATCAAGCCGTGCCGGGCCGCCCTGAAGGATGCCGGCATCTCGACGGACAGCATCGACGAGGTCGTTCTTGTCGGCGGCATGACGCGGATGCCGAAGGTCATCGAGGAAGTCACGAAATTCTTCGGGAAGGAGCCGCACAAGGGCGTGAATCCCGACGAGGTCGTCGCCATGGGCGCTGCCATTCAGGCCGGCGTTCTTCAGGGTGACGTCAAGGACGTCGTCCTCCTCGACGTGACGCCGCTTTCCCTGGGCATCGAAACGCTGGGCGGCGTCTTCACGCGGCTCATCGACCGCAACACGACGATTCCCACGAAAAAGTCGCAGATCTTCTCGACCGCCGAGGACAACCAGAATGCGGTCACGATCCGCGTCTTCCAGGGCGAGCGCGAAATGGCGATGGACAACAAGATTCTCGGCCAGTTCAACCTGGAAGAGATCCCTCCCGCGCCGCGAGGAATGCCCCAGATCGAGGTGACCTTCGACATTGACGCCAACGGGATCGTCAGCGTGTCCGCCAAGGACAAGGGCACCGGCAAGGAGCAGAAGATCACGATCCAGGCGTCGGGCGGCCTTTCGGACGAGGAAATCGAACGGATGGTCAAGGATGCCGAGGAGAACGCCGAGGCCGACAGGGAGCGCCGGGAGCTGGTCGAGGCGAAGAACAGTGCCGAAAGCAAGATCGACTACTACGAGAAGCAGATCAAGGAGCATGCAGACAAGGTCGACCCGACCACGGTTGAGGCGATCGAACTGGCCATTTCCGCGCTCAAGGAGGATCTCGAAAGCGACGATGTCACGGCAGACAGACTGCAATCCGGCATTCGCAACCTGGAAGAGGCTTCGATGAAGCTGGGCGAGGCGATCTACAAGGCGCAGGCCGAGTCAGCCGGCGATGCCGACCCGGATGACGATGACGAACCGCGCGGCGTGGATGACGACATTGTCGATGCCGACTTCGAAGACCTCGAAGACGACAAGCGCGCGTGACGCCGCTTGGCGCGGTTTTCGACCGGCCCGACGCCGTCTCGGGCCGGTCGTAGCGCTTCACGGGGGTTGAGGCATGTCCAAGCGCGATTTCTACGAGGTTCTTGGGGTCTCCAGGGGAGCGTCGTCCGAAGAGCTGAAGAAGGCGTACAGGCGCAAGGCAAAGGACCTTCACCCGGACCGGAACTCGGACAATCCCAACGCCGAGGCCCAGTTCAAGGAAGTCAACGAAGCGTACGAGATTCTCGGGGACCCCGAAAAGAAGGCGACCTATGACCGCTTCGGCCATGCCGCATTCGAAGGCGGCATGGGCGGCGGGGCGCAACCCGGCCGCGAATATGCGGGCGGCGACTTCGCCAGCGCCTTCTCGGACGTCTTCGACGACCTCTTCGGCGACATCACCGGATCCCGCCGCGGGAAAAGGCAGCAGCGCGCCACGCGCGGTTCCGACCTGCGCTACAACCTGCGGGTGGCGCTCGAAGGCGCGTATTCGGGCATTCAGAAGTCCATCCGGGTGCCCACCGCCCTGTCCTGTGAAACCTGCAACGGCACCGGAGCCGAAGGCGGCGCGGAACCGGAGCCTTGCCCGACATGCTCAGGCTTGGGAAAGGTGCGTGCAAGCCAGGGATTCTTCACGGTGGAGCGCACCTGCCCCACCTGCTCGGGCGCCGGCCAACTCATCAGGAATCCCTGCGGGTCCTGCGGCGGGTCCGGACGTGTCGCGAAGGAGCGCTCGCTTTCCGTCAACATTCCCGTTGGCGTGGAAACCGGAACGCGGATCCGGCTCGCCGGGGAGGGTGAGGCAGGGCTGCGGGGCGGCCCCTCCGGCGATCTCTATATCTTCATCGAAGTCGCCGAACATGCGCTGTTTCAACGGGACGGCATGAACCTGTATTGCCAAGTGCCGGTTTCGGTTGCGACGGCCGCGCTCGGCGGCGACATCGAGGTTCCGACCATTGATGGCGGCCGCAGCCGCGTGAAGATCCCGACCGGTAGCCAGTCCGGTCGGCAGATGCGGCTCAGGGGCAAGGGGATGCCGTCGCTGAGAGGTGGAGGCCGTGGCGACATGATGGTCGAGCTTGCGGTCGAGACTCCGGTCAACCTCACCGCAAGGCAGAAGGACCTGCTTCGCGAGTTTGAAGAGCTCTCGGCGGAAAACAATCCCAACAGCTCGGGATTCTTCGAGAAAGTGAAGTCGTTCTGGGATGGCATGAAGGCCTGACCGCCCGTCCGCACCAAGCTGCTGGCATTGCCTGTTTTCCGCGGCCTGGATCCTGGAGGCGCAAGTCAGCGCTGCCGGCGGTTCGCCGAAGCAACCCTTGCCCTCTTCGAAGAAACCCTGCCTCGGCAACGATGGCCGCACGCGCCAGGGATTCGCGGGCCCGGCAACCCTCTGCAAGGGAAGGAACCGCCGTACGGAACGCGGCGTCCCGGATCCCGAAGTCCGCGCCAGGCGCTGTATCGCCACCGCGTGCTTCGGGGGCTACAGCCGTCCGTGACAGTGCTTGAACTTCTTCCCCGACCCGCACGGGCAAGGGGCGTTCCGGCCCGGCTTGCCCCAGGTCGAAGGATCGCTTTCGTCAAAGCCCTTTGCCGCCTTGGCCTTGGCGGCGGGCGGCTTCCCGGAGGCGGCGGCGGAGGCAGCCTGCTGCTGTGCCAGCATCTGACGAATCATCGCCTGCTGCTCTTCCGCGCTAAGCGGCCGGATGTGGGCGAGTTTCTCGGTCACTTCGCCCCGCAGCGCGTTCAACAGGCCTTCAAAGAGCTGAAACGACTCCGTCTTGTACTCGTTCACGGGATCGCGTTGTGCATATGCCCGGAAGCCGACGACTGATCGCAAATGTTCTAGCTTCAGGATATGTTCCCGCCACTTCGCATCCATCGTCTGCAGCAGAACCTGCTTCTCGACGGAACGCATGTTGTCCAGGCCGAACTGCTCGGCCTTTGAATTCATGAACTGGTCGGACTCTTCGTAGAGCCGTTCGCGAATCATCTCGTCGTCGACCCCTTCCTCGTCGGCCCAGGCGACTATTGGGGCGGAGATTCCGGTCTTCTTCCTGACCTCCTCGGCCAGGGCCTCCGTTTCCCATTGATCCGCGTAGGACTTGGGCGGAATGTGCTGCTCGACCAGGTCGTCGATGACTTCGTGTCGCATGTCCTGCACGATTTCCTCGACCTCTTCCGCCTCCATGATCTCGCGTCGCTGACTGAAGATGACCTTTCTCTGGTCGTTCATGACGTCGTCGAGCTTCAGGAGCTGCTTGCGGATGTCGAAGTTCCGGCCCTCGACCTTGGCCTGGGCGCGCTCGAGCGACTTGTTCACCCAAGGGTGCTGAATGGCCTCGCCTTCCTGCATCCCAAGCGTCGAGAGAACCTTGTCCAGCCGCTCCGATCCAAAGATGCGCATGAGGTCATCCTCAAGCGAAAGAAAGAATGTCGAGCGGCCCGGATCTCCCTGGCGCCCGGATCGTCCGCGAAGCTGGTTGTCTATGCGCCGGCTTTCATGCCGTTCGGTGCCAAGGACGAACAGGCCGCCGGCAGCTAGGACCTTGTCCTTGTCGTCGGCGTGCTCGGCCTCGATCCTGGCACGGATGGCCTCCGGGTCGGCATCCGGCTCCTCGGCAAGCGCCTGCATCACGCGCATCTCGACGTTGCCGCCGAGCTGGATGTCCGTGCCGCGTCCGGCCATGTTGGTCGCGATCGTCACGGCGCCGGGCTTGCCCGCATCGGCCACGATCTGCGCTTCCTGCTCGTGGTGCCGGGCGTTCAGGACATTGTGCGCGATCCTTTCCTTTTTCAGCAGCGTGGACAGGAACTCCGAGCGTTCGATCGAAGTCGTGCCGACCAGGACCGGCTGCCCCTTGCCATGCGCCTCCTTGATCTCGTGGACAATGCCGTCGAACTTCTCTTGCGCGGTGCGGTAGATCTGATCGTCCTCGTCCGCGCGCGCAACCGTGACGTTGGTCGGAATCTCCATGACCCCAAGCTTGTAGATTTCCTGGAATTCCTCGGCCTCCGTCGCGGCCGTGCCGGTCATGCCTGCCAGCTTTTCGTAGAGGCGAAAGTAGTTCTGGAAGGTCACGCTTGCCAGGGTGACGTTTTCCGGCTGGATCGGCACGCCTTCCTTGGCCTCGATCGCCTGATGCAATCCGTCCGACAGCCGGCGCCCCGCCATCATCCTGCCGGTGAATTCGTCGATCAGCACGACCTCCTTGTCTCGGACGATGTAGTCCTTGTCCCTCGTGAAGAGCTTGTGCGCCCTCAGTCCCTGGTTGACGTGATGCACCAGCGTCGTGGACTCGGGATGGTAGAGCGACTGCTCCTCGGGGAGGAGTCCCGCCTCGCGAAGGCGCGCCTCGAGAAACTCGTTGCCGTCATCAGTGTACGTGACGTTGCGGGTCTTTTCATCGAGCGAGTAGTGATCGTCCTGCACTTCGGGGATCAGCTTGTCGATCGTGACATAGAGTTCTGAACGGTCCTCGCTCGGCCCGGAAATGATAAGCGGTGTCCGCGCCTCGTCTATGAGGATCGAATCCACCTCGTCAACGATCGCGAAATAGTGATCCTTCTGCGTCATGTCGGCCAGGGCCGACTTCATGTTGTCCCGCAGGTAGTCGAAACCCAGCTCGTTGTTCGTCGCATAGGTGATGTCGGAGCGGTAAGCCGCCTTCTTTTCGTTTTCGTCCTGTCCCGGATGCACGACGCCGGTCGTCATCCCCAGTGCGGAATAGACCTTTCCCATCCACTCGGCATCGCGCCTGGCGAGATAGTCGTTCACGGTGACGATGCGAACGTTCCGGCCGGTCAAGGCATTGAGGTAGGCAGGGAAGGTGGCGACCAGCGTCTTGCCCTCCCCGGTCTTCATCTCCGCGATGCTGCCCCGGTGCAGGAACACGCCGCCAATCAACTGAACGTCAAAGGCACGAAGGCCGAGCGCGCGCCTGCCGGCCTCGCGACAGTTGGCAAAGGCTTCGGGCAGCATGTCGTCCAGGCTCTCGCCTTCCGCGACGCGCTTCCGGAACGCCTCCGTCCTTGCGACGATTTCCCCGTCTGACAGCGCCTCGAATTCAGGCTCCATCGCGTTGATCCGTTCGATCAGGGGACGCGTCGCCCTGACACGGCGGTCGTTCACGGTCCCGAAAACCTTCTTCGCAATTGTTCCAAATTCAAGCATTCGCAGCGCCTCTTGGCATCAGGACTGACGAGATCGTGTGAGGGGATGAGCTTGCCCGTGCCTCTGGCCCGCCATAGAAGGACAAGGAGATTGTCGCCTCGCCAACGTTCAGCGATTTAAGGGGCGGGTATCTTGCTGTCAACTTCGCCCGGACCCAATTGAGGACAGATCATGACTTCAGGAACAAGGCTTGCCACCCTCGCGACCGTGATCACGCTCGCAATCTCGACGGGCGCCCTCGGGGACGAGCATGTCCGCGCGGACACGGTCGTTGCAACGGTGAACGGCACGGACATCACCCTGGGACACATGATCCTGCTGAAACAGCGCCTCCCGGAGCAGTACCGGCAACTCCCGGGCGATGTCCTGTTTGAAGGGATTCTCGACCAGCTCGTTCAACATGCACTGCTTGGCGGCGTGGTCGAGTCTCTCCCGCTCAGCGCGCGCCTGACGCTGGAAAACGAGGAACGCGCGCTTCGGGCAAACGAGGAAGTGCAGCGCGTGGCGTCCGCCGCCTCGACGGCCGAGGCATTGCAGGACGCGTATGACCGGGCCTACGGTTCGGTCGAGCCCCAGACCGAGTACAACGCCTCGCACATTCTCGTTGCGACCGAAGAGGAAGCACAGGCGCTCGCGGCGGAACTGGCAGGCGGAGCCGACTTCGCCACGCTCGCCATGGAAAGGTCGACCGGACCGTCCGGGCCAGCCGGCGGAGAGCTGGGCTGGTTCGCCAGGGGAGCAATGGTGCCTCCATTCGATGCGGCAGTCGCCGCAATGGAGGCCGGCGCGATCTCGGATCCGGTCCAGAGCCAGTTTGGCTGGCACGTCATCAAGCTCAACGAGACGCGAATCAAGGACGTGCCGGCCCTCGCGGAGGTTCAGGGAGAGCTTCTTGGCGGCATCCAGCGCGCCGCGATCGAAAGCCGCCTCGAAGAACTGAGGGCGGGCGCCGACATTACGCGAATGACGGCGGACGACATCGATCCGGTCGTTCTTGACGATCTTTCGCTCGTGGACGGCTGACCTTGGCCGACGACCTGTCCGTCTCGCCGCTGGCACCCGCGGGCGGCTTTCCGGATCTGCCGGCCATTGCCGGCGTCCGGTTCGCCACGGCGGCGACGTGCATCAAGTACGAGGGGCGTTCCGACGTGATGCTGGCCGAACTCGCGCCCGGCACGGCCATCGCCGGCACGTTCACCAGGTCGAGGACCCGTGCGGCACCGGTGCTGGACTGTGAGAAAAAAATCGGAATGCCATCGGAGGCCGGTGCCGCCATTGTCGTCAATTCCGGAAACGCGAATGCATTCACCGGCGAGGCGGGCGTGGCCTCCGTGAAGGCCGTCACGAAGGCGGCTGCAGGCGCGACGGGCATCCCGGAAACCCGGGTCTTCACGTCCTCCACCGGCGTCATAGGCGAGCCGCTCCCCCATGACCGCATCACCGCGACGCTGGCGACGCTTGTCGACGAGCTCGACGCGCATGGCATTGCCGACGCCGCGCGCGCGATCATGACCACCGACACGTTCCCGAAGGGCGCCGGCAGGACTGTCGAAGTCGACGGGAGCAGGGTCCGCGTCGCCGGAATCGCGAAGGGCTCCGGCATGATCGCGCCCGACATGGCAACGATGCTTGCCTACGTCTTTACCGATGCCCGGATCTCGCAGGACAGGCTTCAGCCGCTCGTGACCGCCGCCTGCGACGAGACCTTCAACCGCATCACCGTCGACAGCGACACGTCCACTTCCGACACGCTTCTCGTCGCTGCGACGGGCGCGTCGGGTGTCGGCGTGGACGGCAGCGAGGCGTTCGCTGCGGCCCTGGCGGAAGTCATGGATGATCTCGCAAGACAGATCGTGCGTGACGGGGAGGGGGCCAGCAAGTTCGTCACCGTCGGGGTCACGGGCGCGGCGAGCGAAAGCGATGCCCGCCGTGTCGCCTTCGCGATCGCGAACTCGCCATTGGTCAAGACCGCGCTTGCCGGCGAGGACCCGAACTGGGGTCGAGTCGTCATGGCGGTCGGCAAGTCAGGCGCCGAAGCCGACCGGGACCGGCTCTCGATCCGGTTTGGAGACGTCCTGGTTGCAAGGGACGGCAGCGTTGCTCCCGGCTACGTGGAAGCCGATGCCGCCCGGCACATGAGCGGTGAAGATGTCTCCGTTTCGGTGGATCTTGGCCTCGGGGCCGGCGCGGCAACCGTCTACACCTGCGATCTCACGAGCCGGTACATTGCGATAAACGCGGACTACCGTTCGTGAATGTCGTGCTCGTGTCCGCCGTGGCCCTTGTCGACCCCGACGGCCGGGTTCTCCTTGCCCAAAGGCCGGATGGAAAGTCGATGGCAGGCCTTTGGGAGTTTCCGGGCGGAAAGATCGAGGACGGCGAAGCCCCGGAGGCCGCGCTCATTCGAGAATTGCGCGAGGAGCTCGGCATCGAGACCTGGGAGAGCTGCCTCGCACCGCTGACCTTCGCCAGCCATGCCTACGACGACTTTCATCTCCTGATGCCGCTATTTGCCTGCCGCAAGTGGCAGGGCGCGCCGGTTTCAAGGGAAGGGCAGAATCTCAAGTGGGTCAGGCCTGCCGCGCTGCGCGACTACCCGATGCCGCCAGCCGACATTCCGTTGATTCCGGTCCTCAGGGACTGGCTGTAGCCTGGTCCTGCCGCCCGCCGCGGCATTCAGGTCAGCGTGCGCTCGACCTCCTCGCGTTCGAATATCTCGATGACGTCGCCTTCCTTGATGTCATCGTAGCTTTCGAAGGCCATGCCGCACTCCTGGCCGGACGGAACCTCCGTCACCTCGTCCTTGAATCGCTTCAGCGTCTTCAGGATTCCCTCGTGAATCACCACGTCGTCGCGCAGGAGGCGCACGCCGGCCGAACGCCGCGCGGTTCCTTCGGTCACAAGGCAGCCCGCGATACGACCCACACCCGACACCATGAATGCCTCCTTGACCTGCGCGTAGCCGATGAACCTCTCGCGCAGCTCCGAGGACAGGAGCCCGCTGGCTGCCGATTTCGCGTCATCGACGAGGTCGTAGATCACGCTGTAGTAGCGAACGTCCACGCCTTTCTGGTTCGCGGCGTTTCGCGCAGGCGTATTGGCGCGCACGTTGAAGCCGAAGACCGGTGCGCCGCTTGCCTCGGCAAGACCGACATCCGACTCGGTGATGGCACCGACGCCCGAATGCAGGACCCGTATGCGCACTTCCTCGTTGCCGATCTTCTCCATCGCCTGGACGATGGCCTCCGCACTGCCCTGCACGTCCGTCTTCACGACAAGCGGCATTTCGACGACGCTCTCGCCGTCCTTCACCTTCTGCAGCATTTGCTCAATTGTTGTCGCGGCCCCGGCGGCGGCACGCTTCTCCTTGGCCTGGCTTGCCCTGTAGTCGGATATCTCGCGCGCCTGCGCCTCCGTGTCGACCACGTTCAGGACGTCGCCCGCTTCGGGCGTTCCATTCAGGCCCAGAACCTCGACAGGCACGGAAGGCCCGGCTTCCCTGACCCGCTCTCCCCTGTCGCTTTCCATCGCGCGAACCTTGCCCCATTGCTCACCGACGACAAAGATGTCGCCCTGCCGAAGCGTTCCGTTCTGGACAAGGACCGTGGCAACCGGACCGCGCCCGACATCAAGCTGGGCCTCGATCACCGCGCCCTGCGCCGCACGGTCCGGGTTGGCCTTGAGCTCGAGGATTTCCGCCTGGAGCGCTATCGCCTCGAGCAAGTCGTCCAGCCCGGTCCCGTTGACTGCCGAGACCTCCACATCCTGTACCTCGCCGGACATCTTCTCGACGATCACTTCCTGCTGAAGAAGCTCGGTGCGAACTTTGTCGGGGTTGGCCGTCGGCAGGTCCGTCTTGTTGATCGCGACGATGATCGGGACCTCGGCCGCCTTGGCATGATTGATTGCCTCGATCGTCTGCGGCATGACGGAATCGTCGGCCGCCACGACAAGCACCACGATATCCGTGACCTGCGCGCCCCGTGCCCGCATGGACGTGAACGCCGCGTGGCCGGGCGTGTCCAGGAATGTCAGGAGCGCGCTGTCCTGCGTCATGACCTGGTAGGCGCCTATGTGCTGCGTGATGCCGCCCGCCTCGCCAGCGGTGACCTTGGTTTCGCGAATTGCGTCGAGAAGCGAGGTCTTTCCGTGATCAACGTGGCCCATGACCGTGATGACGGGCGGGCGTGGACGCAGATCGTCGTCCTTGTCCTCAACCGTGTCGATGACGTCCTCGACATCCGCATCGGATACACGCTGAACGCTGTGCCCAAAGGTCTCGATGATGAGCTCGGCCGTATCCGCGTCAATCGTCTGGTTCTGGGTTGCCATTATGCCGTTCGTCATCAAGGCCTTGACGACATCGGCGACTCGTTCCGACATTCGGTTCGCCAATTCACTGACCACGATCGCTTCGGGAAGCTGCACGGTGCGCATGACCTTTTCGCGTTCCTGCGTGCCGCCCGTGGCCTTCTGGCGTGCCCGTTCCTGCTTTCGCCTCATTGCAGCAAGCGAGCGTTGCCGGCCGCCTTCGCCGCCAGAAAGCGCCTGGTTCAGCGTCAGCTTTCCCTCGCGCCGTCCGCCGGCACCGCGCGCGCGTCCGGCCCGATTGTCGCGGCGCGGCTCCCTGTCCTCCCGCTGCTCACGCTTCGGTGCGGGCTTTCCGCCCCCGCGCGCCGGTGCCGGCTCCGCCGCCGGCGCCTGTTCCGCAGCGGCGCGCGCCCGCGCGGCCTCGGTCTTCTTGCGCTCCTCCTCCTCTGCAATTGTGCGGGCCCTTTCCGCCCGTTCCTGCTCCTCGCGCTCCTTGGCAACAGCCTCGGCCTTGCGCTTTTCGCGCTCTTCGGCACGGGCCTTTTCCGCGGCAGCGCGCTTTTCGGCATCGGCTGCCTCGGCCGCCTTGGCAGCGGCCAGCGCCTTCATGCGGCGCTCGAGCTCTGCATCCGAAATTCCGGCTGGCCGATTGGACGGGTCCGTGGCCTGGACCGTCGCCACTTCCGGCTGCGGTGCCGGCTTGGCAGCGCCAGGCCTGGGCATGACAACGCGCTTGCGCTTCGTCTCGACCACGACGTTCTTGGTCCTGCCATGTGAAAAGCTTTGCTTCACCTGGCCGGGAACACGCCCGCGCAAGCCGAGAGTCTTCTTGCCGTCACTTTCGCTCATGGGCTACTTCACCTCTTCGGTGGCCATGCCACCATCCAATTCGCGAACGCCAGACAGCCGGATAGCGTCCTCCCTGACCATTTCAGTGAGGCCGCCGCGTCCGAGCGCCGCATGTATCACACGTTCGCGGCCAAAGGACAAACCCAATTCTGACGCTGTCAGAACCTGGAAAAAGCTGCCTCGGCCACCCGGCGGATGAAGCCTGGACTTGCCCCGGTCCGAGCCGTCCGTGGCCTGAAACAGGATCCTGGCCTCGCCGCGACCGAGCCACTCCTTCACCCTTTCGAACCCGGCGACCGCCAGGCCGGCCTTCCGCGCCATCGAGATCCGGTCGGTCAGGCGCCTGGCAAGCAGCATCTCGACATCGGCAGGCAGCGTCTCGGGCACGGATACCCGCCTCCTTGCGGCGCGGCCAAAGAGGCCCTGCCGCATGGCAGCGTCCAAGGCGCTTCTCCTTGCCGCAACCCACATTCCGCGCCCCGGAAGCCTTTCCAGGACATCCGGCACGACCTGCCCCTCCGGGCTGACCGCGAAACGGATCAGGCGACGCTTCGGCCAGGTCTCACCGGTCGCTATGCAGCGGCGCTCGGGCACGCTGCGGATCCTTGGTTTGCCGCCCCTGGGCAAGACCGTTCGAGGCCATCAGGCCTCGACCTCCTCTTCCGCCTCGGCCGCTTCATGACTCTCGGCCTCGAGCTGTTCGGGGTCCACCCAGCCGAGCTGGATTCGCGCTGTCATCACCATGTTCTGCGCCTCTTCCAGGGAGACGTCGAAGCTCTCGAGAAGACCGTCGTCCTTGATCCTTTCGCCCTTGACAGTGGTCCAGCCGCCCGCGAGCTCCCAGTCGGCGCATCTTGCGAATTCCTCGATGGTCTTCACGCCGTCGGCCGCAAGAACCTCGATCATCTGGGGGGTCAGCCCGTCGAATGCGAACAGGCTGTCTTCGGCCCCGAGCTTGCGGGCGCGTTCCTCGGCCTGCCTGTTCTGCTCGTCGATGTGGTCGCGGGCCCGGGCCTGAAGCTCGTTCGCCGTGTCCTCGTCAACGCCGTCGATGATCAGCAATTCGTCAATCTCGACATATGCGACTTCCTCGAGGCTGGTGAATCCCTCCGACACGAGAAGCTGCGCGAAGAACTCGTCAAGATCCAGGGTGTCCATGAACAGCTTGGTACGCTCCTCGAACTCCGCCTGGCGACGCTGGCTCTCCTCTTCTTCGGTCATGATGTCGATGTCGAGCCCGGTGAGATGCGACGCCAGCCGGACATTCTGTCCGCGTCGGCCTATGGCGAGACTCAGCTGCTCTTCCGGCACCACGACCTCGATCCGTTCTGCATCCTCGTCAAGAACGACCTTCGAGACCTCGGCAGGCTGAAGCGCGTTGACGAGAAACGTCGGCGCGTCCTCGTTCCAGGGAATGATGTCGATCTTCTCACCCTGCAACTCGTTGACGACGGCCTGCACCCGGGAGCCGCGCATGCCGACGCACGCCCCGACCGGGTCAATCGAGGACTCGTAGGAGATGACCGCGATCTTCGCCCGGCTGCCCGGATCGCGTGCCACTGCCTTGATCTCGATGATGCCGTCATAGATCTCCGGCACTTCCATCTTGAAGAGTTCCGCCATGAATTCCGGCGCCGTCCTGCTCAGGAATATCTGCGGCCCCCGGGTCTCGCTCCGCACATCCTTGATGTAGCAGCGAATGCGGTCGCCGGGGCGGTAGGACTCCCGCCCGATCTTCTCGTTCCGCCGCAGGACGCCCTCGCCGCGACCCACGTCCACGATCACGTTGCCGTATTCCTCGCGCTTGACGACGCCATTGATGATTGTGCCGGCGCGATCCTTGAATTCCTCGAACTGCCTGTCCCGTTCGGCTTCGCGGACCTTTTGCAGGATCACCTGCTTCGCGGACTGCGCCGCGATCCGGTTCATGTCCACCGGCGGCACCTCGTCCACGATCATGTCGCCCGGCTTGGGGTCGTCGAGATACTGGCGCGCCTGTTCCGGGGTCAATTGCGCCTGGTAGTTCTCGATCTCCTCGGTCTCGGGGTCGACAACCGTCCGTACGCGCGTGAACGTCGCCTTTCCGGTCTTGCGGTCGATCGACACGCGGATGTCCATTTCGGTTCCGTACCGGCTCTTCGCCGCTCGGGCGAGGCTTTCCTCCATCGCCTCGACCACCAGCGCCGGGTCAATCATCTTTTCACGCGCCACCGCTTCGGCGGTTTGCAGAAGTTCAAGCTGGTTCGCGGATGTGATCGCCATTCTCAGGCCTCCTTGTCGGCTTCCTGGTTCATTCCTGTTTCGTCAGCTTCCGTCCCGGGCGCCTGGCCCGCCCTGTCGCGCGCGTTGAGGGAGGCACGCACCAGTTCATCGTTCAGCACGAGCCTCGCATCGTTCAACCAGTCGAACTTGAGCCCAATTATCCCTTCGTCGACCTCCACGAGCACCTCGTCTTCCTCGACACCGTGAAGCGTGCCCCTGAATCGCTTGCGGCCGTCGATCAATTCGGACGTCTCGAGCTTTGCCTCGCATCCGCGCCACGCCGAAAAGTCCTTCTTCCGCGTCAACGGTCGATCGATGCCGGGCGAGCTGACCTCCAGCGTGTAGGCATCCTCGATCGGATCCTCGACATCCAGCGTCGCGCTGACGGCCGTCGATATCCTTGCGCAGTCATCGACCTCCATGCCGCCGTCCGGGCGCTCCGCCATGATCTGCAACGTCCTCGCCTTTCCGGACATCAGCCGCACGCGCACGAGTTCAAAACCCAGGCCTTCAACGACCGGGGCAATCACGCCGGCCAGGCGCCGGTCCACGCTAGTTCTGGCAACAAGATCGTACATGGGCTCAGACAAAAAAACGGGCCAGCGGCCCGTCGGTCATTTCCGTTGGAGCCCCGGGGGTGGAAGCCGAAGCGCCGCTTTCGAAAAGGCATATAGGCCGGTTCGCGGCAGGCCGCAAGCCGGAACCGGCGAAAATCCCCGGGGCGAACTGGACGGAGAGCGGCTCCCGGCCGTGGAATGAAGTCGTCGCTAGCCGAAATCCCCGGGCATTTCGGGCCAGGCGTTCCCGATGAACGGCCGTGCGCGAATCAGTCCGGGCCTGTCGGTCGATCTCGCTTCACGGGGTTCTTGCGACGCTCGAATCCCTTCGAAGCCCGACGCGCCCCATGAAGCCGAACGTCCCTGAGGGCCGGGATCCTTGCAGGCCGTTTCGCGTTCGCACATGGAATGCGGGTCTCCGCCGCCCTGCATCCCGTCGAAGACGAATGCTCCGGTTCCCGCGCCTGTCGAAGGAGCGGATTGCAGTTCCGGCGGTTGCGGAAACGGGCGCGGGCCCGCAGATGCACTTGCGTCGAGGCTGGCGATCACGCTTGCAGCGCGTCGGCGCCTGCGGTGCGGCCACGCGTTCTCAGCCCGTCGGTCACGCGCACCAGTTCCGCGCTGATCCCCGGTTCGCTGAGCGCGTGACCGGCCCGTGACACGATCCTCAGGTTCGATCCCGGCCAGCGTGCATGCAGTCGAAACGCGCCTGCCGGCGGACATATCATGTCATACCTGCCCTGCACGATGAAACCCGGAATGCCGGAGATGCGGTCAAGATTGGCCTCGATCCAGCCATCGTGGTCGAGAAAGCCCTTGTTCATGAAATAGTGGTTCTCCAGCCGGGCAAAGGCACGGGCGAATTCGGACGGGCTTGAACTTCCCGAACCGTCGTTCCGCATCGAGGCCAGGGTGTTCTCCCAGCCGGTCCACGCTCGCGCAAAGCGGGCCTCGCTCTTCACGTCACCCGAAAACAGCCTCCGCGAGTAGGCGGTGATCAGGTCGTCCTGCTCGTCTTCGGGAATCATGTCGGTGAAACGTGACCAGACATCCGGCCAGAACGCGCCTGCACCTCCGCCATAGAACCAGTCAAGCTCGGCCTGGGTCATCAGGAAAACGCTGCGAAGCACGAAATTCGCCACCCGTTCGGGATGGGTGATCCCGTAGATCAGCGCCAGTGCCGCACCCCAGCTTCCGCCAAAGACGTTCCAGCGGTTCAGGCCGAGCGTCTCCCGGATCACCTCGATGTCACGCACCAGGTGCCACGTTGTGTTGCTGTCAACGCAGGCGTGCGGGCGTGACCG
Organism: Boseongicola sp. SB0665_bin_10; assembly: GCA_009838075.1. Classification (GTDB taxonomy): domain Bacteria; phylum Pseudomonadota; class Alphaproteobacteria; order Rhodobacterales; family Rhodobacteraceae; genus JAJEFO01. The sequence goes on along the minus strand of VXSG01000119.1, from coordinate 67,804 downwards.
TCCGCAGCCGCGCTGGTCGAAGAGGACGATCCGGTAGAAGTTCGGATCGAAGTACCTGCGCATGGCCGGATTGCACCCGCCTCCCGGCCCGCCGTGCAAAATGACGACTGGCGCCCCTTTCGGGTTGCCGCATTGCTCGACATAGAGACGATGGCCATCGCCGACATCGAGCATTCGCTGATCGTAGGGATCGATCCGCGGATAAAGGTATTGCGATGCCGTTTTTTGATCTGACGGTTTGTCCATAAAGGTCCTATATACCGGAGTGGAATCCGATTCACGGAACATTTTCAGCAGGAGCCGGCGAAAGACAACATGTCCAAGGCATCGACAGTCGACCCCTCCGAGATCGAAAAGTTCCAGGCAATGGCCGACGCGTGGTGGGATCCTTCCGGGAAGTTCAAGCCCCTCCACATGCTGAACCCCTGCCGCCTGGACTACATTACGTCGCAGATTGCCGTCGAATTCGACCGCGACCTTTCCCGGCGCGCGCCCTTCTCCGGCCTCCGCATCCTGGACATCGGCTGCGGCGGCGGCCTCCTTTCGGAACCCATGGCCCGCCTCGGGGCGGAGGTGGTGGGCGTCGATGCCGCCGAACGCAACGTCCCCGTGGCCCGCCTGCATGCGGAGGAGCAGGGACTGTCCATCGACTACCGTCACGCCACGGCCGAGGATCTCGTGGACGAGGGCGAAGCCTTCGACGCGGTCCTGAACATGGAAGTGGTCGAGCACGTGCCCGATCCGGGCGCCTTCCTTGCAGCCTGTCATGACCTCCTGAAGCCTGGAGGCCTGATGGCTTGCTCGACCATAAACCGGACGGCCAGGAGTTTCGCCCTGGCGATTGTCGGTGCGGAATACGTCATGCGATGGCTGCCCGCGGGAACGCATCAATGGTCCAGGTTCCTCACCCCGGACGAACTCTTCGGCCTGCTTCGCCAGGCGGGTCTTGAGCCGGTCGACCGATGCGGCTTCGTCTTCGAGCCTTTCGGATGGAACTGGCGGCTTTCGGATCGCGACCTATCGGTAAATTACGTCACGACGTCTCTTCGTCCCTAGCCGTCTCGTCAAGACCCTGGCGCAATTCGCGCATCACGGGCAGTGCCCCCCGCAATCGCTCTTCCCCGATCGTGCTGACCGCTTGAGCCAGAACGGGCGCAACCGATGCCAGGGCCATGTCCCACGCATTGCGGCCCGAGGGACTGATCGCGACCAGCTTCTTTCGCGCATCGTCCCAGTCGGGCCGGACATGAATGAACCCGGCCCGTTGCAGCCTTCCGATCGTGTTTGTCATTGCGCCTCGCGAGACGTGAAAGGCCCGCGCCAGATCTGCCGGGGTGCGCTCTCCGCCACACCGGGCCAGATGATGCAGTATCGAGAATTGACTGAGTTCCATTCCTTTCGGCAAAGCCTTGCCAATCCGGCTTCGAACCAGGTGGTCCGCCATGAACATCTCGCTGAACAGCGCGATGGCCAATTGGTCGACAGAGTCTCGGGAGTCCGGCATCAGGCCTTGACGTAGAATTGTTCGCTGGTCAGCGACGGAATGCGCCGTCTCGCATGATCGACCTCGTTCATGTCCAGGTCAACCAGGTTGACGCCGGGCGCCTCGCCGCCATCGCACAGGATCCGGCCCCACGGGTCGATCGCCAGGGAATGGCCGTGGGTTGTCCTTTGCCGGCCCTGGCTTGCCGCGTGCACACCGCATTGCGCCGGCGCCAGGACGAAGCACCCGGTCTCGATCGCACGCGCCCGAAGCAGCGTCTCCCAATGCGCCTGCCCCGTATCGGACGAAAACGCGGACGGCACCGTGAGAATCCTGGCGCCGGCCTTTGCGAGGCCGCGGAAGAGATAGGGAAACCGGAGGTCGTAGCAGATCGTCAGCCCGACCGGCACGCCGTCCACGTCCCCGAGCACCGCCTTGCTTCCGGCACGATACCCGTCGCTCTCCCGGTAAGCTTCCGTCTCGCTGATCGCCACGTCAAACATGTGAATCTTGTCATAACGTGCGGTGATTTCGCCCTCCGGAGAGATCAGGAACGACCGGTTGAGAAATCGTCTTTCGTCCCCGGACTTCAATGCCAGCGACCCGATCAGAAGCCAGACGTCGCAGCGCGCTGCCACGCCGCGCAGCGCCGCGAGCGTCTCGTCCTGTTCCTCGACGGCCAGCACCTTGCCCTGATGCAGCCGGCTCGTGGACACGCAGTTTGTCACTTCTGGCGTCAGGACAAGCTTCGCGCCAGCATCCGCGGCGTTCTTCACGAAACCGGATGCACTTCGCAGGTTTTCGTTCGGATCATCGGACGAGTTCAATTGAAGAAGGGCGGCCCTCATTGCGCGCCCAGCAACGGATCCAGCCTCCCGGCCCGCTCCAATGCCGACAGGTCGTCATACCCGCCCACGTGGCGATCCCCGACGAATATCTGCGGGACCGTCCGGCGACCGCTGGCGCGTCGCGTCATTTCCTGCCATGTCTCCGGCTTGCCCATCACGTCAATCTCGTCAAACGGCACGCCCTAGCCGGTCAGCAGGCGCTTAGCCGCATGGCAATAACCGCAAAGCGGAGAACTATAGATCTCCACAGTCGTCATTCAACCGACCCCAGGCAATCGAGGACTACGTAGTGGCTTTTCCTGATTCACGCCAGTGCTAGCGTGCAGGAGGGCGACTGGAACAGTCTGGGCGGAAAGCGCGTTGCAATCGCGGCATCCGCTCTTACCTTCGCGTTGCCATGTCAGGCCCGCCAGGAATCACCGACCAGAGGGCGCTTGCGCTGCACCGCGCCCGCGCGGCCCGTTCACCGGTGCGATTTCTCCACGAGGAAGCGGCGCTCGAGATCCGGGAGCGGCTCGCGGAGGTGAACAGGAACTTTCGCGCTCCCGTCCTGATCGGGCACGTGACGCCGCCCGTCGCGGCGCTGTTTCCGGAGGCGCGACGCATCGACGACACCCCCGCACTTGCGCTTGATCGCGAAGCCCACGACCTGGCCCTGCACTGCTTTGGCCTGCACTGGGCCGACGACCCGGTTGGCCAGATCGTCCAGTCCCGCCTCGCGCTCGCGCCCGACGGCATGTTCCTCGGCGTGACGTTCGGCGGCGCTACGCTGCACGAGCTCCGCGCGTCGCTGGCCGAGGCAGAGACCCGTGTTTCAGGCGGCCTTTCCCCGCGCGTCCTCCCGATGGCAGACATCGCCAGCCTAGGCGGACTGCTTCAGCGCGCCGGCCTTGCCCTTCCCGTCGCCGACAGCGTCAGCACGACGGTCCGCTACCCCGACATCGCCAGACTGGCAAGCGACCTGCGAGGGATGGGCGAGACCAACGCTCTTGCGACCCGCAGCACGTCCATGCCTTCCCGGGAGATCTTTCGCGAAACCGAAAGAATTTACCGACAGAACTTTTCCGATGACGACTACCTGGTCGCGACGTTCGAAATGGTCTTCCTGACTGGCTGGGCTCCTGCCGCAAACCAGCAAGAGCCGCTCCGGCCCGGAACTGCCGACATCCGGCTCGCGGAGGCCCTCGGCGTGACGGAATCCCGACTGAAACGGTAGCCCGCGGCAACGGCTTGCCCGGCCGCGGCTCCGTGGCGCCGCTGGACAAGAACGGGCGGCTGTGGTGGATGGCGGCACGATGACGGAGAACAGCGCCCGATTGCCGCCAGGCCACCCGGAAGCACAGCCGGAAAGAACCGGCGTGCTCCTGGCGAATCTCGGCACGCCGGACGGGTACGACTACTGGTCGATGCGACGCTACCTGAACGAGTTCCTTTCCGACCGCCGGGTCATCGACTACGCGCCGTGGAAGTGGCAGCCGCTGCTCCAGGCCGTCATCCTGTCGCGCCGCCCTTTCACGTCCGGGGCGGCGTACAAGTCGATTTGGAACGAGGCGGCCGGGGAAAGCCCGCTATTGACGATAACCAAGGCGCAGGCCGCCAAGATGAAGTGCGCGCTTGCCGGACGTTACGGTGACCGTGTCCTCGTCGAATTCTGCATGCGGTACGGCAACCCTTCGACAGGATCGAGGGTTCGCTCGCTCATCGAGCACGGATGTCGCAGGATTCTCTTCTTTCCGCTGTACCCCCAGTACGCCGGCGCCACCACCGCCACGGCGAACGACCAGTTCTTCCGCTCGCTCATGGCCGAAAAGTGGCAGCCTGCGGTCCGCACGGTTTCGGCATATTTCGACCATCCGTCGTTCATCGACGCGCTGGCCCGATCCGTCGAGCGCGCCGTGGCTGCGTCGAACGCCGCGCCAGACATCCTTGTCTGTTCATATCACGGCATGCCCGAGCGCTATCTGACGGAAGGCGACCCATATCACTGCCAATGCCAGAAGACGACGCGACTCCTGAAGGAACGCCTCGGTTGGCCGGACAGCCGCATTGTCACGACGTTCCAGTCCCGCTTCGGACCCGAGGAGTGGCTCAAGCCCTACACGGTCGACAAGGTGGCAGACCTTGCAAGGTCCGGGCGGAAGAGCGTTGCAGTGGTTGCGCCCGCATTTGCGGCCGACTGCATCGAGACGCTTGAGGAAATCAACGGCGAAATCCGCGAGAGCTTCGAGAATGCCGGTGGCGAGAATTTCAACTACATTCCCTGCCTCAACGACGATGATGCCCATATAGCGGCGCTTGCGGCCATCGTCGAAGAGCACATCGAGGGCTGGGCCGGCTGACCCTCGGCAAAGCGCCGCACCACCGTCTTCAGATCACCAAGACCTTCGTCCCGATCTTTGCGAGGCCATAGAGTTCCGAGATGTGTTCGTTGTACAGGCCGATGCAGCCATTCGACGACCGGCGGCCGATCTTGCGCGTGTCATGCGTGCCGTGGATGCGATAATAGGTCCAGCTCAGATATATTGCATGCGTTCCGAGCGGATTGTCGGGCCCGGGCGGCACGTAGTCCGGCCATTCGGGATTCCGTTCCTTCATTGCCGGCGTCGGCCGCCAGTCCGGACCCTCGACCTTTCCCACCACCCGCGTGTGTCCCCTTCGGGTCAGGTCTTCCGACATCGGCACGCTGGTTGGATAGAGCTTGTAGATTGACTGGTTGTCGTTCCAGTAGTGAAGCGCGCGCGCGGACAGGTCCACGAGGATCGCGCCATTGCGGGTGTTGTCGAAGTAGGGCTGCCAGTCCAGGGCCCTGAAACCGGACGCATTTCGCCGAACCATCCCCGCAACCGAACCCCGAAATTCGGTGGTTCCCTGCTGGGCGACCGCCGGCGCGGCCATCGCCGCGACGGAAGCCGCCAGAAACGCGCGGCGCGAAAGGGGATCACGTGCCAAGGCCGTCTCCTGATTCGACGTTTCAGTTCAGCGGCGAGCATACGGGAAGTGCCGGCCGAACTCAATTCACGGTGGCGTCACTCCGCGGGTCGGGCTTCTCTATGTTTGAACCCGAGGAAACATGCAGGTATGGACGGATCACCTCTGCTATCGCGGTCGAAGATGTTCCGTACGTGCCTGCTGATCGTTGCCCTGTTCCTCGCATCCTGTGAGGAAAACGAACCGGTCTTCGGACCGGACGGAAGGCCGGTGCCCCAAGTCTACCAGATCAGTGACGGCGACCAGGCTCGAATCCAGTTCCGCATGCTCGATTCCGTCAACATCTTGCGTCAGGCGCGCGGGCTGGCGCCCGTCGCGCTGTCTGCGCATCTCAACGCCGCGGCAAAGACCCACGCGCTTGACATGTCGGTCCAGAACCGGCCCTGGCACTTCGGGTCTGACGGCTCCAGCCCGCTGGACCGCGCGGCCCGCACCGGGTATCCAGGCCGGCTCCTCGGCGAGAACATCTCCGAAACCTATGAAACCGAACTTGAGACGCTCTCGGCGTGGATGGAAAAGCTGGAGGCCCGGCAAGTGATCCTCGATCCACGTGCCCGCGACATCGGCTTCGCCTGGCACCAGGAATCATCGGGCAAGATCTGGTGGACGCTTGTCATGGGCGAACCGGCGGCCGGAACGGGAGACGAAGGCGAAGTCGAAACAGCGTCGCAGTAGCGGCACTTCATTGATGGATGCGGACCGGCGTGCCGTCGTGCACCATTGCGTAGACTTGCTCCATCTCGGAATTGGTGACGGCGATGCAGCCCCATGTCCAGTCGGGCCGCCGACGAATGGCCCGCCAGGGACTCCAGGGACCTCGGCCGTGAATGAAGATGTCGCTGCCGGGATTGACGCCCATTGCCTTGGCTTCGGCGAGGTCTTCCTCGTTCGGATAGTTGATGCCCAGGGAAAGGTGGAACTTGCTGTTTGGGTTGCGCCGATTCACGTAATAGGAGCCTTCTGGCGTCCTCCCGTCACCCTCTTCCTTCTTGTCACCTTCCGGCGCGAAGCCCAGATCGACCTCGTATGACCTGAGGACCTTGTCTCCGTGATGGAGATTCATGGTCCGCGCGCCCTTGTGGACGGTGACATGGGTCACCTTTGGCCCGTCATAGCGCCGAAACTTTGATGCGCAGCCCGCCAGCGAGAGGACAAGCGCAACCAGCACGCAGAATCTGAAAGCCGTTCGCATGTTCTACCTGAATTCTGCCTCGCGTGAAACAATAGACGAAAGCCGCGATGAAGCAAACCGCTTCGATCAAGATGGCCGTTGCCGAGCCCAGGGCCGAGGACACATGAGCCCGTTCGGCTTGCCCTGCCCTGCAAGGCGCGAATGCCGCGACGGTCGGGCGACACCAGGATGCCGCTTGGCGCCGATCCCTGCTCCCGCCCCTGATCCGGCAGACCCTCGAGCCCCTGTCCCCATGATGGAATCGCCTATTCGGCAGCCTCCCGAATGCCGATGAATCCGCCAGATTGGCGCCGCCAGAATCTGGCGTAGAGCCCGTTCGCGGCCAGCAACACGTCATGGGTTCCGGTTTCCGCGACATTTCCCTCGTGCAACACGACGATCCGGTTCATCTGCGCGATCGTCGACAGGCGATGCGCGATCGCGAGAACGGTCTTGCCGGCCATGACGGCCTCCAGCGCCAGTTGAATCGAGGCCTCGACCTCCGAATCCAAGGCGCTTGTCGCCTCGTCCAGCACCAGGATCGGTGCGTCCTTCAGAATGGCCCGCGCAAGCGCGATGCGCTGTCGCTGCCCGCCAGAGAGCTTTACGCCACGCTCCCCGAGATGGGCGTCATAGCCCCTCCGTCCGAAGTGGTCCTCGAGGTCCAGGATGAAGTCGTGTGCCTCGGCACGGCGGGCGGCGGCGACCATCTCCGCCCTGGTCGCATCGGGCCGGCCGTAGAGGATGTTCTCGCGCGCCGAGCGATTGAACATCGCCGTCTCCTGCGTGACCATGCCGATCTGTCGGCGGAGACTTTCCTGCGTCACCGACCGGACATCGCGTCCTGACACGAGAACGCTGCCTGATTCCGCGTCATAGAGCCTCAGAAGAAGCGCAACCAGGGTCGACTTGCCGGCGCCGCTCGCGCCGACGATCCCGAGCTTTTCGCCCGGCGCAATGGTCAGGTTGATCCTGTCCACTCCACCCGCCGCACGTCCGTAGGCAAAGCTCACGCTCCTGAACTCGATGGTCGGCGCACGAAGTTCGAGCGTCTCCGCCTCGGGCCCGTCTGTCAGGCCGTGGGGAGCAGTCAACGTGTTCATCCCGTCCTCGACTTCGCCGACATTCCCGTAGATCGCCATCAGGACGTGGCTGACCCAGCCAGTCATCTGCGCGATCCGAATCGAGATTGCGCCCGCTGCCACGACGTCGCCCGGGCTCGCGACTCCCCGGCTCCAGAACCACAGCGTGCCGCCAATGAGCAGAACCGGAACCATGCCCGCCACCGAAATGAGGCAAATCCGGAAAGCCGCTGCCAGGGAACCGTAGTCAAGCGCGCGCTCGCGAAACTCCCTCACCGCGTCGATCGCCGCGCGCTCCTCGTGATTGGCGTGCGCAAATAGCTTCACGGTCTTTATGTTCGTGATCGTGTCGACAACCTGTCCGGTGACCATCGCGCGCGCGCCGGCGCGGGACCGGGACCGCATGCGGATGCGCGGCATGAACCAGCGCACCATGTAGAGATAGCCGCAAAGCCACACGAACAGGGCGAGCGCCATCCATCCGTTGATGGCGGTCAGCAGAAGCGCGGAGGCGATCAGCGAGGCCAGCGCAAAGAAGAGGACGTTGATCACCTCGCTCGTGACATCCGTGAGTGCGCGAGCCGTCTGCATCTGCTTTTGGGCGATCCGTCCGGCGAAGTCGTTGTCGAAGAACGTGACCGACTGCCCCAGTGTCCATCGGTGAAGTCGGGTAAGCACCAGCGGATTGAGATTGGGCAGGATCACGACTGCGTTCGCAATCGAGCTCAGCCCGAAGACGACCGGCCGCGCGACCAGGAAGAATGCCGCCACACCGACGGCCAGTGCCCAGTTCACGGAGAAGAACGTGTCCGGTGTGGAGGCCAGCGCCGTGTCGATCACGTGGCCAAGTATCAATGCCGTCAGGACCTCAAGCGTCCCGGCGGTTGCCGAAACCGCTGCGGCAGCGGTCAGCGTCGGGAACGCGCCCTTCAGGCCCCAGACCATGAAGGCGCCAAGGTTTCTCGGCGGCGGCCCGTCGGCCGCGCGGAAGGCGTCAATCAGGCGACCGGCGCCGCGTATCATTCGGCCGCCTCGAGATCAGTTGCTATGAACCCGCCGGACTGCCGCCTCCAGAAGCCGGCATACAGACCACCCTTCGCAAGCAGCGAGGCGTGGCTGCCGGTTTCGACAATCTTGCCTTCATCCAGAACCACGATCCGGTCCATCCGCGCGATCGTCGAAAGCCGGTGCGCGACGGCGATCACCGTCTTGCCTTCCATCATGCCATGAAGGGCGTCCTGAATCGCGGCCTCGACCTCGCTGTCCAGCGCACTCGTGGCCTCGTCGAGCACGAGAATCGGCGCATCTTTCAGGATGACTCGTGCCAGCGCTATCCGTTGGCGCTGGCCTCCCGAGAGCTTCACGCCCCGCTCGCCGACATGCGCATCGAACCCGGTCCGGCCTTCGGGGTCCTCCAGACCCAGGATGAAATCGCAGGCCTCGGCCTGCCTTGCCGCCCTGATCACCATTTCTTCCGTGGCGTCCGGTCGGCCGTAAAGAATGTTGTCCCGCACCGACCGGTGCAGCAGCGAGTTTTCCTGTTGAACCATCCCGATGCGCGCACGAAGGCTGTCCTGCGTCACGCGCGATATGTCCTGCCCGTCTACACGGATGGTCCCGCTCTCGACGTCGTAGAATCGCAGGAGCAGCTTGACAAACGTCGACTTGCCGGATCCCGACCGTCCCACCAGCCCGACCTTCTCTCCGGGTTCAATCACGTGGTCGATCCTCACCAGGCCACCCGCCCGCCGACCGTAATGGTGGGCAACCGCATCGAACTCGATGCGCCCTGGCCCCGGATCGAGCGGCTTGGCGCCAGGATGATCGACCAGGGTGATCGGCTGGGCGATCGTCTCCATTCCCTCCGCCACGATGCCGAGATTGCGGAAGAAACTCGTCAACGCCCACATGATCCATCCGGTCATGGCATTCAGCCGCAGGACCAATGAAGTGGCGATCGCCACCGCTCCGATGCTTGCCGCCCCCATCGACCAGAGCCAGATCGCCCACCCGACAACCGACACGACAAGGTACCCGTTGATCAACGTCAGGCCGAGGTCCATCCGCGTGTAGATGCGCATTTCGGCCTGCAAGGTCCGTCGCGCGTGCTCGATCGCTTCCCGCGCATATTCTCGCTCTGTCGAGGTGTGGGCGAACATCTTGACGCTGTGAATGTTGGTGTAGCTGTCCACGACCCTGCCGGTCACCGCACTGCGTGCGTCTGATGCGGCCTGGCTGGCCGGTCCGACCCGGACCACCGTCCAGCGAATCAGGAGCCCGTACAAAAGCAGCCAGACAAGCAGCGGAATCGCGAGCCGTGCGTCTGCATCGCCCAAGAGAATCAGGGCCCCCGCCACGTAGGCCGTGGCGAATGTCAGCGCGTCGAAGATATGGAAGACCGCCTCTCCCGCAGCGGGCGGGGTCTGCATGATCCGGTTCGCGATCCGGCCCGCAAAATCCTCTTCGAACCAGCCGACGGATTGCCGCAGGACATGGCCATGCGACCGCCACCTGATGAGCGTTCCGAAATTCGGCAGGATGGCGTTGTTGAGCAGCCCGACGTCAAGGAGTTGCAGCAAGGGGCGAACAGTCAGCAAAAAGAGCCCGACGAGGATCATTTCGATCCCGTGCTCCCGCCAGAACGTCCCGGGATCCGTGGCCGCCAGCAGGTCAACAAGCCGCCCGATATACGAGATCAGCCAAATCTCCACGGCCGCGACGGCAACTGCCAGGACCGCCGTAGCCGCAAGAACCTTCCGGAACGGACGCGCGTAGTCGTTCATGAACGGCCAGAGCTTCTTCGGCGGATGATCCTCCTGCGGATAGTCGCAATAGGGATCGACGAGATTTTCAAAAAAGCGAAACATGTCGCTTGCACCTTGGTTTGGGCGGGCAGAACGTGAAACAACGAGACAGCGGGACGCTCATGCCGCGGCAAAAAGGACTCGCCGAGACGGCGCATGGCCGTTCCCGTCGACCGTTCTGCACCACACGGGTGGCGGCCTCCGCCGATCTATCCTGATTGATCGCAAGAGTCATCCCGTGGCCAGGGCCAGCAAATCCTCGCGGCCCAGTTCAAAGCCGGACGCGATCCATTTCCGCTCCAGCCCGTCAAGGGCCTTGCCAAGGGCTGGCCCCTCGAATGCCGGCAACAGATCCGCCGCCTTGACCGGAAATGCCTGTGCCGCACCATGCTCGATCAGCTCCCGTGTCTCCGCCGTGAACGGCCGTCCCGAGACGGCGCATGCCGCGAGCATGGCGTCCAGAGCCGCTTCAGCGCCAAGGCGATACCCCGCTTCGCCTGGATCCGTCTCGCCATGCGCCTTCACGTCGCTTAGCCGTTTCGCTTCTCGAAGCGACAGATTCAACCGTGCCGCCAACCCGTCACCACCCATCACCGCCAGGCGACGCATCGGGTCCGCTGCAACGCCCTGACCTCGTTCAACCGCGACCAGATTGCCAAGCGCGCTATCGCAGGAACCCGGCAGGACCGCCGCCAGGACCCCGGACGAACGCAGCCCCGCAACCGCTTGTACGGGGTCTGGGGCGTTCAGCAGCCGCTTCAATTCCGACCCGACTCGTTCCCTGGAAAGGCCGTTCAGCCCATCGAGATTCGCAGCAATCGCTGCCATCGCCTCCGGGTCGAAACCCGCTCCGGGAACGCTGTACCAGGCATGAAACCGGAAATGGCGCAGGCTCCGAAGATAGTCCTCGCGAATGCGGGCTGCAGGGTCGCCGATGAAGCGCACGCGCCGGGCCACGAGATCGGCATGACCACCCAGCGGATCTTGCACGACACCTTCCGCGTCGACATAGAGCGCGTTCATCGTGAAGTCCCGGCGTCGTGCATCTTCCTCGATTCGATCCGAAAATTCCACGACTGCGTGCCGGCCGTCCGTCGCCACGTCCCTGCGGAACGTCGTCACTTCGTGCAGGACGCCGCCGACAATGACACCCACGGTCCCGTGCAGAATCCCTGTGGGGACCGTCTTGAGCCCTGCCAGCTTCGCAAGTTCGAGCACGCGGGCGGGCGGCGCGTCCGTTGCAAAGTCGACATCGTTGACATTTTCTCCCAGAAGCGCGTTCCTGACGCAGCCGCCTACGGCATAAATCCCATGGCCGGCATCGGCGAGCAGCGAAAAAACCCTCTGCGTCGCCTCTGCAGCCAGCCAGTCTGCTTCAAGTTTCGGCATTCGGCATTCGATCCGCCAAGGCCCGCAGGATCCGGGCCGTCGCGCCCCAGATGTAATAGGGACCCCATGGCACGACAAAGTAGAATCGTCGCTCTCCGCGCCAACGCCGTGACTCAATCAGGAACCGCGCAGGATTGGTGACGTGGTCCAGGGGCACCTCGAAAGCCTCCGCCACTTCCCCTGGATCGGGCCTGGCCATGAATTCCGGCGTCACCATCGCAAGCACGGGCGTGACCAGGAATCCGGTCACCGTTTCATGCGGCGGCAGCGCCCCGAGAACGTCGGCATGCCGCCTGTGCAGCCCGATTTCCTCGCGGGCCTCACGCAAGGCCGCGTCCACGACGCCGTCGTCGGTCTCGTCGACCTTGCCGCCGGGAAACGCGATCTGGCCTGGATGGTGTTTCAGTGCGGAAGATCGCTTGGTCAGGATGACGCTTGCATTGGCCGGTCGGTCGACGACCGGGATCAGCACCGCGGCACCGCGCAGCGTTCGTTCAGGCGACAACTGCGTGTCGGGATTCAAGTCATAGTCCGACGATGGAAGACTCGCCGCGGCAAGCGCCGAACGAAGCCTTTCCGCGAGATCAGCCATTCCGCATCTCGTTGCCAAGCGCGGCAGGCTGAAACTCGTAATGCGCGCCGCAGAACTGGCAGTCCACCGTCACGACGCCCTTGTCAGTCGTCATGGTCCCGGGATCCCCGGTCACGCAAATCGAAAGCGACTCCCTTGCCCGCTCCATCGTGCACGTGCATCCGAACTCCACCGGCTGCACGCGATACGCCCTGGGCTCGTCGGCACCAAAGAGCCTTACGAGCAGGTCTGTCGGCGCCACGACTGGTCCGACCAGATCGATCGCGTCTGCGCCATCCAGAAGCAGGTTGACGCGGTTCCAGGATTCGGCGGCGGCGGCGTCCAGGATGTCCGAGGCCGCCAAGAGACCTCCTGCACCGCTTCCGCCGTCCTCGATGCGCGGCTCCGCGGCCGGCATTTGTTGCAGCATCACGCCGCCGGCCCGCCAGTGCATTTCCTCTTCAGGGGTCTGCGAGCGCCCGAACGCCAGGACAAATCGGGTCGGCAACTGCTCGGACTGCGCGAAGTAGGTTTCGGCGCACGCCGCCAGCGACCCCCCGGCCAGGGGCGTAATGCCCTGGTACGGCGCGGTGCCGCTGCCCTGGTCGATCATGATCGAGAAGCATCCTGACCCCACTTGCGCGAATGCATCGCCGTCAGGGTCAAGCCGCGCCCTGTCAAACCCTGCGTAGGCCCTGATCCTGGCCGCCGAACCATCCTCGGCCGGGCCGTAGTAATCGGTCGCGATCAATCGCGCCGGGCCGTCCCCACGGACCTGAAGCGAAAGCTTCCACCGCGTCTTGATCGCCTGCCCTATCAGCACCGTGAGCAAGGTCGCCTCGGCAAGAAGCGCCTCGATCACCTCCGGGTAGCCGTGCTGCGCAAAGATGCGCTGCAAGATGCCGCACAGGCGCACGACCCGGCCTCGCGTTGCTGTGCGATCGAGTTGAAACGGCAGGACAGTGTCGTCCCAGGCTGGGTCTGGCTTGATACTCACGGCTCGTCACTGACAGTCGGACCCCGAAGCACTACCACGCGCCAAGGCAAAATGGCGAGTCAAGGACCCCCGTCGACAGGGCGTCGGGGAACTATCGTTCAACCTGCAGGTCAACCGGCTTCAAGTTCGGCTCCACTCTGCGCCCAGGCTCCCAACGTGCGCGCCAGGACCGCGCGCGCGTGACGCGTCGCTTGTTCCCCTTGCAAAAAGACCGTAAATGCCCCCGAACGCCCGACGGTCCCTGGAGAGTCCATGTCCGCGCCAAAGAAAGTCGTTCTCGCCTATTCCGGCGGTCTCGACACCTCGATCATTCTCAAGTGGCTGCAAGCCGAATTCGGATGCGAGGTGGTGACCTTCACTGCCGACCTCGGCCAGGGAGAGGAGCTGGAACCGGCCCGAAGGAAGGCCGAGTTGCTTGGTGTCTCGGAAATCCATGTCGAGGACCTTCGGGAGGAATTCGCGCGCGACTTCGTCATGCCGATGTTCCGTGCCAACGCGGTCTACGAAGGCCTGTACCTGCTCGGAACATCCATCGCGCGCCCGCTCATTTCCAAGCGCCTCGTGGAAATCGCGGAAGAGACGGGGGCCGATGCCATTGCCCACGGCGCCACGGGCAAGGGCAATGACCAGGTGCGCTTCGAGCTGTCTGCCTACGCTCTCAATCCGGACATCAGGGTAATTGCACCCTGGCGCATCTGGAACCTGGCTTCGCGGTCGAAACTCCTCGAGTTTGCCGACCAGCACCAGATTCCCATTTCCGGGGACAGGCGCGGCGAGGCGCCGTTTTCCGTCGATGCCAACCTTCTCCACACCTCATCCGAAGGAAAGATCCTGGAAGACCCTGCCGAGGAAGCGCCCGCGCATGTCCTGCAGCGCACCACGATGCCCGAGGACGCGCCGGACAAGGCAGAAGCCGTGGAGATCACGTTCGAACGGGGCGACGCCGTTGCAGTCAACGGGAAGCCGATGACCCCGGCGGAGGTCCTGACCCACCTGAACGACCTCGGCGGCCGGCACGGAGTTGGCATTCTCGACCTCGTGGAGAACCGTTTCGTCGGAATGAAGTCCCGCGGAATTTACGAGACGCCGGGCGGCACGATCCTGCTCGAAGCGCATCGCGGCATCGAGCAGATCACCCTGGATGCCGGATCCGGGCATCTCAAGGACTCGATCATGCCTCGCTACGCGGAACTGATCTACAACGGTTTCTGGTTTTCGCCGGAGCGCGAAATGCTGCAGGCGCTGATCGACAAGAGCCAGGAGCACGTGACAGGCACGGTGCGACTGAAACTCTACAGGGGATCCGTGCGGACGGTTGCGCGCTGGTCTGATCGCTCGCTCTATTCCGAGGCCCATGTCACGTTCGAGGAGGACGCCGGCGCCTATGACCAGAAGGACGCGCAGGGATTCATTCAACTGAACGCGCTCCGTTTGAAACTGCTGGCCGCAAGGAACCGGCGGCTGAAGTGACGCGCGCGGCGACCGTTCCCCGTCCGGTGGGAGGCATCGTGCAAGCGGGGTCCGCCGCCGTTCAGAACTTCAGCGCTTCCACCGCAAGCCGCTCGTAGAACGGCAGCGCCCGCTCCGCCAGGTCGCGCGCCTCGCCCTCCAGTTCCGGCAAGGGCGCATTCGAGCCTGCAAACCCGGTGGACCGGTGTGCCGCCCCGTACCAATGCGGCGCCCAGGCCCCGTCGAACGGCTTGGGGCCCGCCGGCCACGACAGCATCGAGGGATCAAAATCGAGCCTGATCGCGTCGCAAAGCCGGCGAAGCGCCGCTTCCGGATTCCGGAGAATGTCCGCACTGTCCACAACCGGTCCCGGAAACCGCTCGAACATGGCCAGCTGCTCCTCGAACCCGATGTCGCGCATGACCGGGTTCTCGCGCTTCGCGACATAACTGGCCACCACCCTTGCCGGATGCCGGATCAGGTGGACGTTCACGCAGCCCTCCGCCCAGTCGAGCGGGAATTCCGGTTCCATGTGAAACGGCATGTGTTTCATGTAGAAATGCCGCCGGCCGCCGGGAATTGGCCCGAGGCATCGCTCGGCCACGCGCTGCGGGTCGCTTTCACTGGCCGCAAGCACGTCCTCCCGCATCGGGTGATCGATCCCCGTCGCCTCCAGATAGGCGGCATAGAACGGCTCGTCCCACGCGGCGAAGTCCGGCCGGTTGCCGAAGGCGTACATCATTGCCGTCGAGATGTTTCGCGGCCCGCTCCAGGTTGCAATCCTCATGTCTCTCGACCCACTCCCGCCCGCCGCCGAAATCGTCACGTCGACGGTGCATGAAACAGCCTTCACGCCCGCGCGACTTCACGCTCCATTGAATGGACTGTCGGTCAAGACCACGCCATTCTCCCGCCAATCGCAAGGAGTAAAACCATGAGCACGCCCATTCCCCGGACAATTCTTTCGTTCGCACTGGTTTTCTTCGGTCTCGTGCTGCAAGGCGCGCAGGCTGAAGCAGAAGTGAAGACGGCCTATTTTGCGGGCGGCTGCTTCTGGTGCGTGGAGTCGGACTTCGAATCCCTCGCGGGCGTCCACGAAGTCGTCTCCGGTTACACGGGCGGGACGACGGCAAATCCGACCTACAAGGCGGTCACGAAGGGTGGCACCGGGCATTACGAAGCGGTCGAGATCAGCTACGATGACAGCGTGATCGACTACGACCAGCTGCTTCACCATTTCTTCCGTTCCGTCGATCCAACCGATGCCGGCGGCCAGTTTTGCGACCGGGGCGAGAGCTACCGCACGGCGGTATTCGTCTCGAATGCCGAAGAACGCGCCGCCGCCGAAATGGCAAAGGAAGAGGCGCAACGGGATCTCGGGCGCACCATCGTCACTCCCGTTCTGGATGCATCCAGGTTCTACGTGGCCGAGGACTATCACCAGGACTACTACAAGAGCAAAGAGCTTGTCCTGACCCGCCGAGGTCCCAAGTCAAAGGCCAATGCCTACAAGTTCTATCGCAAGGCCTGCCGACGTGACGACAGAATCCGGCAGCTTTGGGGCGACGCCGCGCCTTTCGCCAGCTGAATTTGATCTTTCGCCCTGCTGGCCGGATCGCTAGATTCGGCCAGGCAGCAGGGGAAGTGAGCAGTGCCGGTCGCGACAGCCGACGTCACGCCGATGATGGCGCAGTACCTGAAGATCAGGGACGAGCATCCCGACGCTCTCCTGTTCTACCGCATGGGGGATTTCTACGAACTGTTCTTCGATGATGCCGTTGCCGCCTCGGAGGCGCTCGACATCGCTCTAACGAAGCGCGGCAAGCAGCTCGGCGAAGACATTCCGATGTGCGGAGTTCCGGTGCACGCAGCGGAAGGCTACCTCCTGACACTCATTCGAAAGGGCTTCCGCGTCGCGGTCTGCGAGCAGCTCGAGGACCCCTCCGAGGCCAGGAGGCGGGGTGCCAAGGCGGTCATCAAGCGTGGAGTCGTCAGGCTTGTCACGCCCGGGACGCTAACCGAGGAATCCCTTCTTGACGCCCGCCGACACAACTATCTTGCGGCGCTCGCGGAGGTCCGCGAAGAGGCCGCCGTCGCCTGCGTTGACGTCTCAACCGGGGAGTTGCGCGTCCTTCCGACTTCCCCCGCGCGCTTCGGGCCGGAACTTGCGCGCCTTTCGCCAAGCGAGGTCATCATTTCCGAGAGCAAGTATTCGGAATATTCCGACCTCGTCACCGATTTCGGCGCCTGCCTGACCCCACTTTCACCGGCGAGCTTCGACAGCCAGTCAGCGCGGAAGCGGCTTGCAAGGTTCTGGCAGGTCCAGAGCCTCGATGCCTTCGGGACGTTTACGCGCGCAGAGATCTCGGCAGTCGGCGCGCTTGTCGACTACCTTGAGCTCACGCAGAAGGGACGGCTGCCCCTGCTGCACCCGCCGTTGCGCGACGTCGAATCCGGAACCGTGCAGATCGACGCGGCGACGCGTCGCAATCTCGAACTTACGCGTTCCCTTTCCGGAAGCCGGGAAGGCTCGCTCCTTCACGCGATCGACCGCACGGTAACCGCGGCTGGCGGTCGCCTGATCGAGCGCAGAATCTCGTCTCCCTCTCGTGAACTCGATGTCGTTCGCGCCAGGATCGGCGTCGTGGAATGGTTCGCCTCGGACAACGCGCGACCGGAGGAGATCCGACGCATTCTCAAGCGCTGCCCGGACATCCAGAGGGCAATGTCGAGACTGGCCCTGGACAGGGGCGGGCCGCGTGACCTCGCGGCGATCCGAAATGCCCTCGACCTGCTCCCGGAAATCACGGCCGCGCTCGCCGGCGAGCGGCCCGAGCCGGTTGACGCCTGGATGCCCGACCTTGGCGGATTTGACGAGCTGGCCCGATCTCTCTCTGATGCCCTTGTCGACGAGCCGCCCCTTCTGCTGCGGGACGGCGGATTCATCGCTGAAGGTCATGACGCCGACCTCGACGAAGCGCGCAGGCTGCGTGACGAGGGCCGCAGCGTCATTGCCGGACTGCAGGCAGACTACGCAAATTCCACGGGCATCGGCTCGCTCAAGATCCGACACAACAACGTCCTCGGATACTTCATCGAGACGCGCGCCACCCATGCCGAAAAGATGATGTCGCCGCCGAACTCCGAGCGCTTCATACACCGGCAGACCACGGCAAGCGCCGTCCGCTTCACCACCGTTGAGCTGTCGGAACTCGAATCCAGGATCCTGAACGCCGGGGCGAAGGCCATCGAGATCGAGACAGCCCTGCATGCGGAACTGGTCCGCCTTGTCCTTTCAGGCGGAGACCGTCTCGGCGCCACTGCCGGCACCCTTGCCGAACTCGATGTCGCCTGCGCGTTCGCCAGCCATGCCAGGGACCGGAACTGGTGCGCGCCGCGCATTGACGACAGCGAAGCCTTCCGCGTCTCCGACGGTCGTCATCCCGTGGTGGAGCAGGCCCTCAAGGCCGAAGGCGCGCCGTTCATCGCCAACAACTGCGATCTTTCCGATGACGAAGATGGAAGGTTATGGCTGCTGACCGGGCCCAACATGGCCGGCAAGTCCACTTTTCTCCGCCAGAACGCGATCATCGCCATTCTCGCCCAGGCAGGCAGTTTCGTTCCCGCCGCAAGCGCGCATATTGGCCTTGTCAGCCAGATATTCAGCCGTGTCGGAGCCTCCGACGACCTTGCCCGAGGCCGATCGACCTTCATGGTCGAAATGGTCGAAACGGCGGCGATCCTGAACCAGGCTGACGAGCGGGCGCTGGTCATCCTTGACGAGATCGGTCGCGGCACCGCCACGTATGACGGCCTGTCCATCGCATGGGCAACGCTCGAGCACCTGCACGAGACGAACCGCTGCCGCGGGCTGTTCGCGACCCACTACCACGAGTTGACGGAACTCGCGAACCGGCTGCAGGGCGTCCGAAACGCAACCGTGGCCGTCAAGGAGTGGGAGGGGGAGGTCATCTTTCTCCATGAAGTCCGGAAGGGCGCGGCAGACCGCAGCTACGGCGTGCAGGTTGCCCGTCTTGCCGGACTTCCCCAACCTGTCGTCGACCGCGCGCGCACCGTTCTCGAAGCGCTTGAAAAAGGTGAGCGCGAAGGCAACGTTCGCCAGAAGGCACTGATTGACGAACTGCCGCTCTTCACCGCGAGCCGACCTCCGTCATCCGGGTCGCGGACGGTGTCCGCACTCGAAGAGGCCCTGTCGTCGATTCATCCCGACGAAATGACCCCGCGTGACGCGCTGGATGCACTCTACCGCCTCAAGACATTGACGAAGTAGCCGCCTGGCCACATTGCAGCCGCGCCCCGACTGATCGGTTCGCTGGCCGAATCACGGGTTCATGACGCCGGCGTCGAACTCACGCCAACCTTTGCGGGTCGCAGCAGGCGGTCGTGCAGGATGAAACCGTCCGCCTCCACCTGAATGACATCGCCAGCCACGGTGCCCGGCAACGGGGCCTCGAACATCGCTTCGTGAAGCTGCGGGTCGAACCGGTCCCCGACTTCGGGCGAGATCACGCGCACGCCGTGCTTGCCGAGCACGTTGAGAAGCTCGCGCATCGTCAGTTCGACGCCTTCGATCAACGCCTTGTTTGCCTCCCGGGCATCTTCGGGCACGGCCGTCACGGCACGCTTCATGTTGTCGAAGACCGGAAGCAGGTCCCGCGCGAGCCTGGAACCGCCATACCGCTCCGCCTCGCGCCGGTCCCGATCCGATCTCTTCCGCGCGTTTTCGGCATCCGCCAGCGCGCGCATGAACTTGTCTTTCAGCGCATCCCGTTCCGTCTCCAATGCGGCCATCCTCTCGTCGTCCGACGGCGCTTCAAGCGCCTCGAGCGAAGTGATGTCGATCAGTTCCTCGTCGGAACCGGCGTTCCCTTCCTCGGTCCGCGGCACCTCTTCCTCGGCCACCGGCCTCTTCGTCTTTGTGTCGTTCATTACTGCCCTCGATCGGTAAACAGCCGGCCCACCAGCTGTGCGGTATAGTCCACTATGGGAACGATCCGTCCATAGTTGAGGCGGGTCGGTCCGATCACTCCAATGGCTCCGATGATCCTTCGATCGGAGTTCATATAGGGAGAGACGACCAAAGAGGAACCGGAAAGCGAAAAAAGCTTGTTTTCCGAACCGATGAAAATGCGCACTCCCTCTCCCGCATCCGTCAGCTCGAGAAACTCCGCAATGTCACGCTTGCGTTCCAGGTCGTCGAACAGGTTCCGGATCCGCTCAAGGTCCTCCTCCTCGGCGCTTCCCGCCAACAAGTTGGAACGGCCTCGCACGATCAGGCGCTCGTAGTCGGTTCCCTCATTCTCCCAAATCACCGTCCCGCTTTCGACAAGGTCACGCGCAAGCTCGTTGAGCTTTTGCCGATGCTGCTGAATCTCCCTTTGGAAGACTTCCCCCAGTTCCGAAAGCGTGTGGCCAGCCAAGGCGGCGTTCAGGAAATTGGCGGCCTCTCGAAAGCTGCTTGCAGTCTGTCCCGGCGGCGGCGAGAACAGCCGGTTCTCGACATGTCCGTCCGCGAAGACCAGCACCACCATGGCGCGGTCGGCCGCCAGGCTGATGAATTCTATGTGCCGCACGGCTGCGTCATGCTTCGGCGCCAATACAAGGGATGCGCCCCGGGTCACGCCCGACAATGCTGAACCAACCCTGTCAAGCAAGGTCGCGACACTTTCGTCGGTCGCCTGCAGTTCGGATTCTATTGCCTCCCGGTCCTGGCTTGACGGGTCGCTCACTTCCATCATCCCGTCAACGAAGAGTCGCAGCCCCGATTCGGTCGGGAATCGCCCCGCGGAGGAATGCGGCGAAGCCAGGAGTCCGAGAAATTCCAGATCCTGCATTACGTTTCTGACCGTCGCCGCGCTGACCTTCTCGTTCAGTTCCCGCGTGAGCCTGCGTGAGCCCACCGGATCGCCGGTCTCCAGATACGCTTCCACGACTCGTCGAAACACTTCCCGCGAGCGGTCGTTCATCTCTTCCAGAAGTTGGCCAGCGTCGGTCATGTGTCGGTCGGGATGTCAGGGCGCTGAAATTAAATTGAAGCGGCGCAGAAGGTCAATCGGGGTTGATGCAGTCCGGTGCCGCAACTATCAAGCGTCCCGTCAAAACCGGAGAATTTCCATGCGGCCCTCGGGACGAAAGAACGACGAGATGCGCAGCGTGTCCATCGAGGCGGGCGTCACGCGCCATGCGGAAGGATCATGCCTGATCAAGTGCGGCGACACGCAGGTTCTGTGCACCGCATCGATCGATGGACGGATACCATTCTGGCTGAAGAACTCCGGGCTTGGCTGGGTGACTGCGGAATATGGCATGCTGCCTCGTGCAACGCATTCGCGCGGCCGTCGCGAGGCCAAGACCGGCCAGTCCGGACGCACGCAGGAAATCCAGCGGCTTGTTGGCCGGGCCCTTCGCGCCTGCGTGGACCGTTCCGCGCTCGGCGAACGCCAGGTCGTCATCGACTGCGATGTCCTCCAGGCCGATGGTGGCACACGCTGTGCATCCATTACCGGCGGCTGGGTTGCATTGCGTCTTGCGGCCAATGAGCTCTTGAAGTCAGGCCAGGTCACGGCCGATCCGGTCGGGGACCACGTTGCGGCCGTTTCCTGCGGCATATACGGTGGCCAGCCGATCCTGGACCTTGACTACCCTGAAGACAGCGAAGCAAGCGTTGACGGCAACTTCGTCATGACTGGCACGGGCCGACTGGTCGAAGTCCAGACGTCGGCAGAGGGGGAAGCCTTCTCGCGCGACGAAATGTCCGCGTTGCTCGACCTTGCCGGTCGTGGCGCCCAAGCACTTGTCACCGCACAAAAGGACGCCATTGCCTGATGCGCCGCTTCTCCGGCGACCGCCTTCTGGTTGCGACACACAATTCCGGAAAGCTCGAAGAGATCACCGACCTGCTCGGCGACCACGCGATCCAGGTCATCGGGGCGACCGAACTTGGCCTCGATGAACCGGAAGAGACCGGCGCGGACTTCGTCGCGAACGCCCGGATCAAGGCGCATGCCGCCTCCAGCGCCAGCGGACTGCCAGCGCTTGCCGACGATTCCGGGATCGAGATCGATGCCCTTGGCGGCGCACCGGGCGTCCACACCGCGGACTGGGCCGAGACGCCCGGTGGGCGCGACTTCGTGCGCGCAATGACCCGCACCTACAACGCACTTCTGGATTCCGGCGCCACACAGCCCTGGACCGCCCGGTTTTGCTGCACCTTCGTGCTTGCCTGGCCGGACGGTCATGGAGAGACTTTCGAAGGGTGCATGGACGGCCGGATCACATGGCCCATGCGCGGGGACAAGGGCCATGGATACGACCCGATCTTCCAGCCCGACGGCCACGCAGTCACGTTCGGCCAGATGAGCCGGCTGGAAAAGAACCGCGTCAGTCATCGCGCCGATGCGTTCCGGAAGCTATCGGCGGTGTTCCAGCATGGATAGGGGATTCGGCCTTTATGTTCATTGGCCGTTCTGCCAGGCAAAGTGCCCCTATTGCGATTTCAACAGCCATGTCGCCGCATCCATCGACCAGCCGCGCTGGCAATGGGCGTTTCTCAAGGAAATCGCGCGAATCCGGGAAGACGTCGGCCCCCGCAAGCTCGGCTCGATGTTCTTCGGCGGCGGCACGCCAAGCCTCATGGCGGCGGAAACCGTCGCCCGTATCGTCGAAGCGGCACGGGATGCCTGGAGCCCTGCCGACGACATCGAGATCACCCTTGAGGCCAACCCGACCTCGGTCGAGGCCGGCCGTTTTCGCGACTACGCCCGGGCAGGCGTCAACCGTCTCTCGATTGGCATCCAGTCGCTTCGCGATCCGGACCTGAAGGCGCTTGGCCGCCTTCATACGAGCGCCGAGGCCATCGCTGCCTATGACATCGCGCGATCCGTGTTTCCGCGCGTTTCCTTCGACCTGATCTACGCCCGCCAGAACCAGACAGCTTCGGACTGGGAAGCGGAACTTGCGGAAGCTCTCGAACTCACCGCCGACCACGTGTCGCTCTACCAGCTCACGATCGAGCCAGGCACGGCGTTCGGCGACCGTCACGCTGCCGGACGCCTGCCTGGACTCCCTGACGAGTGCCGTTCCCTGGACATGTTCAACATCACGCAAGACATGACGGAGGCGGCGGGACTTCCAGCCTACGAAATTTCGAACCACGCGCGGCCAGGAGAGGAAAGCAGGCACAATCTCGTGTATTGGCGCTCGGGCAGTTGGGCGGGCATCGGACCAGGCGCGCATGGTCGCCTGACGATCGATGGCCTTCGCTTCGCAACGGAATGCCATTCCTCCCCGGACCGGTGGCTCGACTCCGTCGAAAGGACAGGCAGCGGCTACAGCCGGTGCGATGCCGTTTCCGTGGAGGACGCGCGCATCGAGGCCGTCATGGCAGGCCTGCGCCTTGCCGAGGGCGTCACGACAGACATGCTAAAAGAATACAATAATATCAATGGGTTGATTGACTCTGGGCATTTGGAGCGAACTCCGGAATTCGTTCGAGCGACGCGCAAGGGACGCCCCCTTCTTGACGCAATCCTGCGGGAGATCCTCGTTCAGCCCGTCCCCGTGGTCACCAGGAGCCGCCGGCAGAGCTCGTCGAACTGCTCCAGGGTCGCGTAGCGGAGCGTCACGGACCCCGCCTCGCCTTCGGCAACGTGGTCGATGCTCACCTTCATCCCGAGCGCGGCCGCAAGGTCTTTTTCCGCGGCCCGCGTGTCGGCGTCCTTCGCCCTGCGGCGCCTGCCGCGGGGCCGCGGCTGCCCGCCATCCCGCTCCTCCTGGACCAGCACCTCCGCCTGGCGCACGGAAAGCCCCCTGGCGACGATCCGCCGCGCAAGCGCCTCCGGCTCCGCCGCCGTCACCAGCGCGCGGGCATGGCCCGCCGACAGCGCCCCCGACCGCACCATCTCCTGCACGGCGTCCGGCAACGCGAGCAACCGCAGCAGGTTCGCGACGTGGCTGCGGCTCTTGCCCAGGGCCCGGGCGAGCGCCTCCTGCGTATGGCCGTAGCGCTCCGTCAGCTGCCGGTAGCCCGCCGCCTCCTCCATCGCGTTCAGGTCGGCGCGCTGGATGTTCTCGACGATGGCGATCTCCAGCACCTCCGCGTCGCCGAGATCGCGCACGATCGCGGGAACCTCGTGCAGCTGCGCGCGCTGCGCCGCCCGCCACCGGCGCTCGCCGGCGACGATCTCGTAGCGGTCCGGGTCGCGGGGATCCCTGCGGAGGACCAGGGGCTGGATGATCCCCTTCTCGCGGATCGAGGCGGCGAGCTCGTCCAGGGCGGAGTCCGTGAACGCCCGCCTCGGCTGCCCCGGGTTCGGCGAGATCCGGTCGATGCCGACCGTCGTCTCGCCGCCGCGCCCGGCCCCCGTTCCGGAGGCCGGCTTCGACTCAAGATCGGCCATGAGAGCCGAAATCCCTCGCCTGGGCGCCAGCCCGCGCCGGAGTTCAGCCTTTTCCTTCGTCATGGTCCTGCCCCTCACGATGTCATCTGCGCCTGCTTCACTAGCATTTCCTTCGCCAGTGCACGATAGGCCAAGGCGCCCTTCGAGTCCGGTTCATAGCCGATGACGGGCATTGCATAGCCGGGCGCCTCGGAAATGCGCACGTTTCGCGGCACAACCGTATCGTAAACAAGGCCGCCCAAGGTCTCCCGGGCATCGCCTGCCACTTGCTGGCTCAGCTTGTTCCGTCCGTCATACATGGTCAGGACGACTCCCTCGATGCGCAGGTCCGGGTTGGCCGTGTCACGCACCTGTCGAAGGGTCAGCATCAGCTGTGACAGGCCTTCCAGCGCCAGAAACTCGGTCTGCAGCGGGACCAAGACGGAATCAGCGGCCACCATCGCGTTCACGGTCAGGAGATTCAGCGCCGGAGGGCAGTCGATCAGCATGAAATCCAGGCCAAGCGCGTCCGTGTCGGGATGCCTCAACGCGTTGCGCAACAGGAAGCTGCGCCGTTCCATCGAGACCATTTCGACATCTGCCGAGCTCAGGTCGGTCGTGCCCGGAGCCACGTAGAGGCCCGCGACTCCGCATTCCTGCACCACGCGTTGCAGACGCGCTCCCTCCAGGACCAGGTCGTATGTCGTGTATTCGCGGCGTTCGTGGCCTATTCCCAGCCCGGTGGACGCATTGCTCTGGGGATCAAGGTCAATCAGAAGAACCTTGCAGCCCGATTCCGCGAGCGCAGCCCCGAGGTTGATCGCGGTCGTCGTCTTCCCGACAC
The DNA here is from genome assembly GCA_009838075.1 of Boseongicola sp. SB0665_bin_10. Taxonomy (GTDB): domain Bacteria; phylum Pseudomonadota; class Alphaproteobacteria; order Rhodobacterales; family Rhodobacteraceae; genus JAJEFO01. The sequence continues at coordinate 42,780 of VXSG01000119.1, read as the reverse complement.
CGCCTTTCTGGTTGGCGATCGCGATGATTCGCGGCCGCGGGCCCCGTTCAGGCACGTTCTATTCCTCCGATGCTCAGTATCACGGCATCTTCGTCCGTCTCGCTCGGATATGTCTTGCAATCAAAACGCCAGTGTTCAAGCGCCTGCCTGATCTCACCCTGCACATTCTTCCCCTTTGGCAGGATCGCCCGGCCATTCGGCTTCAGGTGCCGGTGCACATGGCCGAGGAGCGTTCCAAGCGGTGCAAGGGCGCGCGCGGACACGACGTCGCCGCATTGTGGCTCCGCACTCTCGAGCCGCTCCGACATGACCCTGAAACCGCTGGTTTGCCGCGAAAGCGCCCCCAGAAACGCGGCCTTTCTCTGATCCGCCTCGATCAGGACGGTCTCGGTCACGGCCCTTGCCATGATGCCGACAACGGCTCCGGGAAAGCCTCCGCCGCTTCCAAGGTCGACCCAGCGACGCGCCGGAGGCGCCAGTCGGAGCAGTTGCGCCGAATCGAGGAAATGCCGTGTCCACAACGCCTCCGTCGTGCCGGCCGACACGAGGTTTATGCTCCGGTTCCAGCGCTTCAGGAGCCCGGCGTGAGTCTCGAGCATCGCCAATGTTTCACGTGAAACATTCGTCCGGGCGCAAAACTCCGCCTTGCCGGTCATGATGCGCGGCGTTCCGCCATGCGAAGCCTTGCCAGGATCAGCGTCAGCGCGGCAGGCGTCATGCCTTCGACCCGTCCGGCCTGGCCGAGCGTTTCGGGGCGCACTGCCACTAGCTTCTGCCGCAATTCGCCGGAGAGCCCGCTCAGGCGCCCGTAGTCGAAGTCCGCCGGAATCGCATGTGCCTCGTCGCGCCGAAGGTTTTCCACATCCTTCGCCTGCCGCGCCACGTATTGCGCGTAAAGGGCGTCACGCTTGAGTTGTTCCTGGATATCCACACGGATATCCGAAAGTTCCGGCCGCAGGGCCAGGAGGTCCTCAAAGCCGACATCCGCAAAGGCCAGGATCTCCGTCCCTGTTCGCGCTGTGCCGCGTCGCGAAATCCGGATTCCGGCATCCGCAGCCTCGGATGCGGATACGCGCACCCCTTCAACTTGCGCCTTGGCGGATTCCAGCGCTTCCATCTTCCTCGCGAATTCCTCCTGCCGTGCCTTGCCCACGCATCCGAGCCCGATCCCGAACGGGGTCAGGCGCTGGTCCGCATTGTCCGCCCGCAGGGAAAGCCTGAATTCCGCACGGGACGTGAACATCCTGTAGGGTTCGCTCACGCCTCGGGTCACGAGATCATCGATCATGACTCCAGCATACGAGGATTCGCGCGAAAACCTGGCCGGTTCGAGACCCAATGCGTCAGCGGCCGCATTGAGACCTGCAACCAGGCCCTGCGCCGCAGCCTCCTCGTATCCTGTTGTCCCGTTGATCTGGCCAGCCAGGTAAAGGCCTTCGACGTCCCGCAGCCTCAATGTCGACGCCAGCGCCCGCGGGTCGACATAGTCGTATTCGATCGCGTAGCCCGGTTGCGCGATTTCCGCGCGCTCCAGGCCTGCTATTGAATGAACGTACTCGTTCTGCACGTCCTCCGGCAACGACGTTGAGAGCCCGTTCGGATACACCAGGTCGGAGTTCAGTCCCTCGGGCTCCAGGAAGACCTGGTGCGCGGACTTGTCCGCGAAGCGCACCACCTTGTCCTCGACGGACGGGCAGTATCTTGGCCCGACGCCCTCGATGTTCCCGCCATACATCGCCGACCTGTCAAGGTTCTGCCGGATGATGTCATGCGTCCTCTCGTTGGTGCGCGTGATTCCGCAGGCGACCTGCCGCGCCACCGCGCGCCGCGTCAGAAACGAAAAGAACACGGGATTCTCGTCGCTGGGCTGCATTTCAAGCCCGTCCCAGTCAATGGACGACGTCCGCAGCCGTGGCGGCGTTCCCGTCTTCAGCCGCCCGAGGGGCAGTCCGAACTCGTCGATCCGCTCCGCCAGGGCCACCGACGGCGCGTCGCCAATCCGTCCGCCCGGGCGCGACGTGGTGCCGATATGGATCATCCCGCGCAAGAAGGTTCCCGTGGTCAGAACCGTCGCCGACGCGGCGATCCTGGATCCGTCCGCAAGCACGACGCCGGCGACCCGGGACCCCTCCATGATGAAGTCCGTCACCTCGCCCTCGAGAATGCTCACTCCCGGATGTGTCGAGATTTCCGCAAGCATTTCAGCGCGATAGAGCGCCCTGTCTGCCTGGGCACGCGGTCCCTGGACGGCCGGTCCCTTCCGCCGATTCAGAAGCCGGAACTGGATTCCTGCACGGTCCGCGACACGGCCCATGACTCCGTCGAGCGCATCGATTTCCCGTACGAGGTGCCCCTTGCCCAGACCGCCGATCGCCGGGTTGCACGACATGACACCGATTCCGTCACGCGAAAGCGTGACGAGAACCACGCGCGCGCCCCGCCGCGCCGCCGCGTGGGCCGCATCCGCGCCGGCATGTCCGCCGCCGACAACAACCACGACTGGTCGAGACTGTTTCACGTGAAACACCGCTTGCTACTTGCCAATGCAAAAATTGGCGAAGATGTCGTCAAGTATATGCTCGACATCAACGCGTCCGGCAAGGGAATCAAGGGCCCGGATTGCAGAACGAATCTCTTCGGCGGCAATTTCTGCCAGTTCCGTCCCTGCCTCCAGCTGAGCTGCAGCACGATCCAGCGATTCAATTCCTCTCTTCATTGCAGTTCGATGCCGCTCCCGGATCGCAAGCCCGGCCGTGCTCGCACGGGATTCCAGCCGGGTTCCGATCTCGTCCACCAGCCAGTCAAGCCCCGTGCCGGTCTTTGCCGAAAAGTCCCCTTCGCAAATGTCCGACTTTGGAACGGCCAGGATATCGTCGCCTTGGGGCTCCATTGTCGGCGCTGCAGCGCGGCATTCCGTGAGAATCACGCGAAGGTCCGCCTGTTCCGCCCGAACACGGGCCTTCGCGACCCCAAGCATCTCGATTTCGTCGCGCCCGTCGCGAAGCCCGGCCGTGTCCAGTACCGTGACGGGCAGTCCCCGCAGGTTCATTCTTACCTCGATTACGTCGCGTGTCGTGCCCGCGATATCCGACGTGATCGCCGCGTCCCGGCCTGCCAACGCATTCAGCAACGTCGACTTTCCCACGTTTGGGGGCCCGACGATCGCGACTTCGAACCCGTCACGAATGCGCTCCGCAATTCCGGTACCTGCGCTTTCCTTCCGAAGGTCCGAAATGACGGCCGCCACCAGCTCCGCGACCTCCGGCCTCACGTCTGCAGGCACGTCCTCATCAGCAAAGTCGATCGTCGCTTCAAGCAAGGCGGCCGCCCTGACCAGCCTTGACCGCCAGCTCGCCGCCCGCGCTCCCAAGGCGCCCGAGAGTACCCGCAGCGCCTGTCGGCGCTGGGCCTCGGTTTCCGCTTCGATGAGGTCGGAAAGGCCCTCGACCTGGGCAAGATCGAGGCGCTCGTTCTCCAGCGCCCGCCGCGTGAATTCTCCAGGCTCCGCAAGCCTGTGTCCGGACAGGTTGCCAAGCGTCCGCAAGACTGCATCCACTGTCGCCAAGGAACCGTGCAGGTGAAGTTCCGCAACATCCTCGCCCGTAAGGCTGCGGGGCTTCGGAAACCAGAGGACGAGCGCCTCGTCCAGCATGCCGTCGCCGTCCGAAAGCGCCCGGAGTGACGCGTGTCGTGGCTGCGGCCGGCCGCCGGCAAGCCGATCAAGCGCGGTGCCCGCACCGGGACCGGAAAGCCGTACTACGGCAACGCCGGACTTTCCCCGGGCGCTGCTGAGGGCAAATATCGTATGGCTGTGGTTAACCATTTGAAATAAAACATAGAATTAGGCATTCATCGAGTCGAAGAACTCCGAGTTGGTCTTCGTTTGCTTGAGCTTCGACAAGAGGAACTCGATGGCATCCGTTGTGCCCATCGGGTTCAGGATCCGCCGCAGGACGAAGGTCTTTTGCAAGTCGTTCTTGTCGACGAGCAGGTCCTCCTTCCTGGTGCCGGACTTGAGAATGTCCATTGCGGGATAGACGCGCTTGTCCGCCACTTTCCGGTCCAGGACGATCTCGCTGTTGCCCGTGCCCTTGAACTCCTCGAAGATGACTTCGTCCATCCTGCTGCCCGTCTCGATGAGTGCCGTTGCTATGATGGTCAAGGATCCCCCTTCCTCGATATTCCTTGCCGCACCGAAGAACCGTTTCGGACGTTGCAGCGCGTTGGCGTCAACGCCGCCCGTCAGCACTTTCCCGGAGGATGGCACGACCGTATTGAACGCACGCCCCAGACGGGTGATTGAATCAAGCAGAATCACGACATCCCGCTTGTGTTCGACCAGGCGCTTGGCTTTCTCGATCACCATGTCGCTTACCGCGACATGGCGGCTGGCGGGCTCATCGAACGTCGATGAAACCACTTCGCCCTTGACCGACCTCTGCATGTCGGTCACCTCCTCGGGGCGCTCGTCGATCAGCAGGACGATCAGGTAGCATTCGGGGTGATTGGTCTCGATCGAATGCGCGATGTTCTGGAGAATCACGGTCTTTCCGGTCCGGGGCGGCGCCACGATCAATGACCTCTGGCCTTTTCCAATCGGCGCCACGAGGTCGATGACCCGGGCAGACCTGTCCTTGATCGTGGGATCCTCAATTTCCATCGTCAGCCGCTCGTCCGGATACAGCGGCGTGAGATTGTCGAAACTTACCTTGTGCCGCGCCTTCTCCGGATCCTGAAAGTTGATCTCTTCCACTTTCGTCATGGCAAAGTATCGTTCGTTGTCGTTTGGTTCGCGAATGACGCCCTCAACCGTGTCGCCGGTACGCAGCGCAAACTGGCGGATCATCTCCGGCGAAACGTAGATGTCGTCCGGCCCGGGCAGATAGTTCGCTTCCGGTGAACGCAGGAAACCAAAGCCGTCCTGCAGAACTTCCAGGACACCGTCGCCACCAATCGTCCAGTCCTCGTCGGCACGTTCCTTCAGGATCGAGAACATCATCTCGCCCTTGCGCATGGTCGACGCATTCTCGATTTCGAGATCCTCGGCGAGGTCCAGCAGCTCTTTCGGAGACTTGGACTTGAGTTCAGAGAGATTGAGGCGATCAGCCATGAAAGATGCCTTTCAGGCGTCCGCGGCGCGGACGGAAGGGAAGCAGGATTGCAGAATTGCCAATGGTGTCAGGACGACACCAGCAACGCGTAACTAGTCATGATCGAACACCGAGTCAACAATCGTCAGAACTTGAGAACAACGGAAAGGACGATGACGATCATCAGGACCGTCGGCACTTCGTTCATCAGTCGATAGTCCCGACCCGTCAGCGCATTCGTCCCCGATTCAAGCGTCTTCCGCCTTTTTGCCAGCCAATGATGATACCATGTCATGGCGAGAACGGCCGCGGCCTTTGACCACGGCCAGACTTGCGACCAATCGACAATTCCTGGGACAAGCAGCAAAGTGAGGCCGAAGACCCATGTTGCAATCATGGCAGGGTTCATGATGTTGCGCAAAAGCCGCCTCTCCATCATCACGAAGAGATCATGCCTTTCGCCAGTGCAGCATGTCTGTTCAACATGATGCACGAAGAGGCGCGGAAGATACAAGAGACCTGCCATCCACGATATGACCGAAATGACATGAAAGGCTTTCAACCAAGGATACAGGAACACCGGCACTTCTAGCATTCTTCTTCTCCCGCAGGCCTGGCTTCCAAACAAAGAATAAAGATTAAAGTGGGTTGTGGTGGTAGTAGGGCATGGGAACAAGTGGAATTCTCGGCATATAAGCCGAGTTATGCACACTGTTCGGTGGCAGGCAATTTGGTTGGCATGACTTGCAGAGAAACCGTGTTTCATCCATTGAAAAGAACCTCTTACCATGATCCTGGGTGTTTCGAAGACTGTGGAGCGTTGTGGGGAAGGCCTTGCAAAAAAGGGTTGTCCACATGTCGTCAGAACCGGGTTTCCACCGTGGACAGACCTTGCATGAATCCTGTCGGGGCGGCCAGGAAAGGACGCGGGGCCGGGGCCGGGCGGATTCCGGCAGGGGCTCGACCGGAACATGCTGCAAGGCTTGCACAGAGTTATCCACATGTCTGAACGGCTGGTTCTTGCATCGGGTTCGGCTGCACGTGCAGAAATGTTGCGTCGCGCAGGCGTTGCCTTCCGCGTTGCCCCGGCACGGATCGACGAAGAAGCAGTCAAGGCGGGGCTCGAGGCCGAGGGCGCAAGTGCCAGGGACATTGCTGATGCGCTTGCGGACGCAAAGGCGCGAAAGGTCGCGGCAAGACACCCGGAGGCACTTGTCCTGGGTGCCGATCAAGTTCTTGAATTCGATGGGAAGATTCTCTCCAAACCGGAAACCAGGGCAGAGGCGGCCAGGCAATTGATGTCAATGCGAGGCGCCGATCACAAGCTCCATTCGGCCGCGGTCATCTATGAGGGATTGCGCCCAGCTTGGCGGCATGTCGGCCAGGCGCGGATGAACATGGCGACACGGTCGGACGATTGGATTGCAGATTACGTCGACAAGAACTGGGACCATGTCCAGCACTCCGTTGGCGCCTACAGGATCGAGGACGAAGGCGTCCGTCTCTTTGCCGGCATTGACGGCGATCATTTCGTCGTGCTCGGGCTCCCGCTCCTGGAGGTCTTGTCCTACCTGACGACGCGAGGCACGTTGGCGCCATGACGTCGCTGAACCGAATTCCCCTAGCTGGCGTGATCGGTACGCCGGTCGCCCATTCGAAGTCGCCTCGGATATTCCGGCACTGGCTGACGCGTCTCGGCATCAGCGGCCACTACATCCCGATGGATGTTGCCGAAAGGGACTTGGAAGCCGCCATCCGTGTGCTTCCCAGGCTTGGGTTTGTTGGCGTAAACGTAACGATTCCGCACAAGGAGCATGTCCTCGAGATTGCAGACCTGGTATCTGATCGGGCAGCATTGACGGGTTCTGCAAACACGCTTGTCTTTCGTGATGACGGCAAGATCCAAGCGGACAGCACTGACGGCCACGGTTTCATGGAAAACCTGCGCAGCAACGTTCCTGACTGGGACCCCGCGCAAGGACCTGCCGCGATTCTCGGCGCGGGCGGTGCTGCACGGGCCGTTGTCGCTTCGCTCCTGGACGCCGGGGTCGAGGAAATCCGGCTGTCAAACCGCACGCGTGCGCGCAGCGAGATCTTGGGAAAGGATTTCGGGGCCAAGGTCCGGATTCATGACTGGAACGAGGCCGGAGACACGCTGAAGGGCGCAAGGACGGTCGTGAACGCGACATCGCTTGGCATGGTTGGCCATGAAAGGCTGCAGGTGCCGCTTCGCGAGCTGTCCGGCGACGCCGTCGTAACCGACCTTGTCTATGCACCGCTTGAGACGGAGTTTCTTGCGCAGGCCCGACGCATCGGCTGTCAGACGGTGGATGGTCTCGGGATGCTTCTGTTCCAGGCCGCGCCAGGGTTCGAGCGCTGGTTCGGGGTAGCGCCGCATGTTGACGACCAGTTGCGGCGGGCCGTTCTTTCGTGAGCCGTCCGACAGTCATCGGGCTCACGGGGTCCATCGGCATGGGCAAGACAACCACCGCCAGGATGTTTCGAGAGGCTGGGGTCCCGGTCTGGGACGCGGATTCCGCCGTGCATCGTCTCTACAGGGGCGGCGGTTCGGCCGTTGGGCCCATCAGATCCCTCAATAGTGAAGTGATCCGCGACGGCGCCGTTGACCGGACAGCGCTTTCCGAATGGATAGCACGGGACAGTGCCGCCCTGGACCGGATCGAGAGCGTTGTTCACCCACTTGTGCGCGCCGACCGCGAGAAGTTCGTTCAAGATGCTGTCGAGCCAGTGGTGCTTGTCGACATCCCTCTTCTCTTCGAGACCGGTGCAGAGGGAAGCGTGGACATCGTTGTTGTCGCGTCAGTGCCCGAGGAGGTGCAGCGCGAACGCGTATTGGCTCGTCCGGGATGGACGAAGGAGAAGCTCGAACGGATCAGGGCCCGTCAGATGCCGGACGCCGAAAAGCGCCGTCGCGCGGACTACGTGATCGAAACGGCCACACTTGAAGCCGCGCGCAAGTCTGTTCATGATGTCCTAGAGCAGGTCAACGCCGGACGAGCGCATGAGGGAAATTGTCCTCGACACCGAGACGACAGGACTTGATCCGGATTCCGGGGACCGCATCGTGGAGATCGGTGCAGTCGAGCTGCTTCGGCACGTACCGACGGGAAACACTTTTCACCGGTACGTCAATCCCGAGCGCGAAGTGCCCAAGGAGGCCGTAGATGTGCATGGCCTTACCGAGGACTTTCTGCGCGACAAGCCGGCATTTGGCGCAATTGCACAGGAATTCCTGGCGTTCATCGGCGATGCGAAGCTAGTCATCCACAATGCGGCATTCGACTTGAAGTTCCTGAACGCGGAACTCCGCTGGCTGGCCTTTCCGCAAATTGACGAAGCACGAGCGCTCGACACTCTCGAAATCGCCCGAAGGAAGTTCCCGGGCTCGCCCGCTTCACTTGATGCCCTGTGCAGGCGCTTCGGAATCGACAATTCGAAACGGGACCTGCACGGGGCCCTGCTCGACAGCGAAATCCTGGCGGAAGTCTATCTCGAGCTGATCGGCGGCAGGCAACCGGACCTGCTGGTCGCCACCAGGGACGAAGCGTCTGTTGCGACCGAGGCGGGCGAGCAGTGGCGTCCGGGGCCGCGCCCCGTTCGGCTCGGGTCGCGCGTGACGCCCGGGGAGGAAAAGGCCCACGCTGAGCTTGTGGCCAGGCTGGGCAAGGATTCCATCTGGCAACGCCTCAGTTAGCCGGCGCATCCGCGTCCTTGGTTTCCTTCTGCTGCTTGAGGCGCTCCCTGTAGAGCGTGACGAAGTCTATGACGTCCAGGTTCAGGGGCGGGAATCCGCCATCCCGGGTCATGTCGCTGACGATCCGGCGCACGAACGGGAACATCATCCGCGGGCACTCGATCATCAGGAACGGATGCAGCTGTTCGCCGGCAATGTTCTTGATCTGGAACAGTCCCACGTATTCAAGTTCCAGAAGGAACAGCACGTCATCGCCGCTCTTGTTCCTGGACGTTATGCTGTACTTGGATACGACCTCGAACCGGTCGTCCTCGTCGATCTTCCGGGAATCGATCGTTACCTGCGCATGGAAGTCCGGCCGGACTTCCGCATTGACAGGCTTCCGCGTGACAATGTTTTCAAATGACAGGTCGCGAACGAACTGCCCAAGGACCTTCATTTGCGGAACCTGCGGCTCCTGGGGTGCCGAACCGTTCTTCTTCTTCGCCATTTGCGGACTCCAAAGGCAACCTTGAGACCTGCAGGGCCCTATCAGAGCGTCCGACGACGCTCAATGCCGCGCTGATCCAGGGGTTCGTCCGGAACCTCCTCGAACTCACCGTCAACGACATCCGCTTCCGGCGGCCGTGCAGAGGACGCATGGCTGAACCCCTGCACGACCATCCGTTCCCGCACGAAGCGGAAGACAGCGCCGCGCACCGTCGGGATCATCATGGAAAGCCCGATCGTGTCGGTGAGGAAGCCAGGCGTCAGCAGAAGAGCGCCAGAAAAGAGAATCATGGCTCCATGCGCAAGCGGTTCGGTCGGATCCTTCAGATCGTGAAAGCTTTCTCGCAGTTCGGACAGCACCAGAAGACCTTGGCTGCGGACGAGAGCGGCCCCGAGCACCGCGGTCAGAATCACGATGGCCAATGTCAGGCCGAGGCCGATTGCCCCCCCTACCTGTATGAACAGGGCGATTTCGCACAGCGGCACGAGCAGAAACAGCAGGAACAGTCGCATGCGCATTCTCTCCATTGCAGGCATCAGGTGGACTCGGGCACCAACTCGCCCTACATATGTGTCCTGTCGACCGAAATCCAATTCCTTTTCGTTGAGAGGCCGAATGAGTTCTTCAATATTCCAGCTTCTGGTCCTTGCTGGCGTAGCCGTGTTCCTGATCTTCAAGTTGCGAAGCGTCTTGGGGACGAGAGGGGGGTTTGAAAAGCCTCCGATTGTCGGGGGAAGCGCCCGAACCCGGCCGGAATTCGATGTCATCGAGGGCGGACCGGATCCTGACATCACCGACTTTGTCGAGGACGGATCGCCCAGCGCCAAGGCGTTGGCGGCAATGAAAGAGGCCGAGCCCGGCTTCATGGTAGCGACCTTCCTCGAAGGCGCGCGCGAGGCCTTCGAGATGATTCTCATGGCATTCGAAAACGGCGATCTCTCGGAAGTGGAAGGGCTGATTTCGGAAGACATCGAAAGGTCGTTCGCTCCCATTTTCGTTGCACGCCAAGAGCGCCGGGTCACGGTTGAGGCAAGCCTCGTGGCAATTCGTGATGTCACGCTGAAGGAAGCCACTTTCGATACGAATTCCGGCCTGGCCGAACTGACGGTTCGCTTTGTCTGCGAACTGACGTCAGTCGTGAAGGACCACACGGGCAAGGTCGTTGAAGGCGATCCGAACGAGATCAAGCGCCAGAAGCACGTCTGGACCTTTGGCCGGACCATGGGTGCAAATGACCCGAACTGGCAGTTGGTCGCCACGATGGAATGAATCGCCTTTCGACCGCAGCTTCCCTTGGGTATGCGCTTGTGCCGGTCGATGGCAGCCGTTCGTGCACGAGGCGTTGCGCGGTCGCGGACGGCGCGGCGCCAACAGGGTGCGCGCCGCGGGCTGGCCGGCAATGAGTCGAAAGCCTCGCGTCCTGAGCCCCGAGGAGGAGCGTCTTTGGCGGCGCGTTGCAGGCGACGCCAAGCCGCTCGACAAGGAGCCGGCAAGAAAGGTTCCCGAGGAAGTTCCGAAGAGGCGACCGCGACCGGCAACAAGGGATGCCTTCGAGATTCCCGAATTTCGCATTGGCGAGAAGGCCGTGGCTTCTTCAGGCGCAAGCCAGGAATCCGGTCGAGCAACGGTTCGCATGGACCAAAGGAAATTCACGCGCATGAAGCGGGGGAAGACGACACCGGATGCGCGGATCGATCTCCACGGCAAGACGGCCGCGGAAGGGCGAGCGGCGCTCGTTTCGTTCCTGCTCAACGCGCATCGGAAAGGGCATCGAACCATTCTTGTGATCACAGGCAAGGGCCGCGAAAGGAACGACGCGGGGCCCATTCCGGAAAGGCCCGGAATCCTTCGGCAACAGCTCCCGCACTGGATTTCGAGCGCGCCGCTTGACCAAATCGTGCTTCAGTGCACCGAAGCCCATCCGCGACACGGGGGATCCGGCGCCTTCTATGTCTATCTTGCGCGGCGCTGACGAGGGCCCGACGCAACTTGTGATCACGAAAGGGGCCGTGCGGAGTGGCTGCGCCTGTCGGCAGCGGCAGCGGCACGTCGAAAGTGCCGTGTTCAGAGAATGTAGCGGCTCATGTCGGAGCCCTTCATGAGCTCGCCAAGATGTTCCTCGACAAATCGGGCGTCCACGACGACCGAACTGCCGGGCTGATCGGGCGCGGCAAAGGACAAGTCCTCGAAGACGCGTTCAAGAACAGTGTACAGGCGCCGCGCGCCAATGTCCTCGACGGACTGGTTCACCTCCGCCGCGATTCGGGCCAGCGAGGCAATGCCGTCGTCGCTGAACGACACGTCCACGTCTTCCGTCGCCATCAGCGCGGAATACTGGCGTGTCAGCGCGTTGTCGGTCTCGGTAAGGATGCGCACAAAATCCTGTTCAGTGAGCGCGCGCAGGCTGACGCGGATCGGCAGACGACCCTGCAACTCCGGCAAGAGGTCGGAAGGCTTTGCAACGTGAAACGCGCCGGACGCAATGAACAGGATATGGTCCGTCTTGACGGGACCATGCCTGGTGGAAACGGTCGTGCCCTCGATGAGGGGCAGGAGGTCCCGCTGCACGCCTTCGCGGGAGACGTCTGCGCCCCGTGTTTCGGAACGTGCCGTGACCTTGTCGATCTCGTCGAGGAAAACGATTCCGTCTTCCTCGACCGCGCGAAGCGCCTGCTTGGCGATCACTTCGTCATCGAGCAGCCGGTCGCCCTCCTCGCTGACCAGAACGTCATAGGACTGCGCCACGGTCATTGATTTCCTCACCTTGCGGTCGGAAAAGCCCTTGCCGAAAATGCTGCCAAGGTCGATGGCGAGACCGCCCTGTCCGGGCGGCAGGCCGGGGATCTCCATGCCCGAGAACGGGCTTGACTGATCCTGAACCTCCAGTTCGATCTCGGTGTCGTCCAGCTCGCCGCTCGTGAGTTTCCTGCGGAACATTTCACGGGTTTGCTCGCGTGCGCCCTCGCCGGCGATCGCGTCGAGCACGCGATCCTCGGCCGCGCGCCGCGCCTTTTCCATGACCTCGTCGCGCATGTGCTCCCGCGTCATGTTGATCGACGCCTCAACCAGGTCCCGGACAATCTGTTCCACGTCCCGGCCCACATATCCGACTTCAGTGAACTTCGTGGCCTCGACCTTCAGAAACGGCGCCTTTGCGAGCCGTGCCAGGCGGCGGGAAATTTCGGTCTTTCCCACACCCGTCGGACCGATCATCAGGATGTTTTTTGGATAGACTTCGTCGCGTATGTCGTCATCCAGCCGCTTTCGCCGCCAACGGTTCCTGAGCGCAACCGCCACGGCGCGCTTCGCGTCTCTCTGTCCGACAATGAAGCGATCAAGTTCCGAGACGATTTCCCTGGGCGTGAGGTCAGTCATGAGTGCTCCTGGCAAGTCCCGCCTATCTAGGATTGTTACAGGAAAACGCAAGCGGATCACGGTGCATGACGTTGACGTTGTCGATGATGACAGGGACGCAATGCCATGCAATCTGACCCATGGACCAATTCCTGAAGACGAGGAGACAGGACACCATGATTGATCGTCGGACATTTCTGGTTTCGATTCCGGCTGCGGGCCTGGGTCTTGGCATGGCCAGGGCCCAGCAGAGTGCCCGCACCGGCATGTTTTCCGGGCGCTCGAACCACGACACCACAGGCACCGCCATCCTGGAAGGCAGGACATTGACGCTTGGTGACGACTTTGTTCTGGACCGCGCTCCCGATCCCATCGTGGGCCTCGGGCGCGATGGAAGGTGGGATCCGAACACGTACATGGGCGAACTCATGCAGAAGAGGGGCCGACAGGTCTACACCCTGCCGGACGGCATAGACGCAGCGGATTACAACGAAGCCTACATCTGGTGCCGTGCGGCGGACGTCCCGCTTGGAATCGCGCCGCTGAGCTGAGCCCGGACGCGCCACCGTTGATCCGAATGCGTTCGAACGGGCCGAAACGGGATTGCGGCAGATGCGGCCCGGTGTCTGCTATATGACCTCAACCGTCAGGTTGCCGTTGGTGTAGACGCATATGTCTGCAGCGATTGCCATCGCCTTTCGCGCAATCTCTTCGGCACCGAGATCGCCATCCATCAGGGCCCGAGCCGCTGCGGCTGCATAGTTTCCGCCCGAACCAATGGCCGCCACGTCATGCTCGGGCTCAAGCACGTCGCCTGCGCCGGTGACCACGTAGAGTGCGGATCCATCAGTGACGATCAGCATCGCTTCAAGCTTCTGCAGGAACTTGTCCGTGCGCCAGTCCTTGGCCAGGTCAACACAGGCCCGCTGCAACTTGCCAGGAGCCGCCTCAAGCTTCGCCTCCAGCCGTTCCAGGAGCGTGAACGCATCTGCTGTCGAGCCGGCAAACCCGGCGACCACTTCATGGCCACCCGGGCTCATCCGGCGCACCTTCGTTGCCGATCCCTTGATCACGGTGTCGCCAAGGCTCACCTGCCCGTCGCCGGCGATGACAACCTCGCCGCCCTTCCTGACCCCGATGATCGTGGTGCCGTGCCAGCCCGGGTTCTTCTGCGTCATCGTCGTCCTCCTGACCCATGGAACGCGCATGCGCGCGCAGGCTTCAGATTCGGGCCCAAAGCGAATGCGTCCGCCGCCCGCCGGCAATGTCCCGCCCGTCGCATCATGCCGCTCCATCCGATCTCCGGCCGGGATTTCCCGCAGGACAAAGAAGCTTGCGGCGCCCGGCCTCAGATCGATCCGTCGATCCAGCCCTTCAGCACGGATTTTGTCGTCGCGCCCGTCTTGTTGGAGACAACCTCGCCATCCTTGAACAGGAACAGAGCCGGGATGTTCCGAACGCCAAGTTCCGCCGCGGCATTCGGATGCTGGTCCACGTTCACCTTGGCGATCTTGACGGATGCGCCGTATTCGTCGGAAAGCTCTTCCAGGGCAGGACCGATGGCCTTGCAGGGGCCGCACCACTCAGCCCAGAAATCCACAACGACCGGAACGCCCGACTTCAAGACTTCGGCGTCGAACGTATCATCGGTAACGGCAACTGTTCCCATGGAATTCATCCTTGTCTGATCAGGCAATGAACCTAGAAACGCTTGAGCGGAAGGTCAAGATATGGTGGATCGCGCAAGCGCTTCCCGCACGATTGCGTGTGGAAGCGAAACCAGTTCGCAGGTTTCCGTCCAGAGAATTGCGACGTCGACTTCGCGATCCGGGTATATGAGTTCCAGCGCCTCAAGATACGCGCCCATTTGGCGAAGCAATCCTTCCGGCGTGTCTTCGGCACGTGCCGGCACGACGGCATTGGTCTTGAAGTCCGCCGCCAGGACGCGTTGCGGATGCAAGACCAGCCTGTCGACCGTGCCCGAAATCGCATGATCAAGCGTGGGCAGGTGCGCCGAGACATCCACCTCTGCCAAGGCGTTTCCGCCAAAGAGCTCGGGATGACGTTCCAGGTTGGCAAGCGCCTGCTTGACGAGCCGGCCGATTTCGTCCGCGTCGGCCCTGTCCGGTCCGTGTGAAAGCAGACGTCCCGCCATCGCTTCCGGGTCGGGTTGTCCCGGCAGATGTTCCAGCAGCAGGTGGATCTGCCTGCCGCGCCGGAGCGCGCTGTCCTCATCGGACGCGCCGCCCCCTGACACCTTTGCGCCGCCGAGTTTCGACGGAGATGCCGGAAGGACCGGGCGTTCACCATCTGGCGCGTCGTTCCTCAGAAACCCCGGCAACACTCTGCCGTCATCCGGTCGCGACGCGTCGGAGACCGATCCCGGCCCGGGCCAATCGCCGTGCTGAACCCGCAGGACGGCTGGCGGCCCTTCACAAGGGACGGCCCCGAGGGCATGCAGAGCGTCTTCAATGGACTTGTACCAGTTCAGCGGCGTGTCGCTCCTTGCCGTCCTCTCAACGCCACCGGCAATCAGCCACTGCTTGGCACGGGTCATGGCGACATAGAGCAGGCGATTGCGCTCCTCAATGTCTGCCGCCATTTGCCGCGCCTTGGCTTCCCGCAGCAGTTCGGGGCATTCGTCATCTGGCAGGGACGCCAGGGGAATGCCGTCCGGACCGATGACAATGCCGCCGGACCGCGCATGATCGGAAGCCATCGTGTCCGGCAGAATGACAATGGGACTCTCCAGGCCCTTCGCTCCGTGCACGGTCATCACCCTGACCAGGTCCTCGGCACCTTCGAGCCGTCGTTTCACCTCAATGTCCCGGGATTGCACCCGTGCCAGGAAGCCGGTCATGGTTGGCACGGCGTCCTGTTCGAAAGCCAGTGCCTGGTTCAGCAATTCATCAATGCCGTCCTCGGCTTCCGGGCCAAGCCGGGCCAGAAGCCGTTCCCGACCCCCATGCCTGCTCAGGAAATGTTCAAGCAGTTCGTATGGTGCCATGAAGTCGACGGTGCGGCGCAACTCGTCCAGCGTCGCGACCACGCTCGGAAACTCGTCGCTTCGCTTGCACAACTCCTCCCAAAGCGATCTGTCGGCAGGGCGTGTTGCTGCCAGCCGATAGAGGTCTTGCTCGCTCAACACAAGCAATGGAGAGCGCAAGGCAGCGGCCAACGAAAGGTCGTCCTCTGGAAGGGTCAGAAACGTCAGGAGCGCCAGGAGATCCCGCACGGCGAGCTCCGCCCCGATCTTCAGCCGGTCTGCGCCCGCAATCGGCACATCTTCCGCCTTGCAGGCCTGGATGATCTGCTCAAAGAGGAGACTGCGGCGCTGCACGAGAACCATTATGTCTCCGGGGCCGACGCGCCTGATCTTGCCATCGTCTCCGTGAATGGATTCCCTGTCGAGCAGCCCGCGCACCAGTTTCGCGATTTCCGTGCCGAGCACGATGTCCGGCGCGTTGTCGACAGGGCGGTCAACCGGATGATGCCAGGGCGGCTCCTCCACGGTTTCCGGCCGGGCGACGAGCGGCAGAAGGTCCACGCGGCCCGGCAGATCCTCGTGGAAGGCCTCGTGGCGGGCGACGGCCTCGCCGAGACCGTCGAGTCCCTTGCAGACCTGGTCCACGACCCGCAGGATTGCGGGAGAGGAGCGGAAGGAGCATAGCAGCTCGCTGGAACGCAGCTGGCCGTGCAGCAGGCGGTCGAATTCCGCCCCCTTGCGATCGAAGCCTGCGGCATCCGCTCCCTGGAAGCTGTAGATCGACTGTTTCTTGTCACCGACAACGAAGAGCGTGCGGCCCCGGTCCGGGTCGTCCGCCATGACCTCCGCAAGGGCCTGCACGATCTGCCATTGTTCGGGGCTCGTATCCTGCGCCTCGTCGACCAGGACATGTTCGATCTGGCCGTCGAGCCGGAACAGCACCCAGGGCAAGGCCTCGGACGACAAGACGTCACGCGTCGTTCGGATCAGGTCATCAAAGTCCAGGACGCCACGTGCCTGCTTGGCCTCGCGATATGCTGGCAGGAACTGTCGCGCGAAGCGATGCAACGCGAGGGACTTCGTGGCGGCGTCAAGCGCCGTCAGGCGCGCGCGGGCCGTCTCCACCAGCGCCATGACTTCATTGAACCTGGGCATCATGGGTGCGACGTCTTCCGAATTCCTGACCTTCTTGGTGGGCAGGGCGTCGATCTTGGCCGCGAAGGGCGATTTCGCCGTCTTGCCGTAGAGCAGCACGCCGGAGAGTGTCGCCAGCACGTCCCTGGAGGGCTGTTCCGGCACCCCGGCCAGCACCAGGGACAGTTTCAGGTCCGTCGGCCCCAACGGGCTTGGAAGTGCCGACTGCAACTCTTTCAGGAACGCGATTTCTCCCTTCCCAAGAGCGTCCTTCAAGACCTGGTCGCAGGTGAGATCCCGGGGCACGCCAAAAGCCTCGAATATCGTGTCCGGATCCAGGGCGGCATCGAACGCGTCCGCCTCGCCGCCGACGTCTTGGGCAAGCGGCACGAGGCTGTCGTCAGGATGAAACCGGGCAACGTCCACGAGCACGGAAGGGTCCGCATTCGCCAATTCATCAAGGACTTCACCTATCAGGCGGAGCTGCCGGGTGTCATCCATTTCGCGGAATCGCGGCGACACTTTCCCCTCTAGCGGAAACTGCCGCAGAACGGCCGCGCATAGGGAATGGATCGTCTGGATTCGGAGGCCGCCAGGCGTTTCGATCGCACGCGCAAACAGCGTCCGGGCCTCGGACAGGCTGTCGGGCGGGGATTCTCCCAAACTCTGCAGCTCGTGCCGCAGCGCACCGTCTTCAAGCATTGCCCACTTGCCAAGGGTGGCAAAGAGACGGTTCTGCATCTCGCTGGCTGCGGCTTTCGTATAGGTCAGGCACAGGATGTTGCGCGGATTCG
This sequence comes from Boseongicola sp. SB0665_bin_10, assembly GCA_009838075.1. GTDB lineage: Bacteria > Pseudomonadota > Alphaproteobacteria > Rhodobacterales > Rhodobacteraceae > JAJEFO01. The sequence goes on along the minus strand of VXSG01000119.1, from coordinate 25,217 downwards.
TCCCTTTCAGCAGGAGGCGGGCAACCCGGTTCGTGAGCACGCGCGTCTTGCCCGTGCCGGCATTGGCGGAAAGCCAGGTGGATTGCAGCGGATTGGCCGCGTCGACCTGCACCGCTGTCGCGGCGTCCATCATTCCACCGGCCGCGGCCGGGTCGTGGCCGAGGCGTCCCATTCGCCGAACCGCGCCAGATGATCGTAGTCGCCCCGGAAGCGCATTTTTTCCATCGCGCGACGCGAAATGTACCCCGTGCCGGGACTTTGGAACCGTTCCAGCAACTCGATCAGCTCTGCGTGAACGGTGCCGGTCTCGAAGCCGCCCTCCAGCTTGATTGACTTGCGCTTGGGGGAACGGCCAATGCTGATATGTGAGACCGAGCCGACAGGGGCCTCGGGAACGCCCTCGAATGCACCTCTTTCCGCCATGACCGCCTCGATCAGGAGCTGGCGATCGAAGTGGAGAATCTGCGGCTCGCTCGGGATGCCGCCGGTCTTGTAGTCGTAGATGACCAGCTCCCCGCTTGAGAGCCGGTCGATCCGGTCCGCCTTTCCGGAAATCGTCAGTCCTGTCGCACCCAGCCGGAGTTCCCCGCTGACTTCCGCCTTTCGGTCCTTGATCCCGGCGCGCAAGGCGACCTCCTCGGAGACAAGCCAGTCGGCAATCTGCTCGAGGTGTCCGCGCCAGTGCGCGCGAATCGCCGGCCAGGGAACGTCCTTCCTGAATTCCTCATCGGCGATTTGCAGGAGCCGCTGACGCATGATCGCTTTGTCGGCGGGAGCGGTTTCGGCGAATGCCGCGAGAATGGCATGAAAGACGGTGCCCTTGAGGCGGACGTCGGGCTCCGGAACCAATGGCAGAAGCGGGCGCAGCCTGAGCACGTGCCGGGCGTAAATCGCGTAAGGGTCTCGTATCAGCCGCTGGATTTCGGTGACCGACAACTTCTTCGGTCGCTTGTCAGACGGCGGCGAAGGGGCCGGCCTGGACTCCGGCTTGACTGTCCTTGCGGGCCGGTCGAGCATGCCGGCCAGCGCGAGCAGCCTGTCGCCCCTTTGCCTCATCTCGACCAGCGCTTCGGGGCCGGACTGCCCGGGCAGTCCTTCGAGCAGGTTCGTCAGCCGGTTGACCCAGCGCGAAGGAACCGCATCGCCGTCGCCGTCCCGGGACGAGCGGGACAGCACGACCCGCCTGGCCGCGATCGCCTGCTGGTAGTCGTGCGCGGCCAGGCCGGTCTGTCCTTCGGGAAGCGGCAATCCCAGGCTGGCTCGCATCCTCCTGTTCAGCCACGGGTCCGGATCGGGCTGTTCAGGCCAGCGCCCTTCATTCAGCCCGCCCAGGATGACGAGATCCGGGCCCTGAACCCTGGCCTCCCGGGCGCCCCAGATCGTCACGTCGTGGCGCGCCCCGGAAAGGTCCCGGTCACGTTCCGCCTGCATCGTGCGCTCAAGGAGACGGAGATAGTCGGCGAAGGTCACCGGCTCTCCAAAATCCGATTCCGCGAGGAACCTGTCAATTGTGGCCAGTGCGAGACGTCCCGAAGACTTCGCCCAGAGTCCGTTCTCGTCCTTGTCGTTGCCGCCCGAAATCGACTCGGCGAGTTCGAGATGATGGGTCACCGCGTCCAGCAGCGTCGGGGAGGGCAATCGCCCAAGCGGACCGAGAATCGATTCGAGCCAGCTGATCCACTCGCGGCGCTCGTCCGGCGACCCGTCCGCAAAGCGCTTGAGTTCCGCTTCGGTGAACGCGTGGACCGAGTTCCTGCGGAGGAACAGTTCCAGCTGGCGCGTGTTCGCAAGGTGGAATCCGCGGTCCGTGCCGACTCGGGTGAGCGGATGCTTGAGCAAGGCGATCAAGTCTTCCGGACGTGGCGATTCGCCAACGAGCCGCCCGACCTGAAGCAGAAACGTTCCCGGCGGTGTAAGGGAAAGCTGCATTCCGAAACTGTTGTCGGGAGCGATGTCCCAGCGGGAAAGGGAAGCGGAGACACGGCGAACCAGATCCTGGTCCCGGGTAACGAGCGCCGAACGCTCTCCTTGCTGCACGGCTTCCCGAATTGCCACGGAAATCGCCTGTGCCTCTTCCCTGGATTCCGACGCTTCGACCAGTGCCATTGACGAAGTTGCCCGTCGAAGGTCGCCGGTCCCGGGGCCTTCCGACAGCCATTGGTCAGTGACCTGGGCCGGGCGGAGGGAAAGGGAGACGAGCGTGTTGCGGTCCTTGTCCGGCGGCTCGCCCCAGGTGGCCACCTGGTCACGGGCCATGCCCAGTGCCGAGAACAGCGCGGCGAACCGGTATTGCGGATGGTCCTCGCAGTCGCGGCTGGCGCCTAGCGAATCCCAGATCGGCCCGGGAAGGTCGACATCGAATCCGGGCAGCACAAGCGCGCCTTGCGGGAGTCGCGCCACGGCGCACATCAACATGCGAGTGGTCGTGCGCGAACCCGTCGAGCCGGCGATGATCACGGGACTGTCGGGCGGGTCGGATGCCCAGGCGGCGGAGACCTGTTCGACCCCGAGCCTGCGCCGCGCCTCGAAGTCGAGACCGTCTTCCGAGGCGCTCTCGACATAGGCGCCGACAATGTCGAGGAACTTGAGGCTTCGTTGCCAGTGCAGGGAGTCGTCGCCAATCTCGAGCGCGCGAACCTGTCCCGGAGCGATCCCTTCGCCCTGAATCTCGTCGAGAAGCGAGGCAAGGCTGTCCGCGAGACTGACCGCGGCAGCCGGGTGGGCGAGATCGGGCTCGGCGTCGACAAGACGAGCGGTCAGTTGCGCCAGCTCAAGCTGGCGCCGCAGCCGGGACACGGGACGCGGCAGGTCGATTCCCGGAAGGATTCTCTCGATCTCGGTCACAAGCAGGATCCGGGGCAGGAGCAGCGGCCCGGAAGCTCGAAAGAGGGAGGCAAACCGCCGCTGCATGCGGCGGGAATTGACCAGGAGACGGACACGGGCGAGGTTTTCCGGCGGCCGCCCGGCATGGGCATCGAGGATTCGCTCAACCACCACCTGCGGGAAGTCGGCCCCGGGCGGGACTCCGAACACGCGTGGACACCCTGAGGGATCAAACATGACACGCAATGCCTTCGGCGATGCGCAGCCCTTCCGGGTGGCCCAGGTCGCACCAATTCCCGTCGTAGACCAGGCCGTGGAGGCCGTCCGCTTCCGACAACAGGTCCCAATAGACATTCAGGGAAAACACGTTTTCGGCAACCTCATCAAGCTGGTCGGTCCTGATGACCTGCGCTCCGCCATAAATCAAGGGCCCGCCGCGCCGAATTCGCCCGCTTTCGAGGCGGAAGTCGCCCATGCTCGACGTGCCGTGAGCCAACGATTGCGGCACGAGCGCAAGCAGCGCCCGCATTTCGGGCCGCCAGGCGTCAATCAGCGCCATGACCGGATTGCTTCCAAGCCAGGCGGCATCGGGATTGATCGTGATGACGGGGGTGTTTCCCAGAACCGGCAATGCAGCCTTCAGCCCGCCGCCTGTTTCCAGGATCTCGGGATGTTCGCGCGAGATCGCGATGCCTTCGGATTGCAGGAAGGGCTCGATTCTCTGGGTCAAGTGATGCGTGTTCGCGACGATTGTGGTGATGCCGGCGTTCCGCAACAGCCCGATGCAATGGGAGATCATCGGCTGTCCTGCAAACGGCACCATGGGCTTGGGCACGTCCCGGCACAGCTCGCCCATCCGCGTGCCGAGGCCGGCGGCGAAGATCATGGCGGCGCGCGGTCGCGTCATGCCGCCTTGTCCGGGGCAGGGAGTCCGGCGCAAAGGATCCCGCGCACATCGCGGAACACCTCGTGCTGCGCCGATTCCATGAGGTAGCGATAGACGCGCGGCACCTTTGGCAGATGGTGCGTCTTGTCGAGGTCGCTTGCTGCGCGATGAAAGATTCCGAGGATCCTCAAGTTGCGTTGTGCGGAGAACGCGGCAAAGGCGGTCCGCAACGTGGCCAGCCCGTCTCCCGAGGCCTTCGCGTATCTTTCGACATACCGGGCACGAAGTGCGGGCTGAACTTCAACGCGCGCATCGGTCAGGAGAGAGACAAGGTCATAGACGGGATGCGTAAGGAACGCGTCCTGGTAGTCCAGCACACCGAGACGCGCGACGCCCTCTCGATGCGGCAAGGGCATCAGGTTCTCGGCGTGAAAGTCCCTGAGCGACACCGTGCAGCCATCGGCCAGGAGACGGGAAAGGACATCCTTCAGCGCGACCCGAAATTCATCGAGCGCGCCAGGGTCCGCTCCCGGATAGTGCTCGTCCGCAACGCGAGTCGATTCGCACAGCCTCTCCGCCCCGGGGCAATGAAGCGGCGGCGGCGGCGCGTTCCGGATCGCGAGCAGAATTTCGATGCAGGCATCAAGAATCTCGGCCTGCGCGTTCGGGTCCGACATCACATCGCTTGCCCGAACCGGGCCAAGGTCTTCCAGCAACAAGAGCGCATTGTCGACGTCAGTGCCGAGGATCCCTGGCGCGGAAAGGCCAGCCTGCCTAAGCCAGGCGGTCATTTTCAGGAAGGGCGGAACGGATGCGCGATCATCTCCCGCGTCCATCAATATGGCCGTCTCGCCGCTTCTTGACAGGCGGAAGTAGGATCTTCGCGACAGGTCGCCCGCGATTGGCTCAAGCGTGGCGCCATCCCAGCCATGCGACTTCAGGAACCACGTCACCGCGTCATGCATCGATGTCTCCGATCATCGAGAGGCTATTCCGCCAGCGATCAGATGCGGAACGCAGCGTCACTCTGCGACCGCTGTCCAGGACCTCGATGTCAAGCACCAGCGCGTCGTCGGGCATTTCGTCAAGCCGGTCGGGCCACTCCACGAGGACGATGTCGTTTCCAATGGCCTCCTCGAGCCCGAGTTCGGTCACTTCGGAAGCTTCGGCAAGACGGTAGAGATCCGCGTGCCACACCTGGATGCCGGGCAATTCGTAGGCTTGAACGAGCGTGAAGGTCGGCGAAGGCACTTCCGGCTCGGGCTGGTCCGTCCTGTGGTGCAGGGCGGAGATTGCGGCGCGTGCAAGACAGGTCTTGCCCGCGCCGATCTGCCCCGCCAGCAGAACCGTGTCGCCGGGCCTCAGCGTGCGCGCGAGGGCCTTGCCGAAGCGATCCGTCGCGGCGGCATCGGGCAGGAAGACCGATCCTTGGCAATCTGCGACGGGCTCAACGCGGCCGGCAGGCGCGCCGCTCTCAGGCGTCGGTCGCGCGCGACCGGAGGATCTGACTCGCGAGAATGCCAACTCACGCCCTGATCGGCCGGTTTTGCCCCAGTGGCGCCCTCTCTGCGCCCCCCGCATCGGCAAATGCCTCTCGGCGCCAGCGAACATCCGCGATTGCTCCAGTTCGCTCGCCCGGCCCGTTGTCCGGTGCGCCATATTCGCGGCCATTGGAGAAGCTCAGTTCGGCACCCGTTCGCTCAAGCAGCGTCTTGGCAATGAACATGCCGAGCCCCATGCCTTCATAGCGCAATCGCGAGTCCCGCTTTCGACGAATCATGTACGGCTCGCCGATCTGGCTGACCGCCGTGGACGAGTATCCCGGACCGTCATCCACGATTCTCACGACAAGCTGCTCGTCGTTCCAGGAGACGTCGATCCAGACGTTGGCACGGGCAAAGTCAACCGCGTTCTGGATCAGGTTGCGAAGTCCGTGAACGATCTCCGGTCGCCTGTCGATTGTGGGTTGGCGCGCGTTCGTTGCATCGGGGCCGTCGAATTCATAGTGAAGCTTCTTCCCCCGGTCGGCATGGGGCTCTGCAGATTCGCGAATGACGGCGCTGATGGGCGCATGGTGGACATGCAGGTCGTCCTTCCCGGCCCGGCCCATCGAGCTGAGGATGTCCCGGCATCGGTCCGCCTGGTCCCGGATGAGAATTGCGTCATCCTGCAGCAGCGGGTTGTCCTGCAACTCCTCCAGGAGCTCGCTGCTGGCAAGCTTGATCGTGGCGAGCGGCGTTCCGAGTTCATGTGCGGCCGCGGCAACAACGCCGCCGAGATCAGTGAGCTTCTGTTCACGCGAGAGCGCCAGTTGAGTTGCCGCCAGCGCCTCTGACAACGCTTGCATCTCGCCGGTCACCCTGCTGGCATAGACCGACAGGAACAAGACGCCGATCACGATCGCGACCAGGAACCCGTAAGCGAACATTTGGGGCATCTGCATGACGGTCCCGTCCAGGGTCTGGAGCGGAAGGTGCCAGAACAGGAGGCATGTCGCCAGCACAACGGCCAGCAGGGCGATGCCCGCTGCCGCGCGCGCGTTGAGAGTCATGGCGGCGATGGCGACTGGCGCAATGACAAGGAGGGCAAACGGGTTGTTCAGTCCTCCCGTCAGGAAGATCAGGAGCGCCAGCTGAAGCAAGTCAAAGACGAGCATCGCGGCGACTTCGGCCTCAGACAGGCGCTTTGCCCGTGGATAGACGGCGATTGCGAGAATGTTGGCGGCCACGGATGCGCCGATCGCCAGCAGGCAGAGACCGAAATTCAAGTCCAGCCCGAACATGCGCTGCGCAAAGACAATCGCCGAGATCTGGCCGAAAATGGCAATCCACCTCAGGACCACCAGCGTCTGGAGCCGAACCCAGTTCGTGCGCGGACCGTATGGCTGGATTGACGTTTCGGCCATGATCTTCCTTTCACGTCGGATTGAATTGTATTCTTAGGCGCCGTCGGTGATCAATGACCTGGCTGGTGCAAAATCGGGGACTTGTGTTCTGGTGCTGACCGAATTTCGCATTGACGTTCCGTGGCCCGCGCCATTGACGTTCTTGTGCGGGCCGCAGGGCCTTCATGCCGCCAGCTCGTTGACCTAGCTCGCCGGAACGGATGGTCGCATGAACAGAGCCGCAATCTTGCTCGCAGGTCTCGGCCTGCTGGTCCTGGTGAGTGGAACCGCACTCTACACGCTCTTGGGCGAAAGACCCGAATGTGACGTCTCTTCTGCGGTCGGCGCAACGATCGGAGGCCCCTTTGAACTTGTCGACAGGGAGGGCGATCTGGTGACGGACGTTGACGTGTTGAACCACCCGGCGCTGGTCTATTTCGGCTACACTTTTTGTCCCGATGTCTGTCCGTTCGACATGGCGCGCAACGCACTTGCCGCAGATCTTCTGGCGGAGCAGGGGCACGACATCGCCCTCGTGTTCATTTCCGTTGACCCTGAGCGGGACACCCCTGAAGTGCTGGGCCAATATGCCGACGACATGTTTCCGGAGATGGTCGCGCTCACGGGCAGCGCGGAGCAGGTCAAGGCCGCTGCCAGGGCGTATCGCGCATATTTTGCAAAGGGCGAGGGAAGCGGCGAATTCTATCTCGTTGACCACTCCACCTTCACCTACCTGATGTTCCCCGGCAACGAGTTCGGGGCGTATTTTCGCCGCGAGGATACGGCGGAGGGAATTGCAGAGACCGTGGCATGCCTTGTCGAGTCCTGAGGATTTGACGACGGGCGGGCCAGCGAATAGCCTTGCCGGAACCGAACCGGTTGAAGAGATGCCGGAAGAGATTGGACCAGACCCATCGCTCCTGATCGTGGACGACGACGAGCCGTTCCTGAGACGCTTGGCTCGGGCAATGGAAAAGCGGGGCTTTGACGTCGAAACAGCCAACTCGGTCGCTGCCGGCAGGGCGGCCGCGGCCGCGCGGCCTCCGGCATACGCGGTTGTCGACTTGCGGCTTGAAGACGGAAACGGCCTTGACGTGGTCGAGTGCATTCGCGAACGCAGGAATGACAGCCGCATCGTCGTCCTGACCGGCTACGGAGCGATTGCGACCGCAGTGGCAGCGGTCAAGATTGGAGCGACGGACTACCTTTCGAAACCGGCGGATGCCAATGACGTTACGGCCGCGCTGCTGGCGCCGGAGGGCGAAATGCCCCCACCGCCGACAGATCCGATGAGCGCCGACCGGGTTCGCTGGGAACATATCCAGCGGGTCTACGAGCTGTGCGGCCGGAATGTCAGCGAGACGGCGCGGCGCCTGAACATGCATCGGCGAACGCTTCAGCGCATCCTGGCCAAGCGGTCGCCGCGCTGAACTACCCCATTTCGGCCAGCAGAGTGTTGTGCCGCTCCACAAATGCCAGACGTGACTCGATGGGTGGCCTGAGCAGGATCGAAAGGCCCTTCACCAAGGACATGTCAGGACGACCGAAGAACCTGTTTGCCTCGAATTCGGCGAAGCCTGCAATCTGCGTCGCCTCGAACCAGGCAGACATCCTGTCCGCCCTCTTGATCCTGGACTTGACTGTCCGTGGCACCGTGGCCGGCAGGCCGAAGCGGAGATGGATCGCGGCCGTGAGGCGATCATCCAGCGCGGTGTATCCGGGGCCGACCGAGGACTTGACGGGCGCGATCATGTCACCGATGACGTATTCCGGTGCGTCATGCAGGAGCGCCGCAAGCCGCCATTTTGCGGGAGCCTTCGGCATCAGGCGCGCAAAGAGGGTCTCCACCAGCAACGAGTGTTCGGCGACGGAATAGGGATACTCCCCTTTGGTCTGGCCGTTCCAGCGGGCAACGAAGGCCAGCCCGTGCGCGATGTCCTCGATCTCGATGTCGACAGGCGTGGGATCCAGAAGATCCAGTCTTCGTCCTGACAGCATTCGCTGCCACGCACGCGGTTCCGCTTTCCTGGGGGCCATGAGGTGCAGTCGTGCACCAATGTCGGCGGCACGGTCAAGAGCATTTGGATTTGGCGCCAATCCCGGTTCAGGGCCAATTGCGGCACTTTCGGCCCGTCTCGGAAAAACTGCCCTGGATTGGCCTCATGTTCGCCCGCAGGCTCCGCGCCCGCAGCCGACACGGGCAGTTTGAATCCGCTCCCCGTGGCCGGCGTTCACGCAAGACCGTTCGAAGAACGTGACGTCGCGGCGGCGGGCCGCCCCCCGTTCCCCGCCGACCTTGGTTGTCGGGGGAAATTGCCGATGCTAAATGACCGCGAAACGCGGTCGAGTGGAGCTGGAGAGCATGCCCAAGGATTACGTCGTGAAGGACATTTCGCTGGCCGGTTTCGGGCGCAAGGAACTCGACATCGCCGAGACGGAAATGCCTGGCCTGATGGCGCTGCGGGAGGAATACGGGAAGCGGAAACCCCTCTCGGGCGCAAGAATCGCCGGCTCCCTGCACATGACGGTCCAGACGGCGGTCCTGATCGAAACGCTCAAGGCGCTTGGGGCCGACGTTCGCTGGGCGTCGTGCAACATATTCTCGACGCAGGATCACGCGGCGGCCGTGATCGCCGCCGGAGGCACCCCGGTATTCGCCGTGAAGGGCGAAACGCTCGAAGAGTACTGGTCCTACACCGACCAGATCTTTCAGTTTCCGGAAGGCGGGGCGAACATGATATTGGATGATGGCGGAGACGCGACGCTGTACATCCTCACCGGTGCACGCGTCGAGGAGGGCGACAGCGACCTCATCGCTGTCCCCACCAGCGAAGAGGAAGAAGTCCTCTACGCCCAAATCAGGAAACGCATGACGGAGAGCCCGGGCTGGTTCCTGATCCAGCGCGACATGATACAGGGAGTCACGGAGGAGACCACGACGGGCGTAAACCGCCTGTACAAGATGGTGGAGGAGGGCCGGCTGCCGTTTCCCGCGATCAACGTCAACGACAGCGTGACCAAGTCCAAGTTCGACAACAAGTACGGTTGCCGGGAAAGTCTCGTTGACGGCATCCGGCGCGCGACGGACACGATGATGGCCGGAAAGGTTGCCGTGGTTTGCGGCTATGGCGACGTCGGGAAGGGATCCGCGGCATCGCTTCGCGGTGCGGGCGCGAGGGTCAAGGTGACCGAAGTCGATCCGATCTGCGCGCTGCAGGCGGCGATGGACGGGTTCGAGGTTGTTCTCCTGGACGAGAACCTCGACGCGGACATCTTCGTCACGACGACCGGCAACAAGGACGTCATTCGCATCGAGCACATGCGCGAGATGAAGGACATGGCCATCGTCGGCAACATTGGCCATTTCGACAACGAGATCCAGGTTGCCAGCCTGCGGAACCACAAGTGGACCAACATCAAGGAACAGGTTGACATGATCGAAATGCCCTCTGGCAACCGGATCATCCTGCTTTCCGAGGGCCGACTCCTGAATCTTGGCAACGCCACCGGACATCCCAGCTTCGTCATGTCGGCGAGTTTCACCAACCAGGTCCTGGCGCAGATCGAGCTGTTCACGAAGGGCAGCAGCTATGGCAACGAGGTCTGCATTCTGCCCAAGCACCTCGACGAAAAGGTCGCGAGACTTCACCTGGACCGGATTGGCGCAAGGCTCACGATGCTTGACAGTGAACAGGCAAGCTATATCGGCGTAAGTCAGGACGGCCCGTTCAAGCCTGAGCACTACCGGTACTGAGAGACCGACAACAGCTGTCAAGTTGACCGACCCTCATATGCATGGAGCGGACTCCCTGTCGCGCCGAATTCACTTCCGCCCCAATCGGTCTTCGTCGTCCACGACTTCGAGCTCACGGTCTGCGCCTGCCCACCGCCACAATACGATGTTGAGGTCCGCCTTCAGAAGAAGCGGATCCGCAGGCGCCGGTCACCGAGCCATGGGATGGGCTGGCGCTGTTCGGCGAAGCCTGCGGCGATCAGGAGCGGGTTGTTGGCGCGCCTTCCGAGCGAGACGACGATTTCCTCGGGCTTCATGTCGATGGTCGCGCTCGTGTTGACGACCTTCCGGAACAGGGTCCTGGCGTGGGCGTTCTCCATGCCGTTTCCGAGCCGCCTTGCGAGGGTGCGGTAGAGGGCGCTGGCCATCAGGGTGACCTGGAGGTCGAGGTGGACCTTGAGCGGCACGGCTGCCGAGAGCGCGTCCATGTGGAAGAAGTCGATGGCGTCGGCGATGGTGTTCTCGATGACCATGCGGTGCGCGTAGCGGTCGACGAGCTCGCGGGCCGGGACTTCCGTCTGGTTGGTGATGAGCAGCGCGGGCCTTTCGTGGCCGAGGTCGGTGACCGTGATCTGCCGGAGCTCGCCGGCACAGGGCTTCAGAGTGACGCGCCGGTCCAGGATGCGGGGCTTCCGGTATATGCGACCGACGTTTGTCAGCGTGATCCGGCGCCACTCCTCGGCGGGGGCGGCGAGGAGCTCGGCAACCAGCTTCGGGGTCCGCCGCCGGAGGGTGATGAAGGCGATGCCGAGGGCGCCGAGCCGGTCGAGGTTGGCGTAGGTGGTCAACCGGCTGTCGAACACGAGCTCGCGCGGCAGCGCGCCGGTACGCGCCCCCCTGCCTCACTTCTCATCGGACGGGGACAGCAGGACCGTCACTGCGGAAATCGGTTTCCCCGGCGCCTTGTCGTCAGATTCATCCGCGCTCAAGCGAGTCACGGTCACGCCCGAATTCTCCAGGGCCTTGATGTACGTGCCCAGGTCGTTTCTCTTGCAAAGGGCGATCAGCACGCCGTCCGCGTCCGGCCGCTGCCGCTTCGATCCGATCACTTGAGTCAGCGACCGGAGATCCTTCATGAGAACGTCGGGTCTCGCCTTCTCCGAGACGGCAAGTCTCCTGTGCGACGTGAATATGTACATCAGCATTGTCTTGATGCCTGGTGCCAGCTTGGTGCAGTTCTCCCTCTGCATCTTCACGTAATTGAGCAAGATAGCCACGATCGCGAACGCAAGCTCGAAAGGATAGGTCTGGTCGCCCAGCACCGCCCGCTGGTAGCCGAGAAAGATGCCGATGCCGCAGAGGCCGGCGGCATAGCTGAAGACCAGCTTGTCCCAACCCGAGAAGATCTCGAAGTTCGCATCCACGAACCGTGACACGCTGACGCGAAACGAGGCATCGAGCGATTGGCGCGCAAGCGTCGCGGCCTGCCTTGTGCGCAGGTTGTTCATGCCGACAAAGAACAGGCCGAGCGCGGCGCAGAAGGGCCACTGCCTGGGATCCAGGATGTAGGCCCACAGGATCGGCACGGCGAAGCAGAACGAGTTCAGCCTCAGCCAGAACTTCGCCGACCCGAACTTCCTCCTGTTCGACGGGTCGTCTCCATCGTCAACGTATATTTCAAGCGACTGGAAGATGTTCACGTAGTATATCGTGGCTGTCAGGGCGAAGGAGAAGCACACCAGCCTGCCGGGAAGGGATTCGATCAACGTGAAGTCGTGGATCCCAAGCAGGCTGCGGAGTTGCCGGACCATGTTCCAGTTGTCGAGATCATTGAAGACGATCGCAGTTGGAACTATCAGCGCGCAAATGCAGAATGCGCAAATGCACAGCCTTTTCCAGTTGTCGAGCGCCTTGTGATCCCTCGCCCAGACGTACCCGTTGTCCGGCCCGTCCGCGACGCTCTTTATGGTCTCTCGCATGTAGATGGCGGACTCCACCGTGGCGGCAAAGATCTCCATGATCTGGGAGCGCTTGACCCGAGCCTCAACGTTCGCCAGGACCGCGACGATGCGTGACCGGATGTTGCCGAAGATGTCGCCGGCCCCGCCCCCGGTCCCATCCGCGACGCCCCCGCTTTCGGACCTGTATTCCAGTGCCCTGTGTTCGGGATCCAGGGTCAGGCAGTCGTCGATCACCATCGCCAGTTCCGGAACCCTCATCCAGGCGTCGTCCAGATGCCACTGCAGGTCGTCCATCCTCACTTTCTTTCCGGCAATGCATTCCAGCAGGATCACGCCGAATGAGTAGACGTCGGAAAGCTGCTCCTGCGGGCTGCCATTGATCACCTCTGGGCTCGCGTAGGCTTGCGCGTCCGAAAGCTGCGGTGCGCTGCCTGAACTCCTCGAGAGCAGGGTGTTTATGCCAAAGTCGATGAGACGGATGCCTGCGCCCCTGTCCGTGACCAGAATGTTTGACGGGGAGAGATCGTGGTGCCATTGCCTGCTCTCGTGCAACGCGCCCAGCGTGTTCAGCAAGGCGGTCGCAACACCTCGAATCCTGTCGATGTGTTCCTTGCCCAACCCCGTCTTCTGCGTGACCGGACCCTGCTTCAGCAGCGTTGAAATGGTGCCGTCGACAAACTCCCTGAGCGTTTCCCCTTCGATGAATTCCATGAGAATCCAGCCCGGCCCGCATTCATGGACCGTGGGAGCGCTCCTCGCCCGACCGTACCTGGACTTGTATTCCGCGAAGGATTCAGTCAGCGTCTCGTCTTCGACGTACTTCAGTTGCAGGAGCTTCAGGACGCTCCGGTGATCCTCCCCGCACAGGAAAACCAGGGATGTCGTGCCGAACCTGTAGGGAAGGATGTTGGCCATCCTCTCCTTGGGAACGTGATATATGCGATGAATGAACTCGACCGTGTCCGGGTCCCTGAACAACACCTCTGCGCGTTCCCGTTTGCCGTCCAGCATGTAGGTTGACCCGATGAGAAAGCCGAGGCCGCCCCTGAACACCCTGGCCTGCTGCGCGGTTCCGTCGGGCCGGTTCGTTTCGTCAAGCCGGGTCCATGTCTCGACGAGGGAGTCCACGCGCGCTGCCGCCGAGTCGACGTCCCTGTCATACCTGATCAGGGAATCCACGAGGTCATCGGTCGTGTTACGGCGGGGATGGTCGTCCTCGATGATCTCCTTCAGCGAACCGAAGAGCGTGTCCGCGTCGGACGCCCCGTCATTGATCGATTCCAAGACCTTCAGCAGCCTGCCCGCATGCGTCCAGATCTTCGTTGAATCGGACATCCTTCCCTCGCAGTTCCGATGTTTCAGGCAATTCCTGCCGCGGCGCCGCCGCGGAACGAGCCACCCAGCACTTGCGTCGCGATGAAACCGTCCAGGCCAAGAGCCGCAAATACCGCGCTGAATCCTTCACGAGCCGCGCGCTCGAGCACCGCCGGCCGCGTTTCCAGCTGTGATACATTCCTGAGCGTGCCGTCCAACTGGACGCTCTGCGCGTGGATGCCCGGGCAGTCCCCGTCTTCCGCGTTCCTGATCTCGTCCATCTCCCTGGCGTAGCTGCGGTGGATCTGCAGCCAGTCCTCGACTATCTCGGCAGGCTGATGCCGAAGGGCGAACCGCAGCAACGCTGACGACACCGGGCCTGGCGCACTGCGAGTCGTCCCCTTGGTCCGCGTCAAAAGGACAAGGGCGTGCGTCGCCCCCCCGGCGCGGGCAGCTCTCAGCGGAATGGATTCATACAAGGCCGAGTCGAACAGGAAGTCGCCATTGAACGGAACCGCCGGACCCGCGATTCCCGGAACGGTGATGCTGCATCGCAGGGCCTCGAACACGTCGTCTTCGCAGGCAAACTCCGAGATCGTCACCGAAGCCCGGTCGCGCATCGACGAGCCGATGACGTGCAGCGGGATGTCACCGTCCAGTATCGCCGAGGTGTCAAGTGGTCGAACGTCACGGCAGACATGATCAAGGAGATAGGACGTGTCCATGACCGGACGCCGCGACAGCAGGTTCAGCATGCGGATGAACCGCCTCCCACCGAGGCACTGGTAGTAGATTGTCGTGCCGAACCTTGCCTGCGACGCGACGAAATACGCCCCGGCCATTGCTCCGGATGACGAACCGTAGACGACGTCGAACGCGTTGCGCAGGTCCAGATGCTCCAGCGCCGCGACCATTCCGCCCGACACCACGCCCCTCATTCCGCCGCCCTCGATGACGAGCGCCAGCCGGCAATCGTCGCTGCGGGCCCCGGGCCTGCTTCCCTGCCTGGCCCGGAGCCTGATCAGATCCAACGTTGGAAGGTCGGTCGGCACCGGGACGTTCTCTCTCGATTTGCGGCCGGGCCATCTCAACACGGACTGAAGCGGAATCACAACAGCGGATTCCAACGGCGCGCGCATGCCCGGCCCCGCCGCTGGCCGGACTTCGGCCTCGCGGGGTCATGCGTTGCAGACACAAGGTATCGTACGCCAGGCGCAATTCCATTGCCGTTCAGCGCAACTCCGCATTTGATTCATTGCAACCCGGACGGAAGCCCTGTCGCGATGCGGCATCGGTTGCGTGGTCGTTCCGAGACTGCAAGGGACACTTTCCCCGCGAAGACTCCCGTTCAGCGAACGCAGTTCGGCATCGTCGGGCAACGCAAGGAACTCGTGAATTCTCCTCATGCCGAGGTTGCCTGCGTCGTTCGAATCTAAATGGTCACCCGGGCCCTCCACCCGCACCAATCCGCCGCGGACCTCGATCCCTCCGTGCGGCGTGCCAAGGATGAAGACCATGTCGACATCCACGGTTCATGGCACATTCTTTCCCGCATTGCGGCCAACGTCCGGAATCTCCGGGGCTTGCTGGCCGCAGCGGCAGATCAACCCTCCCATGATGCATGCAGCCAAACGGACGCAGAAGCGTCCCCCTTGCTTGCCGGGATCAAGCACGGCCTCGCCCGGAGCAGGCCGGATCCCGCAAGGCGCAGCGTCGCCGAGAGCGTCCTTGTTGTTGACGACGACACCAAGATCATGCGTCTCGTGCGCGACGCTCTGGTCGAGGCAGGCAACGCGCCAATCGTGACCGGTGACCACCGCGAGCGCACCAGGATCGTGTACGCCAAGAGGCCAGCGCCGGTCCTGCTCCACCTGGTGCTGCCTGACGCCGACGGCATTGATCCGATGCGCGGCTCGTCCGGACTCGCCTTCCAGCCAGTCACCTTCATCTCGTCGTGCGGGTGCCGGAGTCGGGCGCGGCAGAATGCATCGTCACGCCTTTCTCACCGACGGACTCGGGGCGCGGATCGAGGCGGCGCTGCGTCGGCCTGCCGGTCCGGAGCCGTACGTGCTGGGCTGGCTTGCCAAAGAATGCGACAGGTGCCGGGTGAGCGTTGCCGGACGGGCGGCCGAACTCACGCCCACCGAAACCACCTGGACGTGTGAATCGCCTTTGCGAACGACGCGGTTGCCAAGTCCGGGGATCCCTCTCTTCCATCGCAAGCCGGGTGGACTCCCCTGATGACAGTGAAGGAATGCCATTTGCCTTGTTGGACTCTCTCGATCGCGGGCTATCCGGACGCGGGGACAATCAACGGCTTGAGAGACGAGTTCGTTACCGAAGAAGTGGAAGCGCTGCGTGACGCTCCATACGAACGGCAGCTTGGATGGCCAAAGACGGAAATCCGGGAGTTGCCAAGTTGGGCGCGATGAGCCAACAGAGGCGGAACAGCGGGCACAGACAGAGGCAAGAACAAGCCGAAACAGCCGCTGCCCGTGCCTCGGACGATGACGCTGCCGAGCAGCAACGTTCGACCGGGCAAGCCGAACTGAAGCGGGAATGCGACATGCCTGTTGAGTCTCCGGACGCGATCCGCGGCACGTCCCTCTGGCCTTCGAGATCCGGAGCGCGGATCCTGCGTGCGGCAAGAGCCCGGTTGACGGCGGTTGGGACCCTTCGACATGACCTCTCCAAAGACTGCGCGATCAAGGGATCATCGATTGGCGCAAAGACGCTCCAAAGGCGGCGTCACCAACTTTCGCGCCCCTCAGGAACAGCTCCTTGAATTCTGCCCGAACCTGCAAGACATGGCCCTTGCCCGGGATCACGCACGCGGAAACACGTCATGCCCTACTCGGCCAGCGCGTCGGCCCTCCTGGCCATCGCGCGCTTGCGCTTCTTCGCGAACCGCTTCTTGAGGCGGTTCACGCGCGCCTTCTGGTACGCGGCGATCAACGGCGCCGAAAGGTGGTAGGACGCCACGCCGGCGACGATGCCCAGCGTCAGGCCGCCGACGAGGTAGGGAACGAATATCTGCTGCAGGAACAGGCCGAGGCCCTGCCAGTTCGCGGTCTCGGGCGTGAAGAGCGCGTGGAAGTTGCGCCAGAAGTCCAGCGACGCGTCGGCGAAGGCCCAGATGATGTCGGGCAGCGGCATCCCGTCCCGGCCCACCATCCAGTAGCCGAGGCCCGTCGACACGGACGCGATCAGCGGGAATGTCAGCGGGTTGCCGAAGAACGTCGCCAGGAGCGCCGCGAGGACGTTGCCGCGGATCATCACCGCCAGGAGCGCCGCAAGGAAGAAGTGCAGCCCGAAGAAGGGCGTGAACGACATGAAGACGCCGACCGCGATCCCGCGGCTGATCTTGTGCGCCGGGTCGGGCAGCCGCCGGAGACGCAGCGCAACGTAGCGCAGCGCGCGCTGCCAGCCGCCCCGGGGATAGACGCTCTCGCTGACAATCTCCGCATAGGACCGTGGCTTTCGTCGCTTGAAGATCACGCGCGCTCCCCGTCAGGGCTTTCGTTCAGGATCGCGGTGCCTGCTCAGCGAGGCGACGTCGCTGTCCGCCTCGAGGGCAAGCATCACGGCATGCAGGTGTCCGGTGTCGCGAAGCTCCACGTCGACTATGAGACGGTAGTAGTCCGGCTTCCTGTCGATGAACACCAGGTCGGAAATGTTCGCGCGCTGCTCCCCGATCAGGGTGCAGATCCGGCCCAGGACCCCGCTGTCGTTGGCGATCGTCATGTCGAGGCTGACGCTGTGAACCGGAGGGTGCCGGCCCTCCTGCCAGTGAAGGTCGACCCACCTGCTCGAGTTCTCCTCCAGCTCCGCCAGCGTCTCGCAGTCGATGGCGTGGATCAGCACGCCCTTGCCGCGATAGGCGATGCCGACGATCCGCTCGCCCGGGACCGGCTGACAGCACGTGGCGCGGCGGAACGTCTGGCTGGGCTTGAGCCCGACGACGGCCCGGGCCGCGTCGATCTCCTCGCCGGACCTGCCCTCGAGGTCGGGATAGAGCGTCCTGATGACCTCCCGCGCCGTGATCTCGGCCGCGCCGATCCGCACCAGCAACTCCCTGCCGCCCTCCAGCCCGAGCTGCTTCGCCGCCGTCGTGAAGGCCTTCTCCGTGGGACGCTTGCCGACCCGGTCGAACGCCACGCGCACAAGTTCGCGACCGAGCTTCATGAAGCGTTCGCGGTTCTCCTCGCGCAGCGAACGGCGGATGGCCGCCTTGGCGCGTCCGGTCGCGACGATGTCGATCCAGGTGCCCGGGGGACGCTGGCCACGGGCCGTCATGATGTCCACGGACTGTCCGTTGCGCAGCCGCGTCCAGAGCGGGGCGCGGACGCCGTCAACCTTCGCGCCGACGCAGCTGTCGCCGATGCGTGTGTGAATCGCGTATGCAAAATCCAGCGGCGTTGCGCCGCGCGGCAGCTTCACGACATCGCCCCTTGGCGTGAAGCAGAACACCTTGTCGGCATACATTTCCATCTTGACGTGTTCCATGAACTCGTCGTGGTCATCCGCCGATTCAAACCGCTCCGAGAGACTGGCAATCCACTTGGCCGGATCGACCGCGAAGGGATTCTCCGACGGCTCCCCGTCACGGTACGACCAATGGGCCGCCACGCCCGCCTCGGCAACCTCGTGCATCTCCTGCGTCCGGATCTGGATCTCCACCCGCTTTGCGTCGCGCCCGGAGACGGTCGTGTGGAGCGAGCGGTAACCGTTGGACTTCGGCTGGCTGATGTAGTCCTTGAAGCGCCCCGGCACCGCGCGCCACCTCCGGTGCACGGCGCCAAGGGCGGCGTAGCAGTCGGCATCGCTGCTGACGATCAGCCGGAAACCGTGGATGTCGGAGAGCCGGGAGAACCCCATCTTCTTCTCCTCCATCTTGCGCCAGATGGAATACGGCTTCTTCGCGCGCCCGAACACCTTGGCCTCGATCCCGGCCTTCTCGAGCTCCTTCTCCATGTCGGACGTTATCCTGCGAATCACGTCTCCCGACTTGCGTTGAAGTGTGATGAAGCGCCGCATGATCGAGTTGCGCGCCTTGGGATTCAGAACCCGGAACGCAAGATCCTCGAGTTCCTCGCGCATCGACTGCATGCCCATCCGGCCCGCGAGCGGCGCGTAGATGTCCATGGTCTCGCGCGCCTTCTGCTGCTGCTTTTCAGGCGGCATGGCCTTGATGGTGCGCATGTTGTGGAGCCGGTCGGCGAGCTTGACGAGGATCACGCGCAGGTCCTTTGACATCGCGATGAACAGCTTGCGGAAGTTCTCCGCCTGTTTGGTCTCGGACGACGAAAGCTGGATGTTGGTCAGTTTCGTCACGCCATCGACCAGTCCGGCGATCTCGGCGCCGAACTCGCCCCTCACCTCTTCATGGGTGGAGCGCGTGTCCTCGATCGTGTCGTGGAGCAGCGCCGTGACGATGGTGGCATCATCCAGTTGCTGCTCGGTCAGGATCGCCGCAACCGCGACCGGATGCGTGAAGTAAGGCTCGCCCGATCGCCGGTTCTTCCCCTCATGCATGCGCTGGCCATAGGCATAGGCCCGGCCGATCAGGTCAGTGTCGGTCTTCGGATTGTAGTTCTGGACCAGCGCGATCAGGTCGTCGGTGGTGAGCATCCGGTCCCCCCGAGGGCAGCGCCAACCTTTACGGCCGCCCCTGGGCGTCTTCCATCAGCGCACGAAGCAGCTTCTCCTCGCTGAGGTCGTCATCCGCAGGCGCATCGTCATCCGCTCCCATGAGCAGGGCCATGGAGTCCTCTTCCGGCTCGTCCACCTCGATCTGGGTCTGATGCGATTCGATCATGCGCTCGTGCAACTCGTCCGAGGACTGGGTTTCCTCAGCGATCTCGCGCAGCGACACGACAGGGTTCTTGTCGTTGTCCCGATCCACCGTAAGGGGAGCGCCCGTCGAGATTTCGCGCGCGCGGTGCGACGCGATCATCACCAGATCGAACCGGTTCGGAACCTTGTCAACACAGTCCTCTACCGTCACGCGGGCCATCAGGATCTCCGTATGGAATGAAGTCGGTGAGTCAGGTATGGCTTCGGTGCGCAAAACACAAGCGGAATCTGCGCCGCAACGCCCTGCCGGCCCTCGCCAGTTACGGAAATTTGACCAACCGGACGGTTGCAATTGCCTTCCGACAGTCGGACAGTCGGAGCCAGTGGAAGGTCGGAGGCGGCCGGACCGACCCGACGATTCATTCGACAGTGAAATTCTTCCGGCCCGAATCCTGTGGGAAAGGACAAGTAGATGTTCTACAAGGACGAACGGCTTGCTCTGTTGATCGACGGGGCAAACTTGTATGCCGCGACGAAGGCGCTGGGATTCGACATCGACTACAAGCTCCTGCGCCAGGAGTTCATGCGGCGCGGCAAGCTGCTGCGGGCGTTCTACTACACCGCGCTCCTGGAGAACGAGGAATACTCCCCGATCCGGCCGCTCGTTGACTGGCTTCACTACAATGGATTCGCCATGGTGACGAAACCCGCGAAGGAGTTCACCGACAGCCAGGGCCGTCGCAGGGTTAAGGGCAACATGGACATCGAGCTCACGGTCGATGCCATGGAACTTGCGCCGCATGTCGATCACATCGTGCTGTTTTCCGGAGACGGCGACTTCCGGCCGCTGGTGGAAAGCCTGCAGCGTCAGGGCGTGCGGGTTTCCGTCGTCTCCACGATCCGTTCGCAGCCGCCGATGATCGCCGACGAGCTGCGTCGCCAGACCGACAACTTCATCGAGCTTGACGAACTGAAGGACGTCATCGGGCGCCAGCCGCGCGAGACCCACGACCGCGCCGAGGCGTGATGCGCCCGCGCCGTCCCGGCATTGAAGTGAAACGGGTTTCCAGCGGGCGCCGATTGCCCCGCGGCCGACCTCGCGGCAGAGCCGAATGCCCTGAGCAATGTCGCGCCCGCCGCGCTGCGCCTCGGGGGCCGGCAGGTCGTGCCATCCGCCAGCCCGGGATGCCTGGGTCTCGCGGCCCTTGCGTTTCGGGAGGGTGACATTGATGCTTGGGAAACAAGGATTGGGCGATCGTTCCGGGATTGCCCGGGTCGGCAGAGCTGTCACGCCCGCATCCATTCAATTCCTGCACCCCGATCCAGGCTTGCCGCAGCGCTGGAGCGCGGGCGGGAAAATCACCGGAAGTTCCCTGTTCAAGTCCTGGCGGCCGCCAGCTTCGACCTCTCCTTGACGCGATCGGACGCCCGCGCCACCGGATCCATTGGCCCGACCGCGCCTGCCGGGGAGGCCGATCGCGACGGACAGAAGGTGGCGAGCGGCGCGTCCGCATGGCCCGCCGGTCATCGTCCGCGCGGATCCGGCATCCGATTCCCTGCGCCGCGCTGGTTGAAGATCCAGCCCGGGCGCGAAGCGTCGTCGTCGCGCTTGCGGCGGAGGTTCCTGACAAATATGCGCGCGAAGTTGGCGTCGTCGCCATTGCGTCCCGCCCCGCACCTGGCGGAGCAGCGTTTCATGGGTGACCACCCGTCCGGCGTTAAGCGCGCGCGCAGGAGCGCGTTCGCGGTCGCGGCGAGGTCCGCCTCGTGGCCCGCCACCGTGATTAGGCGGCTCCCGTAGCCGATCGCGAGCTCGCCAGGCACGAACGGCGCTGGCCGCTCGCGCCTGCGCCGTGCTGGCCGCACCCGCATGGCAAGCTCGGCCGGCGAGAACGGCTTGACGATGCAGTCGGCGGTACCGGCGTCGACCGCTCGAGCGACGGTTTCTTCGCGGCCGCGGGCGGAGAGGAAGATCACTGCCAGCCTGGCAAGCGCCGAGACCCCCGTCATCAACTCTACGCCGTCCGCGCCGGACAGCACCAGGTCCAGAACGACGAGCGCCGGTCTCTCCACGCGGAGAATGCGCCTGATCTCGCCGGGATCGCCGGTGACCGCGCGAACGCAGCCCCCGGAGGACAGCGCGTCGCGTACCTGGCGCAGCGTTCGGGGATCGGCGTGGCGTTGATGCGCGTCCTGACGCTGCGCCTGTCCGGTGCCGGGAACGTCATCTCCTCGGCGCGCAGTGTCTCGCCGTTGCCGAGCTGCTGCGCGAGCGGGAACTCGCGCAGGGATACCTCGCGCCCGGCGCCGCGGCGGAATGACAGCACTTCCAAACGCTGCTCAGGCGGTCGGCCGGGCATCCCGGTGCCGCATCGGCATGCCCAGGAAGGTCCGCGAGTCCGCCAAGGGGCCGCGATGCCAAAGTCCCGGACGCGGGCCGGGAAGCCGGCCGACCGCAACCGCCCGGCAGGGTGCGGAGATGCTCAATCAGCCGGGCGCTGCCGGGCCAGGCGACCTCTCGCTCGCCTTCCGGCGCCAGTTCCGAAATCACGGGGCCCCGGGGGGCGCCCTTCGCGTCGACCGCGACGTCGCGCACGCCTGTCGGCGTGCGGGCGCCCGCCACCGCCTCGCGGGGCACGGTGCCGAGGTCGAGGCTCGCGTCAAACCAAAGATGGCGCAGCCGAGGGCAACGGCGGGCTCGCGCGGCGCCTCGCTTTCCCGCCTTGTGCCGTCGGACTGCGGCACCGGTTTTCCGTCCCCGAATCGGCACACGTCGCGGGCCTGCAATTGCGCCGGATTCGCGGTGCGTTTCGCTGTCTGCAACGTGGCGAGAGGGTAGGCATGTCCAGAATTTATCGAATCAACATCATGAATGCGGCATCCACACGAACATTTAACGCGCTTTCGCCTGCGATGCAGTTAGGAAGGCATCAGAGAAGTGGAATGTCGGCATCCGGTTCGCGAGGTCTCGAATTGCGCGCCGCGCCGGCAGGTCTTCCCAGGGACGGCGGAACCGGTGCGGCATCGGGTCTAGGCTGCGCGGTTCCGCCCCCTGGGTTGCAATGCACGCCGGCAACGACCGGATGCCGCTAAGTTGAGGAAAGAGCAGTCGTGAAGATAATCTTACGTCTTGTCCCGGACTTGCTGCACATATGCATGATCGCGGCCGCGATGACCGCAGCCATGCCGGGCGTGCCACGCGCCGAGGCCCGGATGACATGACGGGACGGCACGATGGCGGATCAGGCGGTGTGCCCGGGCCCGCGGGACCCGCGAGACCCGGAGGGTCCTGCAGGACCAACTGGCCCTCAAGGCCTGGAGGACCGCAGGGAGCTACGGGTTTCGCCACGCCGGACCGGGCCGCCATGAATTCCGCCCAGGCAGGCATCCGATACACTGACGACCACGTGCCCGTCGGCTTCGGTCCCGGCACACCGGAGAGCGTTGGCGCCGTCGCTTTCGGCATGGCCGTCAACCGCGAAGGGTGGCGACTCCACGGGACGGTCATGCATGGCCGGGACGGTGCCGCCCGCACGTCCGTCGGCATGGCGCGGGGTTCTGATGGCATATGAGCAAGGAGGTTTCCGAATGATCCAGTTCGAGCAGTGCATGATAGATTTCGTGGCCGGTCCGGCGATATTCCTGGCCGGCATGGCCGTGGCCGCCCTCGTGGCCGGTGTCGTCGTCTGGGTGACCGTGGGCTGATCCGTTACGAATCGCGCCACGCGACCGGCAATGGAGACTCACGTCGACGTCAGCGGGATCGCCAGCCTCGCGGACGATCCAGACCAGGACCCGGCTTGGAAAAGGCATCACGTCCAAGGAGACCCTCGTCCCGAGTGTCCTGTCACACTGGTTCGCAAGGTGCCGGCCGGCTGCACGACAAAGGGGAGGCAGGGCAAGAGCATGCACGTGCCGTCGCGGCTCGTGCGCTGGTTCTTGCTGCTGGCGGCGGCGACCGCGAAGGCGATTCCGGCCCGGCTTCGCCAAAACGGGATTCACGGCCGGCGGGCATCATCGCAATTGGCGAATTCTTTATTGCTTCGCTCGGACAGCCGCATCCCGCAACGGCATGGTCTGCACGGTGACGTGCCGGGGAGAACGGCTGACGATGGACCTGGTCCAGATGCCGTAATGGGGCGGCGATTCGCACCAGCGTCGATTCTGATCCGAAAGCGGGAAGTTTGCCGGTTTGGTGTCGTTGTCCCTGCCACGCACAACATGTGCCATTGTGAGTGGCGGAGGCGTTCCCGAGGGAGCGCTTCCTGAACCAATTGCAACGGAAAGGACAACGACAATTGAAATCCTTGTCGGACTGGACGTGTCGCTGGCAAGCACATCGGTTTGCGCGCTCGGTGCCAATGGCAGGATCGTGAACGAGGCGAAGGTGCCTTCCGATCCCGGATCGCTCGCCGGGCACCTGCGCGGGCTGCCCGGCAGCGTCGCCGCGGTCGGCCTGGAGGCCGGCCCTCAGTCGCAGTGGCTCCACAAGGGGCTGCGCGAAGCCGGGTTCGAGACGGTGCTGATGGAGACGAAGCGCGTGAAGTCCGCGCTGAAGGCGGCCCCGGTCAAGACGGACCGGCGGGACGCCGAGGGAATCGCCCACCTCCTGCGCATGGGCTGGTTCCCGTTCACGAGCCAGGTCGGTCGCGTCCCGGGAGAGGCGGGCGCTGCCGACCTCGCGCAGCGCGCTGGTGGAAGGCCTCATGCGGCTCGAGCTCTCCGTGCGCGGCATCCTTCGCAACTTCGGCCTGAAGCTCGGCCGGGTCTCGAAGGGCCGCTGGGAGGAGCGGGTCCGGGAACTGACCGCGGACAACGCGATGCTGTCGGACGCGGTCGCGCCGATCCTGCGGCTGCGCGCGCAGATGCGCAACGAGCTGGCCATGATGACGAAGAAGGTCAGGAGCCTCGCCCTGTCGGACGCCACGTGCCGTCTGCTGATGACGATGCCCGGCGTGGGCCCGGTCACGGCTCTGACCTTCGTCACGGCGGTCGACGACCCGGCCCGGTTCCGAAGGACGAGGGACATCGGCGCCTGGGCGGGGCTGACGCCGAGGCGGAGCCAGACGGGGGAGCGGGACGTCTCCGGCGAGATCACGAGGACGGGGGACGTCGCGCTGCGAACGGCGCTCTTCCAGGCCGCCACGGTGATGCTGCACCGCGGCAGGAGGATGAGATGGCTGAAGTCCTGGGCGCTGCGCGTCGCGGGGAGGCGTGGCCTGAAGCGCGCCACGACCGCGCTGGCCCGGCGCATGGGCGTGGTGCTGCTCCGGATGTGGCGTGACGGGACGGAGTTCCGCTTCGCCCGCGAGGCGGCGGCGTCGCCCGTTCCGGCATGAGCATGGCTGCACCGGATCCGCAGCCCGTGACGAAGAGGGAAGGAGCGGGCTCCGCCTGTTGAGGCAGCCCGTCCACGGACGTCCCGTTGCCGGGACGCGGTCCCCGATGACGTCGTGCCTGGCCTTGTTGCCGAACCGCCTTGCGTTCGAGCACGTCCGGGAGATTGACGCACGGGGACCGGATTGGACCAGCATCATGCAGGCGGCCGACGAGCCGACCACGGACGGAAGGAAGATGCCCGGCGACGGACGCGACGTGGACCTTCCCGGAAACAGGGGGGCAAGGCCTTGAACGAAACCCGAACGGCTCCGGACCAAAAGCCAACGCCGCACCCGGCATCAACGCCGCGCCCCTTGCCGCCGACGCCGGGACAGTCTTGCCAGGTTCGGGCTTCGTGGCCGCTCATGCACGGGAATCTTGTGCTTGACGGTGCTATGTCAACAAGCTCGCTATGGAGAGTGAATGATCTAGGCGTATGAA
>VXSG01000012.1 GCA_009838075.1 Boseongicola sp. SB0665_bin_10 | reverse complement strand
GGCATCTATATACTTGCTTAACCATTGCGGTTGACGATCCCGCGCCAGCAAGATATTGAGGGGCTAGGCTCCGCCGAGCCTAGTCCCTGTGGTTCGCCACAAATCTTGGGGCGTGCAAAGGAGGTGATGCACATGAAACGCTTTGAAGAGTCACTTTCCGCAGCCCCAGCAGCCATGACTCGGTGGGCGTAAGGGCGGGCGCACCTTCCTTCAGGCGGAAGGTAGCAGGGAACTAACCGCAGATCAACAGTCACGGTTCGATCCCGACCAACACAAGCGGCACGGCCGGGACACCCCGGCCCTGCCTTATCACGTTCAGCAGGTCGCGTTCGTAGTAGGGAACCCCGCTCGACATTCGGGATTCAAGCGACTTCATGGGCAGTATCTCAATCCCCACGTCGATTATGTCCGAGACGTAGAAGCTCAGGTGCTTGACGAAAAGGTCATGCGCGACGAAGGCGTATTTCCCGAACTGGACTTCTATGGCCACGCGATCCTTCACGAAATCGGTCTGGTTGTAGGACCGGATCGGCGTGTAGCCAGCTTCGAGGATCGCGGCTTTCTGTTCATCGGCAGTCTTGCCGTAGATGCCGCGCAACAGGTTCTGGTCCGCCGTCACCCAAAACGTGTTTTGTCGTTGCTTCCACCCCATCCGGCCCAACCTGCGCTTGAAGGCGGCATTCATGTCATCCGGGGAATACAGGAGACGGCCACGCATGGTCTTCTCCTTTGACACCTTCGTCTTGCAGGCTTCCGCGTCAACGGCCTTGATCGCCGCCCGGACCTCACCCCACAATCCGGGAGCATGGACCCTTAGCCATTCCTCGCCGTTAAGGTGCGAGTAGATTTCAGCGATCTTCATCAGTGACCGCCGTTCGGCAATGCAGGGTTGTAGATCGGCTTTCCCATCGGACGCGTTCGCAGGGTGCCGTTGCGCCATTGCTCAACGCGCTGGTTCGCAGTCTCCACGTATTCCGGCACAACGTCGCATCCAAATGCGTCCCTATCGTGCATCAGCGCGGCAATGACCGACGATCCCACGCCCATGTAGGGATCAAGCACGGCGTCCCCTTCATCCGTCATGGACAGCACAAGCCTTTCGACCAGCTCAACCGGGAACTGGCACGGATGGCTTGTCTTCTCGGGATGGTTGCTCTTGACGTTCGGAAACTCCCAAACATCCGAGGGGTTCTTGCCAAGCGGATTTCCGGACAGCTTGCCCGCGTTCGGTCCCTTGAAGTGCTTCTTGCCGGGATACTTGGAAGGGACGCGGATCGCGTCGAGGTTCCATGTGTAGTCGTCCGATGCCGTCCACCAGTTGATCGTTTCATAGCGACCGGACAGGCGTCGGGTGCAGTGCAAGCCATGCCCGAAATGCCAGACGATCCGGTTGCGCAGCTTCAATCCCAGATCCCGGAAGATCGGATAGGTGAGCGTGTCAAGCGGCATTATCTCACCGTTTGCCACGTAGTTTCCGACCTGCCAGCATATCGACCCCTGCGGGTGCAGGACGCGGGCGCACTCGGCAATGACTTCGGCCTGTTGCGCCAGGTAATCGGCAAGCGGCGTCCTGGACTCGTAATCCTTGCCCAGGTTGTAGGGCGGTGACGTTACGATCAGCTTGCAATGGTTGTCCGGCAAGGTGCGCATGAATGTCATGTTTTCGGCACAAACCATGACCGGGACACGGTTGTCCGAATGCTTTCGCGGCGGCTTCGGAAACAGCGACCGCGCCAAGGCCTCGGGGTCGTTTATGACGGGGGGAATGATCGCGTCCATCATGCCGCGTTCCCCGCCAATTCGCGATACATCAGACGCTTGCCGATCATTCCGGCAACGATGCTCTGCATTTGCTTGATGGTATCCTTGTCGCGGATGTTGTGCCGTCCGGCAAACTCGTTGACGTAGCGGTGCAGATGCTGCGCGCTCATATGATGGAAAGTGCCATCATGCGCCCGCTTGATCGTCGCCCAGAAGGATTCCATGCCGTTAGTGTGGGCTTGATCCCGGACGTATTCGGAAACCGAGTGATTGACCCACTCGTGGTCGCGGTCAATGCCCTTGTAGGCGGCGGCTTCATCCGAATAGATCTTGGCGTCCGCTTCCGTGTGACCTTCCACGAAGCCTTGCAGCGTCGGGGCGTCGGTTGATTGGACGGGTGTGGCAACGATCTTGTTGCTGTCGCGGTCCTTCATCCCCACAACTGCGGTCTTGCCAACGGACCCACGGCCAACGCCCGCTTTCTTGAGTGCCTTGCGCTGCGCGTTGCTCATGTTCTTTCGCTTGCCGCCGAAATAGGATTCATCCACTTCAACCGGACCCGCAAAAAGCCCTTCCTCGCTCGCAAACGCTTCCCGCAGACGGTGCGCCATGAACCAAGCCGACTTCTGCGTGATCTTCAAGTCGCGGTGCAAGCGCATGGATGAAACGCCCTTGAGGCTCACCGCGTTCAGATAGATCGCGATTGCCCACTTGCGCAGGGGAATGCGCGAATGCTCCATGACCGAACCTTGGCGAACCGAGAAGAACGCACGGCAGTCGCGGCAACGGAATGGCGCGGGCTTCCGGTTCTCCTTGCGCTGGACGTTGAAGCTGCCGCAATGCGGGCAATGGCAATCATCGTTGTTCGGCCACCGGACGCTCTCGAACCACTTTGCGGCGGTTTCCTCGTCCGGGAACATTTCCATAAGCTCGATCAGGCTGATGCCTTCGCGGTGTGACTTGCCCGGTGCTTTGTGCATGGTGTGATTCTCCCTTCGCGAATCAATCTAGCACGTCACGCATGGTTAAGCAAGTATATAATCCCCTTT
>VXSG01000100.1 GCA_009838075.1 Boseongicola sp. SB0665_bin_10 | reverse complement strand
CCTTTCCTCCTTCCTCCTGGAGTGGGTGGGCGACGAACCCTTGTCCGACGTTCAATGGCTCCGGTTGCACGACAAGAATGGCGACGCCGGGTTGCTTCACCAGCTGCAGGAATCGGGCCTGCTGGAAGCCACGTTTGGCGCTAGGGCAACAATGGAAGGCATCGACATCGATGCCAACAGGTTTCTGCCATCCTACATGCCGCATGACGGACCTGACCGAATCATCGGGGACATGTCTCTGGTCGTCTCTCTGGCCGAGGGGAACGCGGGAACGGTTGTGGACGTGGATCTCCCAAAGGTCCTCGAACTGCATCTGGCCGCAACGATCGGACTGCCCGAATCCGAATTCTCATCGCCAACCGTCGTTTCTGGCATTTCGGCAGACATCCTCGGGTTGAAGCTTCACGGTCTTGCCTTTCAATTTCAGGACGGCCTCGCGGGCGACATCGTCCTCGGCCTGACCGGCGAGAGCCTCGCTGACCACCTGAGACGCAAGCTGCGCATCATGGCCTTGCGCACGGAGCGCACGTATCCGTCGACGGCACAGGACGCACTTGAGGCCGTTGGGAACGTCCTCGTCCAAATCGTCGAAAATGGCGGCGCGGTGCATGCCAGCCCGGAAAGCCCGGTGACCTTGGCCGCCGCGCTTCTCGTCGCCACCACGCGACCAGAGCGACTGCCTGAACTGCTCGGGCTGCAGGTGCGCGCAAACGGAACCCAGTGATGTTTCCATTCGCCGCCACCCCTGGAATTTCGGTTCTGGCATTGGCTCTCATGGCGCCGCTCGGAGCGATCCTGGCATGGATGTTCCTGCGCGACCTCCGGTTCTTCGTGATCGATTACGTGCCCCTGGCTGCCGTCACTGCACTGATGGCCATAATTGTCGTGCTACTCGAAGGGACGATGGCGCTTCTGCCAAGCTTCGCCATCGGCACCGGGTCCGCGACAGTCGCCGCGCTTGCCCGACGCGTGTGGCGCCGCGGCATGGGTTCGGGTGATCCCTGGATTTTTGGCACCCTCGGCATTGCGGCCGGACCAGAACACCTTGTCCCTGCGTTGACGTGCCTGTGCACCCTTGCCTGCGCGATCTCGGCGGCCTGGAGCCTTTCACGCGGCAAGCGCCTCTTCCGGTCGATGTTTCCGGTCGGCGCAGCAATGTATCCCGCCATGGCCTTCGGGATGGCCTTGCGACTGTGGAACGCGTCAGGGACCATGCCACCCACCCTGGACCTGACATCCATGCCAATGGACTCCATCGCGGCACTCTGGATCATGGCGATCTGCATCCCGCTCCTGGTGGGGCTTGTCATGCTGCCCGCCGGACGACGATAATCTGCGGGAGCCGACAGATACCGGGAAGCTCCGCGCTTCGAACAAGGAGAAGCGAAAAATGACCCGAAGTCACGGAATTCCTGCGCTGGCGACGTCCGTCTTGCTCTGGACTGGCACCGCCGCGGAATGCCTCGCGCAAGGTGTTCAGCCAGCCTCGACAGCCATCCTCGCAATGGTCAAGGAAGCGGAATCCCTCAATCTTCTGGATAGCGTCGAATACGTGGACCTGAACGCCGACGGATCGATGGAAGCCTTTGTCCTTTCCAGGGAGCAGACTGAGGGGCCACACGGCGTGATGCTCAGGGCGTGGGAGGTCCTTGCCGACGGACCTGGGGCCCATGCACGTCTCGCCGGCGGAGGATACGGCGCGGATCCGCAGGTTATCCCCGGCCGCACCGGAGGTGCCGCGATCCATGTCGACGGCGCCTGGTGGCACTATGACCGCGAGGCCGGTCAGTTGCGCCCTTTCGGAGACGTGACCGAAGCGAATGGCGCCTTCTACGGCGATGGACGTGTCGGCGACGAAAGGCATTTCCAGGACTTCGATGTCGGCAAGGTGCATCTGGAGCTCATGTCAAGACTGACGTTCCGGATCGACGGCATGCCCGGACAGATGACTCTCCTGCAGCTGCGGGGCGACGCCTACTGGGACGAGATTGACGGATCCACGCCCTACGTCCTGCTCGACACACGGGGCGAGCGCGTGCACTCAGGCTGGTCGTTCCTGCCCCCCAGCGTCTTTCCCTGGACGCCCGGCCCGGGCATCCAGGTCGTGGAGGCGGTCCGCGGCGGCTACCAGTCCTTCTTTGTCATCCCGTGAGTCGTTCGCTCCTTCCGGCCCTCGCCCTCCTGGTTCTGTCGCTCGACCTCGCAGGAGCATGCGACATTCCGGCGACCGAGGGACGTCCCGACCTTTATGGCCATACACGGAACCGGGACGGAATCGATCGGCTCAATCCGGACTTTCGTGACCGCGTTGCGGCAATGATTGATGCAGCCCGCGCGGAAGTCGGTGGCGAGATCACGATCTATTCCGGATATCGGTCCCCTGCACACCAGCAGGAGTTGTGGGACAGGGCGGCGGCAAAATACCCCGACGAGCAAGAGCGTCGGAAGTGGGTCGCGAAACCCGGAAGCTCGATGCACAACTACGGCTTGGCCGTCGACCTCCGCCATGACGGGCGGCGGATCGAATACGGAGAGCCGGTCTCGGACTGGTTGGAAGCCAACATCCACCGCTTCGGCCTGGTCCGGCCACTGGGCAACGAAGGATGGCATGTCGAGCCGGCAGGCGCCCGCGAATCCCGCGATCGATGGATGTCCGGAACGGATCCGTCCTGCCAGGAAGGCTTCTCTTCGGGAATCTCGAACTCCCTGGACATGGTGCTGATGCCTTGGGCCGGGGATGGATGGTCCTATCGGTAAGGACTTTCAAACGGCGCGGCACTGTTGAGCATCTGCCGGCTCGACATGCCATCCCCTTCTCAAACGGCATGGATGCCTTACATGGACAAGGACGATTCGCCGTCTTCTGCAGGCATTGTCGGATAGGTGTCCGGATCAAGGCCGCCTGCTTCGATGAGATAGGTCCGAAAGGACGGAATTGGGCAACGGAACGACTTGTCCACGCTTTCGTGCAAGGCACCTTGATGCGTGAGATGCTGCAGGAAATCCTCTGCGCGCATGCCTTCCGGCAGGCGATGACCGGGACTGTCCTCAATGCTCTGCTCAATGGCTCCAAGCAGGTCGACGACGTCAATGCCCCGACCGGGGTCATCCGGACCCGATACCCGCCGCATGACGGATGCGACAAGGTGCTTGCTTCGTGACATCTCCGGACTCGTTTGACGAAGATAGTAACTGAGGCGGCTTTCGGCCGCTTCCTGATTCACCCGTTCCCAATCGAGGCGATCCAGGTTTCCGGAAGCGGCCAAAGCCGACCGTCCGAAACCCTGAAGCATGAGATGCAAGTGACGCGGCCAGCCTTCACAGGGCATTGCCAGCTCTCGAAGCCTGCTTTCCTGTCCGGACGGGTCGAGGCCGAAGTGCTTACAGAAACCCCGAACGAGCTCCGTTACCTCGTCCTTGCCTTCCTCTCGTGAAAGCGACGCGATCGGGTGTATGGTCAGTCCGCGCGTCAGCCCCATGCCCTGTGCACGGGCCGCCGTGTTGCCCAGGCCTGCAAGAACGAGCGCCAGGGGCAGCTCGGTCTCACCGTCATGAACGACTTGCAGCAACTTGGACAGGGGATGCAGGTCATCCATCTTTAGGCGTTGGGCCTCGTCGATCGCGATGACGACGGGGGCCGGAAGACCTGCGCCTTGCGACCATGTGCCGACCCATTGCCTAAACACGGACCATTTCTGCATCTCGGGGTCCGGCTTGCTGCCAGCCGCACCGTCAACTTCCAAACCGAAGAGCCGCGATGCCGCGACTCGAACCCGTTCTCGAGCTTCTCGTCCAATGTCACGCCCCGGCAGCACTATCCCGCTCAAAGGTCCGAGAATGTCTTCGGGGCCAAGGATGCTGCCTGAATTCAAAACGAGGATCCGCGGCACGGGCACGCCGTTTCCCGACGGCTTCCGGGCCGCCTGCACGGCGCGCTCGCGCAGTTCGTGCAGGATGGAGCTCTTGCCTGCACCCGGCGCACCTTGGAGAATGCGTGTCATGCCGGGTTCACCCGACTTGCCTGTCGTCGGCGACCAAGTTTGGCGAACGGCCTCGACAACGGACTCGAACACCTCCCTTCGCCCAACAAAAACGGGTGGAACGGACTTTTCGCCTCGACTGACGAATTCCTCGAGTCCTGCCCTGTCAAATCCCGATCGAGAGGTTCCCGCATTCTGCATGTGGCTTCCCGTCACCAATTTCTGAGCGTCTTTCGAAACTACCTGCACGACTTCAACCTGTCCATCGACGGGTCTGGCCAAGAACCGTCGACCCATCCCATGCCCGCGCCGATGGTTCTGCCGACTCGACATGCCATCCTTCCGTGCAACCTGGTTCCCTACCGGGATGGACTGGAAGTGGTCGACTGGGAACGGCACGCAGGCCCCTCATTCAGGCGGTCCTACATCGGGAAAGACGGGCCGTCGTCGTCTTCAGGCTCCTCGGGATCAGTGTCGGGGTCAAGTCCGCCCGCCGCGATGAGATGAGTCCGAAAGGACGGAATCGGGCAATGAAACGTCTTGTCAACGCTCTTGTGCAAAGCTCCTTGGTGAACGAGATGCTGCAAGTAGTCCTCGGCACCCATGCCGCCTGGAAGTACGCATTCTTCCTTCTGAGCAACGTGACGCTCGATCAGCCTGATGACGGCGCCGTATCCCATGTTGTCCTCGTTCACATCCTTCATCACGCAAGCCGTCAGAACGTCTGCCACTTCCATGATGGTACTTTGCTGTGACTGGTAGTAGCGCCTCCGGCTCTCGGCGGAATCCAGTTCCACCCGCTCCCAGTCGACCACTGCCAGATCGCCGTCTGCAGCAAGCACGGACCGTCCAAGCGCCTGGCATGCAAAGTGCAGGTGCCGGGGCCAGCCCTCGCAAGGGGCTGCGAGGGCTGCAAGCTTGCTTTCGTGACTGGAAGGGTCGAGACCAAAGTGCGTGCAGAAACCGTGCATGAGCTCCATAACTTCGTCCACTTGCCCTTCCCGCGAGAACGCGCCGATCGGATGTACGGTCAGCCCGCGCGTCAACCCCATGCTCTGCGCCTGAGTTTCTGTGTCGCCGAGACCTGCAAGGACAAGCGTCAGGGGCATTTCCGTCTCACCGTCATGTACGACTTGCAGCAGCTTGGACAGGGGATGCAGGTCATCCATCCTCAGGCGCTGGGCCTCGTCGATCGCGATGACGACGGGGGCCGGAGGGCCTGCGCCTTGCGACCAGGTGCCGACCCATTGCCGGAACACAGTCCATTTCTGCATGTCCGGGTCGGGCTTGCGGCTTTCAGCTCCGTCTAATTCTAGCCCAAAGAGCTGCGACGCCGCCATTCGAACCCGTTCCCGGGTCTCCTGCCCGAAATCGCGCCCCGGCAGCATTATCCCGCTCAAGGGCCCGAGGATGTCTTCGGGGCCATGGATGTTGCCTGAATTCAGCACAAGAATCCTCGGCGTCGGCACGCCGTTTCCCGCCGGCTTCCGGGCGGCGTGCATGGCACGCTGGCGCAGTTCGTGCAGGATGGAGCTCTTGCCTGCACCCGGCGCGCCTTGGAGAATGCGCGTCATGCCAGGCTCGCCCTGGAAGCCTGTCGCCGACGACCATGCTTGGCGGATGCCCATGACAATGGACTCGAACACGTTCTTGCGTCCAACAAAAACTGGAGGAGCAGACTTTTCGCCGAGGCTGACGAAGGCCTCAATCCCTGCCTTGTCGAAACCGGTCCGGTTTGCACTGACATCCGGCATGACTCTTCCCTTGATCAAGACTTTCGAGTTTTGAGACTATCTGCGACACTGCATGCTGTCTATCAATGGCCGGACAGTTCTACCGGTAAGGACTTTCACGCACCGGCGCTACCCTCGGCCTGTCTCTCTGAATGCCATCCGAAGGACAGGCCATGACCGTGCAGGATCGTTACAGGCACTTCGCCGATGCAATTGAGGCGCGCCCTCAGCGCGTCACCCAGGAACTGCCGGCAAAGCACCACCTCGCCACGCTGATCGACGCCCTGCCCCAACGCGAGGTGATCCAGGACCATCACGCACGCACTTGGCTGGAGCGGTGCTGGACCACGGCCGAGGAGCGCATCTCCATGGAGTCCGAAGGCCAGGACATCAGCCCAGGCGAATTCACTCACCGAGTGCACGGCCACGTTCACTGGCATGTCCGTCGCGCTTCCGCGATTGGCGGGTCCGAGGCGGGCACCGTCATCCGACACTATCGGGGCGAAAAGGGCGGCTTCACCAATGCGCGCAATCTCGTGCTGGAGAAGCTCCTGATCATGTCGCCCGTTCCGGGAGCCGAGGCCATGAACCGCGGCGTGCGCGCCGAGCCTTGGATCCAGAGGATTTTCCATGAGAGATTCGGCGCAGTCACCGACGGCGAGGCACTTGATCGGCTTCGCGATGCAAGACTCGAGAAGAAGCCCTTCATCATTGGCACGCCCGACGACGTCGTCTTGATGCCGGACGGCCGCCGCCTCATCGTCGACTACAAGTGCCCGTCTGCCGAGGTGAACAAGGAATATCTCCGCAACGGCGTGAGCTTCGACTACCAGGCACAGCTCCATCACTACACGCTGCTGACGAAGTCTGCAGGCATCATGTTTCACGGACTTGAAGTGGTCTGCCTGGATCCGGAAAGCTTCAGCCTGAACCGGCATCCGGTCGAACCGTCCAAGGAGCTGTTCGTCGAACTCCTGCAGGCGGAAACGCGGCTCTGGAACAATCACGTGATGACCGGCGAACTCCCGGTGGTGCCCAGCCCAGCCAATCTCAATCCCGACGACGAGCGGAAATTGGCTGCGATGCAGACACTCGTCATGCAAGCCGCTGTCCTGAAGATGGCGGCGGACGAGATCGGCACTCGGCAAATGGAGGCCCTGAACCGAGCCAAGGCAGTCGTTCTCGGCGCAACCAATCTTTCGGAAGGCAGAATCGACGCCGGAATTGCGACGCTCAATCGGACACGGAAATGGGATGAAGCGGAAATCAGGAGGATGGCAGAAGCTGCAGGCATCGATCTGGAAGAGTTCACCTTTGCGGATCCGAAAAAGCCTGACGGCGGCGCCGCCTTCGAGATGCTGGACACAATATTGACGACGGCACGCGACCCTCATGGCGACATTCCCCGTGTCCTGACGGCCGTGATGGAGGAATTCGAGGCCGGTCACGCGTTCAAGCAGATCACGCGGTTCGATGAAGTCGCCCAGACATTGGAAGCTTTCGGCCTTTCGACGCAACCAGCCGCTGGCATCCAGGAATCGTTCCTCATTTCGCGCGCGAAGAAAAACAGCGAGGCGGTGAACAGGCTCCGTACGCAAGCGATCGAACTGGTTGACGCGGTTGAAGAGGCTGTGGAATCCGAAGTCGAAAAGATTGCCCTTGGTGTTGATGATGATCCAGCGGTCGAAACGGATGACGCTCTGGAGCCGTAAACCATCCAGTGCATGGATGATCCTGGCTTCGCCAATTCGCGGTGCTCGACGTGACCGCGATCAGTGCCATCAACAGTCAAGCCGATGCGTATTTCCCTCTTTCCGGGGACGGCAGTGGGCGTATTGCGAGATTGTGTTTGCGGGAGATTCTCAGGTTTGCCATGATCGTTCATCTGAGTGCTCGACAACGGACTGACCGAACTTCCGGCGGCGCTCGGCAAAGAAAGTTCGAGGAAGAGCGTTGATCATGACAAAGGGTTCCCGGGCTGCTCGCCATCCCGATACAGTCACCAATCCTACCACCCTCGATTCAGAGGAGGCGTCGCACGATCAGGTGGGCCACGCGGAAGCTGGCGGTGCCACGGCCAGTGACGGACGGACGATCGACGACATGGCCACCAAGGCCGACCTCGCGAAGCTGCAAGCTGCGATCAAGACAGATCTCGTGCAATTCCAAGCCCAATTGAAGGACAATATCAGGTCAATGTCTCCCAATGACGTTAGAGTGAAGGCCGAGGAAACCCTCGTCGACGCGAAACAATACGGCACCAATGAGAGCGTAGCAGACCTGTGCCAACGGTTTCTTGAGGAATACGTTCCGAACCACTGCAAGCCGAGGACGCAAGAAGACTATCGGCGGCTGGTCGAGATCCATATCGCTCCCACGATCGGCGAGATCAGAATTCTCGACGTACAGCGCAAGGACGTCGTCGCCCTGCATCACAGCCTTCGTTCCCATCCATATAATGCCAACAGGATGCTCAGTGTGCTGTCGAAAATGTTCTCTCTCGCCGAGCTTTGGGGATGGCGACCGGACCATTCCAATCCGTGCCGAGGTGTCCACCGATTCAAGGAACACCCACGCGAGCGCTTTCTCTCGGAAGAGGAAATTGTTCGGTTGGGTGCGGCACTGCGCGAATTCGAGATCGACATGCCATCAGCGGTCGCGGCATTGCGGCTGCTCTTGCTCACTGGCTGCCGAAAATCGGAGATCTGTGGTCTCAGATGGGAATACGTAAAGACGGATTGCATAGACCTGCCCGACGCCAAGACGGGCGCTCGCGCTGTACCACTGGGTCCAGAAGCCCGGGCGGTTCTTGATGCCATCCCGCGTGAACCAAACAATCCTTGGGTTATCACGGGTCATCGATCTGGCACCCGTCTCGGAGACCTTCAACGCCCTTGGCAACGTGTCCGACAGCGCGCCGGGCTGGAAGACGTCCGGATCCATGATCTTCGGCATTCATTCGCTTCCAGGGCACTCGCGCTTGGCGAAAGCCTCACAATGATCGGCAAGCTTCTCGGCCACACCAACGTGCAGACAACATCACGCTACGCTCACCTTGCTCGGGAATCGATGCAGAATGCGGCATCAAGGATAACGGGCAGCATCAGCGAAGACCTTCTTTGCAACGGTCATGATGCAGACGACAACACGGAGGGAACAACGCGAAGTCTCACAATCGAGCCAAAACTGAGGTTCGCCGCCACGCCGAAACCGAGGCTCTCGATCATCAAGGACGACAAGAACGAGGTAAAGTAACACAGATCGACGCACGACGGTACTTCATTTCACAATCCCCAAAGTCGCTCACGACGCTTCCATTTAACAAAGAGAAAATGTATCAATTTCACAAATCACAAAATTCAAAACCCCACAAAAGACACCAGCCCCGACACGAACGCGGGGCTGCAAAAGGGACATTCCTTCTCTTGCAGGATGGTTGACGATTCCCATGTCAGGCTCACTTCTCCTCGGTCAATGTCAGGCTTGTTCGATCTCGAACTCGTTCTCCAAATGCGCGCCCATGCTTTCCCTGTTCCGGCATGCCCGAACTCAGTCGAGTGCCGATGGCATCTTGCAAGGATCCGGAATGCTAAAGAGGTCAGGCACATCCGTGTCCGGAGTCGAGGCAGGCGACGTCCCACGTTTCACCATCTGAACCGACTCAGGTGAACCGTCCGGCGGGAAGAGGACGACCCGCAGCTCGCTGAAGCCGCATAGAGCCGCTTCAATGCGCGGCCGCATATCCTTCCAGTCGAGACCACCCAACCCGCAACCCAAGGGAGGAATGGCGATCGACCGAATGCTCTTCGTCCTGATCACGCGTTGCAAATCCTTCAACCCCACCTCGACATCCTCCATCCTGCTCTGCTCGCGCCAATGACGCTTTGTCGGAAAGTTGATGATGTATCGCGGGGATGTCAGCTGACCAGTCTCAAAGACGAACATCCTGCCGGGCTGCACCTGTTTGTGGGTGCATGCTTTCACATAGGCGTCGAAGTTCTCCGGAAATGCTCTCTTGAACTGCAGCGCGAGGCCGCGACCCATGACACCTACACAGTTGACCGGGTTCACCAATGCCTCAGCATCCTCGCCGAGAATGTCAGCTGTCTTGAACTCGAACATCGCTGGAATCCTTAATGTGTTGCCTATTCTGTTTTCGCTTCTGAAGAGGTCAAGCGCGTCAGACAAATGAAAGGTGCCAATGGCAGCGAACACTTTTGGTGAGCTTTGCACTTATGCAGCCCAGGACTCGATAAGAGGCTTCGTAAGGAGATGCACCGGCAATCCGTTCCACTCCACGCCATCGAGCAACCTGCCGTTGGACTTCGGCCGCGATCCACCCCATTGCTTGAAGAAGAACTCGACCCCGTCTCGCTGGCAGACATCGCGAAGGTTTCGCACCCACTCTGACCGCATGGGGCGGGCTTCAGGCCCGCTCTCGCCTCCAACAATCGCCCAGGCGACTTCGCGCAGGTCAACCTCCGCAATCGGGCCAAGCAGCGGTTCGAACGAGACGAAGCGCGCTTCCGAGTTGATGGCTTTCAAATGAGATATCCGACTGACGTGCTCCGAGTCCTCGACAGAAACGCCAAGCCAGATGTGCCGTGGAGCCATTCTTCCGCCATACCGGGCACGGACATAGTTCCTCATGAGCGAGCTGCACTTTGTCAGCACCTGGAAGACGTGCCAGTCGGCTCGTTCCATTACATCGAAGACGCGATCGATGAAGCAACGATCAATGTTCTTGTGGAACAGGTCGCTCATGGAGTTCACGAAGATCATGCGCGGTTTGCGCCAATGGACGGGATGCTCAAGTCGCGAAGGCCATAGCTTCAGGTCAAATCCCTGTTCATAGGGATGGCCCGCGACGCCGCGCCACCGCTCCGCGAAGCGCTCGGCATAGCAGTTGTCACAACCAGGCCCGACTTTGGTGCATCCGGTGACGGGATTCCAAGTCGCGTCCGTCCATTCGATGTCCGACTTCTGGGCCATTCCTAGTCGAAAGGTGATGGCGGTTTGCACGGATCGGGAATGTCAGAGGCGGCTTCCATTCCCGCATTTTCCGCCGGGTCTGGGTTCACATCAACGCCGAGAGCCCGAGCCATGTCCAGGATGTCCACACACTCGAAGCCGCTTCCCGCGTAACGCTCACGTGCTTCGGGTGTAAACTCCGGCGAGACAAGGAGCTGGCGACGCGGGAGGGCGCGAAGACCCATGAGGTCTTTGTCCTTTGTGCCGGCTTCAAGAAATTCCTCGAACTGCCGTTCCAGTCTTGCAGGGTGATGAGCTTCCGGGTTTCGTTTGCATCCGCCCATGATGAGCGTCTCGCCGTCAGATCCTTCCTGAACTGCCATCACGTCAATGTCAGCCAGGCCTGGCAGCCAAACGCCGCAGCCATGCCACGTGACACCCTCCGTCTCTTTGAGCCAGGAAGCGGCCATGCGCTCGAAGGTGGGTCCTTCAATGCTCTCAAGCCGCTTCTCCACTCTCGCGGCAGCACCTGGTTTCGATCTGTTCGGTGCCAAGCTGTCGCCCAGCACACGTACTTGGAAAAGGGTGGAATTGTCTGACAGACACCATCGGGCTTCATTGGCGAAGAAGTTCCACGACGGAGTGACAAATTCGAGATGCTCCGAAAGCGTCTTCAGCGCACGGCGAACGTCTTCGTTCGACATGTTCAGTAGTCCTCGGATCTGCGCCGCTGTCTTTCCGCCGTTCGTGCTGGCAATCTCATCCAGAACAGCCCGGTTCTCCGGAGAAAGCTCGATGAACTGCGCATTGTCCCATTGATCCATGGGCTCTTCGGCAAGATACCTCGCTGTCCAGTCGATGAACGCGCGGCGCCACGCGCCGTCGCCTTCCCATGCGTCAAGCTCCCTCTCAGGAGATCTGCCTCTGGAAAAGCTCTTCCAGATGGAGGGCATGCCCCCAAACGCCGTATGCATCGTGAGAAACTTGGAAGGATGGTTCAGGAATCCCTGCTCTCCGGCCATCTCCAGGACCGTCCTCAGACTCCACTGCCGGAGGCGGATGCCTTCGCCGATCCGTCCGTAAAGGGGCTGGTCATCCCTCAACATCGCCATGATGCGCTGCTGGTGCGATCCGGTCAGGAACAGTTTTCCGCACGGCCCGCCCATGGGAGAGGAACCGTCGATCGGAACGCGATCGATCACCAGCTTGACCGCGCTTTCGAGGCCGAGTTCCCTTGCGTTGTGGAATTCATCCAGGACCACGGCCGCGCCGCTGTAGACGATCTCGCGCAACAGCGCTTCGAAACGCATGGAAGGATAACGGTGCCTCTTGCGCTGCTCTGCCACAGCCACACCTGCCTCTGAGGCGGCTTCCTCCAAGAGACTTAGCGCCAAGCCGGGTGTGCCCTTCGGCGGTGCTGGCAGCTCGACCATCACCAGCGGCGGCGGGCCCGAGCGGCGTGAAAACGCCTCCGTGAGAAGCTCGGTCTTGCCGACGCGGCGCCTTCCGTGAACGCGGACGGACTGAAACAGCGACCAGTCCAGGAGACCATCGAGCCGCGCAAGCTGCTCGCCTCGTCCATAGAACCGCCATTTGGGACTCATGTGCCCTTCCTTCAGCCAAGCAACGTTGTTCGATCAGACTCCAGAATAGCTGCCTTGGGCGTCGGATTCCAGCAAGGTCAACGCCAGCTAGGCCTCGAATTCATGCAACTTACCACTCTTGAATAATATTGAAAACTTTATACTGCATCAATGGCAACGTGCATAATATAAGAATATCAAAATTGCGCGGAATGCGTGATCGTGTACAATCTCTCGTGGGTTGGATGCCCTGGCGTGCGTATGAGACCGGCCTCCTCCAAACGTCGCAAATGGCGCAGGGCGTTGACCCGGCTGAGACCGCTACACTTCATGACAAGCGCGGCGGACACCGGATCATGATCCAGAAATACCTGAATTGCGTCAGCGAGCCTTGCGCGTTTAGGGGTAACGAGTTGCATGGCTCGTTCCCGCCATGCGATGGCGTTTTCGATGTGGCGACGGAGGTTCAGCGCCGCTTGGCCGACGTCGTGCACGAACGCTTCCAGACGTCGGTGCACGGATCCGTCAACTACGGCTCCCGGAGAAAGTGGAAGGAACGACAAGCCCTCGCAAAGGCGGCCGTTAGCTGAGGGAAGGCAAGACGTGACGACGAGCGCCTCGAACAATCCTGCCGGATGCCGCCCAGCGAGACCACAAGATCGCCAGCCGTGAAGAGCGAAGCCGGCTCGTGCAATTGGAGAAAGGATCGAGGCATGCTCCATCAAGGTGGACCATTCGCGAACATGATCCAGGACCCCCCGACTCGATCTCCCGAAGCGTCCAAGGCAACGGTTCCCTTCACCTGCCTCGGGCGAGTGCCGGTCAAGGAACGCAACCAACGTTTCCGGATGCGATGGATCAAGTGTCGCACCTCCGGGCTTTCGCCAGGCTATCCGGTTTGCCGCCCACCCGCTCCACGCCAGCGAACGCGCCTTCTCGTCTGTGGCGGAGACATACATCTCTCGCCAGAGAGCGATTTCCGTTGTGGATGTCGGATGATCAAGGAGGCGGGAAAGTCGCGACACAACATGCATCGCGACGCAGTCGTTCCATTGCCCGGGAGAGAGGCCCATGAGCATGTCGAGATGCCCGATGCGCAGCGCAGCGACCTGCATGTCACTGGCCAGACGCCCTTCAGCGTCATGCCAATCCCCGATATCGTCGACGAAGAGCGGCGCATCTTCGGAGTCCTGGAGTTCCTGAGATCCCTGCCATGCCAAATTGAAGTCATCGTCGGGAACAGATGAGACCATGGATCGAGTGCCAAAAACTGCTTCCACGAAAACCAATCATAACAAACAGGTAGGCGTCAACCGTTATCCGTAATGCAGAAAAAGATAAATCATCTGCAGCCACAACTCGACCGAGATTTCGGGGCATCCCGTGCCCATCTGCATCGCGAATTCAGGTGCCAACGTCGCTCCGCTGTGCCATGATCGTCCTTGAAATCAAGGGCTTTCGGCATTGACAAAGGCCCGACAGGCATCGCTCTCAGGCCATTGCATGCGTTTACAACCGACCATTTGAAAAACACTTGTTCAATTGCAATTTCTCGTTCAATGAGCGAAAGTCGATGCCAAACGAAGGAAGCGCGATGCTCCATGGATACGCCCGCGTCTCGACGGGAGAGCAAACACTGGATGCGCAAATCCGCGAACTAAGGGCTGCCGGCTGCATCTCTATTGCCGAGGAGCACGCATCGGGCGGAGACCCGGGCCG
Organism: Boseongicola sp. SB0665_bin_10; assembly: GCA_009838075.1. GTDB lineage: Bacteria > Pseudomonadota > Alphaproteobacteria > Rhodobacterales > Rhodobacteraceae > JAJEFO01. The sequence continues at coordinate 10,455 of VXSG01000100.1, read as the reverse complement.
CCCGGTTCTGTCCCGGCTTCTCAGGCAGCTTGACGCCGGCGACACGCTCGTGGTGGTACGACTGGATCGCCTCGGCCGGTCCCTTCAAAACCTGCTAGAGACAATCAACGACCTTCATGAACGCGGCATTCACTTCCGGTCCTTGGGGGATCCGGTTGATACGGCATCGCCGCAGGGGCGTTTCACGCTACAGATCCTGGGCGCCATGGCGGAATTCGAGCGCGCCTTGATTCGCGAACGCACCCTTTCGGGACTCGCAGCGGCAAGAGCAGAAGGTCGGAAGGGTGGAAATCCCGGGCTGGTCTCGGGTGACGAGGCGACGCTCCGCCGACTGCGCTTGGCTCGCCGTGATGCATTTCTCGAACGGCTGTCCCGAAACTCGGAAGAGTGGGTGCCGGATGTGCGCAGGCTGCGTCCGGAAACTCCATGGCAGGATGTGCTTTCTGTCATCAATTCGCGGCTGTCCGAATCCCGGCACTGGACGTTGCAGCGCCTGGTTCGCGCAGCCAGGATCTACGTCACCGAAGGGCTGTTGCCGGCGACAGTTATGGAACGGGCGACGGAACGACGGAAGGACGACCGCCTGCCGGCGCTGGTTGCAGCGATGCGCAAGGCGCGACCGGACGTGACCCTGCAGGAAATGTGCGACATGCTTGAAGCAATGCACGAACCGACGCCTCGGGGACGCATGTCCTGGCATCCTTCCTCGGTCAGGTCGCTTCTCAAGCAGGCAGATCGGCTCGGGATTCCAGCTTCGGACGCGAAGGAAGATTGGACTGCCAGCGGGAAATGAAAATGTCTAAAGTGCCGCGTTGCGAAGTTGCACGACGTGTACTGTGTACACGTTACGTAATGGGAAAACGGTAAACCGCACAACTGCAATTGCGAACTTTGGTTGAGTGCAGGCGCAAGGCCGCTATGAACCGCGAAGAGGATCTCGCGCATCGTGGTCGCTCCACCGGCAAGACCGGATCAGCGGTCGCGCGGCGACGGCGTCCTGGCCTGGCCAAGGAATTCGAACGGGCTGGATGTGGTCACTTCGGAACCCTTTTTCCCTCTAGGCCATACCTGTCACGGTCGTTTGCCGACAGATAGATCCCGGTCGTCCGCCGGCGCCGTATCCAGATGGCGACGAGTCCCCGACTCTAGGCGGCGGTGCTGTGTTCGAGACGTCAAATCTCGCGACGCACCTCTTCCACGTCGAATGACATCCTCGCCTCCTTTGTCACCAGACTGGGCAGATGATGAGCATGGGATCATGCAGCAGTCCGATCGTGCACCTTCGCACGATCGCGATCAGGCGTTTTGTGTTTTCATCCGCCGTTGCCATCCTTGTGCAAGGAAGTTCAAGGAACGGAGAATTGCGATGAACAGCAATGACGCGAGAGACGTTGGAGCATTGGCCGAGACGATCCGGGAGACCGCGGAACTTCACGGGGCTGATGGAGCGCTGTTCCTACAGGATCTCCAGGAAGCCGTGGAGCGTTTGCCTGGTGCCTCCGTATCCTTCCTGTCCCGTTGCCTCGTGGATTGGCAGACGGAGGGCCCCGGGCTGCCGCAAGACCGCCAAAACGGATTGTTGAGCGCTGCGGAGGAGTTTCGGGCGCGCGACGTCGACCTGGACATAGTTGAAGAGGACATCCTTCGCGCGCTGGACAATTCATGTCCGACCGACGCCGGAATCGACGGCACCGAATTGACCCTTCATTGAAATGTCCTCGACGGAGACGGACGATGGAAAACCGAAAGCGCGTGGACGACGTCCGCGACCTGATGAACCTGATCACGGAACTGGTTCAGAAGCAGAATGGCGACGGACGCCGCTTCATCCAGGAACTGCAGGCGCACATGGAGCGCATTCCTGGTGCCCGCGTGTCATTTGCCTCGCGAGACGTCTCCTGGCTGGAGGCTTACGGATATCTGGACGGGCGTAACCAAGTCGATGAGGCGTCCCGACAGAGGATCCTGACCGATGCGCGCGCGGCGTTCATCGCTGGCGAACACGACATGACCTCGATCAACGCAATTGTGGACGAGTGCCTTGACCATAACATCCGCATCTGAAGTCTCAGTCCCCGGGAGGATCCTGGACAATTTCAGGTTTTCCCCTGCTCTTGAAGAGCATGTTCAAGGCCTCGACCATGAGCTCGCGCATGGGGACGCTTTCCTCGGCAGACATAATTTTCAGCTGCTGCGCGAATTCCGGGTTCAGGTTTGCCCCCACATGCTTGAACGCGGGAGCCTCCGCATGAGTGCTTCGCGGCCTTCGGGAAGACGCTCTCAACGCCTCCGTGAACTTGTCATTGCTTTCAGTCATGTAGCCTTCTCCTCTTGCAAGCGGTGGAGGCGTCCGAGCAGGATTCGCGCCAGGCCTTTCGTTTCGTCGGCAGCTTTTCCGGCCGGATCGGTCTCAAGCGCAGTCTGGCCCGAAAGCAGGGCGCGAGAGAAAGCCAAGCGGTGGTTCATCCGAACCTCCATGACTTCCATTCCGGCACCACGTAACGCCATTTCCGCCTGGGCGGCGTCGCCACCCCAGGCCGGCGTGGCATTCAGGACAACGATGGCCGGAGTCCCCGTTGTCGCCACCAGGTCCAGCGTCGTCTGCGCGGTCTCGACATCAAGGATCGACGGACGGCAGGGCACGACGACAAGATCCGCAACGCGGGCGGCCTCCAGAGCCGATGCATCTGCGTGCGGTGCAGTGTCGATGACCAGGAGATCCGCCCCGGCGTCCCTAACCCTTCGCAATTCAGGGCTGAGCCGTTTCGCGTGGGTGGAAATGACGACGGGCCCGGCCGTGCGACGATCGCCCCATCCGGCGGCAGATGCTTGCGGGTCCAGGTCAATGATGGCCGTGTTGAGGCTGCCTACTTGCGCAGCAACCGCCAGATGCAGGGCCAGGGTTGTCTTCCCGGAACCGCCTTTCTGGCTGATCATCGCGATCACGTACATGGAAGTCCCTGCTGCCGTAGCGCTCTTCCGTCGTTTCATAATCGACAGATGTCAATCATGCAAGAGTGTGCTGCAGCAGCTTATAGGTATTGCAAAAAATATAACATTCAATAATGCACGATTGACTTTATTAGATCATGGCGGTATGCGGTTCGTGTCGTGCTGAACTTGGGGAGACGGACATGACTGGCCTGCATGTCGTGGAATTCGAGCCGATCGCTTCAGAGTCGGCCACGCATCACTTCTACCTCGCAGGAAGCTTCAAGGATCAAGATGTTCTGCTTGATTGGGCCGGTGAACTGGAGCGGATGTCGGGCTGGAAATGCACGTCCAGATGGCTGCACGAAAAGGTGGAGAAGGTCGACGAGCGCGTTCTGGCAAATGCGGCCGTCGAGTGCCGCGACGATCTGGATCGTGCCGACGTCCTGGTAATCATCGCTAAGGACAGCTCAACAGGCGGACTTTGGTGGGAGTTTGGCTACGCCGTCGGCACTGGAATGCCAGTCGTGATCTGGGCCAGCCCGGAATGTGGCAACCCGTTCCCGCGCCTCGATCTGGACCCGAAGGCGGACATCACCTGGATGAATTTCGTCTGTGGTTCGCGTCTTCAAGATCAGGGAGCCGAAGGGCGGAGCCCGAAGTGGACGGCCGAGCAAACGGCGAGGCGCCTGGAAGCGATTGGGAGGCGTCTGCCGCCCTCGGGCTGGAATGCGGTCTGCCTTGGTGATGAGGTGTCCCTTGCCACGTGACACGTTCCTGAATGCAATTCCTGCAAGCCGCGTTCCCGTCGCCAACCCGGCTTCGATCCCGGCAAGGAGTCCGCTGCGCTACCCGGGCGGAAAGACATGGCTCATCCCGCACGTTCGCCAGTGGCTTGCAGAAACTGCATCAAGCACGCTTGTCGAGCCGTTCGCCGGCGGCGCCGGCGTATCGCTGACTGCAGTCATGGAGAATCTCGTAAAGAACTGCATCATGATCGAGATAGATCGTGACGTTGCCGCTTTTTGGCACTCCGCTTTGGGAAACGGCGCTGTGCTGCGCCATATCGTCTACTGGTTCGATCTCACGCCCGAGCGATTGAGCGCCGTCGCGGAGTCATCGCCCAAAACCTTGACGGAGCATGGCTTCCGCACCTTGGTGTTGAACAGGACACGCTACGGAGGAAACCTCGCCCGTCGCGCGTCATTCATGCGCAATGGCGAAAACGGCAACGGACTGGCCTCACGGTGGTATCCGAAGACCTTGTCGAAGCGCCTGGCGAACATTGAGGCCCATTCGGACCGCATCGTCTTCATGGAAGGCAATGCCATGGAGATCCTGCCGGATCTGCTGCGAGAATTGGGACGGGATGCCGCCGTCTTCCTGGACCCGCCATATGTGTGTGGCGGGAAGCGTGCGGGGCATCGCCTCTACAATCATTCCGAGATCGATCACGCCACCCTGTTCGCGCTCCTCGATGAAACCGGATGCAATTTCCTGATGACCTTGGAAGCGTCCCCGGAAGCCGTGGAACTTGTGACCGACCACGGCTTCGCTGCGGTGCGCGTGAAAATGAAAACCGGTCATCATGAAAGCGCCCAAGAACTGGTGATCACTCCAAGTCCCCTCTTCGAAGCAGGGCTGGGCGGCACGGCTGCGTCCACAAGGGAAGACAGATGTCGTTTCGAGCACTCGTAGATCAGGCGCTTCCGAAATGGCATGACCTGACAGGGGTCATGCCCGACCAGACGCAATGGAAAATCGGCGAATTTGACATCGAGCAGATGAACCGTGCCGTGATGAAGGCCCTGAAGATGGAGCCGGACGGAATTACGGCCTATTTCCTGCTAGAATGCTTCCTGCGGCACCATCTTGAAGAGAAATCGTTCACCGTCGCCAGCATCATGAAGGACTACGCCGCCTTGCAGGAGTACCTTGCCAAGGCACGGGACCTCTTCGTGATCCTGCAGGGCGATGTTGCGGCGGAGCATTCAGCCGTGTTCCGGCAAAGAGTGAAGGAAGGGTTGGCGCTGTACGGGGCCGACTCCAAAGAGGCGCTTGAACTGGTCGACGACAACGATGTCCTGCCGTTCCTGCGACGGGACGCGCTGCACTCGATGCATGCCCTCACGCCGTACCAGTTCCTTGCTGGCGACTTCGGAGAGGATCCGAAGCCCGGGCTGGTTCAGCGCGTCTACCAAGCGTGGTCGATCAACGACCTGTTGCCAGCAATGCGGGACATGAGAATGTCGGGCATCGCTGTGGTGCTCGTGCGGGATCCGATGCACGCGGAGCAGAGTTTCTTCGGCTTCGCGATGCGGAACGGGCAGAACGTCGTGTTCTTCACCGATCGGACGAAGCCCGCGTTCCCGGGGCAGGAAGACAGGATGCGGGGGCGGGGTCGCGGACGGCAGTTCATGAGACAGATGTGGAGCAACCACTTTCCCTACGAGTTGCTGAAGCCGGAGTGGAACGAGAAGGGCGACGTGTCCTTCGTGCCGAGCGACGAGCTTGCGCCCCACGGGCAGACGCTCGTGCCCATGATGCCGATCGGCAAGTTGCAGGCGCATCAGGCGATCTGGCTGACGATGGTGCTGGCGCTCCTGTCCGCAAGGTTCTGGAAGCAACGGTGGCAGGCGAAGGAACTGTCCTACACCGGGGACATGGTGACGAACCAGGACCTGCTCGTGATGCGCGGCGGACGGACGCTGCCCGTCGCGAAGGGCTACCAGCCCCTTGGGTTGAGCGCCCTCACGCTCGAGGACATCAGCCGCGAGAAGATCGCCAGACAGACGTGGACACGCGGCGGCAGGAAGACACGCAAGCGCGGCGAAACCGGAAGAGAGGCCGGCGACTGGACGATCACGACCGACGTCAACAAGTGGCTTGAGGACCGGTACGCGCACACTGTGGCCCCAGAGATCATCAACCAATGGACCGAAGACAGGGACACGATGAAGATGCTGCCGCCCGTGAATCGCCGGAAGAGGCACTGGCCGGACGGGAAGAGGGAGAAGCCGCCAGAGAACGCGCTCGCCGCAACGGTTGAGACGCGGTCGCGGCGGGAGGCCAGCCGCATCGCATCGTGGGAGCGGCCAGTTGGCTATACCCTCCAGACGTTCACCAACTCGATGTTCGGATCCCGCGACGAGCTGGAGAAGGATCGGGCGTTCATTGGGCGGCACAGCCTCGCGATGGACATTCAGCGCGAGGCCGATCGCGAGTACGAGGCGCGACGGGACTCCATCGTGTCCTGGTACAGGCGACAGCTGGAAGGCAATGTCAACGAGCTTGCGCGACGCGCTGCGAAGCTCTTCATCGTGCAGCGTGGAACGGTGCCGGACGAGCATGCAGGAAGGCGCGTCTGCAACGAGCCGATCCTGCGAGAGGTCGCGGACAAGGCGTGGAGGGACTGGCTGATTTTCTCCGAGGTGACGCTGGGCGATTACTGCGGGCGCAGGGACAGCTACCTGTGCGTGTTCGACGGCACGGTGGCAAGCTGGAAGTGCGTGTTCAGGCCGTGGACGGCCGAAGACCTGGCTGACCTGACTGCGCGGGACGACCCGAGGCTCCTGCCTGACGTGCTACGGCACTGGCAAAAGGAAAAGGATTACGTGGGCAACTCCATCCTGGAGCGCATCGATCCCGTGGAATCCGAGGTGTCCGATCCTTGGATGCAGATGAACTTCAACGTGTCGCTATTCATGTCGAGACGCGCGATGAACAGGATCGTCAAGAAAATCAGCAACGATACGAAGGCCGACGGGCTCGTGAATCAACAGCCGCCCGGAACAAAAAGGCTGGCCCAGGTTTGAAAGAAGGTCCGCAATGAACGATCCAACCGAGACCAAGATTTCCGACGCCGGATCGATGGGCAGTCCGGCTTCCGGAAAGGCGGGCTGCCGGGACAACCCTCCCGGTCCGGAAACGGCAGCCCGCCGCCATCCTGGGAAGGATGCCTTGCGTGCAGCGACCAAGGAAGTGTCGAAGTGACCTTCATGACGGATCACAGTGCCTGCCGCGAACTATGGCGACGTGTTCTGCTCACCGTCGTGGCAGATCTCTGCGGGCATTCAGGATCGACGGATCAAGGCGCGCAGCGAGCGGCAGAACATTGGGTCGGGGCCTTCCCGTCCCGGGACTTCCGGCAAGTCTGCGAGCTAGCAGGCGTCGACCCGGGCCGGGCACATGCCGCGCTGCGCGGACTTCTGTCGGTATCCCCGAAGGAACGCTCAGCGGAAATCAAGGCACGTCGCCGTCGGAGCGAAAGCCTGCGCGAGGCGGCGTGATGCCCCGTGGCGAGAGGAGCGCTTCACTCTTCCATATCCATTTTGGGTCGTGGATTTATGCAGATCTCAAGAATGCAGAAAGTGCATTCCTGAAAGATAGTGATCGTCCATGATGGCAAGAATTGCATCCGAAAGCTGGAGATCGCGTCGACCGCGAGATGAGTGCATGGCGTGTGATGGCTCCTGGACGCCTGAAATGAGGACAAGACGTTGAAGGAACCCAAATGGCCGGAGATTCCCTGGACGTTGCTGGGGATCATGTTGGGCTTGGTGCTGGTATCCGCTTTGACACTCGCGGCCAGAAGCGAAATAGAACGACTCCGGGAGATTGACGAGATTGCCGTGACTTGCCTTGAGCCGGTTGCCGAGACCGACGGCACAACTGGTTGCGTGATCTTCGCCTCGGATGAACCGGCCCCCATCACGATTGAAGGGATGTACGACGAGAGTGAAAGCCAATGATCGGGACGCCGCGCTTGACCCATCCAGCTGCACTTCCCGTCCCCAATCACCCGATTCACGCATTCCTTCGGAGACGCCGCGGAATGCCGATTTGGTCCAGTCTGTCATTCAGAGCAGCAGCTCGAACTGCGTGAAGGAGGAATTCATGGCCTGGAACGGAATCATGTGCACGATGCTGGCACACGAGGAGCCACCGCGACCTGACAACGGCGACTTTCCGCCAGACGGATGGGCGGTTGGGCACCTCATCCCCGTGCCAGGTCAGGATGACGGCAAGAAGCTCTGGGGCTGCGCCGTTGTGGCAGTAACACATAGCGACGGTGAGGAGGTCGACGCGCACATGGAGTGGACAGGGGTTCGGGAGTTGGAGCCTCTCACACACGAGGCGATCAACTGAGTTGCACGCAACTGCACCGGCATTGCGGGATCGCCTTGGGACACCAGGCGCTCAGTTCCTGAGGGGGTTGAGGCCGGCTAGATTCCGAGTTCCGGTGTCTCTTCGCTATCAGTGCTGTCATTATCGCCCGTTGCGAAGGCCGGCGACGGTTCCAGTTGCATCCAAGCCTCGAGTCCCCTGAGCCCTGCCAGGACCCCCGGCACAATTTCGTCACGCGTTCTCTTCAGGCACGCAAGGACATCTTTCCTGCGCAAGGGTTCAGCGTACGTTTTTCTGAAGACGTGACGAAACTTCATCAGGTCATGCACGGCGAGACGCAGAGATGGGTCGATGACGGGAGGACGCCTGGACGTCTCGGCAGACATCTGGAGCAGAAGTTCCGAATGCCATTGGGGGCCAGAGGGAACCTCGCCGTCGACAGTCCGTGCGATGTCCTCGAAAACGCTCTCCATTTCACAGTAGATGCCGTGAAGGTTCCGTCCAATGCTGTCCGTCAGGGCGTCCTTCAGTTCCTCCAGTCTTTCGCCTTGGAGATTCCCTTCGAGGTCCTTCATGTTCCGTACCGATTTCCTGGCCCTGTCCAACTCGGCCGAGATCCCTTCGAGGTGCGCGTTCGCGCGAACGAAAAGCGCGGAGGACGGGGTCACCTTCACTGCACGCATCCTTCACGCAGATGCTCAGCCTTGTCTTCATGGCGGAGGTCGATGAAGACGTCATGCTTCGCACCGATCCTGTCCGCCCTCTCCTCGAAAGCCTTCGTTGACCCTGCCGGGCTTTCCTTCAGGATCAGGACGTCAAGGTCCGAACGGTCGTGCACTGCCCTTCTCGCAAAGCTGCCGAAAAACATGATGTGGGCACCGCAAGATTCGGCGGCGTGCCTAAGGTCCGAGGCCGCACCGTCAAGGCGTGCGAGCATTCTGTCATGCCGCTCCTTCAAGATGACTTCCATCCGGGTCATGGTTGGTCCTTTCGCGATCAATGATGTTCCCGAAACACCGCCTCGTCAATGTGGCCTCCGACAGGCGCCTCAAGAGTGTCAACACGCTTCTTCGCACGCCCTGATCCCGGAATGCAGGAGACCCACCAGGACGTCCGTCAGGGTCATCGTCGGCCAGTCGGCCAACAGCGCTTCGTGAACCCGCTCGATCTCCGTCAAGAGATCCTTCGGGCAGCGGAAGGCGAACCGCGCGCGGGCGCTTCGGAAGCGATGTCCGAGTCGAGGCAAACGCAAATGCATCCAAATCGCGTCAAGATCATCATCAACATAAATATTTTACTTCTAATATACCACATACATGTGATATACTGAGGCCAGAGAGTGAAGTGGAGAAAAGCATGGATTGCAGAAAGATGGCCAAAATGTCGCGGGTCCGACGCAAATTCGGGTCGGGGTTCTGGCGGCTTATGCCAGCCGGCCTGGAGACGGCGGATCTTGACGTCATCGACATCCATGGCTGTTTCCAAGTGGCGATCAACCGCCAGTGCACAGGCATCTATGTTCTGACAAACGTGCCACATCCCGAGAATCCTGATGAAGAAGCGGTCTATCTTCTTGAATTCGAAAGGGACGTCGGCGAAACAAGCAGCTTCCGTGACCTGATTGACGTCCTAAAGGTGCGCATGGGCGCCACGCCGCAACGTCGCACCACCGCAGCGCTGGCGGCGGCAGCCAACCTGCGCCTCGATGTCGCGTTCAAGCGGCTTGGTACGCTCGAACGTCAGGGCACCGCTACCTCGATGATCGTTCAGGACGGCGAATTGCAGGCAATGGCTTGGACGTTGCGCCTTCGGGACACCACGGGGATGGCCAGCAAACTTCACAAAGGAGAAACGCAATGAGCGGCGCGCTTGCCAAGGCCCTCCCGTCGTCCGGCGTTCACCTGCGGAGCGGTTCGCGGAACAAGGCATGCGTGCCGGAAGGGCGCGCACGCCAAGACAATGTCAGGCAGGGGATCTCTCCGGAAGCGTTCGGAAAGGCGGGCAAGATCTGCGATGGAGTCACGCGCGAGATTCTGGGGGCGTTGAAGCGAGGTGTCCTGCCGTGGCGCGTTCCATGGGACTCCGGAGGCGGAGTGGCGCTCTTGCCGCTTCGAGCCTGCGGCACGCCATACAGAGGCGCCAACGTTGTCGTGCTCTGGCGCAGGGCAATCGGCATGGGTTATTCGGCGCCGTTCTGGATGACCTATCGCCAGGCCGCGGCGCTGGGCGGCCAGGTTCGCAAAGGCGAGCGTGGCACGACCGTCATCAAGGTCGGAACCGTGGTGCGCGAATGCGATGACCCGGACGCGGAACCGACAAGGTTCGGGTATCTGAGATCCTACTCTTCTGTAACGATAGTTGCTATCAAAACGGCAAATGACATCAGCAGGAGGCGGT
>VXSG01000095.1 GCA_009838075.1 Boseongicola sp. SB0665_bin_10 | reverse complement strand
TGTCGTCGCCCAGGTGCAGTTCCGGCTCGTCCACGATCCACCACCCGCCGGGGCCGCCGCGCCCGCGACCAAACGGCGCAACCAGTTCCCCGCCCAGTATCGAACTCGCCCAGGCATGTCGCGCGGCAGGCCTTGGATGGGTGTGAAGCGTGCCTGCGAGCACTTCGGCCACCATGTGGGGCGGTGCATCCAGCACGTCCTGATAGGTCGCCTTGCGATGAGACCGGCCGACCGGTCTCGCCTGAACGTTCATGCCTTGCGCCTCCAGTTGCATGCTCAGAATACTCACAGGCCGAAAATTGGCAACACAAGAGAGACTTTGGCAAGACCTCGCTTGACAAGCATCTCTTCCGAATCCGGACCCGATTCGTGCCTCTATCTGGACGCGCCACTGTCCGCCGCAGCGCTTTCGGGCCAGAGCGCATCAAGCGGGAAACTGACGGCCTCGAAGGGTGGCAACGAGACCGGCGCGTCGTCCGCCAGCGTGACCAGCAGCACCCAGAGGCCGTCGCGGAGTTCGAACGATTCAAGCGTCTTGGAAACGGGATCGACGAACCAGAGGTGCGAGACGCCCTCCCGGGCGTAGATCGTCCGCTTCTCGTTCATGTCGATCCGGCGGGTCGACGGCGACAGCACCTCGCACGCCCAGTCAGGCGCGATCGAGCAATATGCTGCATCCGGATACTCGGGCATCGTCTCGCGCCGCCATCCGGCCAGGTCCGGCACCACGATGTCGTCGCCCAGGTGCAGTTCCGGTTCGTCCACGATCCACCACCCGCCGGGGCCGCCGCGCCCGCGGCCAAACGGCGCAACCAGTTCCCCTCCCAATATCGAACTCGCCCAGGCATGCCGCATGGCCGGCCTGGGATGGGTATGAAGCGTGCCTGCGACCACTTCGGCCACCATTTGGCGCGGTGCATCGAGCACGTCCTGATAGGTCGCCTTGCGATGAGACCCGCCGGTCGGTCTCGCCTGAACGTTCATGCCTTGCGCCTCCTGTTGCATGCTCAGAATACCCAAAGGTCGAAAATTGGCAACTCATGCCAGGACTTCGTGCTGTCAACGAACGCGTGGAATCCGCCGGCGGATCTCCGGATCGATGGTCTCACGATCCTTCATCCGGCAACTGCCTGCGGGCGGTGCACGCCATTCCCGAAATCGTGAAGCGATCTCCAAGACGGCCGCCTTCATCGAACCGCGCGCCATTGCACGACAGGATAGGCAGCCTTCCAGCCCCGAAACCGCCCGACGGGCGCGGCTTCGGCCAGTTCGACCTGGGTCAGCGTGCCTCCGAACCTTGCCTGCGCTTCGGTCAGGAGCGCGGTCGTCTCAAGCGTCACCGCATTGGCCACGACCCGCGTGCGGGGGGCAAGGTTGCCCCAGATCCAGTCAAGGAGACCACGGTCGAGGCCGCCGCCGACGAACACGGCGTCCGGAAATTCAAGTTCACTGAGCGATTCAGGGGCCTGACCCTCGACCACCACGAGCCGGTCCTGGCCAAGCGCCCTGGCATTCTTCCGGATTCGCGCAGCGCGGTCAGCCCGCATCTCGATGGCGACAGCCTGGGTCGAGGCATGTGTCATCAGCCACTCGATCGCGACCGAGCCCGAGCCCGAGCCGATGTCCCAAAGCCGTTCCCCGGGCCGTGGCGCGAGCGCGGACAGCGTGATCGCCCGAATGGGCCGCTTGGTCATCTGCCCGTCGCTCTCGAAGACATCGTCTGGCTGCCCGCTGGCAGCCGACAGGCTCGTGCCCGAGCCCGCCGCCTCGAACGCCACGGCGACCGGATGGACCACGTCCTCGAGTGCATAGGCGCCTGCGGCGACTTCACGGCACCGTTCGCGCGGACCGCCAAGAGCTTCGAGGACGTGCATTCGGGTATCGCCAAGGTCCAGACCGTCGAGATAGGCTGCCAGCTCACCGACTGCCGCGCCATCACGAACTGTCGCGATCACGCGCTGCCCCGCTGCCAGATGTGGCCTGAGCCGGGGAAGCGGGGCGGCGTGAAGTCCGAGACAGGCCACGCGCTCCAGCGGCCAGCCCAACCGCGCCGCCGCAAGCGAAAACACGGATGCTCCCGGAATCGCGCGCCACTCTTCCCGCGCGAAGCGCCGGGCAATGACGCTTCCCGCGCCGAACCAGAACGGGTCACCGGACGCAAGCACGGCCACCTTGCGGCCGCGAAGGCCTTCAAGCAGGGGCAGTCCGTCCTCGAACGGGACCGGCCACGTGACTCGTTCGGCACCAATGTCCTTCGCCAGGGACAGGTGCCGTTCGGATCCCATGATCACTTCCGCCGCATGCAACGCTTCCAGGCTTGCAGGCGACAGGCCCTCCGGTCCATCCTCTCCGAGACCGATGATCGTCAGCCAGCGAGCTTCAGGCATGGCGCCAAATCTCCTGATCCTGGGCGGCTCCGCCGAGGCGAGCGCCCTCGCGGCGCACGCCGCTGCCATGGGACTGCGTGCCACGTTCTCCTACGCCGGACGCGTGGCGAGCCCCATCGCACAGCCACTGCCGACCCGAACCGGCGGGTTTGGCGGCGCAACTGGCTTGACCGCCTATCTCCAGGACCATTCCGTTACGCACCTGGTCGACGCCACCAACCCGTTCGCCACGCAGATAAGCCGGAATGCGGTCGCCGCCTGTGCCGCCGCCGACGTGCCCTTGATCGCGCTTGCCCGACCGCCGTGGACGCCCCGCGCCGGTGATCGCTGGACCCGAGTGTCGGGCGTGGCCGGAGCCGCCAGGTCCCTTGGCCGCACGCCCAGGCGGATTTTCCTCGCCATTGGGCGCAAGGAAGTCTCGGCCTTCGAGGTCGCGCCGCAACATCACTTTCTCCTGCGATTCGTCGACGCCCCGAAGGAGCCTCCCGCGCTGCCACATCACGACATCATCATCGATCGGGGGCCGTTTGCGGAAGCGTCCGAGCGCAACCTTCTGGAAACGCACGGGATCGATCTCCTGGTATCCAGGAACGCCGGCGGCGAAGGCGCCCGCGCCAAGATCGATGCCGCGCGGGCGCTCGGCCTGCCGATACTCATGATCGACAGGCCCGATCCGCCGCAACGGCACGAAGTCGGCACCGTTGAAGAGGTTCTGGACTGGATTGCTCATTCCGTCACCGACCGCGGCGTGTAGACGAGCGGCGGCAGCCCCTTCCGTTCGATCCTGCGGGTGCGGCTCGATCCCAGGATCACCACGGTCCGCATGTCCGCCATCTCGGGATTCGCCTCGGACAGCGGAACGGACCTGATGGTCTCGTCCGATGTCGTCACGGCACGGGCAAAGATGACAATGCGCTCAGGCTCGCAGAGCTCACGCAGCAGTTCCAGGACGCGGGCGAACCCGTCGGGACGGGCCTTGGAGCGAGGATTGTAAAGGGCGCAGGCGAAATCGCCCTCGACCGCGAGCCGCAGCCTCTTCTCGATCAGGGCCCAAGGCTTGAGGTTGTCCGAGAGGTTGACGGCGCAGAAGTCATGGCCCAGCGGTGCGCCCGCCCGCGCGGAAGCGGCAAGCATTGCCGTGATGCCGGGGAGGACACGCAGATCCAGCTCCCGCCAGGATCCCGGCCCGGCCTCCATCGCCTCGCAGATTGCGGACGCCATCGCGAACACGCCCGGGTCTCCCGACGAAACCACGATCACCCGACGGCCATTCGCGGCCAGTTCCAGCGCGAGGCGCGACCGTTCGGCCTCCACCCTGTTTTCGGACGGATGCCGGCAAAGCCCTTCACGCTCGGGAACCCTGTCGACATAGCGGGAATACCCGACGACGTCGGTCGCCTCGGCCATTGCGGTCCGGACCTCGGGCGTGATCAGGGCATCGCCTCCCGGCCCGAGGCCCGCAACCGCAATCCACCCGCTCACGGCCGCCGCCCCTGCCCGTGCACCAGGACAATCGAGAAATACGGAGGCACATGACCTTCCGGCACATCGGCAAGCCTGGCGACATTTTGATCCGCCATCGCGGCGCACTCGATCATCCAGGCATCCTGCGCGCGTCCGGTCCTTTGAAGCGCGCCCCGCACCTTGGGCAGGTTGCGCCCCACCTTCATCACGACCAGTGCATCGGCGGCTTCCATGTGTCGCACGAGCACATCCTCTTCGAGCGTTCCCGTCAGCACGGTGAGGACATCATCGCCCCAGGCGATCGGCATGCCGCTCGCCGTCCAGGCGGCTGCCATGCCAGGTATGCCCGGCACGACCTCGACCGGCACCCGGGCGTTCAGGCGTTCATGCAGGTGCATGAAGGAGCCGTAGAAGAACGGATCGCCTTCGCAGAGAACGACGACGTCCTCGCCATCTCCGGCAATGTCGGCCAGATGCGCCGTGCAGCCGTCGTAGAATTCCGCCAGGGTCCGGTTGTACCGCGGATCTTCCAGCGGGATTTCCGTCGTCAGGGGATATTCCATCGCGAATTCGACCGCGTCCGCCGGAATCAGGTCCCTGGCCTGCGTCCAGGCGCGCCCCGCGCGCCCCTTCTTGCGAAAGAACGCGACGTGGCGGGCGCTTGCCAGCAGCCTGAGCGCCTTCACGCTCATGAGATCAGGTTTTCCTGGCCCCAGGCCGACACCGTAGACCGTTCCGGTCATTCCGCGGAACTCGCGATCGCGTTGATGGCCGCCACGGTGACGGCGCTTCCGCCCAGACGCCCATCGACGATGCAGCAGGGCACTGGCTGATCGTTCCAGAGAGCCGCCTTGGATTCCGCAGCGCCAACGAATCCGACGGGGCAGCCAATGATCGCGGCAGGCCGGGGGCAGTCCGGGTCCTCCAGCATGTTCAGCAGGTGAAAGAGTGCCGTGGGGGCGTTTCCGATCGCCACGAGCGCCCCTTCCAGCCGGGGACGCCAAAGCTCCAGTGCGGCGGCCGAGCGCGTGTTGCCCATCTCGGACGCGAGCTTCTGAACCGAGGGGTCCTGAAGCGTGCACACCACGTCGTTGGACGCAGGCAGCCGCGGGCGTGTCACGCCTTCACTGACCATCCTGGTGTCGCAGAGTATCGGCGCGCCCGATTGCAGCGCCTTGCGTGCCCTGGTCACCATGCCGTCGGAAAACCTCAGGAACCCCGCGAGTTCCACCATTCCCGACGCATGGATCATCCGCACCGCGACCCTTTCTTCATCCGCGTCGAAACGGGCAAGTTCGGCCTCGGCCCGTATGGTCGCGAAGGACCGGGCGTAGATTGCGGCACCGTCTCTTTCATAGGCGTGGGGCATCAGGGGAACAGCTCCAGAAGTCCGGCCTCGGAAACGCCGGTGCGGTCCGGCGCGTCGCCGACCGAACCGTCCCTGACAAGATCGAACATCCCGTCGCGCCCGACCAGCGTCACGTCGGCAGACCCGGATCTCGCGCAACCCTTGGCGCAGCCCGAAACATGCAGCGTCCCGAGACCGCGCTCCGCCAGTTGCCGTGCGATCGGCCTGGTCGGCACGGTTGCCTGCGTGCACCGGGGCGCGCCCGTGCAGGCGGCGACGTCCAGAGGGAATGCCGACGGATCGTGAATGAAGGCCGGATGCGCCACAGGCCGGGCCGTCTCCAGGTAAAGGCACCTTCGTGGCATGACTTGCACGCAACCGGGATCGGCTTCCGCAAGCAATCCGGCGAGCGCATCCACCGACATCGCGCCGAAGGGGACGCCGACGACCACGCCTTCCTTCGTGCGACCCGGCGGCCACGGGTCTCCGCCTTCCGCAGGCACGGCAAGCTGCCAATTGCCCGGCAGGGACACCTTCGAGACATGCCGCTTGACGCGCCCGCTTTCGCCGCCACCGGTTCTCACGAACCACGCTGCCATTTCGTTCAGCACGTCGAAGGCGTCGGCCTCGTCAACGCTCCATCCGCATTCCGCACCGTCGGCGCGAAGCAGCAGCCTCCCCTCTCCGTCACGCTCGAACCGGAAATCCGCGGAGACGTCCTGCAGGACCGGCGCCGCCCCCGTATCGATTGCTATCCCGGATTTTGCGGGCAATTCCGGCAATTCCGCCAACCGCCGTGCAAGCGCACGCGCCAATCGGTCCGTCATGTCGCCGGCACTCCAGAACGGTGTCACGACGATGTTTCGACGTGCCTCGATGTCCGGGTCGGCGTCGACAAGCCCCTCGGCCACGAGTGCGCGCAGCAGTTCGGGATGCGCGTCATCCTTGACGCCCCGGATCTGAAGTCCGGCACGCGAGGTCAGGTCGATCAGGCCGTTTCCGAAGCGGCGCACGAGGTCAGCCATGGTCCGCGCCTTGTCCGCTGTCATCCGCCCGGATCTGGGCCTCACTCGCACCAGCAGACCGTCACCCGACCTCATTGGACGATGTGCGGTCGGGCACCAGCCCCGGATCCCGGGCGCGTTCACTCCGCCGCCTCCAGGCCGGCCTGGATCGAGTTCCGCCGCGTGCGCCACAATCCAGATCCGTGCAGCGCGCTGAACTGCGCGCGCATGGCGGCCAACGCCTCCGGATTCGCTTCCTGCATGAACTCGGTGACGGATGCATCACCCAGGGTGGCGTCATAATACGCGTCGAACAGATGCGGATCCACGACATTCGCGAGATGCGCGAACGCGGCCATGTGATCAAGCGTCGCCGCAATCTCGGCGGCTCCCTGGAATCCGTGCCGCTTCATTCCCGCCAGCCATCCTGGCTGCACCGCCCGGGCAAGCACGACCCGAGCGACCTCTTCCGTCAGCGTCCGTGCGCGCGGATGAACCGGGTCGGTGTTGTCCAGATGATAGAGCGCGGCGTCCTGGCCGCCGACCACAGACTTGGCGGCTGCGAATCCGGCTTCATGTGCCGCATAGTCAGCGGCCAGCAGAAGATCGGTTTCGGGCAGGTCCTGGGGATGGACGAAGGCTTCGGCTCCGGCCACCAGTGCCTCCAGGCCAACCGGATCCTCGAAGGCGCGGTCTCCGTCCATGGCCCATGCACTCGCCGCGAGCCAGGCCGCGCCCGCATCGCGGCGCGCTTCCTCGGAGAGGTCGTCCCGCAAACGCTTCATGCCCAAGCCAAAGCTTCCCGGCTCCGGTCCGTAGACGCGGGATCCCGGTTGGGTTCCGGCGAAGGGATTCCAGTCCGTTGCCTCCTCGCGCGCCGCAAGGGCGCGTATGGCCTGCGAATAGAGCGCGGAGAGGGTAGGAAAGACGTCCCGGAACAGCCCGGACACCCTCAGTGTCACGTCCAGACGCGGCCATTCCAGTTCGGCGACAGGCAGCACCTCGATGCCCGAAACCCGCTCGCTACCCTCGTCCCAGGTCGGGCGCACGCCGAGAAGATGGAGCGCCATCGCGTATTCCTCGCCGGCGGTCCGCATGGTTGCCGAACCCCAAAGATCCACGACCAGGCCCTTCGGATAGTCACCCTGCTCCTGAAGATGACGTCGCACGAGTTCCCTTGCGAGCCTGACGCCCTGCGCGTGGGCCGCCCGGGTCGGCACAGCCCGGGGATCCGTGGAAAAGAGATTGCGTCCGGTCGGCAAGACATCCCTTCGTCCCCGGAAGGGAGAACCGGCCGGTCCTGCCTCGATGCGCCTTCCGGCAAGCGCGTCAAGCAATGCCTCCCGTTCCGCCTTCGCCGAGGCGGCGACGTCCGGGCGACCCGGCGGATGCGTCGAGGTCCGGCCGATGGTTGCGGAATCGCGCCCCTCCCAAGCGCTTTCCCGTCCCCAAACATGCAGCCCGTCGCCGAACTGGCTGTCCTTCACTTCGCAAACAAAACGGTCTATGCGCGTGATCGCTTCGGCGGTGCCTTCGGCTCGGTCGAGGGCAAGAGCCGAATCGAGCCCGACCGACTGCGCCTCGGCCTGGATGTCGTCCTGCAGACGGTCGCGGCGACGCGGGTCCAGTCCGTCGGCATTGGAAAACTCGTCCAGCAGCGCCTCCAGCCGAAAGAGATTGCGCGGCGTTTCGCTCCGGCCGGCCGGCGGCGGCAAATGACCGAGCGTAACGGCACCGATCCGGCGCTTGGCCTGCGCTGCCTCGCCGGGGTCGTTGACGATGAACGGATACATGACCGGCAGCGGTCCGACCAGGGCCTCCGGCCAGCACTGACCCGAAAGCGCCACCGACTTGCCGGGCAGCCATTCCAGCGTGCCATGGGCACCGACATGGACCAGTGCATCGATGCGTGCGACCTTTCGCAGCCAAAGATAGAACGCGACATATTCGTGGCGCGGAACGCGAGAGAGATCGTGGTACTCGTCGTCGCGCCTGTCCGCGGTGCCCCTCTCGGGCTGAAGGGCGATGAAGGCCTGTCCACGCCGAACGGCCCGGAAATGAAACGCGCCATCGCGGACTGCAGCGTCATCCTCGGGCTGTCCCCAGGCGGATTCAAGGTCCGCGACGAGACGATCCGGCAAGGTCGGCAAGGCCGCCTTGTATTCCGTGACGGGCCAGGAGACCGAGCTTCCGGTCAGTGCCGCTTCGATCCTGTCCCCCGATCCGATCGTATAGCCCTCGGCATCCAGGTCGTCCATGATCGCTTCCACCGAGGCGAATGCGTCCAGGCCGACCGCGTGGGCCATTCTCCAGGTCTTGCCCGGATAGGTCGAAAGGACGATGGCGAGGGAGACGTCGCTTCTGGCCATTGCCGCCAGGGCAACCCAGGCCGCGACCCGATCAGCGATCCCGGCGATCCGGTCCGCGTCCGGTCGATGCGCCACGAGCCTTGCCTGCAGGTCCGCGTCCAGGTCCCCCGGTTCCTTGAACGACGCGACGCCTGCGAAGATGCGCCCGTCCACTTCCGGCAGCACGACATGCATTGCCAGGTCGGCGGGCGACAGGCCGCGCTCCGCATCCTCCCAAGCGGATCGGGTTGACGTGGCCAAGCCCACCTGGAAGACCGGAACGCCTGCCGCGTCCAGTGGCGAACTGCCGTCGGCGCCCTTGCCGGAAAACGCCGTCACGTTGACGATGGCGGCAGGCGACAGGGCGGCAATCCGCTCGCGGAGCCAGAGTGCCGCGGCAGGATCCTTCAGCGAGGGAACGAAGAGACCGAGCGCCGCAAATCCGCGATCCCTGAATGCCTGCAAGAGCTGCTCGACCGGCGCGGTGTCTGCGGCGGCGAGATAGGCCCGATAGAACACGATGGCAGCCAAGGGCCGATCCGGGTCACCACGGCAATCCGCTTCGCAGGAAGCGCCGCAGGCCTGCATCGAGGAGCGTGCGGATGCGCCTTCAGGTGCAAGACCGGCACCGAAGCTTGTCGCTCCTCCGCGCGCGCCGCGTTCCGGCGTCCAACAACCGTATGCGGGAATCGTCCTGATGCCGTCCACCGGCCCCGCATAGAGGCCGGCCGCCAAGGCCAGCTGTGCAAGGGCCGCCTGCCCGGCCACGGCCCCGCCTTCGCCCACCAGCGCGCCGAGGCGTGCCAGGGTCGCGTGCGGGACGGTCGAAACCGCCTCGAGCTGCGCGTCCGGCCTTCCGTCGCCCGGCAGCACGGCCAGCGTCAGCCCCCTGGATTCGGCCAGTGCGCGCACCTGCGCCAGCCCGTAGTCCCAATACGGCATCCCGCCGATCACGCGGATCAAGATGGCCTTGGCGTTCGCAAGGGTCTGCTCGACATAGGTGTCGACCGAGACCGGATGCCCGAGTGCGGCAAGGTTCGCGAGCCTCAGGCTCGGCAAAGGCGTGCCCTGCGCCCTTGCCCGATGCCAGCCTGCCGCGAAGGCTTGAAGATCGCTGTCCGAGAACGACAGGACCACGAGGTCGGCAGGAGCCTGCTGCAGGTCCGTGGGAGTCTCGGTTTCCTCGAGCCCGTGGCTTTCGCGAAAGATCACATGCATGTGCCGGATCTCCCTGGCGAAGGTTTCCGACCGCGCGCTGCCGGCACGTACGGGCGTCGGCCGATGCATGGCCTGCCGATCACGATCAAGGGCGGCCGGCGACGAATCTGCGTGCCCCGCGTCACGGCACCGGTTCTTCCGGTACAAGGATCGACCGAATCGCATCGGGATCGATGTCGTCGTGCTCCGCTATGACGACGAGGCGCCCCAGCCTGTTCTCGCCCGGCGCCCAGGCGCGGTCGAACTGATGGCGGACCCGCGTTCCGACTCCCTGGACGAGAAGGCGCATTGGCTTGCCGCGCACCGAGGCGTACCCCTTCACTCGAAGGATGTTCTGCTCACGTGCAAGCGCCTCGACTCGCGCAACGAGGTCATCGGCGTTATCCGCCTCGGGAACATCGACGACGATCGTGTCAAAGTCCTCGTGATCATGTTCGAGAACTCCGTCGTGATGTGACGGGCGCGACGCAAGGTCATCTTCGGCTGCCGCTCCGATGCCGAGCAGCGCTTGCGCGCCCACTGCGCCATCCTGCACTTCGAGCACCGGCACCGCACGTGGCGTTTCCCGCTCGACGATCGCCCTTGCCTGCGCCACGCCTTCACGGCCTGCAAGGTCGGGTTTGGTCAACAGCACGATGTCGGCGCAGGCGACCTGGTCCTCGAACACCTCCGCAAGCGGCGTTTCGTGATCAATGCTCTCATCGGCGAGCCGCTGCGCGTCCACGCGGTCGATGTCGGGCGCAAATCTTCCGGCCGCCACCGCCTCGGCATCGGCCAGCGCGACGACGCCGTCCACGGTCACCCTGCTTCGAATTGCCGGCCAGTCGAACGCCTTGAGCAACGGCTTTGGAAGGGCAAGACCGGAGGTCTCGATCAGGATGTGCTCGGGCACGGGGTCAAGGTCCAGCAGCGCGCCGATGGTCGGAATGAAGTCGTCGGCAACCGTGCAGCAGATGCAGCCATTGGCCAGTTCGACGATGTTCTCCGCCGGGCAATCGGGAATGGCGCAGTTCCTGAGAATCTCTCCGTCTACGCCCACGTCGCCGAACTCGTTCACGATCACCGCCAGCCGATGACCCTTGCTGGTCTCGATCAAGTGACGAATCAGGGTCGTCTTTCCGGCCCCCAGGAAGCCGGTGACGATCGTGACGGGAATCTTGGCGAGATCGCTCATTCGGCAGCCTCCACGGGTTCGATCGGCGGAATCCGGGCAATGCAGTTCCTGCGGAAGTGCTCGGGACGCTCCCTCCAGGGGACAAGCCCGTCTGACGTCGCGCGATATCGAGCCACGCCGTCCAGGATCATGTCCGCGTTCGAAGGGTCGAGATTGCCGTAGACGTATGTCCAGCGGCGCGGTCCACCGCGGAGCGCGATGGAACAGCCATGGTCGCAATTCGAGAAACACGCGACACCGAGGAGGCTGACGCCTTCAGGCAATTCGCTCGCTGCAAGCGCGCCATGAAGAAGCGCGCCCGGACGTTCCTCGGTGTCGGGCAGCTCCTGCCCCCTGCGGCAGGTGGTGCATACAAGAAGTTCAACCGGCGCGAATTCGTTCACGGATCCCTCGTTCCTTCCTTGGACAGGGGAGGAAACGAGAGCGCCGCCTTGGCAACCCCGACCCCGGAATCCCCCGTCCGGTCACGTTCAGTCGGCTGGCAGGTCTCCCGGCTTGCGGATGATTGCGGGTGATCCGGCCTTCCCAGCCTCACGGGCCAGTGGCGCGTTGGATCCCCTCTCCGGTCACGGTCGCGGGGGCGGCTGCGCTTGGGTCGAGGACCCTTTCGCATTCCCTTTTCACCTGCCTGAACGGGCAGGCACCAGCACTTGACGACACTTCGGCGAATCCAGGCGCCAAGTCAAGCATGTGCCCACTTTCGGTCGTGTGTGACTTTGACTTTAGATGCATCAGTTGACCGCGAAAGCGCGGCAAGTGTATAGCGCGATCAATGCTTTCGTTGATCAATCAACATCTGGAATCAAACGGATTCCTTCGCCGTGTAGCGATTGCTGCCGTCATTCTGACAGTCACGCTGCTGGTGTCCGCCATTTGGCAAAAGATGGTCTACACGATCCCCGTTCTAGCGGTGTTGCTGTTTCTCGCGGCAGGAATCGGAAGGGAAGATTCCCACAAACGGAATTTGGATCAGGACATCGACACCGGCTTGGGAGACTGAGGCGAAACTAACCGTCAAGCCCTAGGGTGCAATCATGAACCATAAGGTCATGACAAGAGTTCCCACTCCTTTCGTCCGCAATCGGGACACACGTAGCGGGCATTGAACCATCTGATAATATCTTCCTTGAAAATCAGCATGGCTGCGCCGCCCGCAACAATGGCAACGCATATTGGAAGAGCCAATCCAGTCCCTGCAAAAAGATATGTAATCCAAGCCCACGAGCCGAATGCGACACTGGCGCCACCAAGAAAATTGATGAACCAGCGCAGGTTGACCGTTTCTTCCCGATTGCAATTTGGATTTCCGCATCGGATTTTCATGTTCTGCTCCTCCAGACAGTTGAGAGACTTCTTGTAAACAGAGAACGAGCCGGCAGACGGTTTGGGCAATGTTTGCGCCGTCCACGTCTTCCGACTCTCGGCGGGTGCACGAAGACCTATCGAGAGGCTCGAATGTTGGCCTTCGACTGCACCCGCCATCTTCCATCTTTCTAAAACAAGACTGACCGTCAAGCCATCTTGCGCGGCTTGTACTTCGTGCCCGGCTTGGGTCCGGACTTCTTGGGCTTGGGCGTGTTGGCATCGATCAGGTCCACGATCCAGTCCACGTCGCGCACGGTGTCATCAATCCCGGCTTCCATAGCCGGAGTCACCCGTAGCGTCGTGTGCAACCAGCAGAAGTTGTTATAGACGGTCCGCAAGTGCACCACTTTCGCCGAGGCTTCGGAATCCCGCTCCGCGAGCAAGGCGGTGCGTCCTGCACCCGACCCCGGATCCGAAAGCGACCCGGCAGCGCGATGAACGATCCCGTCAGGCTGACGGCAACGCAGGCTGCACGTCTCGTGCTGCGCTTGCCCCGCCCCAGCGCGCAAGCCATGTCAAATGGCCCTAAAGGTCCACTTCCTGCATGGATTCAAGCGTAGGTCCGGGGATGGCGTCGCGGTCAGCCGCTGGCGCGGCATGCGTTTGCGGGTACGTCTCAAATGGCCTGGTCACTCAAGCTCATGCACCGCAATCGCAAGTGGATGACCGGCAAGATTCCTGTCCACGGTAAGCAGCCTGAGACCTTCCTCCTGCGCCTGGACCATCAGCAGTTCGTCGAACGGGTCCTTGTGATCCAACGGGACCGCGAGTTCGCAGACGGCATGGCGCATGGTCATTGGCAGAAATGTCAGGTCCTGGTCTTCCAGGGCGGCGACGACATCCTCGGGAGTGAAGCGGCTCTTGCGTTCGCCCGACCGGTGGCGGGCATTGTACTTGAGACGCATTTCCCAGATCGAGACGGCGCTGACGTGAAGATCTGTTCCACGCGTTGCCAGCGCGCGGCGCTCAGTTTTCCCGAACTTGCCAGGCCTGTCCATGAAGTCGAACAGGTATGAGGTATCGAGCAGAATGCGCATTGCCGGTCCGGCTACCCTTCATCGAGCCCTAGCACCTTGCGGCTGAAGGCCGGATCGTTGAACCCTTCCGGCCAGCCTTCTCCATCGCCTTCGATCCCGAAACGCCGGCGAGCGGCCTCCAGCTTGTCGAAGTCGATCCCGCCGCGCCGGTCGCAGCGCACGAGTTCGACCGTCGGCCGACCGTGTCTCGTGATGATCACGCGCTCGCCCCTCCGAGCGGCGGCAACCATTTCGGAGAGGTGCGCCTTCGCCTCGCGGATAGGAAACTCCATGTCAGATCGCTCCCGGCCCGGCAGTCCCTTTCGCCAGTATGCCGCGATTGCCACCGCCAATCAAGACCAATGCGTGACCACAACGTCCCTCGTCCTGCTTCGAAACCCTCCAAGTCTTTCAGTTCGTCGCCAAATCGGGCGGGACGGCAACCCTTGGCGAGTCGCAACGGCGGGCAATGGACGCAATTCGGGCCGGGCGCGGACAGCGGCGCGCGAACGCATGGTCGGAACCCGTAGTGCCGCTGGCAATCGCCCATCTCTTGGGTGCTGCGAGGAACGCCTCTGAGACGCGGTTCTTTGCGTGACGCGTCAGATGGCAACGTGCATCGGCGTCATCGCCTTGCCATCCCGGGGCGCGTGTTGGTGGCAACCGCAAGTCCGGCCCTTGTGGCAATCCAGTGCGCAACAGATCTTGCGTGCGGACTCCGGAGCTTGCGGGCCACGGACCGATTGCGTTGCCGGACGGGCATTGCCGCCTCGCTTGCAGGAACGGCCCGTGGCGATCGCCGCGGCCGTGCGCGAGCTTGCGCGCTTGGTCTGCACGCTGGTCTCTCGAGAGGGATGAATGCGTTGAACGCGGAATTGTGGCCTGCGGCGGCGGGCGGACAGGACCGTCTCGAACCTCTGGCGACGACCGAAGCGGAATGGACACCAGCTGGTCAGGATGGTCGAAGACCCGGAGCCGGAAGACGGCTCGGAGTCAACGGCGTAGGGATGACTTCATCATGGAGAATCCTGGCAGCCGAGACCCTGGGACACCTGGGCGTAACTTGTGAGAGGAACACCGCATATCCGGTGCCAGTCCGCATTGTCGATGACCAGAATGCGCGAATCGTAAATGTGGTGCAGTTCGAGTTCGCGGCCCGGGTGCAGGCGCGCGACGCTGGCTGCCGCCATCGACCCGGCGGTTCCTCACTCGATGACCGCTTCTCAGGAATTTCCTGCCTGGCTGTATCATTCCGTCTGTCCGTCGCCGATGGCGGTCGGCGACCCTTTTCAGAAAGATCCGTTCGCAAACAGCATGCACTTGCGAGAGACCGCTTCCAATCGCAGAATCGGGCGCTGGTGCCGTCGTGTCAGGTCAGACGGAATCAGTGCAGGCCATTGTCGAGATGTCGCGAAGCATTGCTCCGTCGCGACGCCTATGATGCCTTGGAATCGGCGGTCAAGGTCATTCACGGTACTGAACCCGGTGGTGCCGGGTCGGGCAACAGGACCACGCGCTAGGCGAGGCTGCCTTCGGCAATCACGTGTTCCTGAACTCGCGCGAGTCGTCGGCTTCCAACAGCGTTTCCGAAACAGGACCCTTGCGGGATCGATGGACCCTGTCCAACGCCTTGCGACTTCGCCGGCATCTCTTCCGATTCACTCGACCGGAGCGATGCGTGCGTCTGGATCGCCCTTCCGCTCGCCCCCAGTGAACTCGACCGGCCAAAGTGTCGGTTCGGCGACGAGTGCGTGCACCGCTCGCCTGATTGCCATGGATAACTGTTCGCATGACTGCGCCAGCGGACCGCCGGGAACGTGTCCAGGGTGCGGCTTCGTGGCCGCCCACCCGTTCAGGGTTCCTTCACCCTGACGGCATCGCCTATTGCCGTCTCGATGAACCTGCGGTCGAAAGTCAGCATCTCTTCGCATTTCACGGCGGCACCGAGATGCAACGCATCGGCGAAGTCCATGCCGTTTCTCGTGCGAGAAAGCGCCCCGGCCAGCAAGACCGGGCTCTCGACCGACACGCCCGGCAGCCCGGCGAAGGCAAGCAGCGCGTCGGCGACTTCCTGGGAGGAAAATCCGTAGACGCTGCGCAGCACCCACTCGGTTTCCAGCAGGACGGTCGTGCCTGCGAAAACATTGCCGGCGTCGACGACTGCTCTCGCCTTGGCAGCCAGCCCGGGGTCGTCGCGTGTCAGGTACTGAACGACGACATTTGTGTCAATTGCCCGCATGACGCCGACGCGCCTCCGCCATGATTCCCGCTTCCATTTCTGCAAGCGTCCTGGGTGTTCCGGCACGGGCCAGGATGCCGAAGACGTCCTCCGGGTGTGTCGAGGCAATCACGGGCAGCGGCTTGAGCAGCACGCCGTCCCCCGTGTCTTCGACGGCGAGGCGCGTTCCCGCCTCCCAGCGCCAGGACTAGCGGATGACCTTGGGCAGGACGACCTGACCCTTGGCAGAAACGGTAGTGGTGAGTCTTTGGACCTCGGAAATCGTGAGCTCCTTCAGGCGGCCAGCCAGTAAGACGAAAGTAAGATACAGTTGCCGCTACGCCAGATCAAGGGCGTTCTTGTGAGCGACTTTCCGGCTCAATCCAGTCTTGGAACAAAATGGGGCCGCGGAATCCGTGCAGGAGTTACCGGCCCGCGGTCGCGGACTTTCCAGAAACCGGAGTCTACCCCCATCCCGCCCGAGATTGAGTTCGCTGCACCGCATCGATGGTACGGAGGCGCATATCGAGGCGTTTGGTGCGAAGCGCGGGCAATGGCATCGGCGCGGCTCCCCGGCATCCCGGCCTTCGCCCTCGGGCCGTGCCATGGTTCGTCACTTCCCGAATCGACGATCGCCGGGGGCCCGCGCGGGTACCAGAGTCGCGGTACGCGACGCAGTTTGCAACGCGATGCGGAGGGCGGCAGGTCCGAAATTTATCGAAACGACATCATGGAGCGGGCGCCCACACGAACATTTAACGCACTTTGCCCTGCGATGCGGCTAGAAGGAAACCTGTGAGGCAGAGAGTTGCGGGCCGGCGACCGGTTCTCCAGTTTCCGGTTGACGTCTTGTGTGGGCAGGACTTGGCGGGCAGCGGCGGCGTCGGCGTGTCTAGTGGTCAGGGCTACGCGGCGCCGCCTCCTGGATTGCCGTTGAGCAAGGTCCAAATGGCTGGAGACATCTTGGACACCGAGCCGCAATTCCAAGCGAATCCAGACCCGGCATCGTCCCTGGCGGCTGCCGACGCGCGGCGCGAAGTGGCGCCAGCCGCCGAGCCGCACTGTGTCCGCACACGGCCGCGTTCCTGCCAAGATTGGCAAGGGCCGTCGCGTTCGGCGGGAAGTTGTCCACATGCTTGACCGAATCCGTGAATGCGTGAATCGTGGAGAATGTCATGATTCCGGCACGGTCCTCGGGCAGATGCGCGGGACACGGGAGGGTCTTGGCTCCACGGAGCGCAGCCATTGCGGTTGCATGACGAATCGAGCATGGTGCCACGAAATTGAATGGCGAAATTTGCACAAGAGGCGTCCATGCAAATGATTCTCGGGCCATCAGGTCAGGCAATTGAGAAAGGGGATTCAATGTTCTTGCAAACTGGTCGAGATTTCATCACCCGGCTCCCGCTCCGAATGAATTTCAGGAACTTGCTCTCGATTGGCAGACTTCCCGCCCAGGCGACAATCATTGCCCTCGGTACGTTGTTGTACGCCATGCCCGCGAATTCCCAAGGGATTCCGGGAGCGGATGTATCCGCGACCGCGAACTTCACGCTGAACCATGGCCTGATATTCCGTGCCTCCGAGCGCGACGACACCTTGGCATCCGTCAACTCCGACGACGGCAACCTGAACTACGGCCGGGGCCTGGTCAGCAACACGTCGACCCTCACGGCAGAATTCGAACTTACGGGAGACAACCTGGGCCTGTTCGTCCGCATGCTCGGTTTCATCGACTTCGAGACGCTGAATGGAGTGCGCGAGTCGACACCGCTTTCGGATTCAGCCAAGGACGTTGCCGACCGCGACTTCCGGATTCTCGACCTTTACGCTTCCGGCGCTTTCGACCCCGGCGGCGTGCCGTTGGACCTGCGGGTCGGCAACCAGGTGCTGAATTGGGGAGAGAGCACGTTCATCCCGAATGGCATCAACGTCATCAATCCGATCGACGTGAACCGGCTGCGCACGCCAGGATCGGAGTTGCGCGACGCCCTGTTGCCAGTTCCCATGGTGTATGCCGCGGTCGAGCCGGTTCCCAATCTCTCGGTGGAGGGCTTCTACCAGTTCGGCTGGGAGAAGACGGAGATCGATCCGGTCGGCACGTATTTCTCGACCAACGACTACGTCGGCGCGGGTGGTCGATACGCGCGTCTCGAAAACCCAGCTTTCAGCATGCTCGCGGACAATATCCGGAACCTAAGGCTACAAGATACGATAAACGCGGATCTGGCCAGTCTGGGTTTGGAGTACAACGCCGACGAACCCTTTCCAAAAATCGTGCGCGACAATGATCGGGAACCTGCGGACGACGGACAGTATGGCATGGCGCTGCGCTACCTGTCACCTGCCCTCAATGACACCGAGTTCGGCTTCTATTTCATCAACGCGCACAGCCGCTTGCCCCTGGTAACCGGCCAGGCGCCTAACATGGAGGAACTTCTCAGAAGTGCGGGCCTCGCTCGGACCGTCGGTGGGGCTTTGACTGGGCCCAATCTTCCCGAAGGTGCGTTGCGAAGTCTGGCATTTGCCCATGCCCAACGCAACGGCCTTCCGCAAGATCCAGAAACAATTGGGGGAATACTCGCATCACCGGATTTCTTGGCCAGCGCAGTTCCGCAAGTCGAAGGCATTGTCCAAGGCCTTGTCCCGGGCCTTGCCGGCTTCCATGCCATCGACAACTACGCCAAGTCGGCGCGCTATTTCGTGGAGTACCCGGAAGATCTCCGGACGTTTGGCGTGAGCTTCAACACCGTGCTCGGGGCCAGCGGCTGGGCTTTGCAGGGTGAGTACTCCTTCCATCCAGACCTGCCTCTGCAAAGGGAGGAAGGTTCGCTGTTCGCGGAGGCACTGGCACCGATCAACTGCCTGCTCAACGGAAGAGACCTTCAACAAGACCCCGGGTGCGGCGCGCGAGTCATCGGCCGAGTGCTCGACGGTCACGTCAAGCGGGACGTGAGCCAGGCGCAAGTCACGGCGACCCAGGTGTTCGGCCCCCTGCTCGGCTCCGACTCCACCGGTTTCATCGCCGAGGCGGCGACCATGATGATCCACGACATGCCGGACACACCGCTCGACACGGCCGGAGCACGCAGCGACGTTGCGGACAAAACATCCTGGGGCTATCGAGGCGCTGTATGGCTCGACTACCACAACGCCATCGGCGCGGCCAAGCTCACACCCTATCTCCAGTTTCAGCATGACGTCTCAGGGTCGAGCCCGGCCCCGTTCGGCCCGTTCGTCGGGGGGCGCAAGGTCGTGACTCTGGGAGTCGGGGCGAACTACCTGGAACGCATGAGCACGGATCTCTCGTACACGATGCACGCGGGACATCACAACGCATCGGAGGACAGGGACTTTGTGTCGATATCGTTCAATTACTCGTTCTAAGCTCGCAGGGGAGAGAAAGATGAAGAAATCCGTGTTGAGAGCAGGCGCCGCGCTGGCATTTTCGCTCGCGTGGACGCTGCCGGCGGTGGCGGAACTTCCCGCGAGCCAGATCGCGAGGCTCGGGGCCGACCTGACCCCGCTCGGCGGAGAACGCGCGGGCAACGCCTCGGGCACGATCCCTGCCTGGACCGGCGGCATCACCAGGCCACCGAGTGGCTACAGGCGCGGCGAACACCATCGCGACCCGTTCGCAGGCGACCGCCCGCTCTTCGTAATTGACAGCTCGAACATCGACGCCCACCGAAGCCGCCTCTCAGTGGGCCACCAGCGGATGCTCGAACTCTACCCAAGCTTCCGCATGAAGGTCTATCGCACCCGTCGCAGCGCATCCGTGCCACAGCGCATTTACGATGCGACGAGACGGGTGGCCGCAACCGCGCATCTCGAGGACAACGGCAACGGCGTCGGCGGGGCCGTGATCGGCATCCCGTTCCCGATTCCCTCGAACGGACTTGAGGCGATCTGGAACCACCTATTGCGCTATCGGGGCGAGACGGTGAGTTGCATGATGGGACAGGCGGCTGTCACGGTCGGCGGCGACTACACGATCGTCCAGTTCCAGGTCGAGGCTGAACTGCGCTACTCGCTTCCCAGGATGACCGAAGCGGCGCTCGACAACACGATGATGTACTTCAAGCAGAAGGTGCTCGCGCCGACGCGGCTTGCGGGCGACATCCTCCTTGTGCACGAAACCATGAACCAGGTGCGGGAACCCCGTCGGGCATGGACCTACAATCCGGGCCAGAGGCGCGTCCGGCGCGCACCCAACGTTGCCTACGACAATCCCGGCACCACGACCGACGGCCTGCGCACGGCCGACCAGTTCGACATGTTCAACGGGGCGGTGGACCGCTATGACTGGCGGTTGGTCGGCAAGCGCGAGCTGTACGTGCCGTACAATGCGTACCAGCTGCACAGCGACGATCTCTCCTTTTCGGACATCCTGACTCCCCGGCACGTCAATCCTGACCACCTTCGCTATGAACTGCACCGCGTGTGGGTTGTCGAAGCGACGCTCGCCAGTGGCGCTCGCCACATATACAAGCGGCGCACCTTCTACATCGACGAGGATTCCTGGCAGATTCTGGTGGCGGACATCTACGACACGCGCGACCGGCTGTGGCGGGTCTCGGAAGGACACGTGATCAACTACTACGAGAACCCGCTGATCTGGCCCACGCTCGAGTTGCACTACGACCTGCAGGCGAGGCGATACCTCGCGCTCGGTCTCGACAACGAGTTTCCGATGTGCACCATGGATGCCAGGATCAGGTCGAGGGACTTCACCGTGTCGGCGCTGAGGCGCGAAGGCCGTCGATAGATTCAGCACGGCATCTGACGGTGTCGTCTTGACCCTCTGCCGTTTCGTCGCGTGTCTGCTCGCCGCAATGCTCGCGCTCTGCGGTTCGGGAGCGGCAGAGAGTCCCGATGCATCGTCCGCAGCCATCCCGCATGCGGCACGGTCCCTGCTTCTTGACGGTGCGCGTGCAGATGACAGGCTGATCGTCGTAGGAAGCCGCGGCCACATTCTCGTCTCCGACGACGAGGCCAAGAGCTGGAGACTGGCCTCGTCGCCGACCCGGGCAATGCTGACGGCGATCCACATGCATGACGCAAGATTCGGCTGGGCGGTCGGGCACGACGCGATCATCCTGCGCACGGTCGATGGCGGCGAAACCTGGCAACGTGTTCACCATGCACCCGAAGAGGAGCGCCCGCTTCTTGATGTCCTGTTCTTCGACGAGAGGAACGGGCTGGCCGTCGGTGCCTACGGGTACCTGCTCTCGACCGAGGACGGCGGCGAGACCTGGGCATCTGGCGCGGTCGGCGAAGACGACTATCACATGAACGCCATCACGACAGCAGCGGGAGTTCTCTATGTCGGCGCCGAGGCCGGCGTCGCCCATCGGTCCGAGGACGGCGGGGGAAGCTGGCGAACGCTTGAGCCACCCTATTCCGGATCCTGGTTTGGCGCGACCGCGCTCGATGCCAGCACGGTGATCCTTGTCGGTCTCCGGGGCCGCATGTTCAGGTCCGACGACGGCGGATCGTCCTGGACGCGCATTCCGACCGGCACTGCGGCCTCGCTGACAAGCATCCTGCAAATGGGGCCGGACAGGATCATTGTTACCGGGCTGGACGGCGTGCTGCTGGAGAGCCACGACGGAGGCCG
Organism: Boseongicola sp. SB0665_bin_10; assembly: GCA_009838075.1. Taxonomy (GTDB): domain Bacteria; phylum Pseudomonadota; class Alphaproteobacteria; order Rhodobacterales; family Rhodobacteraceae; genus JAJEFO01. The sequence goes on along the minus strand of VXSG01000095.1, from coordinate 3,541 downwards.
AAGCGTCTCGCTCCAACGCCTTCCAGACCGGGCCGGCGTTTCAGGTGCATTGCCACTTTCCGACGGCGGCCTGCTGCTGATCGGCGAATTTGGGGTCCGGCGCTTGCCGGCCGAAGGGTAGTCCGGTCATGGCAATGGTGTCGATCAGTCGCCTGCCTGCCAGTGTCGGCACATGGTCGGGAATCCGCGCATGGTGACAGGTTGGCTCGAACGGGCACTGTTTGCGCGACGGCGCGTGACGCTCGCCATATTTGCCGTGTTGTCAATTTCCATGGCCTGGTCGGCGTTCCAGTTGCGCATCGATGCAGGCTTCACCAAGCTGGCGCCTCTTCAGCACCCCTACATGCAGACGTTCCTCGATCATCGGGAGGAGTTCGGAGGCGCAGACCGCATCGTGCTTGCGCTCGTTGCGCGCGACGGCGAAATGTTCACGCCCGAGTATCTGGACGCGCTGCGCAACGCGACGGATGCCGTGTTCTTCCTTCCAGGAGTTGACCGGACGCAGGTGTTCTCGATCCTGACGCCGAACGTGAGGTTCGTGGAGGTTGTCGAGGACGGAATAGCCGGTGGCAACGTCCTGCCGTCCGACTTCGTCCCGGACGAGGCCGGCTTCCAGCGGTTGCGGGAGAACATCGTCAAGGCGGGCCTGGTCGGGCGCCTGGTCGCCAACGACCTCAGCGGCGCCATCGTTGCCGCGAGACTGCAGGAGTTCCATCCCGACACCGGCGAACGCCTAGACTACGTTCACGTCGCGCACGAGCTCGAGCGGATTCGGGAACAGACGCTGGAAGCTGCCGACGGCATGCTCGACGTGCACATCATCGGCTTCGCGAAGGCGGTCGGCGACATCGCGGACGGCGCAGGAACGGTCGCGGCATTCTTCGCAGTCGCGTTCCTGGTCGCGGCCCTCCTGGTCATTGCATACACGAGATCGGCCAGTGCAACCGTCGCGCTGCTCGGCTGCTCGCTGCTCGCCGTGATCTGGCAGCTTGGCATGCTCAGCCTGCTCGGATACGGGATCGATCCCCTGTCGATCCTTGTGCCTTTCCTGATTTTTGCCATCGGAGTGAGCCACGGCGTCCAGGTCGTCGGCGCGACCCACGAAGCGTCGACGAACGGAGTTGCCGCACTCGATGCCGCGAAAGCGGGTTTCCGGCGCCTTCTTCGTCCGGGCATCGCGGCGCTCGCCTCCGACGCGGCAGGATTCGGGACGATCGCGCTCATCCAGGTGCAGGCGATCCAGGAAGTGGCGGTCGCGGCAGGGCTAGGTGTGGCGACCATCGTGCTGACCAATCTCGGGCTGCTGCCCATCCTCCTTTCCTTTGCCAGGAAGCCTCCTCGTCCTCCGAGAGCGCTGCCACAGGCGATCAGTTCGCTCCTTGCACGCGCGGCCCACCGGAAGCCCGCGGCGGCCATCATCTGCGCATGGGCAGGACTTACATTGCTCGGCGCAACTTACGCCGTTGACGTGCGGATCGGCGACGAACAGCGGGGGGTGCCCGAGCTCAGGCCTGATTCCGTCTACAACAGGGATGCGAACGTGATCGGCGAGCGGTTCGACATCGGCGTGGACGTGCTCACGGTCATCGCCGAGACATCAACCGAAGGCTGCATCGAATTCGAGACGATGCGGACGCTCGACGACTTCGAATGGAACATGGGCAATGTCGAGGGCGTCGTCTCGGTTGCCGGGCTCGCAGGCGCCGCACGGCGGCTGAACTCGGCCTGGAACGAAGGCAATCTCAAGTGGCAGACCCTGCCGCGCAACCGCTACAGCCTGGTGCAATCGGTTTCCCCGATCCCGACGTCCAGCGGCCTCCTCAACTCCGACTGCAGCGTCATGCCTGTTCAAATTTACACCGAGGACCACAGGGCGGAAACGATCCAGCGGGTCGTGAACGCGGTGAAGTCCTTCGATGCCGCAAACGCGGGCGGCCCGATCTCCTTCAAGCTGGCCGCCAGCAATGTCGGCGTGATGGCCGCTACCAACGAGGAGGTGGATGCAGCACAGTTCCCGATAGTCGGATATGTCTATGCTGCCGTCATCCTTCTGGTTCTGCTTGCCTTCCGCTCGATTCGTTCCGTTCTTTGCATCGTCCTGCCGCTTGCCGCCGTGTCTGTGCTCGCCTACGCGCTCATGGCCCTGATCGGGATCGGGCTCAAGGTGTCCACCCTGCCCGTGGTGGCGCTTGGCGTTGGAGTCGGCGTCGACTACGGAATCTACATCTTCGGGCGGATACGAGGCCACCTGCACGAAGGCATCCCGTTCGCGGAGGCGTACGCACGTGCACTGCGGACGGCCGGTGCTGGAGTCATGCTGACCGGCCTTACCCTCGCCGCTGGTGTTGCGACATGGGTTGCGGCACCGCTCCAGTTCCAGGCCGACATGGGCACGGTGCTGATGTTCATGTTCCTCGTGAACATGGCGGGCGCAGTCATGCTGCTGCCCGCGCTCGGCGCCTGGCTCTACGGGCGCCGCGGTGAGCCGGTCGACGCAATGGGCGCTGCCTGAGACGTGCACGATGCACCTCTGAACTGGCATTCCCTCAGGTGGCGGTGATCCCGCATCCTGTAGCGGTCCCTCAGGGATCGGCGATGCGGAATTGACAGATCAGCCAATCGATCAGGACGTCGGCCATCACCTGGACGCCGGGCACGCCCGTCCATGGCCAGAATGTCGCTTGTCAACAGGCCTCAAAGGAGCCGTTCGAAAAGGGTGGTCGAATGTCGACGCTGATCGGGCAGTCGGACCCAATTGCCGACCACGAGCAACGCAGTGGCATCCTTCGAATTGCCGAGATCTCCGAAACGATAAGGGATTGGCAGGCAGCGAACGAAACGCATCTTTGCACCCTTGCTCGTCAAGACTGTCGACGGAGACTTAAAAGGGCGGGATCATGGCGGTTCGCCGCGCTGTTGACAGAATCGTTCTCTTTCCCATTGTACGGCTCCCATTGTCTTTCGGCTCGTCGTGATCTTGTTGTGGCGAGACCTCTGCGGTCCGTGCCGGCCGATGTCTCCTGTCTCGTGCCGGCACAGCTGACGCTCCGCGCCTGAGGGACGGATCCGGCGTCCGTCGCGGACACTCCGCGCCGTAGCGGATCGTTCCCGTCCCCATCGTCGGATCCTGTTGCCCATGCCGGCCGCGGCGCCTTTGCCGCGGCCTCGGCCGAATGCTAGGGCGGCATCAAGAGACTTTGGCTAGTTTAGTGAGCCCCTTTCTTTCAGGCCCAAGTCTACCACTGTGGTGAATCGTGCAGTTCGATTCCGGACTCGATGACAATTGAGGTTCGTGAGAGCGACATGCAAACAGTGCATCTTGCCCTGCCGCCGGATCCGAACATCGCCGAAGAGCGGCTCGAAACCTCTTCCGCTGGACTTTGCTGCCGCTGGCAGGGTTCGGAAACTTGTGACCTGCCGCCAACGTTCGCTGTGGTCTGGGTCTGAATGAGTGCCTGGCATGAACGGCACTCGCCCCGTGACCAAGGCAGGACTTTCCCACGCTATCGCTGATCTCGCGGACGGCCAGCAGACGGACGGG